>MGJA01000015.1:6654-6766 GCA_001794025.1 Candidatus Yanofskybacteria bacterium RIFCSPHIGHO2_01_FULL_41_21 | reverse complement strand
GGTTTTAATCCGCAGATTGCAGCAAAGTTTTTGAGAATCTGTATGCCAAACTGGGTGTGTACGACTTCGGGATGGAATTGGACTCCATATTGTTTAAGTTTTTCGTTGGAAA
>MGJA01000015.1:6123-6577 GCA_001794025.1 Candidatus Yanofskybacteria bacterium RIFCSPHIGHO2_01_FULL_41_21 | reverse complement strand
TTCATCCAGACGGTAAGCTCTTTAATGTCATTCTGAGTCGCAGACGAAGAATCCAGACTGGATCCTTCGCGTTGCTCAGGATGACTAAAGTCAAAAAGAGGGGAACTTTTGGATAAAGTAAGCAGTGCCGGACCGTACTCTTTCTTTTTTCCAAGTCGGGCTTCACCGCCAAGTAAGTGTGCCATAAGCTGCTGTCCATAACAAATTCCCAAAATCGGTTTTCCTAAGTTAAATACTTTGACGTCGATGGTTGGCGCACCTTTTGCATATACATCACCAGGTCCTCCTGAAAGAATTATTCCGGAATATTTTATATTTTTTATCTCTTTAAAAAATTTTTCCGGCTCAATAATCTTTGTTTCGATCGAAAGTTCTCGCAGCCTTCTTGAGATAAGATGTGTAGTTTGCGAACCAAAGTCGACGATGATAATCATGTTAGCTTAAATAATTTTTT
>MGJA01000015.1:5991-6104 GCA_001794025.1 Candidatus Yanofskybacteria bacterium RIFCSPHIGHO2_01_FULL_41_21 | reverse complement strand
TATCATGCGGATGGCTTTCAGTAAGTGACGCCTGTGTTATCTGGATAAATTTTCCTTTCTTTTCCAGTTCGGAAATCGTTTTTGCCCCGACGTAATACATTCCAGATCTTATC
>MGJA01000015.1:3469-5980 GCA_001794025.1 Candidatus Yanofskybacteria bacterium RIFCSPHIGHO2_01_FULL_41_21 | reverse complement strand
TTGGTCGACAATTTCTTTTAGTGGGCCGTGAACTGGTACGAGACCTTGAACTCCCTCTGCAACAAGCACACGATCTTTATAACTTTTGCCATGAAACTCCTCTTCAGATTTGATTTTTACTCCCTCTTGCATGGCGGCAACAGAGCCCATGCCGCGATAAGACTTAAACATATATGTGTTTTTGCCTTTTTTGAAAATACTTTTAAATCGCGACGGAACTTGTTCTTGAGTAAGTTCAACAATTTCTCCAGGTGCCTCCGAACATGAAGCAAAGAAGCTACCCATCATTACGCAGCTTGCCCCGGCGGCAAGAGCTTTCACGATATCGCCTGAATACTGGATACCGCCGTCTGCAATGATCGGAACATCGGCTTCAGTTGCTGCGCGTGAAGTTTCAAATATTGCCGTGATTTGAGGAACGCCCATCCCCGATATAATTCTAGTTGTGCATATGGCGCCCGGTCCCATGCCGACACGCAGTCCGTCAACACCGGCTTCAATCAGCGCTTTTGCACCTTCATAAGTGGCCACATTGCCACCGAGAACCTGAAGATCATGATAAATTTTTTTGAGATCTTTTATAGTTTGAATAATATAATCCGCGTATCCGTGGGCCGAGTCCACAACGATTACATCGACTCCTGAGGAAACCAGAGCCTGAGCACGGTCTGCTGATCCGTGTCCTGCGCCAATCGCCGCGCCGACTAGCAAACCCATATCTTTAACTTTTTTTACTTCTTGTGCCTGTTTTTCAACAGTAAGATTTCTGTGAATGATTCCGATTCCCCCCGCACGGGCAAGGGCAATTGCAAGCGCCGATTCTGTCACCGTGTCCATTGGAGCCGAAACCAGCGGAATCTTCAAAGAAATTTTTTTTGTAAGTTTTGTCGTTAGATCGATTGAATCACGCTTAAAATCGCTGTAGCCAGGGAGTAAAAGTACGTCGTCGTAAGTAATTCCTTTTCCGATTATTTTATCTGCAATGTCATTATTCATATATTTACAAATATAAATTACTTTCTTTTTCCTTCATTGGTATAAATGTCGCATTAAATCCCCATTGCACAATTTGCCTGATTTGATCTTCACTCAACATTTTCTTTTCAAGGACGTATTGGTATTGGTCACGAAGATGTCCATTTTCTATCGTTTCCGGCCAATCTGTATTTAGTGAAAACTGAACGCCCTCGTCATAAAAAGTTTTTAAAATACGCTCCATTTCAGCATCGTCTTTTACGGCCTTTGTCATAAGATTACTTAAAGGACAGACTTCAAGAGTGATTTTCCTGGCCGCCAGTTCTTTCATAAGTTTTTTATCATAAGCGGCTTTTACACCATGGCCGATGCGATCGGGGTTAATTGATTCAATACACTCCCAGATATCGTTAGTATCATCGGTTTCACCGGAATGGGCCGTCACCTTAAGGCCATTCTCACGGGCTTTGGCAACTAGATTTGTATAGTCTTTAAAATGAAATCCCTGCTTATTATAGTTTGAAAAATCGATACCTATTACTCCGCGTCTTTTATATTTAATTGCCTTTTCAACGATTATTTGATTTTGTTCAAATGTAAACTGCCGGTCAAGACAGAAAATGAGGCCGGCCCGAAGTTTTGGGTATTCAAGAAGCGCCCTTTCCATCCCGCGGATCATTGCCATGATGGCATGATCCAAATCCACCTGTCCTTCACGATTGTGTTTCATCGGATTACCGCGAAGTTCATAAAGCGTGATATTATTTGACCGATAGGCGCCACCGAAAGTTTCATAGACTCCTTTTTCAAGAGCTAGTGCGCCTGCGGAAAGTTTGTTAAGAATTGGGTGATATATGGTATCAAGATATTCTTTAAGAGACATCTTACGATTCGGCGAGAGGACAACATGTTTAACAAATTCGTGATAATCGCGTTTGGGCAGCTTGTAACCTTCGGAATTTGCTATATGCCAGTAAACATGGGGCGCAATTGAAGAGCTTATGTGAGCATGAAGTTCAGGAAGATGTTTCAGACTATCTTGAATCTCCATATATAATTATACTTATTATAATCTAAAAAGCAAGTAAAAGTATAAAGCAATCGTTCCAGATTCTGTAATAATTTTTCGCTCGTAACCTAAAATTTAACTCGGTTCCAAGCAAAGTTGTCATCAATGTTCATATTGTCGTAAGTGGTATGTTGCGTGGAAACTCGTAAATTTTGGTTTCTTCGCTTATTTGTTAAAATATCTGTAAACTCAAACACTTCAAGCTTCCGCCGCCTTTTAGATACTCTTTCATCTTCAGTCCGTGAACCGTAAAACCGTAGTTTTCTAAAGTTTTTTTAAGATTATCGGAAATATTTTTATTCACAAGAATATGATTGTCAATTTTTATTAAGTTGCAGGCAAAAGCATCGGCATCATTTTCATTTACAGGTATTAAATCCTCAAAGTATTCGTCAAGTGTTTGCTTGCCTTCGTCGGTAAAGGCGCCCGGATAATAAATAGCAATGTTCTGACTAAGCGGAGCAAAA
>MGJA01000015.1:0-3409 GCA_001794025.1 Candidatus Yanofskybacteria bacterium RIFCSPHIGHO2_01_FULL_41_21 | reverse complement strand
AAAAAAGTTTGGGTTTGTAAGTTGCAAAGTGACCACTTCCTTTTGGAGTGCATGAATGAGAAAATCTTCCGCTTCATATGATGTTCGTTGCCCCCACCCCATAAAATACGTGTGATCTGCTCTTACAAGATCGCCTTGACCTTCGAAACTCACGGTTGGCGGCAGATTATAAACGGCGTAGCCCTTTTTTTCAAAATATGCTGCGGAAACTGCCGACTCGGGTTTTCTCTGACCGTAGCGAAAGTTGGATTTTATAAAAATTTTACCGACAGGAACACCCGTGTCCGTGGTATAAACCTGATCGGGAAGACCATTTGTCGGAGTAAGTTCATCATAAGGTATCTGAAGTTTGTCATAGAGCTTTTTTAATTCCTTATATTCACTTAAAACATCTTTCTTATTAACTTTCTCTTCAATATGCATCCAAGGATTGATAGAATATTCGATATCATAGTAAACAGGAGGACAAAGAAGTATTTTTTTCGCGTTTATCATTTTTTTAAAGTATAAATAATGCATAACAAAAATCAAGTAATTTTTTAACATTTATTGATCATTTTTTAAAATATGAATTCAATATTTCTAAAAAAAATAGTTACGAAAAAAGGAAAAGAAGTAGTCGTCAGGTATCCTACTCTTGATGATGTAATGGAGATGACCGGATACATAAACACACTTTCGCGCGAAGATACATTCATTACATTTTCCGGAGAACAGATAACGCTTGACTCGGAGAGGGAATATGTCATTGATTTACTTAAAAGAATTGAAAAAGGTGACGCGGTGAATATGCTTTGTATTGTTGATGGAAAAATTGTTGGAATCGCCGGAGTTGAGCGCAAAATTTCCTCGAGAAACAGAGGAATGCATATCGGAATTTTTGGGATTTCGGTAGGAAGTGAATTTCGCGGTGAAGGGATAGGACAGGAGTTGTCGGTTGCGGTTATCGATGAAGCAAAGAAAAAGATGCCGGGACTGCGGACCATTACGCTCAGTGTCTATAAACCAAACGAAATCGCCTATGCTTTATATCGCAAACTCGGATTTATAGAATATGGCACTTTGCCGCAAGGAATATTGTTTCATGGAGAGTATGTTGATGAAGTTGAGATGTATTTAAAATTAATGTAATTTTCGCTCGTAAACGAAAATTTACTCGATTCCAAGCAAAGTTGTCATACTACAATCTTTATAGTCGTGAGTGGCATGTTGCGTGTAATCTCGTAAATTTTGATTACTTCGCTCAAATTTAAGCTCGCCACACCTGTTTCGCATTATTATTTCAGTTCTTTCATTTTATTGAAGACTTCGATCAGTTTCGTCGCGTGTTCTTTGAGATCTAGCCCAAGTCCTTCGACTCCGACGAGTATTTCTTGACGATCGATTTTTGCAGCGAAAGATTTATCTTTGAATTTTTTAATTGCCGATTTTGCTTCCATACCGGTAAATTTGGTGGGTCTCATCAGCGAATATGCGTATAAAAGCCCTGCCATTTCATCGCAAGCGATAAGTGCAAAATCAAATTGGGTTTTCGGCGGAGTATCAGTTCTTTTTGAACCAAAAGCATGAGCTGAGATTGTGTCGATTAGCTCTTGCGGATAACCCCATTCCTTAAACCACACCAGTGATTTTTTTGGGTGTTCATCGGGAAATTCGAAATAATCAAGATCGTGAAGTAATCCCGTTATATACCATAAATCGGCATTGGCTCCAAATTGTTTGGCATACATCTCCATCGCAGCGGCCACCATTTTGGCGTGAATGATTTGATACGGTTCCTTAACGTGCTCTTCAAGTTTTTTTAAAGCTTCCTCACGAGTGGGTAGTCCGGTTACGGGTTTGCTGTTATCATTTTTTTGCACTTTTTTTGCGGCTGTGCCAAACTTTACTTTGCCTTCATAGATTTTTTTTGTTAGTTCTTCAACTTCGCTTCGCATTTGTGGAAAAAGAGTGCCTTCGCGGGCGGTTATGCCTTCCAATGCCCAGAAAATGCGTTCACTATGGCCATATCCGCAGGTTGGCGGCATACCGTATTCAAGCATTTCAACATAATCTATATCTAGCATTTGCGCCTCTTCATCACCCGCGTCACGGAGTTTTTGCTGTTCCAGAAATCGTGAAAGCTGGTCGGCCGGGTCATTTAACTCCGAGTATCCGTTACCGAGTTCCGAGCCAGCAATTATTATTTGGAATCTTTGAGTAAGTTCGGGTTTTTCAGGAATAGATTTGGCAAGCGGCGAAATAAACTGCGGTTGATTTATCAGGAATGCCGGTCCGGCGACATTTTTTCGGATCGTTTTCCACAAGTTGTCAATTATTCTATTTTTATTGATTAGTCCAGGAAGCTCAATGCCTTTCTTTTTCAGGATATCAAGCATTTTTTCTTCGGAATCCTTGAAAATATCAATACAGTATTTATCTTTTATTACACTTGTATAATCAATTTCTTCCCAATCTGCGGCTAAATCAAAAGTATGTCCTTTTGCGGTGAATTTAGTTTTTCCATAAACTTTTTGAGCAATTTCGCGGAACATTTCTTTGATTAGCTCCATGCCGTCTCGGTAATTGGCATATGCCCAGTACCATTCAAGCTGGTAAAATTCCTGCAAATGTTCGTCGCTTAAACCTTCATTTCGAAAGTTTGGGCCAAGAGTAAATATTTTTTCAAAACCAGAGCCGATAAGTCGTTTTTGATAAAGTTCTGTCGAAATCCTGAGGAAAAAATCCTGATCTAAAGCATTGTGATGAGTGACAAATGGCCGTGCATCGGCGCCGCCTGTGACATGTTCAAGAACAGGAGTTTCAACCTCAATAAATCCTTTTTTCATCATAAACTCGCGGCTGACCTGCCAGAATTTTGTTTTTCTTTGAAATAATTTTTTTCTTTCAGGATTTACAGTTAAATCAACATATCTTCGTCTGAACTGCTGTTCTTTATCCTCGAATTTGACCGGGTGAGGGCGGAGGCTTTTTGTGAGAAGCTTGAAATGCTTTACAAAAATCGTCACCTCGCCCTGTTGAGTTTTATTTACTGTGCCTGTAACCTGTATAAAATCTCCGGTGTCAATCAGGCTCAATTTATCCCAGCCCAAGAAAGAGTTTTTTAAATCTTCCTGAATTTCGTCTTTTTTAATACCAATCTGTATGCTTCCTGACTGATCCTGGATGTCGCCGAAAATAAGTTTGCCGTGTTCACGTTTGGCAATAAGTCTTCCGGTGAGCGTGACTTCTTTTCCGTTATATTTATCAAAATCGCCTTTGATGACTATATTCTCATGGTCTTTTTTTGCGTATGGAGTATAGGGATCGATGCCAAGTGCACGAAGTTTTTGGGTTGACTCAATGCGGCGAGTGCGCTGGCCGATGAAATCGTCTGAAAGTGTCATAGTCAAATTATACTCGATGACAG
>MGJA01000014.1 GCA_001794025.1 Candidatus Yanofskybacteria bacterium RIFCSPHIGHO2_01_FULL_41_21 | reverse complement strand
CGCAGATCAGAACGCTGCGGTGAATACGTTCTCAAATTTTGCACTCACAATGAAAGCGCCTGGCAGGTTATGTATCTAAACGGTTCAAATCCGTTCCTCAAATTACCTAATTTGAGCGTAGTTAAAAACTAGACCTCGAGTCGTGAGACAGGGGTTGAAGGAGTTCGCAACAAAAAGCAGCTTTTCGTATCAAAACGTCGGATCGATCTATGATTGGCAGTGAGCACTGAGAAGATCCTAAAAAAAAGACGTGAAAAGATGTTTGGAAAAGAGATATAACTGACCCAGGGAGATCTGTCGGGGATAATCTAAATTGATTTGACGCCCCGTCAGAAGTCAGCTAGACTATAGTAGTAGGCGATATAAAAATCGCCCATGAAGGGTCTACTCTAAAATGTTAAATCCCGAATATATCATTGGTCTCGTTGATGGTGAAGGAAGTTTTACTGCCTATGTCCGTGATCCGGATAAAGGTGGTGTCACGAAAAGGCGTGTATACGTTGAACCCAGATTTTACATTAAACTGATTGAGAAGGATAAAGATATCCTATATCAGCTTAAGGAATATTTTGGGTGTGGCAGTGTATATTTCCAACGTGATAAACGACCAAATCACCAACAATGTTATCGATATGAAGTATTCAATTGGAAGGAGCTACGGAATATAATAATTCCTTTCTTCCAGAAGTATCAATTAAGGTTTGCCTCCAAGAAAAACGATTTCATAATATTTTGCGATATTATGGATCGAATTGAAAAAGGTGAGCATAAAACTGATGCTGGATTAAAAAATCTTTGTCAGATAAAAGCAAAGATGCACTAGGAGCTCGTCGTATGCGGGAAATCCGCAGGTACGATGGGAACGTCAATTCTGAAATCACAGAAGACAATTGCCCGTCAACTCAAGGGAGCCGGGAATACCCGAAGACCCGTATTATATATGGGGACACGGTAGGCTCGGTAACAAGGAGTAAGTCGTAACAAGGCAAGGCTAGCGGAAGCTGGTCTTGGATCACCTCCTTTCTATACTTTGAACTTTATGTTCATCGGCCATAGAAAGGTTAGAAGTAGGAGATGAGAGACGGGAAATTAGTTTCTAATTTCTCACATCACACCTTTGACCTTCATAAAGAAGTCGATATGATATACATCATGCGGAGTCCCACCGCGAAATGGGAGTTCAATGGTTCAATGAACACAAACGGACCTAGCTGGTTAACTATATGAAGTTGATAATTAAAAGAGCCCCGCCTTGCGGGGCTCTTTTAATTTACTTATCAAAATTATTTAATTTGATAAGTAATCGTCACATCTATAACCACATCATTTTCGCCGACGGAAATAGTTGGTTCTGGTCCACCGCCACCCATACCATAGGCCTTGTCAGAAGCATACATCATCGGGCCAGGATAACCATTTGAACCTTCGGAAAAATTAACAATTTTTCCCAGTCGGACGCCGACTTGTTTTTCAAGTTCCTTGGCTTTTTTCTTAGCGTCATCAATAGCCAGTTGGCGGGCCTCTGATTTCAACTCTTCCGGATTCTCAACTTGCAGACCAAGATTATTAACTTCATTGGCACCAGCCGTAACAAGTCCGGAGAGGACTGTACTGATTTTATCTAAATCACGAACTTTAATTTCGTAGGATTGGTTTACCTGATAGCCGGTTATGGTCGGTTGACCGCCATATACAGGATATCTATATTGAGGAGAAATGTTGTATCCGCTGGTTTTTATATCTTTTTCTTCAATGCCTTGTTTTTTCAAGAAATCATCCACAGCGTTTGATTTAACACTGTTTTTGTCTTGAGCAGATTTAGAATTAACATCTTGAGTAACAATACTGGCTGAAATAACGGCGATGTCGGGTTTAGCGGTAACTTTACCCGTTCCGCTAAAAGAGACAGTATTAGCGGTTGCGGCGGTATTTGAGACATGATTGATTTGGACCAATAGGAACAGGGCCAAAATTCCCAGTACTACACTGCCGGTCCAGACGAGAGGTTTATACATAGATATACTACTAATTACGAATTTTGTACGAATTTACAAATATTAGTATATTCGTATAGATTTGTAATTTGTAGGGCTTAAGGTTATCCTAGTATATTATAATTATGAATAAAAATACAGTTGTCATCCTAGACAATATCCGCAGTCGGGAAAACGTTGGGTCCATTTTTCGTACTTCCGATGCTGTGGGGGTCAAGAAAATTTATTTGTGTGGAATAACACCAACACCTGCGGTGCAATTTTCAATTTCCAATTTTCAATTTTCAAAGCAATCCAAAAAAACGGATAAAATCGCAAAGACGGCACTCGGGGCGGAGAAGTGGGTGCCGTGGGAATATCATAAACAAACATGGCGATTGATTGAACAATTAAAGAAAGAAGGGTATAAAATAGTCGCATTAGAAAAAACACGCAACGCGGAAGATATTTTCGGATTCAAATCAAAATCCAAGGTAGCGTTAATTGTCGGCAATGAAGTAAACGGTCTCTCCCCGGAAACATTAAAACGATCTCACAAGATTGTAGCCATACCGCAATATGGCCAAAAAGAATCTCTAAATGTCGCCGTCGCTTTCGGGATAGCAACGTATCTTATTGTTCACAATCACTATTGAATAAACAGGTAGTTTAACTATAATTCAGATATGAGTTTAGAATATCCAATTTTCGGTTCTCGCGAGGGTAGAGAGGAAGTTCTTTCTAATGTCCCGAAGAATTCCGAAACACCTCCCGTCCAGCCCGAATCCGTGCCTCTTTATCAAGGCCAGGTTGATGTGGAAGTAAATCGTTCTGGAAATGATATGAATGAACCGGTCAGCCCCAAAAATCCTATCGGTTTCAGACCCGCAGAAAGATCGACTGTATCCGAATCTCCGGCACCGACTGAACAAAAACACGATCTAAGAATAGAACCAGAACCCCAAGAGTCAGAAAAAATAAAAACCCCTCCCGTCGCCCCGATAACCGAAACACCGGTCTTTTCTGACCTTGAAAAACCAAAACCCAAACAGACCTTTAGTGAATTAAAATCAGAATCAATTGAGGACTATGGCGCTTTGGTTGATTCTATTAAGGAAGAAATTCAAACAATAAAAGATAAAGCAGGTACCGTGGCCAAACTTGCAGTTGAAAAAACCGGAGTTGCTCCGGTTTATCGTGGTTCAAAAACAGCTCTGGAGAAGTTTACCAAAACAGCTTTTATGGTTAGAAGTATTAATCAATACGGTTGGTGGCGCTTAGGTAAAGAGGCGACCGTGGATACGGTTAAACGTAAAGCCGAAGAACTTACTCGTAAGGGATTAAAATATCTTTTGGACAATCTTGCCAAACGGGAAGATGTTCTCAATGCGGTTTCAGGACAACTTGAGAAACAGACCGAACCGCTAAGACAACAATTAACTGAACTCATCGCAATTAAAAAAGCGCTTGAAGCGCAGGCAAAAAATTAGTTATGGATATAAATTCAATCACAGAAACAATTAAATCATCGGGTTTAGTCCAAGCCGACAAGGATTTTTTAATGGGTATTTTGAATGATTCGTCTAAAACACCGGAGCAGAAAAGTACAGCAATTTCAGAGTTTATAAATAAAAAAATTCCGGAATTGGAACAGCAAATCGGAAATGCTCAAACCGGTGTCGTAGAGGAAGCCCAAAAACAACTGGAAAATCTAGACAAAGAATTAGGGGAGTCACTTTCCAAACTTGATACAGAATTGAAAGGATAGTTTATTGATTAGCGTATTAGTTTTAAAAACAACTTATTTATCTTTCGTACGAAAGATAAATAAGTTGTTTTTAAATGGGACTAAGGGGTCGGAGTTGTTTCGGGAGTAGGTTCCAATGTTGCCTCGGGGGTCGGAGTCGGTTCAGGGGTCAGCTCTGGGGTTGGAGTGGATTCTGGTGTGGGTGTCGGTTCAGGTTCAGGTGTGGGAGTCGGTGTTGTCCCGATTTGTCCCGCATCAGATGATGACGCGGTCGACAAATCGAGGATGCTCGATTCCGTAACTCCGACGTCTGGCGTCGGAGACGGAATCGGCAGGGTAGCATCAGGAACTGGCGTTTCTGATGGTGAAGGGGTGGAAGTAGAGGTTGGAGTCGGCTCCGAGCCAATTGAATTTTTATCCAGTAATTCTTTTAATTGGGCCTCATTGATACATATGTTCCCAACACAAATTTTTTCTTTAGCATTAAACACATTGGCATACATATTACCAATTCCATTCCCAACATCCGCCAACCAAATAGTAATTTTAGTGACAAGTGATTCAAACAAGGACTGAATTAAACCAGATGATTGAGGGTCTGATTCATTACCAAACAATGAGTAAGAATTGCTGGATGTATTTGATAACAGTTCATCTACTGTTAAGGACAACGATACTACTCTGGCTTGCAGTGTCTCAAACGCAGTGGATTGAGAAGATGTTTTGGTATCAAGCTCCTGAATGGCACGAACCATAATCCACGAATTGAGGGATTCCACGGAAAGTAAATCAGAATCGGCCTCCTGATGGACCATTGTAGGGTGATGCTCCTGTACCTCCTGGGCAATTACACCCCACATATGCTCGCCGTTGCTGATCACATCGTATTCTCGGATGCGGAACGGACGAAGCACGTCCAACGCGTTCCCTGCATCCATGATGTTATTTTTTAACCGCGCATCGGACGAACAGCTCCACCCCAACGCACCTGTATCTGGATCGGCTGTACATGTCGCATCGGTGTCTGTTAACTTGAGAGGTGGGCCATCCTGCCCAGTATTTGTGAACCAGCCGGCCGGGACCGTTACGGAACTAATCTCCACGTCAAGCAAGGCATCTGGCGTCGTGTCCCCGATGCCGACGTTGCCGACAATATACGTTCCATCATCGGCTATCTGCATTTTTAATGTCTGAGATGCCAATGCCCCGCCAGTCCAAAATTTATGACCAAGCCCAGCAGCCAATGTGCCACCATATTGATAGAAATTCGTGTAGTTATTTCCCGTGCCATCCCTATCGCCTCTAATAATTATGCTGTGATTGGTGTCTACCGAATAAATCCAACCATGACTGCCAGCGACAGTATTTATCAATACTTTGCCCCCGGAAACATTCAATGATGATAATGTTCCAACACTTGTAATACTCGGTTGAGCTGCTGTTGTAACAGTGCCAGCCGTCGTCGCCGTTGTGGCATTCCCAGATAAAGCACCTGAGAATGTCGTAGCCGTAATCGTCCCAGCAGTAAAGTTCCCTGAAGCGTCTCGGGCTACTAAAGCAGAGACGGTATTAGCACTGGTGGCATTGGTAGCAATAGTGACTCCGGTAGAACCATTGTAAGAAGTACCGGTTAGATAAGTACCAAAAGTTAAGGTTCCGAGGTTTGAACCAAGAGCTATTCCACTGATAGTAGAATTAGCTAATTCAATGTTATCTATCTGACCATTGGGTAAAGAGATAGTTCCTGAAGAGATGGTTAAGCCATTAGAGCCCGTAATGGTACCAACGACATCTAAAGCTGTTATGGGAGAAGTAGTTCCTATCCCCACATTACCACCACTACTGACAAACAATCTTGGAGAACCGTTTGTATTCAAAGCCACTGAACCGGCATTACCTGAGCCAACGGCACTTGTTCCAAAAGATAAGGATGAACCAGTTCCAAAGGTAATCTGACCTAAGGTATAGTTTGCTCCTGCACCAGATGTTCCTGTAGTACTGGATAATTTGAAACTTCCTGGTCCAACATTGATATCTTTCCAACGATAGGATGAGTTACCTAAGGAATAGGTGTTATCTGTACTGGGATCAAAGTTACCGGAGATGGAAGCAGGATTACTGATGACTAAGTTACTTCCTGTTGAAACAGAGATAGTATCTGTTTTAATACTTAATGATTCAAAGGTAGCGGATGATGAAGCATTACTGAAACTAGATAGACCAGTGACTCCTAGAGTCCCCGTTAAGAGTTGATTACCTGAGACCGTTAGATTACCACCGGTCACCAAAGAACCAGCCGTAACACTGTTGGTGGCGGTTAATGATTTTGAGATGTTCAAGCTTCCAGCAAAAGAAGATGAACCGGTTCCATTACCAATAATGTCTCCCGTATTAATAATGAGATTAGTACCCGTGATAGCAGACGCTCTTAATCCCTTAGTAATATCTAAAGACCCAGAGAAACTGTTACTGCCCGTTCCCGAAGAAAAGAGTTGGGATAAGGTTGTGACATTGCCGATGGCGTGAAGGCCTTTATCGAGATTGAGGGAACCACTAAATGAATTAGAACCGGTATTGGTACCAACTAATGTACCAACTAATGTTAGGTTACCTCCAACACTGGCATAACCGCCGACTTCAAAGTTGGTAGAGATACTGGCGATAGATGAAGTCAGTTGATTTAATCCCGTAATGGATTGATTGTTACCAGTCACTAAGCCACCTAACGTGAAAGCGTTGATGATTAATGGTCCTGCATTGTATTGGCTGATACTGTTTGTAAGGAGACCGGAAGTAGCGGTGATATTAGTAGAACGAAGACCTTTCGTTAGGTCTAAGCTTCCGGCAAAACTGTTACTACCAGTTCCTGAAGAAAAGAATTGAGATAAAGTCGTAACATTACCGGTAGCATGGAGACCTTTAGATATATCTAAACTTCCCGAGAAAGAATTAGATCCCGTCCCAGCTATCTGAAGATTACCTGAACCATATATCAAAGAAGTACTGGCGACAGTAAAGATAGGATTAGAGGAAGAATCATTTATCTTTGAATAGTAGTCACCCGTCCAAGAAGGAGAGGCCTGGATGGTAAAGATATTAGAGTTAAGGGTAAAAGGCAGGATTGTTCCAACGAAATTGATTTGATCTCCAATTGCATCACCAAATTGGGTGCTTCCTTCTACTGTTAAATCGGCTGTTACTTGGGTCGTGCCTTGAGTAGTTGTTCCTGATAGAACTAAGCTATTCCCATAGATATCTCCTTCAGAATCAACTAAGAACTTAGGGTTACCGTCATTAGCATAAGCAATGATGTTTCCATCAGCGACAGGATCAACTACGTTGATATACAAGGTCGCTTCATTAGGATTAGAGAAAGAAGGCCAAGTTCCTGTATGAGCTACAGTAGGTGATTTAGATAAAGCCAACCGACCTTCAATACTAGCACTGCCAGTAATACTGAATTGATTACCGATAGAACCACTACCACCCACTGTAATGCCTTCTCCGACTGTTAAACTACCGGATACGGTTAAGTCACTAGAGAAGGTAGAAGCATCAGATACATTCAAGGAACCAGCACTAATGTTACTGGTAGATGATAGATTACCAGAGACACTTACTGCTCCTGTAAATTCGGTCTTACCAAAGGATAGGTTAGGTTGGCTCTGATAGTTAGCGGTTACTATCGGAGCTTGAGACACTCTACCTGTATTTGATTGAAGGATACCGATACTAGAGGTTAAATTGCTTAAAGTAGTATTAATCTTATCCAGGTCTAATTGAGATGTGCCTGATAGTTCTCTTCGGAGAGAATCATATTGTTCTTGAGATAAGGCCTGAGTAACAAGTATCTGACGATTGATGATGGTTGTCCCGATTCCTGATGGAATCGAGGATCCTCGACTTTGAGACACCGATGGAGTCGGTGACAAAGTCGGGAGAGAGGACTCTTGATTATCGGCGACCATGATACTTGGGACTGATTGGTCTTTTTTAAACAAACTTAGGAAACCATCTCTAAGAGTGGTGAAGAAGTTGGATTGTTGGAGATCTGTTATGGGGATTGAAAGGTTGGGGAGATAGGAGGGGATGTCTTTGAGGTTATTAAAAGATCCACTTTGCATATTACTAAAAAGTGACCCAAGATTCATGAAAACTAAAATACCGCCTAAAATCAGAGGGTATCTGTATTTAAAAGCGGTATTGATGCGCTTGGATTGCGCTTGCGTACTACTGGAACTTTCGTTGTAAAGAACAGTCCCGATTTCCGACGGAGTCGGAATCGAGGATTCTCGGTTCTCGACTGGAATAGTCGGAACCGGAATTGATATTAATTCGGAAACATTTGTTTCTTGAACAAAATTCGGTTCAACAAATTTTCTCTTAGCATCGGCGTAATACGTACGAACAGACATCTCACGGGCAAACCATTGTCCCGATGTAGATTTAATGGCATCAATCTTACCGGTGCGGGCAAGCCATCCGAGATAATCTTTGGCGTAGCCAAACTGCTGGGCTAAAGTTAAAAGGGGAAGATAATCTCCGGAAGCCCTTGATGCTTGGGCATATTGAGCAAGTGATATGTCGCGAACATACCAATCGTTCTTTGGCCCAGACCTAATTGCGGCTACTTTTCCTGTGCGAGCAAGCCAACCAATATGGTCTGCGGTATAGCCATACTTTATCGCCAGATCTTTTAACGATAAATAGCCATCAGGTATTATTGATTCGGATGCGAGAGTAGAATTGTTGTTGCCGAATGGTTTGTTCATTGAGAAAACAAAAGTTCCATTCAGTACACAGAGGTGTCAAAGAACGCTATCCAAGTAATCAGATGATCTCGTGATACTACGATATGCTACGATATGCGAAGTAATTAGCGAGTAATCTGATGACCTAAGTATAATCCATGTCTAGATTTTAGACAAAGATATTTGTCTAAAATCTAGGTCAAGATCAAGACAATAGGCCTTATATAACTATGATTTATTGCTAAACAACAGAGTGAACGATGAAAACTGAAATTCGGATGGTCTTAAGTATTTATTTAAAAAACAAAGATAGATCTAGTCAAAATAAATAAAAATATAAGTAATTTTATTAATATTTATGAATGTATATAAAACCTTATATAGGACAGATAATTTTCCATTTTTACCATTAGGATAGCTACTAAATCCGGGTTTAATAGTGGAAATATAGACCTTTAGGATATCCACAGTTGCTGGTATAATTAAGGGCATGAAATCACCCCAAACCATATTTGAGCGTAATTTGTTAAAAACTGATTATAATCAGATAATCGGAGTGGACGAAGTCGGGGTGGGATGTTTGGCCGGGCCGGTCGTAGTTTGCGCTATCTCTTTTTCAAATGAATTTTATAAAAATTTGCCGGGTAAATTTAGAGGATTAAAAGAATCAAAGTCGCTATCTGCCCAACAAAGAGAAAAATTCGCTAAAGAACTTTCAGGGCAGAACTATAAACTTGGAGTTTGTTATCCTAAAAAAATTGATGCCATAAATATCTATCAGGCGACCCGGTTGGCGATGCGAAGAGCAGTAAAAAATGTCTCTTCCAAAAATTCTCGGGCGATAGTTTTAGTGGATGGTAATAAAAAGATTGAAAATTTGAAATTTGATCAGAGGGCAATCGTAAAAGGGGATCAAAAAATCTTTGCCATTGCCTGTGCTTCCGTCATTGCAAAAGTTTATCGAGACAAGATGATGAAACGATACGCCAAGCAATTTCCAGCTTATGGGTTTGAACAACACAAGGGGTATAGCACTAAAGCACATCAAGATGCGTTAAATAAGTTTGGTCCTTGCTTAATACATAGACAATCTTTTCGACTCATCTATTAATATACACTTAATATACACTGGTACTTATTTATCTATTTGTTAAACTAATATTACAATGGCAAAAATAGCAATAAACGGATTTGGACGGATAGGACGGGCGTTTTTTAAACTGGCGATTACTCCAGCAGTTGCCGGAGCCGGTCTTGAGATTGTCGCCATCAATGATCTTGGGGACTTGAATGATTTGGCATATCTCTTACAGCATGATTCGGTTTATGGAAGTTATGATAAAGAAGTTTCGGTTGCGGATGGTAAGTTAATAGTGGATGGGAAACAATATACTTTTATTCAGGAAAAGGATGTAACCAAATTGCCATGGGGCCAACTTGGTGTAGATATTGTTATTGAATCAACGGGCGTCTTTGAGAGTTATGAAAAAGCCGAAGTTCATAAGCAGGCAGGAGCGAAACACGTTGTCATTACTGCGCCGGCCAAAGATGAAGATGGTTCGGTAAACTCACCACAAGTTCCGGCCGACGGTAGAACAGTACTAATGGGGGTAAACGAAGAGGATTTAAAGACATGTTCTATTTCATCTAATGGTTCTTGTACGACGAATTCAGCATCGCCGGTAATGCAAATACTTTCCGAAAAACTTGGCGTCAAGAAGGCCTTTTTGAATACAACCCATGGTTACACCGCTACCCAATCATTAGTAGATGGACCGACCAAGGGTTCGGATTTTCGTCGAGGACGGGCTGGAGCGGTCAATATTACGCCATCTACAACGGGGGCGGCGATTGCCGTGGCTCGGGCGGTTAAGTCACTGGCCGGCAAGTTTGATGGAATTGCTTTGCGGGTGCCGGTTGCCAGCGGTTCCATTTCAGCCATCACTTTTATATCCGAACGACCAACAACGGTTGAAGAAATTAATTCTATATTAAAGACAGCCGAATCCGAACCGCGCTGGCAGGGAATTTTTAAAACCACAACCGAACAGCTTGTTTCATCGGACATCATCGGTGAGGCCCACGCCGCCGTGGCCGATTTAAATCTCACCAAAGTCGTTGATGGCGATCTTTGTTGTGTCTATTCCTGGTATGACAACGAGTTTGGGTATACTAATTCATTGATTCAACATGTATTAAAAGTAGCGGGTAATTTATAAATGAATATTAAATTTAATATATTTATTTTTTTAGGTTCAGGAGCTCTGGCCTGCGTTATTGTTTATTTTTTTGTTCCGGCTTATCTGTCTTATGTTGGTCCTGGAAATACATTTGGTGGAGAGCTTGTTTTTATGATCCCAATAATATTTACCATAAGTTTTTTATCGTTTTACCTCTTGTTAGGAGAACTATTCATAAAAAAACAGACTATTCCATCAGGGTATATACAGCAGGCTGATACATCACAAAATAAACTAACAAATAGAGCAGTATTTGCTTTAGTAGAGTTAATTGTTGCGTCACTGCTTTTTTTTGAGTTTTCTTTTAATTCTACGCTGCTTATCTTAATATCGTGGATTGCGATAAGTGTGGTTGTTGTAAAATTATTGAAAAATAAAATACTTAGTTTTGTGTTTTTCTGGGTCGGTTTAGCCGCAATATTATATTTAGCTTATTTTAAAATTTTTCAACTTTTAATTTAGAAGTTAATGTCCCAATATATTTCTGAAAGTAAAATTGAAGAATCATAACTATGTCCGAACTTTATATTATTGAGCAACCTATTTCTAGAAATGAGCTTAAGGGGATCGCTTTGGAGCGTTATGGCGATTTGGTAAAAGGCGCGGTGGACATAGAAAAAGGTATTATGGTTTTGGGCGGGGAGTTACACATAGACGAAGCATTAAAGTTAGTTGAGCAGTTTCAATCCAAGGGTAAAGATATTTGGGGCATTAACTTATATCCCGAAAAGACGGGGGATGATATGATTGAATTTGATTCCATGATTAATTTAAAGCCCGATCTTGGGAATCGGACTCGGGGCGTGGATTCTTTAGAAATACAGGATAAAATAAAAAATATCGTCCATAAACTTATCGTATGAGTAATGTATCTGAAAATCGTTGGCACACACTTCCACTGGCCGAACAGATGGCAAATATTGGTTCAGAAGTAGGTCGAGCGGCTAAGTGGCAAGATAAAGACGACATTCGCTTTAATGGCGCCGTAGCCAGAGCTTTGGAATTGATTGATTTGACTCTTGAAGATTCTCGTTGGCGGAATCGCTCACAAGAATTGGGACGATTGAAGGAGGTATTTTGTGACGGGGTACTGGGTGGAAAGGAATATGGCACGATTTTATCTAGTTTAGAAAATTATTTCCTTCCGTTCATGAATCTGGTTGCCCGTAAATACGCTATTCAATGAGTAATTATATTTCCGAGTCAAAAATAGAAGAATTGGAAATCAAAGCCAACGAAGCCCGAGAGCTTTTGATTGAGATGTTGACTGAAGCGGGGTCGGGGCATACGGCGGGGCCGATGGGGATGGCGGATATTTTTACGGCCATGTATTTTCATGTTTTGAATCACGATCCCAAGAATCCTGATATGCCCAACCGAGACCGATTTATTTTATCTAATGGTCACATTTGTCCAATTCGCTATGTTTCTATGGCGATGGCGGGGTATTTTCCTGTTGAAGAATTAAAGACGCTTCGTAAATTTGGTTCGCGTTTGCAAGGTCATCCCGAAAGAGAGAGATTGCCGGGAGTTGAAACAACTTCCGGGCCATTGGGTTCCGGTCTTGGGCAGGCCTGCGGTATTGCCTATGGCGCGCGAATGGATTGGCAGTCGCCTTCGCCAGAGGATTCGGCGAACCGAAGAAAATTTCGTACCTATTGCGCCATGTCTGATGGAGAACATGATTCCGGCGTAACATGGGAAGCGGTTCTATTTGCGGGTAAAAATAAACTTTCAAATTTAACGGGGATTATAGACAGGAATAATATCCAGATTGACGGATTTACGGAAGACATTATGCCGTTGGAGAATTTACGAGCAAAATATGAGGCATTTAACTGGCACGTCTTGGAATGCGACGGCCATAATATAGAAGCATTTGTAGATGCTATTGAAGAGGCGAAAGCTATTTTTGAAAAACCGACCGTGATTATTGCTCACACCATTCCCGGAAAAGGGATCCGTGAAATTGAATTTGATTATAATTGGCACGGCAAACCACCCAAACCGGAAGAAGCCAAGAAATTTTTAGATGAACTAAGAACGTTAGGTGGTAAAATTAAATCTGAACATCAATAATATGATGAATTTGAACGGAGGTGTTGTTATATGATGAGTAGCCAAAATTGCCGATGTCCGCATCACATAGTTATGAAAGTAATGGCGGTGTTGGCATGGGTTTCGGGTATTTTGTTTTTCTGGTCCAGTTGGTGGCCCGAGGGAGGAACATTCTTTTGGTCTGTTTTGAAAACAGATCCATTTTGGGGATTTAATCCCAGTTATTGGCCATGGGTGGTTATAGTATTATTTTTGCTTTCAAAGACCGCAAGAGGTGGTTGCAAGTGTTGTTGTGGGGATAAGCACTGTGATACGTGTCCAGTACAGAAATAGTAAATATCAAACTCCAAATTCCAAACTCCAAATAAATCCTAAATTCAAAATTTGAGTTTAGATTTTTGGAAATTATTTGGGATTTGGGGCTTGGAATTTGTAATTTATTTATGTTTTTATGATTAATCCTGAAGCAAAATTAATTTCTGATTTGTCTAAGCCAGAAATGGTGCCTATTCGAGATGGATATGGGAAGGGTTTGGTTTCGGCGGGAGAAAAAGATGAACGAGTGGTTGTTTTATGCGCTGACTTAACCGAATCCACTCGGGCGGAAGCTTTCAAAAATAAATTTCCGGAGAGGTTTATTCAAATTGGCGTAGCGGAACAAAATCTGGCGACGGTTGCTTCAGGGTTAGCTAACTACGGAAAGATTCCTTTTATATCCTCATATGCTACGTTCAGTCCCGGTCGGAATAATGAGCAAATAAGGACAAATATCGCCCTTAATAATGTTCCGGTTAAGATTGCGGGCCATCATGCCGGTATCTCGGTCGGGCCTGATGGCGCTACCCATCAAGCATTAGAAGACATTGCTTTAATGCGGGTTTTGCCGAATATGACTGTTATTGTGCCTTGCGACGCGATTGAGGCCGAAAAAGCAACAGTCGCTTCAGCTAATAATGGTTCGCCAACATATCTTCGTTTTGGACGAGAGAAGTCGCCGGTATTTACTACCCCTGAAACACCATTTGAAATTGGTAAGGCAATTGTTTTCCGTGATGGTACCGACGTTGCCATTATCGGTTGCGGGATGCTTTTATATAATGCGCTTATTGCCGCTGAAGAATTATCTAAAGAAGGGATTGAATGTATGGTCATCAATTCTCATACTGTGAAACCTTTGGATGAAAGAACAATAATAGAGGCGGTCCAAAAAACCGGCGCAGTTGTTTCGGTGGAAGAACATCAAGTTGCCGGTGGTCTTGGATCAGCTGTGGCTGAACTTTTGTCTAAAAATTTTCCCGTGTCTCAAGAATTTATCGGTCTTCAAGATAGATTTGGCGAATCCGGTACAGCCGAAGAATTAATTGAGGTCTGTGGATTAGGAGTTGAATCAATAAAGTTGGCCGTGAGGAAGGTAATCTCAAGAAAGAAATAACCCCGCCGTGGCGGGGTTATTCTACAACCGGTTTCTTTAGGAGTTCTTTAAGTTTAGATAAGTCGTTGGTCATATGGAGTTTAACTTGGGGATCATTTATGGCGTGATTGGGATGGAAGGTTGGGATTAACTCATAACTTCCGAAATTAAAAGTTCGGCCGTGAACATTATCAAGTGGTTGGCGCAAGCCGATACCATTTAAAGCCGACATACCCAAAGTGACGACGACTTGCGGATTGAGGGCTTTGATTTCTTCTTTAAGAAAAGGAATATGGGACTTAATTTCTTTGGGTGAAAGAATCTTGCCGGGTAGAGCCGAATACTTTACAACGCTGGTGACGTAAATTTTTTTCTTATCAATTCCGATTGATTTTAGAACCTGATGGAGCATCTTCTCGGAAAGGCCGGTCAGAGGGCGGGATTCGCGCATTTCGTCCGGGCCGGGGATTTCCGTGACGAAGACGACTTTTGCAGGCACAGAGCCACTCCCGAGTACCAGTTTTTTGTTTAGGAATTTTTTCTTCAAGGCCTTATTGACCCTGTCTAATTCCTGCGGAGTTGTAGTGGCGGTTGTCTTCATATAAACAAGTTAACCAATCCACTTAGGATTTACCTATCCTAACATGGATGGGTAAATTTTGCAAGGAGCGAAGATAAAATATTTTATTCATTAGAGTCAAGTAGATATTTGGTTTTAGGATTTTACCTTGAAGAAAAGTAAACTTTTTGCTACCATTTCAAGACAAAGATGGGTGCGTAGTTCAGTGGTAGAACGCGTTCCTGATACGTTGTATAATCGAGTCGCTCGAACAAAATGAATCTTATGGGTGCGTAGTTCAGTGGTAGAACGCGTTCCTGATAAGAACGAGGCCGAAGGTCCGATTCCTTCCGCACCCACCATAAATTCATTTTGCTTCTCGCTTCTGATTATAAGAACGAGGCCGAAGGTCCGATTCCTTCCGCACCCACAAGTTAAAGTACCAGGGGCCGTTAGCTCAGTTGGTAGAGCGCCTCATTTGCAATGAGGAGGTCACCAGTTCGAATCTGGTACGGTCCACAGGTTTGTTTAATTGTGTTAAATTTAGGATATGAACTCCCTTGTTGTTTTAGCGGTGATTGTATCTTTGGCCACGATGGTCATGCTTGGTATCAATCTATATATGATGATGCAAGGGCGTAAAAAATCAGCAGAACCGGATGAAAAATATCTGGTGCTTCATCAACGCTTTGACGCACTATCACAGATTGTCAGCGCTCAATTGACTCAAAATCGCGAGGGGATTAATGAACAACTTGAAAGAAGTCGGCAGGCCTCCGAACGGGCAACTTTGACGGTCAGTCAACAGGTCCAGAGTTTTACCCAGAATATGACCCAAATTCAAGAGGGAATGAAACAGATGCATGAATCAGTGAAAACGGTTTCATCATTTCAGGATATTTTTAAATCGCCAAAGTTACGGGGGATTTGGGGAGAGTCGTCTCTTGAAGCGGCTCTCAATCAGTATTTTTCTAAAGACATGTATGAACTCCAGCATTATTTTAAATCCGGTGAAGCCGTAGATGCCGTGCTGAATTTGCCTAATGGTTTGCTCTTGCCGATTGATTCCAAATTCAATTGGGAAAATTTTGAAAAAATGGTCAATGCTGAAAACGATATCCAAAAAGATATTTATCGTAAACAATTTTATTCAGATGTGAAAAAGAAAATTGACGAGATTTCAACCAAGTATCTCTTGCCATCGGAGGGGACGACCGATTTAGCTATCATGTATATCCCGGCCGAGACGGTCTATTATGAAGTGATTAATAATTTAAAAGACGTTGATATTGCAAACTACGCCCGAACCAAGAAAGTTTTCCTGGTCTCGCCCAATACCTTTGCTCTTTCGGTGTCTGCCATTCGTCACTGGTTTAAAGACGTTGAATTTTCCAAACAAACGAAGGATATTATCAAACGCTTGGAACGCATTTCCACCGATGGCGGTAAACTGGCCGATGACTTCAGTCGTCTGGGTAAACACATTAGCAATACCAAATCGGCCTATGATGACTCCGAAAAACGTCTCTCGCTCATGGTTGATCGCGTCAAAAATGTCATTGAAATTGGCGAATCGTCAGCCGGTGAGGAAATCCAAAAGCTGGAAACCCCGCCAATTGTCTAGAAGATATCAACACAATTGGTTATTTGTTTACTTAAAAATGATATAATTGGGTTAGACCAACAACCGACAACTTACAACTGATAACAAGATTGAGTTGTAGGTTATTAGTCGTTAGTTGTAGGTTAATTTCTATGAATGGAGGTGTTGTATGTTAGAAGTATTTCAAGCATCTGATATCGTTCAGGGTTCTTTGCTTACGCTATGGACAGGTGTGGCTGGTTTTATACCCCGCTTCATCGCTGCCTTAGTCGTATTTTTGATTGGCTGGATTATCGCCGTATTGCTCGGCAAGCTTGCCTATCATGTTGTCCGGATTTTACACGTTGATAACGCCTTAACGAAAGTTGGATTCCGACGCGCTTGGGAACGTAGCGGTTTTCGTTTGGACACGCCGAAATTGTTTTATGAACTTATAAAATGGTTCTTCATTATCGTGTTCCTTATGGCCACCACTAATATCTTAGGGTTGACCGAGGTTACGAACTTCCTTCAGAGCGTTGTCTACTACATTCCAAATGTTATTATCGCCGCCATCATTTTACTTATTGGTATTTTGGTCGCGAAATTCTTGGAAAATATGGTTCAAGGTTCAGTCAGAGCCGCCGGTCTCGCTTCGGCGAATTTACTTGGCGCTTTAACCAAGTGGGCTGTATTTACATTCAGTTTGCTCATTGCTTTGAGTCAATTGAAGGTAGCCGATGATATTATTAAGATTGTCATCACTGGTTTGATTGCCGCGACCGCATTGGCCTTAGGTCTCTCCTTTGGTCTTGGTGGCGCTCGTCATGCCGAAGAGATGGTTGGCCATCTTAAGAAGAGAATCGGAGAAGACAGCAAGTAGCTTACTAGTTCATTAGCTTCTTAGCTTATTAGAAATTCAAAATCAAAACCCGCCTTACTGGCGGGTTTTGATTTTTAGTAAGCTAATCAGCTAGCCAGCTAAAATCTATTGCTTCAGCAACATAACTAGGCGTTCGTAAATTTTTGGAAACATCTTTTTGATGACATCCTGTTCTTTGGGGGTGAATTTGGCCAGGACAAAATCTACTACGAAAGCATCCCGTTTTTTATCCGACTGTTCGCGGGCTTTTTCAAGTGCTCGGACTGAAGTGCCAATTCTTAGTCGATAAAATTTATTTGTTTTCAAGGACTTGATAACCGATTCAATACCCTTGTGCCCTCCGGAGTTTTTTTCAAACGAATTTTTGAATGCCCCAAATTCAATATCCAAGTCGTCTTGAACAATAATAACGTCTTTCGGTTTGATTTTATAAAATTTGGCCAACTTAGCCACTACTTCACCCGATTTATTTACATAACAAAGGGGTTTGACTAATACAACCGGAGTTTTTTCTATCTTTGACTTTGAGACCAATGCGTTTGATTTTTTATCTTCGACAAGATTGTTGGCCTCTACTTTCTCAGCTAAATAATCCAAAAACATAAATCCGACGTTATGCCGTGTTTGTTGATACTGCGGGTCCGGATTGCCGATACCGATTATTAGTTTCATAAGAAAGGAAGTTAGGTGTCTAGGAAATTTAGGAATCTAATCCGCAAAATCTAGAGACCTATAACTCTAATATCCTAGCATCCTGTTACCAATTCTGCACTATTGACTTTTTAATAGAATAGGTGTATAATTAAAAAGTAAGAATAAGGTAAATTCCCCTCTCAAGTGCAACTTTCAGTAGTAGCTTCTCTCTGTTTCTCTTTTAATATACCGGATACTTGTGCTACCT
>MGJA01000013.1 GCA_001794025.1 Candidatus Yanofskybacteria bacterium RIFCSPHIGHO2_01_FULL_41_21 | reverse complement strand
AGGTAGCACAAGTATCCGGTATATTAAAAGAGAAACAGAGAGAAGCTACTACTGAAAGTTGCACTTGAGAGGGGAATTTACCTTTGATTGGTAGCCAAGATTATATCACATTAAAAAAAATCCGCAAGAAAAGCAAAAATACGGATTAAATAGCGACTAACACCCTAACCCTAAGCGAGAAGTCGCAGAGTAATTTCACTCTAAGTCACTTGGGGTATGCTCTTAGACCCAGTAGTGGAGGGGGTCCCTTTAGGGGAACCGACGGGACTGGTTCCCTGGGTCTGGGGATAAGAGTGTACTCCAAGTGACGCTAGTACAATTTTACGGATAATTAAGTCGGGGGTTGGGGTGGAGGGATATTAACGACCTATAAACAAGCGAGTTTTTGCCATCACTAATTTTTTGACTTCTTCGGCGGCGGGAGCGAGGTATTTGTAGGGAGTGGTCTCAGACGAAGTAGATGGGTCGGTAAATTCCTCTTTCAGTTTATCGTGATAAGCTACCCGAAGTTCTGTATTGAAATGGATATTTGTAATACCGGCTTGAATAACTAATTTAATGTCTTCATCTTTTAATCCTGACGCACCGTGTAAAACATAATAGGGTTGTGGCGCGGTCGCTATTATTTTTAAAAAATGTTCAATATCCAGTTTTTCTTCTTGATCAGTGACAATGCCATGGATATTACCAAAAACCACAGCCATTCGGTCTACTCCCGTTTTGGTAATAAAATCAGCCACCTCTTCAGGTTTTGAATAATCTGCCGAACTAATTTCAATTTTTGTCTGAACTTCTGACGAGCCCTTCAAATATCCAAGCTCCCCTTCCACAGAAATGGCCGGATTCACAGAACGGGCATATTCAACAACTTGTCGTGTAATATCTACTCTCTCTTGAAAACCAAGACCACTTGCCCCGTTAGAAGCAGGCTGTCCTGAGACAGCCGAAACGGAGCGGCTTCTGACGGGGTCGGCAATTATAGAATCATATCCGGCATCAATTGCTTCTTTGCATTTCTCAAATGATTTAAAATGGTCGGCATTCAAAAATACAGGAAACTGCATATCATCAGCCACCGCTCGAACCAACGCCACCGCTTCTTTAAGACCAACGAACTCCGCTTCGCCCTCCGACGTCCCGACCATAACACACGTCGCGCCGGCCTCTTTCGCTCCCGCCACAATCGCCTTCAAAACATCTTCCGTCGCAAAATTAAAATGTCCGATAGCATATCTTCCTTCTCGAGCTTTTTTTAAATAGTCGTTTAATGTCATAATTTTTTAAAAGCAAAATAGTGTTGCCCTGAAGGGGCTTTCGGAGCGCGATGGCGCGAGAGTGAGCGCAAAATCCAGCAGGATTTTGACGCGTACCCAGAAGGGTAATACTGTTTTGCTTTTTAAAGTTCTATAAATCCTTTAATAATGTTTTCTTCGGTTAATTTATTCATTGTGTCCCGACCCATATATTCGGAAAAAATATGATTCCACATCGCTTCTTGTTGATGATAGAGGTATTTAATCTCGCCTTGTTTAACTAAGGACATAATCAAATCTACCACATCAAAGCTGACTAGAGTATCAACACCTTCTTTATTTTTAAAGAAATCACCAACATGATCAAGTTCTGTCCAATATGAAATACTGAACTTTTCTTCCTTGTCACCCATAACCTCGGCGAGTTTCCCGAAATTATTAGCTACCCGATACCAATGTTCCGCTTCAGGACTGATATGCTGCATGGCGAGACGCGGATCATAAATATCATCTTTTGCTAGATACCGTTGAATAATCAACCACACCGCAGATTTTTTAGATTTTATTTTTAATATTTCAGATTCTTCAAGCACATCCCCTCGCAATAACGACTGAAGTTTCGCTACAAAATCAGAATCATTTAAAAATTTCCTGAAAAGACCGGAATAAAACGGGACTTCATGTAGATAATGTAACAACAAAATAAACATCCGTAATGTCTCCCCGGGCATATCAATCGGATCGGGACTGATAAAAATTATTCCAAATTCTTTTAGATGACTGACGTTATGAAATTTTTTGCCCATAAATTTTTGAGCGATAGTAAGCCATTTAATATCCAGAACTTTAATTTCTACATCTCTATTCTCAAAATCTTCCGGTTTTAAATCGGCATAAGCCACATCAAAAAATTGACGCATCCATTCGGATGTTTGGGTAAATCGCAAAGCCGCCACGACGGAAGCAAAACCTTCTTTCTCCAGCAACTCCTCCACACTCTGATAATCAAAATGGTCCAGTAATGACTGGGGTGGTTGCTTTGCCAGCAGTTCGGCTACTTTTTCTTTTTTAATAAATAGACCTTGGGGAGGAGTAAAAACTTGAAAAGCCGTATTTTGTATTTTGCTTGAATCAGAGGATAGATTAGATAAATCTGGTCGTCCAAGCAATTCAAACAATTTTTTATCAATTTCAATTAATTTTCCTGTCAAAGTATCATAGACCTCTTCGGCGGTTGACTGACGGGTTAATCCTAAGTCCTCAAGAACGCGACCAACCGTTTCGTCGTTTTGTTTAGCAACTTTATCAATAACACCCTGTTTTCCTGTCACAACAATCATTTTTGTATCCAAATCCTGCAACGCCTCTGGTGATGTGTTTAAAATTCGGGCTATTTTTTGATAAGAATCCATAATTAAGGTAAAAGTCAAAAGCAAATTTGAGATCTAATAAGCCGAATAACATTTTTTGCAAAGTCGAAGGATCTTTTCTGGAAGTTTTCACTTCGATTTGTCATACTTATTACTTTTTGCTTATTACTTTTTGCTTATTACTTATTGTTACTTCTACTAACGGCCACAGACCCGTATTCCCTTTTTCTAAAATACCGGCCTTGGCTCCATATTGAGTTACCACTGACGAAGAATTGGCGGTCGCCAATTGAATTGATTTCACAATATCGCCTGAACGGGAATATTCAGCCACGAAACCGGATATAAACGCATCCCCTGCTCCTGTTCGTTCCACAATCGGCGAATCCGGTACGCCCGCGCGGTACACTGATTTACCGTCAGACACCGCCACACCATCATGGCCTTTGGTCATAATAAAAATCCCGTTTACAATTTCATCCATAGCTTTAAATATTTCTTCTTCTTTATCAGATTCTAGTCCTAACAACCCCGCCGCTTCTTCTTGATTCATTGATACTACTGCACATCGCTTAAGCAACGGTTTTAATTTTTCTAATCCTAATTCTAATTCTTTGGAACCGGGATTGGTTGCAATCTTAATACCTTTATCAGTCGCCCAATTTAATGTTTTTTCTATAAGGTCATAATGTCCGCCTAAACTTCCAAGCATAAGCCAACTTGCCCCGCCTGTTTCAGAGGCGGGGTGAACCTCAAGTTGTTCAAATGAAATCTGTGAAGATTCAAAATGTTGACCTTCGCCCTTGTATGACAAAATTACACGTTCTCCACCGTCTTGCACCAAGATAACAGAGTATGCAGTCATATCATCAATATGTTTTTGAAAGAAGCTGGTATCCACACTCTCGCTGGCCAATTCCTCCAGGATTGCCGTGGCGTTTAAATCATTCCCGACAATACTGATACAAGCAGTTTTAAATCCTTGACGAGCAAAAGTAACAGCAGTATTGGTTCCACCCCCTCCGGTGGCAAAAACAATTTTCTTCGCTTCAATTTTTGAACCCAAAGGCAACCCTAATATCTGCCCCATTGTTTCCCCGCCATTGATTATTTTAAAATCTGGCGAACTCAAAAAGACATCTCGTGATGCCGAACCAATTGTGATTACGTCATAACGCATATGTTGTAGTTAAAAATTAGTCCTTGGACCCAGTAGCGGAAGGGGTCCCAGCGAAGCTGGGGAAACCGACGGGACTGGTTTCATGGGTCTGGGGCAAAGGACTAATTCTTAACGAAATCTATCCTTCAGTTCTGCGATTGCTTTTTCAGGATTATCGCTATTCATAATATATCCTCCGGAGATAAAAATTGAAACGCCCGCTTTTTGCATTGCCGGTATCCGTTCAGGATTAACTCCTCCGTCAATCGCTATTTTAACATTTGGGTGTTTAATATGAAAATCACTGACCTTATTCAGAACATCAGGCAGAAACTCTGCACCATACTGACCGGGATGGACTGACATAAATTGGACAAAATCAACCTGCTCCATGAATGGTTCCACCGCTTCTATGTTGGTCTCTGGATTTAACGCAATCCCTATCTCCTTCCCGGCATTGTGTACAGTATCAATGATTTCTTGAGTTTTGTTTACCCCGTCCTTGTGGACAAGAGCGGGGTCAGTGGTCTCAATGTGGAAAATAATCCTTTTAACATTCGGCAGATCCAGCCAGGACAAAATAATATTTTCAGGATTTTGAACCATCAAATGTGCACTCCATTCAATATTTGCCGGTGAAGATGCCAGGACATCCGGGCCAATAAATTTAGTATCTGTAAAAACTCCATCAGATGTGTCCAGATGCAGGACAGACGCAAAAGGAGAGACCTTTTCCACCATCTGTTTGAATTGTTCCGGTGTCTCAGCCAGAATAGCGGGTAAAATTTGAATCATTCTTTTGAAATATGTGCCAGTGAGTATTGTAATGTTCCACCGACTTTTTTGCGCGGATTAAAAATATTTTGCGGATCAAATATTTGTTTGGTTTTTTTAAATAATTCTATAATTTCCGGACTATACATTTTTCCAAGGTAAGGTGTACGAATCAGCCCGTCATTATGTTCAGCGGTAATTGAACCGTGCAATGAAACAACCAAATCATAGACCTTTTCAGACAATTCGGGGATAGCTTGACGATTGGCTTCGTTATGAAAATCCATCAACGGGATAACATGAAAATTTGCATCACCGGCATGGCCGGCAATGGTGTAAGTTAATCCGGGATATTCACCGACTAATTGGTTAAGTTTAGGGAGAAATGTCGGCAACTGGTCAACATGAACGATCACATCATCAATAAACGGTGCTGTGTGTTTATCCCCAACGTGTTTTCGTAACAAAGCAAAACTCTCACGGCGAATAGTCCAGTATTTTTCCGCTTCTTCGGAATCTTTAGTAATATGGGTCTTGGCTTTAAATTTTGACTCAACAATTTGCTGCACCTTTGCCAATTTTTCATCAACTTCCGATTCGTCATCACTTGTAAATTCTGCGAGCAGGACCAGTTTTGGCAGACCACCAGTCAGAATCATTATCGCTTCCGGTGTAAATTCAAAGAATAAAGACAAGGCACTGCCTTTCATTTTTTTTATAAGATCCGGCAAAAATCGAATAGCTAGTTTTAGTGTCTGGTCATCATAGGTCTCAAAACTTTCGGGTTTAAACTGCATCACTTCATTAACCAAATCACCAAGAGGAGCAAGATCATTCAAAAAGATAACCAAAAGTTTTGAATACTTTTTAGGTTTAATGAGTTTAAATTTTATTTTAGTGACTAGACCAAGGGTACCCTGCGAACCGACAAATAATTTATTCAGATTCATCCCGTACGAAGTAGCCGCGCCACGGTCCTTTGGACTCGCGACAGAGTCGCGAGCGCGACTTCGTACGGGATCAAGTTCATTTATAGGCACTAAAACATCCCACAAATTATAACCGGCAGAATTTTTAGAAACATCCGGTTTCGCTTTTTGAATCGCATCATAATTGGATTCGATGAGAGCATGCATCTCTCGATAAATCTGGCCTTCAAAATCATTTTGGGATTTTTTAATTTCCAATTCTTCAGGAGTCAGGGATCGGAAAACATATTCATTACCATCAGATAAAACAACATTTAATTCCTCAATATATTTCTCGGTCTTTCCATATGCCAGAGATTTTTCACCGCCAGAATTGTTGGCAACAATACCACCCATCGCACATATTTCCCTAGAAGCGGGATAGGAAGGCAAGAGTAAACCCTTAGCCAAAGTTTCCTTTTCAAAATCCCGATAATACACACCGGGTTCCGTCACTGCATATTCATTGCCTACTTCCAAAACATGATTAAAATACTTAGTGAAATCAAGAATAATAGAATCATTCAGTGGTCCGCCGGACATATCTGAACCGGCCGAACGAGCAGTCAATGAAATTTCGGGTTTACCCTGAGCATCGTCGAAGGGCTGTTCGGCCTTATGCTCCCCAACCCATCTCACGAGATTTTTTACATCTTCACTATCCTTGGGATAAATGATGACTTCCGGTTTAACTTCAAAAATACTCGCATCATGAGAATAACGAACACGATCCGCATCAGCGGTCGTGATATCACCCTTAATATGTAACCCCTCTAAATTCATGTTTGAAGGAAGAACCTACTCTTTGACCCAGTAGCGGAAGGGGTCCCGCTTGCGGGGGAACCGTCGGTCCGCCGGCTGGCGAATGGTTCCCCGGGTCTGGGGCGAAAAGGTTAGTTCTAGCTGTCCTAATACTCTTCTTCTATGTTTTCCACTTCATGAATCCGACGTTTATAGCGTTCTTCGCCGGAAAAATCAGTATCCAAAAATATTTTAACAATATCTTTCACGTCCTCTTCGGAAGTATGATCGGAAGCCAAAGCAAGAACGTTTATGTCATCATCGTGGCGGGCAGCTCTAATCTGTTCTTTGTTAATAGCCAGGCCACAACGAACACCCGAAACCTTATTAGCCACCTCATCTACACCCACCCCTGAACCGCAAATAACAATCCCTCGGTCTTCATGGTCGTCAATACTCTTAGCAACTTTCAAAGCAAATTCCGGATAGTCATCATCAGGATTAAGTTCTAATGCACCTACATCTTCATATTCAAAATTAAGCTCATCAAAAAACTCTTTTAACTTTTCTTTTAGTTCGAATCCTCTGTGGTCAGCTCCTATATAAATCATAAATTAGTATTTAGGAATTAGTTATTGGTACTTAGTTTTTTATTTTTTCTAAGTTCTAATTATATTAATTACTTTCTATTGAGGTATTCTACTGCGGACAGGGTAGCAATACATCCTTGGCCGGCGGCAATTACGATTTGTTTAAATGGGACATCAGTCACGTCACCGGCGGCAAATAACCCCGGGATATTTGTGGCACAATGATCATCAACAATAATTTGACCAAATTTATCTTTCAAAATATCTTCGGGTACAATTCCAGAATTTGGAACCATACCGATATGAATAAATACGCCGTCAGTTTTTAAAGTTTGTAATACCCCACTTGAATCAGTATACACTAATTCAGAAACAAGTCCGCCTGCTGAATCGCCTTTTATTTCCGTGGTCTTGGCTTGATAAATAATCTTAACATTTTGTCTGGCATTAAGCTTATCAATCAAAATCTGTTCACCCTTAAACTTGTCGTTTTTATTTACAACAAAGACCTGTGAAGCAATATCGGCCAGCATCAACGCCGATTCAAGGGCGGAATTGCCCCCACCAACAACAGTTGTGATTTTACCTTGAAATAACGGCCCATCACAAGTTGTACAATAAGTAACACCTTTGTTTCTAAACTCTTTCTCTCCGGGAACACCAAGTTCCTTAGGATGAACGCCGGTTGTAACAATAACGGCTCGAGATGTATATTCTTTTTTTTCTCCATCAACTTCAGTAGAAATTACAAAATTACCATCAATCTGTTTGGTAATTGATGAAACCACCACACCTTCTTCTGGGGTAACATGATTAGTATTTAGATGGACCCTAAATTGTTCAGCAAGTGATAGGCCATCCGTATGAACAATGCCGGGCCAATTTTCAATTTCACCCGATGTCGCCACTTCACCCCCAAATTCTTTGGTAATTATTTTAAACCCGCCCGACTGACCGGAGTCATCCGGTCGGGCGGGATTGAGACCGCGACGGGCCGCATAAACACCAGCCGTCGTAGCAGCCGCCGAACCACCAATGATAATTAAGTCAAACATGTGGATAGTAATTAGCGATTAGGACATAGTGATTATTCTCTTGTTTTTAGTTACTAGGTCCTAAGTCCTAATGACTAAATCCTTTTCTTATTATATTATGGACATAATGAACAAGAAGACAAGTATAATTATCCTCATCCTCGTTAGTATCGCCGTCCACTTTGCTTTTTTCGGCCGACCCAATGAAACGGTTTTTGATGAAGTCCACTTTGGTAAGTTTGTTTCGGGTTATTATACCCATCAATACTATTTTGACATTCATCCACCTGGAGGCAAGCTTATCATCGCTGGATTCGCAAAATTGTTCAATTTTTCCCCAGAATACAGCTTTGCTGAAATTGGTCAAAAATTCCCGGATAATAAATACCTGGCTTTACGTTTTCTGCCAATGTTGGCTGGGATGTTGCTACCGATTATTATTTATCTCTTAGCCCTTGAACTGGGATTTTCAATCCTAGGAGCATTCGGTGCCGGCATGTTAATTGCCCTTGAAAACTCTCTCCTTACCCAATCACGCCTTATTCTCCTTGATCCCTTCTTGCTCCTATTTGGATTTGCCTCTCTTTTGTTTTATTTCAAATATAGATCTCACTCTTCGGATTCCTCCGACCTAATTCCTAATTCCTACTTCCTAATTCTCATGTCTATCTTTGGTGGTCTTGCTTTTTCTATCAAATGGACCGGTATCGCCTTTCTTGGATTGGTTGGGCTAATAGAACTCATACACACAGTAAAAAATAATACTCTAACTATTCGCTACTCACTATTGGCTATTGCCAAGTTGTTCGTTTTCTTTGTAATAATTCCACTTACAATTTATTTTTCTATATTTGTTATTCATTTTTCTCTCCTTACTAAATCCGGTGATGGTGACGCCTTTATGACGCCGGAATTCCAAAGCTCTCTTCAGGATTCCGATTACGCTGATGATTCAAATCTTAAACCACTCAATATATTTCAGAAATTTATAGAATTAAACGCAGAAATGTATACAGCTAATAAAAATCTCACCGCCACCCATCCTTATAGTTCCCAATGGTACACCTGGCCATTTATGGTTCGTCCTATCTATTATTGGAACCAATCGTCCATAGACACTCCCACCCAATCAAAAATTTATCTCATTGGTAATCCATTCATCTGGTGGGCCTCCACGGTCGCTATTCTTTACTTATTGATTTCTACTCTGTTTGATTTTGTAAGCAGAAAATATAAAGCATGGAAACATATTGAAGTCGAAGCAAGAAACAAGAAGCAAGAAGCAAGTCAGAAATCCATGATTCATGATTCATGCTTCATGATTCTGATAGGCGGTTACGTGATAAATTATCTGCCTTTTATTGGTATCGGTCGGGTGATGTTCCTCTATCATTATCTCTCGGCTCTTATTTTTGCCATTCTCACTCTTGCCTATCTCATAGACCAGCATCCGAAACGTAAAAAAATATTTATGACGGTTATTATCCTTGCCGGCCTTGCCTTCCTATTTTTCGCTCCACTTTCCTATGGCCTCCCCCTTGAAGCCAACCAACTCCAAAACCGTTTCTGGTTTAATACCTGGCAATAGAATTAAATAAACTTAATCACCTGCCACCAGTTTTCAATATATTCTGGTCGGCGATTTTGATATTTTAGGTAATAGGCGTGTTCCCAAACATCTAGACTGATCAATGGTGTATGACCCCTAAGATACGGGGAATCCTGATTGGAAGTACTGTACAGTTGCAATTTTTCTTGCTCATCACGAACGAGCCAGGCCCAACCTGAACCGAATTGTTTTGTTGCAATATCGGTAAATTGTTTTTTAAAATCATCTAAAGAACCAAATGTCGCTGTTATATCTGTAATCAATGATTCATTTTTCTGATTAGACGGATCCATAATTATCCAAAACAAAGAATGATTAAGGTATCCCCCGCCATGATTACGAATAGCCGTGCGATCAGCTTCCTCCACCTTGAGAGTGTCAAGATTTTTCAAAAGTTCTTCAATGGTCATACTCCCCAAATCAGGATATTTTTCTAAAACTGCATTAAGTTTGTCTATGTAGGCCTGATGATGCTTGGTATGGTGAATCTCCATCGTCTTGGCATCAATATACGGCTCAAGCGCATCATAACTGTACCCAAGTTTTGGCAGTTCAAACTTCATAAGATATCGGATTAAGAAATATTTGCAAACAAAGTAAGTCGCGCAGGTCAATTTGCTTTAGCCAATTGACGAACCCCCGAAGCTTGGTGCTTGGTGAGGGGGCGAGCGTCTAGATGACGGCCGGCCGCAGGAGCCGGCCGATTATCGGTACTTTATTGAAAATATTTCTTAACCGTTAGTTGACTCCCATTAATTGATTTATTTTGGGGCGGTCAAAACCGATAATCATTTTGCCATCAATCAAGATGACCGGCACACCGAACTGACCGGACTTGGCGACAAGTTCCTTTTGTTTTTCAATATTGCCGGCAACATTTATATCTTCATATTCCCAACCCTTGGATTTAAAATATTCCTTAGCTAAGTGACAGAAATGGCAAGTTGGTGTGCTGTAGATGGTGATTTTTGTCATAGTTATTTTCTAAGAGGTTTTATAATTGATTCAATAGTGGTCACCCGACGTTTAAGATTCGGCAAATCTTTTCCGTCAATCCTTTTAACAATATCGTGAACTTCCTCTAATTCTACCTTGACTTCCTGAATCTCATTTTTTAACTCGGTTCTAAATCCCCAAATTTCGTCCTTCAATTCACTTCTCAATCCACTAATTTGACCTTCAATTTCAAATCTAAGTTTTTTTACATCTTCCTTGGTGGGAAGATTACGTTCAATCATCCCCGCCAAGTCCTCAATTGTCATTTTGTCTTTTTTGCTTGCCATGTCATCAATCATATCAAATCAAATCTCTTAGTCAAAATCTGCTTTTCATGATATCATAACGCACTATGTTTACCCCGCCGTTGAAGAGCAGTATAAAATAACGTTATATATGATAAACACTATAAAAAAGACACATCATTCTTCAACGGCGGGGTTTACTATCATTAAAAAAGACAAGCAAACAAGAGCCCGTTTGGGTATTTTAACAACTCCTCATGGCATCATCAAAACACCATCCTATGTGTTCGTTGGGACTTATGGCAAGTTTCTCCATCTCAAACCAAGTGATATTCCCAAAACAAAATCGCAACTAGTCATTGCCAATACCTTCCACCTCTGGGATACCGTGTTGCAAAGTAATAAGTCAATGCGCCAACTGGCGGAAAAAAACAAAAAATTAGACACATTTTTAACACAAAAATTAGGTTTAAATATCCCGACTATGACCGATAGTGGCGGGTTTCAAGTATTATCGCTGGCTTTTGGTGATAAAAATAAAGTCGGAAAATTTATGACGGGCGATTCTAAGCCAGATGCGAGTTATAAACGCAGTAAGATTAGGATTACTCAAAAAGGAGTTCATTTTAATTTTAAAGGAGAAAAATCGTTTTTGGGTCCGAAATTATCCATGAAACTCCAAAGCAAGATCGGGGCAGATATTATATTTGCCTTTGACCAGATCACTTCACCGTTAGATGATTATGAATATAATAGAAAAGCAGTTGAGCTTACAGATAAATGGGCAAAGATATGTTTAAAAACAAGGGATCCAAAACAAATGTTATTTGGCATAGTTCAAGGCGGGTTATTTAAAGATCTTCGGATTAAAAGCGCTAAATCAATCGGCTTTATGCCTTTTGACGGTTTCGGTATTGGTGGGTCATACACTAAAAAACAAATTTCAAAAATGTTGAAATGGGTCGTTCCTTATTTACCAGAAGAAAAACCCCGTCATTTATTAGGTGTCGGTAAAGTAGCGGATGTCTTTGAAGCAATAGATAATGGTATTGATACTTTTGATTGCGTCATCCCCACCCGTGAAGCCCGTCACGGTCGGCTCTATACCAAAACCGGTCACATGGATATTCGCCGAGGCGCTTTTTCAAACGACAAAAAAGTGATTGAAAAAGGTTGCGGTTGTTTGACTTGTTCCTCTAAAATATCCCGCTCTAAAATTAGGGCTTTGATTAAAAACGAAGACCGTGAATTAAATGCAAAAGGTCAGAGATGGTGCCTAATGCACAATATGTGGTTCTTTAATAATCTTTTAAACGAAATACGAGCCTCGCTCGCGCGTGGCTCGTATCAAAGTTACAAAACAAAATTCCTGAAAAAGTTTAACTCTTAGCCCTTCTTCATTCTCTTTGAGAAAACGTAGATATAGAGAATATCCAGAATACCGGCGGTATTTATAAGCAAAAGGGCGATAAACCACCATTTGTGCCCGTGGCGAGCGGATTTCCAGAGGGACATTCCCTTCCAGAATAAACTCCACAAAATAAACACCGCGAAAAGAGAACCAATACCCAACCCTATCGGTGTACTCAACCACCACATTCCACTATCCGAGTATCCCGGATAATTTGGATAATACATCATCTGCAAAATATCTAATTTATAATCATCTCAAGTTCTAAACAAGAACCCGGATTTTTAGAAATTAGTAATTAATTATCGGAAATTTTAGCCCTGATATCCTTCAGGGCTTTAATATCCTCTTCTACTTTATCATGCTCTGTCTCTAGTATGAAGTCAAGATTAAAAGTGGACATTAGATATCCAAACGCTTCCCGGCCAATCTTGCCATCGCCGATATGCTCATGTCTATCCCGACGACCACCTAAATCAATTTTAGAATCGTTAGAATGAATCAGTTTAATTGAATCCTTGCCGATGGTTTTAGAGATATCGGTTAAAGTTTTCTTCATTGCCTCTTCAGTTCTAATGTCATAACCACTAGCAAAAATGTGAGCCGTATCCAGACAAACACCTAAATTATAACCGCTCATTTTGATTATATCTCTCAATTCTTCAAATGTATCGCCCATTACATTCCCTGCGCCGGCCGAGACCTCTAATAACAGTTCAGTTGAGCCCGAATAGCCATTCATAACCTTCGCCACGCCTTCGGCGGTTATTTTGAGAGCTTCGGCTCGATCCATATCTTTCGCACTCCCAGGATGAAACATAACGTACTTAGCACCGATTTGACTGCCCCGCTCAAGTTCCTCTCTAATAACCCTGGCTGATGCCGAGCGAATAGCTTTATTGGAAGATGCAAAATTAATGTAGTACGGAGCATGGATATAGCATTCCTTCTGACCATGTTTTTCCATCTGTTCCTTAAATTCTTTTTCAATCTCTGGCGTAATTTTTGGCGCCGCTCCGCCTTGAGGTGACCTCGTAAACATCTGAAAAACCTCGCACCCCAATTCCCCCGCCCTCTCCGGCGCATTCACAATTCCTCCCGCGATACTCACATGACATCCAATTCTTCTCATTAGTATTTTATATTTTTTAGTTCTTCCAGAATATCGTTGGGGATAGGGATGGCTTCACGAACAGGGCTTTTGCCAGGATAACGCCAAGCGGTTATTATTACTTTTTTGGGAATATTTAAATTTTTAAACTTGTCATCTTTAAATTTTGACGGCTTCGCCGTCGCATACATCACCCAAATTTCTTCTTTCCAAACCGCAGGTTTGCCCTGAGCTTGTCGAAGGGCTTTCCCTGGACACATCACCGCAATCGTATCAGGGGCAATACCTTTTTCACTTCGGTGGGGACTACGTATGACCCGTTTTACCCTATCAGCTGATAATCCATAGTATATCATTTTCTGGGCCACATGATTGGTCCAATGATATTTACTGTCATTTTTAGGAAGATTGATCTTCATTGTTTTAAATATGCCATTTCTACATTCTAAAGTAAATTGATTATTTTATGTGCATATGCACATAAAATAATCAATACAAAAACCACTCTTGAGAGTGGTTTTTGTATTGATTCCTGCTTTTAGCGATCGTTGTTGTCGTTGTAGTCGCGAGGACCACGGCCGAAGCCGCCACCCATCGGACGTCGAGGAGGACGTTCAGTCATAGGCCGGGCCTCATTGACTGTAAGATTTCGGCCATCCAAGTCCTTGCCATTGAACATATCAATAGCGGCTTGGGCAGCTTCATCAGTTGCCATCTCCACGAAAGCGAAACCGCGTGATCGGCCTGTCATCTTATCCATCATAACGACGACGGATGTGACTTCACCAGCAGCTGCGAAAGCTTCGCGGAGGCCAGCTTCAGTCGTATTGAACGACAGGTTTCCGATATATAATCGTTTTGCCATTGTGCGTTGTCTGCGAATTAGATTAGATAACGAATGTTCTATCCGATAACTATTCCGTTCCCAGACAAAAATTACTAGTAGGGCGACCCCTCGTCGAGTCCCTGCTAGCGACTAATGCCGCCGTGAGAATCTACCGAGTTCCTACAATACCCACATTATAGCATATTCGGCTCCTAAAGTACAATAGTGGCGTTATTTGGACAATTCTTGTTCAATAACGGCTTGGAAGACGGAAAATGGAGAGGCACCGACAGAGTTACCATTACTATCGGCAACGAGTTTATTATTTATAAATGTTGCCGGTGTGCCATTCACGCCAATTTTATTTCCCTCCTGTGTTTCTTTTTGAATGACTGATGCGTACTTATCTGTGTCTAAGCATGAATTAAATTGGCCCATGTTCAAACCGAGCGCTGAAGCAAATTTTTTGAGATTATCCTTTGAAAATGCGCCGGAATTCTCCGCTCCTTGGTTGTTGAAAAGGTAATCGTGATATTCCCAGAATTTACCTTGATCATTAGCACAACGAGCGGCCTCGGCTGCCCAAATTGACTCTTGACCAAGAAATGCATAATCCTTCCAAACAAATCTGACTTTGCCGGTATTCACGTACTGACTGATAAGAGCCGAATTGTTTTGTTGGAAATATCTTTGACAGAATGGACACTGAAAATCAGCATATTCAACAACTGTTACCGGCGCCTTGGCATCCCCCATTATTATTGCGTCTTTGAGATCAATATCAACTTCTTTAACCGGACCTTGGTTACCGCCGACTAAAGCAGTCCCATTATTTCCTGTGCCATTACGAGTGTATAAAATGGAACCACTGATTAAAACAGCGGCGATTAGGATTGAAACGGGTAAAATCAACTTTGTTTTATCAAGATCAGACAAACCTGAAGTCCGCGAACGCTGGACCGCCGGAACGGCTTCGGGGATACTCGCTTCAACATGAGGTGAATCAGTTAATTGCACTATTGGTTCCGCATCGGTATCGTATTTTGGTATATTCATCCCGTTAGAAGTGCTACACAACATCCACCGTATTAAGATAGTGGCAAGCTAGATACACTTTGATTAATAGTTAATATAATTTATTCCCATTAGGGTTCACTTCTAACGGGATTCATGCTTAGTATATCAAATTATTTTAAAAATTGCACTGTGTCCAATATTGATTCTAGAGCATTAACAATAGCTATGCGATCAAATTCTTTTCTTCCCGCTTCAACAGGATAATTATCAATATTTGTTTTATGAATAGAATATTCAAAAACCTCGCATCCGCCATCTCGCACGGCACGATAGCTTACGTATTCATAAAAATTACCGGCGCCCGCTTCAGAACGAACAAATTCCTGAAATGTTACTCCACCAATAACGCGCTTGGTATATGTATTTTTGTAATCAAATGATTTTGGAGGACTTAAACATTCTTTTATGGCTGTCGTATCAGTACTTAAACCAACACGCAAAGAAGCACCAAGAAAATTAGTGCGAATCTGGCTTGAACGTGGAATTTCAATACTTACAATCTCAATTCCGTCTATAACACCGTATAATTGCCACTCGGCCAGTGGGCCGGTTTTACCAGGTACAAGCTGAAAACCCGACGGATATTTTAGAGAAATACCATATTTTTGATTTGTATAACTTCGCCATCCGGAATAATCCGGTGTCGGAGTCGGGCTTGATTTAATACCAAACAACGACTGACCCACCGGCAAAAAATACAAAAAAACTATTCCAACCACAACAACCCCAACAGAAATAATAATTCTTAGATGTTTACGAAAAAATCTCATACTCCCAGTATACAATAAATTCTAATTAAAAATAATGATTCTTCACCTATTTAAAAATGATGAAGCCCGCGAGGAGCAAGCTCCATCACGGGCGGGTGGCCTAAGCCAACTGACGAATGGGAACCGGATGGAGGAATCCACCCAGCTCTTCGGGAGTGCAGAGTCCATCGCAACGGCCACGATTGACCGTTATGAGCTCTTCTGCATAATCGACGCGACCGTGCACGAACCAGACCTTGTTCAGCATGTCTGCGTGGTCGGTTCCGTTGCATCCTCGATTCCATTCCAGAACCGCCTTGTCTTCGGTCACTCCCTGTTCACGGTCGATACGGTAAAGCCGATAGATGTTGTTCACACTTTGCCTCCTGTTTATTCGGGCTTATTCCCGAATGTACTTTAAGTATACCATAAATATATGGTATATGTCAATGACACATGTATGTATAGAATTGGCTTAAAATAAGGAGTGGGGCAGTGACCGACACCCTAACCCCCAGCGAGAAGCTTGTCTACCAGTAGACAGGTTGTGGAGAAATTTAATTCTGAGTCACTTGAGGTATACTCTTAGACCCAGTAGCGGAAGGGGTCCCTTTGGGGAAACCGACGGGACTGGTTTCCCGGGTCTGGGGATAAGAGTATACCTCAAGTGACGTTGATACAATTTTACGAATAATTAAGTGGGTATTAGGGTGGAGGGAGCGAAGCTATTGCGCTAGTGCTGAATCAACACGGGCTTTGAAATCGGCAAAATCCTGAACACCTGTGGCACGAACACCATTAATAAAGAAGGTTGGAGTAGAGTTAATACCCAATGCAAGACCATCCTGTTTATCTTGTTCAATAATATCGTTGTATTTATTAGCCGTTACTTCAGATTTAAATCGTCCTATATCAAGTTTTAATTGAGTGGCGTAACCGACAAGGATTGACATCGGATCGGCGGAATTAACCCACTCATTTTGATTGGTATAGATGAGCCGATACATCTCCCAGTACTTCCCTTGCGCACCGGCCGCTTCAGCCGCTTCAGCAGTTATGAGAGCATACTGATGCTGGGGCAAAGGAAAATTTCTGGAAACAAAATTTACTTGAGGATTATCTTTATATAAAGCAAGGAGTTGCTCTACAATCGGAAAAGCCGCCGCACAGGCCGGACATTGAAAATCCCCGAATTCTACAATACTGACCTTCGCATCCGGATTGACTGTACTATGACTGTTAGGCCTTATGAGTTGGTCTTTGGAAGCAGGCGTGGTTGCGACTTGATTATTACGGGTGATTAAAAACCCAAGACCACCAAATATTATGACAAATACCCCAATCATTATTGCTGTTTCTTTATTCATTGTTATATTTCCAATGGACAGCCATTAGAATGGTTATGATTAAAAACGACACCAGTGATAATAACGGAATGGTAATAAAATTCAAGACAACAAAACTTTGGGTTACACAGGAGACACCAAATGAGCACGGGGCAAGGGTTTCAGAAACAACACCCCAAATAAGCAGATTTTGATAAAAGGCAATGATAGCGCCAATGATACTAAGGGGTAAGACATATAATGAAACGACTTTATCTCGTCGGATAATACCTACGGCAATAATCGCTACCAGCGGGTACATCGCGATACGTTGAAGCCAACATAATATACAGGGAACAATACCCACAACTTCACTGAAATATAAACTCGCAACCATGGAAACAAGAGCGATTGCCCAAGATAAATAAAGACCGTATTCTGATAACCAAAATCTAGTTTTCATATAATAAATTATTCTATAATTTGTCCTGGTGCTCTTTGTGCATCGCAGAGTAAATTTCCGAGAGCGCAAAAAACAAACTCAAAACAAGCGGACCAAACAGAAATCCTAAGGGACCAAACAGAGCTAGACCACCAAGAATAGAAAGAAGAATCAGAAATGGATGGATTTTCATTCCCCGTTCTACTAATTTAGGCCCTAATATATTATCAACCAGCCCGACGGCGGTTAATCCCCAAATGAATAACCCGATAGCCGAAGAGGTTTCCCCGTTAAAAAGAAGATATATAATCGCCGGCGCGACCACAAGCGCTGTACCAAATCCCGGGATAACAGCCGCAACAGCAGCCACAGCCCCCCAAAGAACCGGACTTGGAACACCAAATAAGAAAAATCCTAAAGCAGCCATGGCTCCTTGAATTAAAACTATAATGAGATTCCCTTTAATAACCGAGTTAGTGGCCAATGTAAGCTTATTAAATATCTCCTCATCATGGACATCTTGCAATGGGCTCAACCTTACTATTGTTTTTTTAAGTTTCGGTCCATCTTTAAACAAGTAATACAACGCTATAAGAAATATAAATGCATTCATCACCATGAGAGCAATATCCGAAAGAAATGTGGAAAGACGCGGTAACAGCCAATCTAGCCCTTGCTTTATATAATAATGGGCATCAAGAGAGGATCCGGCCGGTATAGGCATGACTCCCCCCATAATATCAATCACCTTATCCATGCTTGTTGAAAAAGCGACCACCCCTTCATCGCTCAAAAGATATTGATAAAGTTGAGTGGCCTCCTGAAGGATTTGCGTGGCCAAAAAAATGAGAGGAATAATTAGAATGACAACAATTATAAAAATAGTGAAAAGAGATGCTAACCCTCTATTCCCGCGCACCCAAGCAAGCATTCTTAGATAAAATGGATAGAATACGGTTGCGATAAAAATTGCCAGCAACGTCACATAAAGAAAGGGTTTAAAAATAAGAAATGAGAGAACCATGACTCCCAAAAGAAGAGTCAGCAAAAAATACAATTCTGATTTATAGTGTTTCATATTTTTCTGCTTTAATAACCTAAATATACCACTTTATAAGCCATGTTACAAAACAATCCCGACAGATGTCGGGATTGTTTTGTAACTACAGTTGTGACAACTACGATTTCCAGCCCGTAAAAGCGACGTAAACGGCGCTCAATCCTACGAGATCATAGACAACCTTGGCTAGAGTACTCATATCACCACCGAGAACAACTCCAACGAGATTATAATCGAACAGACCAACCAAACCCCAGTTGATGCCCCCGATAATAACAAGGGCTAGGGCAATTTTATTTAACATATATATGCACAAAAAATTTTGGTTTGTGTTCGACCAATCCTCAAAGGATCCTAATTCTATTATCTTACAATATTACAGATGATAAAACAGAGTTATGAACAATCTACTGTTTTCTGAGTTTTCGTTTGATGAGCCAATACGCGCCGTATACCAAAGCGAGAACCACAATTAAAGATACTGGCCAACTATCAGTGCCTAAATCCAATTTGTTGCCGATGGTACCTAAAATTGATGCCTGTTGAGCAGATGGTTCAACCGATGGTACCGGTGTCACCGATTCCGTAACTTCAGGCGATTGAGTGGGCTGAACGATTGGCTTTGGAGTTGAACTTACAACAGTTCCGGCAAGAGTAGGAATAGGAGTTGGGGTTGGGGTCGGAACAGTAATCGTTACACTTACCGGTGCAACCGCCCCCGACAAACTATTCTTTCCATCGGCTCCCAAAAGTAATGTCTTATCACCCACTGATATCGTTGCTATCCCTGACTGTTTAGCTCTAAACGTAGCCGTGCCAAACGCTATCGGTACTGAAGCCCCTTTAGGATAGCCGGCCGTTTTAATCATGGAGCCGTTTGTATTATCCACCAAATCATATCCTTCTTGGGCCAGAGCAATCCAACTGGGTCCGACAAAACTAAATCCGGTTACCTCAACTAAATTGGCTGGATATTTTAATTCAACTTTAGCGGTTGATATTTTCCCAGATTGAGGATCAAGTGAAACAAGAACACTGAATGTTTGGCCCGACTTCACAGAAACATTCAACGGCGATAAAGACATGCTCGCCGCAAAAGCGAATGCTCCCAGAAAAATCCCGACCGCAGAAATTAATGCAATTTTTGTTTTCATTTTTTCTATTTGTTATGACCAATAAGCCATCAACATATTAAAGTCCAATATATCAACGGTACCATCATTATTTACATCACCTGTGCCGGCATTGCCCCAGTTAGCCATGAGCACGTTGAAATCTAGTACATCAATCTTGTTGTCGTTAAAGACATCTACTTTCTCGGCTTCAGTACTCAAAGGAGTCAGTGTTTGACTTGGTGTCGGCGTTGAGGCCGGTGGCAATCCTCCACCACCACCCCCGCCTCCTCCACCACCACCACCAGACGGTGTCGGAGTGGGTGTTGGAATAACAATCGTAATGGGAGACGTTGGCACGATACTGTTGAGATCCGGTGCTAATGAGCCCAGAAATGACTGCACCTGATACGAATAAACTCCATTGCTTAAACCGGAATTGACGTAACTTAATGCTGTAACATTTCCAGTAATTAGCTCAAAGCTACCACTGTCTTTTTTTTGATATACTTTGTAACCCTCGACTCCAACAACAGCCGTCCAAGTAACCGTAATAGCGGTGTCCCCTGATTTAGTTGCAATAACAGATGTGGGAGCTTTGGGAATACTACCGTCAGTTGAAAGTGTCCCCGTTACGGTGTAAGCCGCGCTCACAATTGAAACCGTGAGTAAGAAGGCCAGAATTGTAATTAAAAATGTTTTCATATTATTTTTAGTTACCTAATTGAAGTGTATAATCTGCCTCATATGCTCCGGCCACTGTATCAGTCGGAATCTTTGTGAAGACATCAAATCGGATTTGTCTTCCAGACGCGGACCCCGTGTCAAGAGTCCCTGTTTCAATCCCAGATGGTAATTGGTCGGTAAAATCATTGCCAATTTCGTAAGAATCAACATCACCAAATCCATTTACAATATCGCTCTCCGTCAAACTACCAACAATGGATCCCAAACCGCCACCAGTAATACTATTGAAGAGCACCCGCATATTGCCGTTCGCTTCTATCTTTGATACTCCATCTGTGGTATTGAGCCAGTCATCAAATTTTACAAAGAGTTCCGTCTCGTCCGTAGCATTGATTGTCAGGTAATAAGTATAATGCCAGCCATTGACATAAGTGTTATCTGGCTCTGCTGTACTAGATTGCGCGACAATATCATCAACAACAAACGGCACGACTGCTACTGTGGTGAACTCATGGCTATCCCTACTACCGACATCCAGAGCGGTCGCTAGGGCATTGCCCGCTTCATCTTGCACAGCAGTTGATACGGCAAAGTAGTATTTGGTATTGTTCGCCAGTGAACTATCAGGAGTAATATTAACTCTTGTTCCACCTTCAACCAAAGATACAGTAGCAGAAACAGTGGAATCATCGCTATATTTCTTTAGCTGGATATTAGTTGAGTTGACCGTACTGGCTTTGAGCGCCTCGGAGAAAGTAATATATGGCACAGTAGTAATGGCGATATCAGTTGCGTTATCCGCCGGAGTATGACTGGCAATCACCGGCGCAGTGTGATCAGCTGTATCAACTGCAGTCGTAAACTCGTGAACAGCTTTTGTATCGACATCTAAGGCGCTAGCTAAAGCATTACCTGCATCGTCTTGAACAGCGGTTGAAACAGCGAAGTAGTATTGGACACTGGTATCCAAAGCGCTAGTCGGTGTAATGATTACCCGTGTGCCACCTTCTACCAAGGAGATAGTCGCGGCGACAGTAGAATCATCGCTATATTTCTTTAGTTGGATATTGGTGGAGTTAACGGTTGATGCTTTCAACGCCTCGGAGAAGATAATATACGGAGCAACATTAACCGAAATATCAGTCGCGTTGTCCAGCGGGAAATGACTTGAAACGGTTGGGGCAGTGTGGTCAGCGGTGTCAGCGACAGTCGTGAACTCGTGGGCATCCTTACTGCCGACATCCAGAGCACTAGCCAAAGCATTACCAACCTCATCTTGTACGCTGGTTGATACGGCAAAGTAGTATTGGGTCAAATAATCTAAATCACTAGTTGGAGTAATTACCACTTTAGTTCCACCCTCCACTAACGATATCGTGGCGGCCACCGTTGAATTATCACTGTATTTCTTCAATTGGATGTTAGTGGAGTTGACGGTTGATGCTTTAAGCGCTTCAGAAAAAATAATGTATAGCGCGGTACTGACACTAATACTGGTGGCATCATCCGCCGGAGTGTGACTAGAGATTGTAGGCGCGTCAGGGTCACTGCTAGTAAATGACACGGAAGTTGAGCCAGTGGCAGTTCCGCCCACTTTGATACCAGAAACATTAACTGTCCCCGTCACAGAATTCGTTACGGTAGTGTCTCTGGTCCCACTTATCAAAGTTAGAAGTAAAGTTCCGAGCGAAGCGCCATGATCAGCCGCCATTGAAACTACACTAACATCATTAACGCGGGTAATATCAGCTGCATCTTTGGCTGTTACTGTGAGTGTAATCGGCACATTTACGATTGCTGAACCCACCGATGGATCAATATCAAAGTGATCTATTGGGTCGCTGGAACCGAAATCCGAGCAGGTGTCATCGAGACACCACGGACTGTAATCAACCGAATCACTGTCATCAATACCATTGCCCGTTCCCAATGGATTGCTTGTCGTCTGCTCGGGTCCGGTCATGTCGCCCCACCAGTTGTATTCGGCGTCGGAAGAGTCGCCCAATTCATCTTTAACACCCAAGCCGTTGTCAAATATTTTGTTAAAGTCGGTGTCGCTACCGCCAATGACGAGTCCCGTAATGTCGTTCGCTCCTCCGCTGCCTGCGGTTGCCGGAATGTAGACACCGAAGTTATCATTACCAGTAATCGTATTATTGTTAACAGTGATGTTCAATCCGACGAGGAACAAACCGGCGCCCGTAGAAGCTGCCCCGTAATTCAAATCATTGCTAACCCCATCGGTTACCGTGTTGTTGGTGATTTCTACATCGTCAGCGAATCCATCACCGCCAGACCATCGCTGAATACGAATGCCGCGACTGAATCCGTTTACCGTGTTTCCACTGATGACGCTCTGGCCCCCAGTGGAGGTTACAGAAGCGAGCGTGATTCCCGCTTCATATGTCGTATCTGATGCCGAACCCGTCAAGATATTGCCATTGACCGTGACATTATCTGCATACCGCACGCTGATAGCCTCCGAGCCGTTCCCTGCATTGGTGTACCCCGTGTAGTCAAACGAGTTGCCACTGATAGTAAGTCCATCAGTCCTTGCACCACCGCTCGCACTGTGCTGAATAGCGACCAACGAGTAGGTACTTGGAAAACTTTCGAAGATGTTGGTGCTGACATTGATGTTGCTTCCTCCAACTCCCAAGAGAATCAATGCATTGTCGTTACCCGAAGTGCTTCCGGTGAATGTGTTGCCGGTGATTGTCAGGTCGTCTTTGTTACCGCCCGCGCGGATAACGTGCCAAGTAGTAATCGCTCCGTCAAAAGTATTATTGGTTAAGCTGATACCCGAATGCGCGGTATCGTTATCAAGATTAATAAACGCGTCACCACCCAAATTTCCAGTAAATGTAAAGTTATCCAGCGTGACATTGTCGGCGGTAATGGAAACTGCGGCAGTTTGAGTAGATGTTTCACCCCCGACACCGCCATTTATAGTCAGAGTTTTGTTTACCGTCAAACTATTACCATAACTCCCCGCCGCGACATTAATCGTATCATTAGTAGTTGATTTAGTAATCGCTTCGGAAATCGTACTGAAGTCAGCGAAAGCAATACCGTCGTCATCAACGGTAAGGGTATTATTATTATCAAAAACAAAGGAAACTGGGGACGATTCCAAAGAATTATTGGCAGCATCAACGACTTTAATCGTAACAGTGTGGCGACCATCACTCAAACTACCATCAGGAATCGTGTCGCTGAACGGTGTGGCAGCCGTACAATCAACTGAAATATAACTGCTAGTATCAATTTTATAGGCACAAGTTACGGCCGTAGCAGAGTCATCTGGTGTAAATTGCAACGGAGTATTGGTTTTGTAAACTGCATCGGTGGCCGGTGCGTTGAAGGCGCTGAAAGTCGGATCAGCCGTATCCACGGTAATCAGGTAGGTAGTCAGGATAACAGTCGCTACATTACCGGCCTCATCTTCCAGATTGGTATTAAGTTTGTAGACACCATCAGGCGCGATTACCGGCGTGGATTGATTATCATAACCGTCCCAAGTTTTTGAGCCAAGTGACGAAAAGCTGGTGGTTTGGGTGAAGTATTTAAGTGCCGTGCCATCATTACATACCGCATCGCCATTGGCACAAACGCGAATGCGATTAAAATGCACCGCTTCGCTGGCAGTGATGTGAATTTGGACCGTTCCCAGAGCGGGATTAAAGTAGGTGTGGGCGGTGGCACCGTTAAGAGTATAACTGCTGACACTGGGTGCGGTATTATCTACTGTTCGGGTATTATTGCTGGCCACCGCGTTGGCGTTGCCGGCCAGATCGGTTACCCCAGAGATGGTAATGGTTGCCAGGCCATCATCATCCGTTCCGCTTGGCACGTTCCAGGAGTAAGTCCAAATTAGAGGATCAGCCGTGGTGCTCATTCCGGTTGCTGCCACATCGCCGTCACCAGCGGTGGCAATGGCAATCTGGGGAGTACCCAGAATAGTTTCATTGAAAGTGGCAGTGATGGTGACGGTGTCGGCATCTTTTACCGGCCGATCCGGGTTATAGGTTAGCGCCACGGTAGGAGCGGCTACATCGCCGGTTACAGCGACAGTACCAATCACTTCAATCGCCGCCAGTGCATTGCCTGCGGGGTCTTTGATTTTACCAGCTACTGCTGTTACTGCGACAAAATCTCCATTCTGCAAATATTCGTTAGCTTCGGATAGTGTAATCGTAAGGGTACTGCCGGCATAACCAAAAACCGCGCCAGTCAGGTCAAGCACTGTACCGTCTGGACTTTCAATAGCACTGAATTCATTGGTTGACCAGGTACCGTCATCGGCTAACACCGGCTCGCTGAAAACAATGGTAATCGTGTCATTGTCGGCCTGGACGGTAGTGCCAGTTAGAGTGGTAACCGGAATAGTTGGTGCGGTGGAGTCAATGGTAAAAGTTGCATTGGATAAATCGCTACCCGTGTTGCCGGCCAGATCAGTAGCGGTAACTCTTATCTTTGCGGTAGTAGTGTCGTCAGTCGGTAAACTCCAGGTATAACTGCCATCATTGGCGGTGGCGGCCACCACTGTGGTGGTATCACTAAAGTCACCTAGTTTAGAATACTCAATCTTGATCGGCGTGGCGCTAAAATTAGTATCTACCGAAGATGTCCAGGTGATATCGTAATCATCTCCACCTTTCAATACCTGTCCACCATTGGGAGTCAACACAGTCGGGACGGTAGGAAGAGTGTTGTCGATGGTAAATGTATTTGCTGAAATTCCATTTATATCATTACTTGTGCTCTTAACTTTTATTTTATAAGATGCTCCATCAGGAATTGCAGGAGAAGTGGTATTCCAAGCATAAGTTCCTGCATCATAATCAATACCGCTAGCTGTCAATTTAGTACTAATTCCAAAATCATTAGTCGAATAATAAATATCCACCAAATCGTCGGGTTCTCCAGCTGCTGCCCATGTAATATTAAAAGTTCCTTTTACATAAATGTCACTTGCTGCTGGATATGTAACATCAATCGAGGAAATTACCGCCAAAGCATTATTAGGTGCAAAAAAACCGCTCATCAAAAAAGTGGCGGTCATGACGACTGCAATAACTGATTTACTTACCACTCCCCCACGACGAAGTCCGGTGATATTTTTCACGGTATGAGATTCCTGTTGAATTTGTAAATTATTGGCGAATAATCTACATTTTTTCAACAAGATTTATTTATGATATCACCGTATTCTTTTGTAAAAAACCTGTCAAGTAGTCAAAGAAAATAAATGTTTTGTAATTATTTCAGTAAAAAGGGCTGAAACAAGGAGAGAGGTCATTACGTATCTAGTCACATGGAGCTAGTATGAGTCGAACTGGCTCTTTTATTAATATTGAGTAATCCCGTTAGAAATTAACCCTGCGGGAATATCTCATTAAATTATTAACTAAAATTACTAACCATAGCCACCATCATAAAATGGTGGACGGTCAGTAAAATTTCTAACGGGATGATAAAAAATAAATATATTTCACTGGCAGTATTGGCTAGTTTGGTATTAGCCGTGCCGGCCCTTGCTCAAACAAACAATTCACAATCAAGTGAATCGCGTGATGACAAAGGTGGCTTAATAAATTGGGGCAGAATGATGATGGACCGAGTCAATGTAATGCGTCCAAACATTGTCGGTACGGTTACCGCCATAAATGGCACGACCCTTACTGTAACCAGTAATAGTAGAGTGGGTTGGGCCTGGGGTAAAGATGATGAAGATAACGATAATAATAAAGACGAAGACGCGCCAAAAGCAACTCCCGCGCCAATCGTATACACTGTTGATGCCAGCCAGGCAACCGTTGTTAAAGCCGGCGTCGCTTCAACTGTTTCCGGTATTACTGTCGGCGATATAGTTAAGATTCAGGGTACAATTACGGGTACTAATGTCCTTGCCACCACTATTCATGATGGGGTAAATAAAGAAGAAAAAGAGGATAAAGATAAAAAAACAAAGCCAACTCCCCTTATCCAAGGGAACGGCCAACCGATAATTGCCGGTACTGTTACCGCCATTAACGGAACAACCTTAACAATTACTAACAAGAGTAATGTCACCTACACAGTTGATGGTTCAACCGCCAAAGTCCAAAACAAAGGCGCTCTCTCTACTATCTCAACGGTAGTGGTCGGCGATAATGTCGTCGTCCAAGGAACAATCAACGGTACCGCCATCACGGCCTATTCGGTCATTGACCAAGGCGCTACACCAAGTCCAAGTGTAAAACCGAATGACGAAGAAAAAGCTCGTGGTAAATTCTTCGGTGGTATCGGCCGATTCTTCCAACTTCTCTTCGGATTCTAAACTTAAACAAGAGATAAAATTAAATACCAACAGTCCCGCCTAGGCGGGACTGTTGGTATTTAATTAATATTCTTATAAAATAATGTTTATGAGGAAATACATCCCCTTTCTGGTAATAATTCTGCTTATAACTATCAGCAATATAGGCGGTTTTCTGTTATACAAGAAGGAAACTCTAAAACAACAGCAAAATCAGGATAATTCAATCACTGCTCTAAAAAAAGAACTTGCGACCCTGCAAACCCAACTTGCTTTAGTCAGTAAGCAACAAAGCACATCGGGAATGTCCGCCCAAGAAGTGGTTACGTCGGCGGTCTCTAAAAATACCCCATCAGTTGTCTCCATTGTTATCAGTGAAAATGTCCCTCTCCATAAAGTCGTTTACAAGAATCCTTTCGGGAATGACCCGTTTTTCCAAGATATCAACATCAGGGTTCCGGTTTACGAACCGACCGGCGAAACTAAGTCCCAAAAAGTTGGCGCCGGAAGCGGTTTTGTAATAACCTCTGACGGTTATATTATAACTAATAAGCATGTTGTCGCCGATAATAACGCGAGCTATACTGTTCTCTTGTCCAACGGTAAACAACAGACCGCCCAAGTCATTTATAAAGACCCGACAAATGATGTTGCTATCATTAAAATATCCGGCAACAATTACCAGCCGGTAAAACTAGGCAATTCAAAAAGTTTACAACTCGGTCAAACCGTTATAGCTATCGGCAATGCCCTTGGAGAATATAATAATACCGTTTCTATGGGAATTATTTCGGGACTTAACAGGACTATTCAGGCGACAACTTCAAATGGAAGTATTGAAACCCTTTCCGACGTGATTCAAACCGACGCCGCTATTAATCCCGGAAATTCCGGCGGACCTTTGTTAGATTTAAATGGCAACGTTATCGGTATTAACGTTGCTACTGTTCAGGGTTCCAGTAATATTAGTTTTTCCATCCCCGAGAGTACATTCCGAAGTATCATCAAAACCGCTATCAACAGATGAGATCCTAATATCCGCTGATACTGCAACGTTTGGCCACCCCAAAGATAGGATCACCAAAGACGGCATTGGAGCAATTTACACCGTTCGTAAAGGTTCGGTAAACATAAACCCCATTCGCGCCATACTGTACATTTCTGGTTCCCGAGAAAGAGCAATATTGGTTTTCGCCGGCACACGAAATCCAATTGCCAAAATTGTTATTCGGATTTACATAACCGGTTGAACCGACGGTTATATTAAGAGCGGAACAGTTTGTAGATGATGTACAAACCACAACCGCTGTATTTCCATTTGCCAATCCCTGAAGAGTTAATGTGCTTCCGCTCATGTTCGCGGATAAAACACTGGAGTTAGAATTGTGGCCAACATAATAGTTCCCGCCATAATAATAACCGGATATGTTACCACCGGATACAGAAATGGTCATACTCTGCCCAATGTATAAACTAGGATTATTCTGACTAAAAGTTATGGCCTGATTATTATACACAGGCGGATTATAGTAATTGGTTCCGCCATAATAACTGGAATTAACCGTTACCGATAAAACGACGCACCCGCTTCCGGTTCCACCGGAAGAACAAACATTTACCGAACCCGAACCATTACTTAGACCGACGATTTGAAGATTATTGCCACCAATTACGGCCTGAAAAATATTAGTCCCAGTCGGATACATTGTGTATGGCGCGCTACCTCCGTTGATAGTAACGTTCACCGATTGGCCGACATTTACCGATACATTTGTCTGGCTTAAAGATAATGAACCGTAATAATTTCCGTAGTTGTAGTTGTTATAGTTATTATAATTATAGGGCCAGACGACACTGGATGAAGTTTGATTATTCACCACGACATAAACACTACTACCGGATGTAATTCCGTAATTATTTGTGTTAACAGTTGTTGAAAGATACCCGCTAGAATTGGTAGTTCCAAGATATTGGGTCTGGGTATTATAGTTGTACCCCTGATTTTGCTGGTACAGTGTTACGCTGGCATTAGGATCACCATAGACAGAAACAGTTACCGAATCACCGCTTCCCGTCGCTGAAACAGACAATGTCGGGGTAGTAGCATGAGCGACTAAAGACACTGAAAATAAGCCAAAAACAAGCACAAACACAGCGCAAAATCGTAAAAATATTTGTTTCATATTTTTGGAGAGGTCTATCCAAGGTAGGCCCCAGGTTAGTTAATACCCAGAATATACGCCAACCCTCAATTAAATACAATAGACCATCTCTTACCCCCTTTGTTCCGGCTGACCGCCTCGGATTTTCCGATATTGTTCTTTGTATTTTTCAATAATGGCTTCTACCTCTTCATGAGGAATTTCGGTCCGCAATAAATCAATAGCATTGATAGCGTCATAGATATCCAATTTATTATCTAGTTTATACAGAGCATCCCGCCACAAAATTGACTTCTCATATTCGCCTTTCTTGGATGCTTCTTGTTCTAATTTTTTAATCATATCTATGAAAGCATGATAGACCCCCTCTTCCGCCCCACCCGCTCCGAGTGTTTTATCTTTAAAAGGAATTCTTAAACGAGTTGTCTGTTCCCGCATCATTAATCTAATCTTACCGGTTCGTTGCCAGTTAAAAGCGGTCTTAATAATCTCTTCGTAATAATCGCGGGCTTTACTTACTTTATCGTTTGAGATATTGGGAATACTTCTGATAGTATCCAATAATCTAAAAGCCCCGTCCTCAATCATTTCCAAACTCCACCATGGCTTAGCCGAAGCCCACCAAAAATGATCACTCGCTAAGGCCGTATCCATTTTGTGTCTTATCTCTTTAAAAAGAGGATTATCTCCAGCCAATTCATAAACACTCTCTAAAACCAAAGTTGTAAATTTCCACTGCAAAGCGTGGATCTGGTTTTCCGGATCAGACCAAGAAAGGAACTGGATGTTCTTTTCAATATCTTCTCGGCTGGAGGCCCAAGTGGAAGCCACCGGCCCTACCTCTTGGACATCGGGATAGGATTTAATTAAGTCCGACATGGTCACAAGTTCCAATTTATCACTGGAAAAAATATCAAACAGGGTCTTTTCTAAACCGGGACGATGGTGACCAAAGGTTTCTCCATCCATAGCCGTTACCACATAACGATTACTTTTAATGTCATCTTTAAGCGCCTCCAAAAGTGATTCTTCAGAGCGGACAATGGCACTCATAATTAAATTGCTCAACCGTCTTTCCCGGAAAAAAACATCCAAAGCTGTGTCTTTTATGCGATATCTTTTTGTATAATCAATCTTGTGACTATTATCGGGAAAAGCAATCTCGTCCAAGATAACCCATTCAAAACCAAGATCGGCAATAAGCGGAGCCAGCTCTTTTTTGTAGGCCATTTCAGGCGGAAAAAATCCTTTCGGATGAAAAGCTTCCCCCAGGAAAAAAGTGCTCGTTTCGTTATTGAGTTTAATCTGTCTAATTATCTCCTTCTCACTTAAAAACGGGAGGACCGGATGATACTTGGCCGATGAAGTGAATTCAATTCTTCCCTCTTTACCAAGTTCTCTAAGAATATCCAGCAGATCGTGATATTTATATTTATCAAAAAGCTCCAGTAGGGTGCTGTTAATATTAACCGTCAATCTGATTTTTTTATGATTTCTAAAACCTTCCAAAACCGGTCGATAGCACTGGGCAACCACGGCCTCAAGAATATCCGGTTGCTGATCAACCGGCTGATAAAAATGTAAAAAATTGGCCCACTTCATAAAATAATATTAGCCCTCTATCTTTTTAATATGGGACTCAATCGCCCGATTAAGTATTTTGGCATATTCACCGGCGGACCGGTCCCAGGAAAAATCTTTCTTCATCGCCCGTTCTTGCATTTTCTTCCAGATAACTTTGTGTTTATTTATTTCCATCGCCCGAATAATTGTCCCGAGTAAAGCGTAGTTATCATAATTTTCAAAAACAAATCCGTCGCCGGTGTTCTTCTCAAGGTCAAAGTCCTGAACGCTATCAGCTAAACCGCCCGTCTTTCGAACAATCGGCACCGCCCCGTAACGCATCGCCTCCATTTGAGTCAGACCACAGGGTTCATATTTGGAAGGGATAAGTATCGCATCAGCCCCACCATAAAGAAGACGGGGTAAAATTGCATCAAATGACAAATGGATACCGAGTTTGTTGGGATGTTTTTTCCGAAGTTCCTCAAAAAAAGTAATGTATTTACCGTCACCGGTGCCAATCACGATCAATTGAATATTGAAATTATTAAGCAACGAATCGCCGCAAGTCATAAGCATGTCAAAACCCTTTTGATCTACCAAACGTGAAACAATACCAATCAAGAAGGCGTGTTCATCTTCAGGCAAATTAAATTTTCTTTGTAAAACCGACTTATTTTTATCCCGTTCACCCAACGCTTTATGATTGAACTTAAAATTTAAATTATCATCCGTCGCCGGATTCCATTCTTCATAATCAATGCCGTTTAAAATACCATATAGAATACCTCTCCTCTCGGATAAAAGATCCTGTAACATCTCGCCATATTCCGGAGTCGTAATTTCTTGCGCATACGTCGGTGAAACAGTATTGATAACATCGGCATACATAACGCCCCGACGCATAAAGTTTAATTTAAGAAATTTCGGGTCGTAAATGGATGGAATTTCCGCTTGGCCGGAATCATAATCCATCTCCGTGATAAAATGATGATCAAAACTGGCTTGAAAACCGATATTATGAATTGAGAACAAAACCGCAATATTTTTTAAATCTGGATCTTCTTTGTAAGTAGTATGCAAATAGTTAGGAATCAAACCTGTCTGCCAATCCGAAGCGACGATTATATCCGGCTTCCATTCCGATGCTTTAACAAACTCAAGCGCCCCCCGACACAATAACGCCCAACGAATACTGTCATCGCTATAACCGTAAACATTGGCACGTTTTTCATAATATTCCTCATTTTCTAAAAAATAAGTCGGCGCGGGCGAATTACCATCGGCTTCAACGGAATCAAACATTTTAACATTACAGACAAGGGGTTCGTATTCGCCACCGGTCGGCACCTTTAGTCCTTCCATCACCGTTTTTAAGTTAAACTTTTCCTGATCAACGGAAAGATAACGCGGAATCATCACCCGAGCATCATGACCGAGGCGTCTAAGTGAACGAGGTAAAGAGAACATTACTTCCCCTAAGCCCCCCACTTTAGCAAACGGGCCGGCTTCCGAAGCAACGAATAAAATCTTGAGATTCTTGTTTTTAGACATAACCCTATTATACCCTTTGGGCAAAAATTTGCTATATTGAATCTATGATTATAAAAAAGTCCGGTTTGATTATTGCTTTCTTTATCATTATCGCCCTAATCGGTGGGATATTTATATACAAAGGACAACCTTCTGATATCCCGGGATTTACCCAAGCACCGACACTTTCCATAAAACCAGAAACTTCTTCACCCAAACCATCAACAACCCAACCTTCAACCACGAACCCTGTCACTCTTTCGCTCAAGGTTCCTTTTACCCCCCAAGCCCCGACGGGCAACTGGGATGAACTCCACAACGAGGCCTGCGAAGAAGCCAGCGCCATTATGGTAGCCGCCTATTTCTCGGGTGACACTAGAGCCAAGCTCCCCGCCACTGAAGTAGAAGAAGAAATAACTGCTTTAACCAACTGGCAACAAACTCATTTTGGTTACTATCTGGATACCACCACCGCGGAAACCGCCGAAATGATTCGTTCATTTTACAACCTTAAAACCACTATTATCACCGACTACACCGAAAAAGATATCAAAGACGCTCTCAATGCCAATAAATTGGTAATACTTCCCATAAACGGACGGCTAATTGGTAACCCTTATTACCGTCAACCGGGGCCAATCTACCATATGCTCGTCGTCCGCGGTTACACTGCCACGCAGTTAATTACTAATGACCCTGGTACCAGAAACGGAGAAAGTTATAAATACTCTTTCACCACTCTCAAGAATGCGCCCGCTGATTGGGACCATTCTATTGATACAATAAGCGAGAACAAATCCTTAATGATTGTCGTTTCTAAATAAATAATAATATGTCTTATAAATATGTTATCGCTCTATTGGGTTTGGGAATTATCGGCGCGCTTATTGTAACCGCTGATAGAACATTACCGGAAGAACTCCTTCTGGCTGTACCCTTTACTAACCAAGCCCCAACGGGAAAATGGGATCGCAATGAGGACTGCGAGGAAGCCAGCATTACTATGGCTAATGCTTATTTGAATGGAAACAGGGACGATAAATTACCGCCCGCAGTAGCTCAAGAATACATAAATTCGTTAAAACGCTGGGAAGAGACCAATATTGGCTACAACGCCGACACGGGCGCTTATGCCACCTCCCACATGGCCGAGGGAACATTTGGAATCACGGTCAGACAAATTAAAAATTATACTGAAACGGACTTAAAAAAAGAATTAGTCAAGAACAATGTTATTCTTTTACCGATTAATGCCCGACTGTTGGGTAATCCGAATTATGCCGAATCAGGACCATTCTATCATATGCTCGTTGTTCGGGGTTATAATGCTTCCGGCTTTATTGTGAATGACCCCGGCACTGAACAAGGCAACGGTATGATTTACCCATTTAAAACCTTGCAACGAGCGGCAGCCGATTGGAACAATTCCGCCAAAATTATGGACTCAACTATAAAAATCGCTCTTATCCTCTCAAAGTGATGAAGGCGAGTTTTAATTGCCGTACTTTTAAGGTGTTGAGATACTAACCGTCACACCCACTTTTCCGTCTCCTGAATCGCCAATATAAACACTAAAATCTCTCTCATCCTTTGTCGCGACAAGTATAGTGCCTGTTTCCGTTGCTATTGTCTGCTCCACGGTCCATCCATTTGAAGCAAGTTCTTTCTTATAAAAGTCTATGACTGTTTGTATACTATCTGATGTACTGAATGCTATGACTGCTCCAGCTTCGCCTGTTTGGGGATTAGAAGCGACTGAAGATAATATTTGGGCATTTTTATATTTCGGAGCATCGGATGGCCAATTGTCCGGTAGTTTATTGCCTCCCACGGTAACACTGCCATCATTGTTTGAATAGGTGGTTGAGCCACCATTATCTTTATCAACCCCCACTCCGGTGAGAGAGCGTCCCAGTCCTCCTATGAGCGACCAGCCGACAAGAAGAATAACGACCCCGCCCATAATCATGTATAGCTTCTTTTTGGATAGATTGTTCCCTTGATTTTCTTGCTCCATATAATTTACTTTTTTAATTTATAAAACCTCTAGAAATTTACATACTTTGAAAATTGGCCGACCACGGGTAGCTCTTTTTCTTTCTTTTGAACCACATTTATAATACCGATTATAGAAAGAATAAGCAGAGCCAACTCCAATATTCCTACAATTGCGAATAACTGCCAAAGCATTCCTGATACCACCCATAGAACTATTTCTATCACGGCCAGCACCACGCCCTGCTTGATGTGGAATTTTACAAAAGGAACATTCTTGGCCATTAAAAAAGGGATAATCACTAAAATCCCCAGATACGAAAGTATGCCCATTACTGTATTGTTGTCCAAACCAGACGAGTTTTGGTCGGCCATCTTTTTTAGTTATATCCGACACTTTGGTTTCCGGAGTTGGTATCTCAACACTCCTTGGGAACTCTGTCGGGGTTAATAAAGCCATTCTACTGCACCCCCGTTGGGTGTCAAGAGGAAAATGATGCCTTATTTTTTAGCCTTCCGGTCAGCCAACATCTTGGCTTTAATGGCGCGACGTCTCGCGGTTTTATGTGAGTTTGTTTTTCTGGTCAGCGTACTCCCTAATGGCCCATGTCGTTTTTGTATTCCCATAGTATTTTGATTATTTTACTAAGGTTACCACAGATTTTGAATTATTGCATCAATTCATTAAAAACCTAAGCAGACATAGTTTTATTTTTATTAATAACATCTTTATTCTAAACCCCCTGTTATTTTTTCAAGTGTTTAACAAATTTCACCCGGAAACAAAAATGACCGTTCTCGGTCAGCGAGCCCCTTCGGGCGAAAAAACACCAGTAAACTTAGGAGCCGGCTCAAACCAAAGTTTCATGAACCCATCATGTTTTTGGGCAAATTCCTGAAGTTGAGAAACGTGTAACTCTCCTGCTTCCCAATTAATCCTTTTTGCCTCTTCTTTGATGGCATAACTAACATAAGTGGGTTGAGTCCATGAAGGACTATCGTTCCAATATGTCGTTGTGCCATAGATATGCGCAATAACACCACTAAATTTCGCGTCGGGAATAATTCTGGCAAATTCATAAATCTGATTCAGATCTGCCGAAGATGGCATTGTCCACCGAAGAGAACGCTTCTGGCGTTCTCTTTCATCGGTAAGTTCTTCTCCGATATCATTATGCGTGTGCCAAAGTTCGGTATCTATTTCAGACGCAAGCGCTGCAAGAGCGTACTTAATATCAATTCTGTTTTCGTATATTTCTCTAACTACCGTGTCTGTTATCCATGCCTCCCAACGCGGGATAAAAAGCATGGAAAGTTCGGGTTCTCCCGTCCGAGCAAGTTTAATCATTCTTTCCCTCCCCAACTTCCTGGGAAGAAAGATGACTGTTCCCGGAGATGCTAAAAAATCTGTCCCGGGGGTCAAGATGATGAGCTCATCATCTTTAAGGGCAAAATTCAACGAGTACTGAAGTGCTTTAACCGATTGTTGATACCACACTTCAGAACTAATGAGTAAACACCCAACTATAAAAACGAGAAACATTCTTATCTTTTTCACTTCAACCCCCTTGTTTATTTGTTCATTTGTCAACAAACTAACCGAGTTATATCTTATATTAAAAATAATATCAACCGCCCTTGAATAACAAGGATAATATCTAAATAAAAAACAATTTTACTTAGAAACTTATGTTAATTGACCCCTTGTTTAATCACTTTTCGTTAATTCACTTATTATCTTTAATGACAGCCATAGTCACCATGACAATTAAGACCACAACTACTATTATTCCCAATATAATAATCATGGGTTTTTGTAATATTTATTTTACCAATTAGCATCAGAACCAGTATCTATGTCTGGTTCTGTGTTTTCTTCTTTCTTTTTATTATACCCACGATACTGGCAATTACTATCAAGCCCCCGAGTAATTGCGCTCCGGGACTATCGTCATACCCGCCATATATAAATATAAACACTCCGAATAATATTCCGATAACATAAAACAGTATTTTAATTTTGTTCATCCCGTTAGAAATTCAGAAATGACTAGGACTTGCCGTTGAGATACTTGCTGGCAACACTTAATGCAAACGAGGTCAAAATAACGATAACGGACGCAAATAAAAACCGTAGCATGGTAGGATTTGGGCCGGTGTTTTCAGAAGTCGTCAAAACCATAATCATCCCGATTATGGCGAAAGAAATAGATGCCCAGACGAATACTTTTGTTGCTATTTTCTGCATAGTTTAATTCTATACTTAATTAACGATGAGGGCAACCGGCCCAACAACACGGCCGGCGCTTTCCTTCAATAAGTCCCGTGCGGGTTCTTTCAATTCTGTGTTTCCTGGTCTCCCTTTTCTTGGCTGATTCAATCCAACAGATCCATTCATTACGTGCAAGCGGAGTAATATCCTCCCACGCAACAACCACTGCCGATGAAGAAGTAAGAACTTGTCTTAAATCAACCGACACTTTGTGCACTGTACCGGTGGATATTTTATTCTTCATAACCATTACCAAATATTAATCCAACCTACTTATTATCGTCATGACGCTGAACATAAGCTATAATCAGAGCTAACATTCCAGCTGTAGTAGTAGATACATCCCAACTCCACGAACTATCCGGAAAAGCCCGGCTCCAAAAATAAGCCGTCATAATATTAGCCACAAATGCAATCACAAATACTATTATGAATATCTTCCAAAATCGCTTTTTATTCATAAACCCATCATACCAAATTTAATAAAAGCTTGCACTGAGCTTGTCGAAGTGCTCACCGCTTGGTTTGATGTTGGAACAGCTTTATTATAACTCGGGTTCATTACCTAAGGCCAGTTTTACATTTTCTCCAATTTGCTTAGTACGAATTTGTAAATTTTCCACATTATTTAGAAGCTCCTTTCTTATCAAGCCATATTCTAGTTCATGGTTTTTTTGTTCAGAATTAACTATCATTTTTCGAAATATAAAAGTAATAGCTAAAAGCAATCCTACTAAAACAATGACCGAAAGAGATAGCCATTTTAAAGTATAAGTATCGATACCAATAATATTTGCTCCTGCGGTAAAAGAAATACCAAAAATAGGAATAAAAAGTTTTAGAAAAAATATTTCTAAATCAATGATTTTGTCATAGTTACTAATCTTTATATCTACTACCCTATCCCAAGACGTTTTTAAGTAAACGATTTCTCGTTCAATCTTATCTCTAATATATTTATAATCATCGATAATCTGTTCTGATTGAACCTCAAGTCTTATTACGTTATCATGATGATCCGAGATTTTCTTTTCATTTTCTGTCATAAGTTATTGGTTGGCGGTTTGGTTCAATGTTGAAACCATTATAACACATCTAAAAAAATATTAATGCCCCTTGCATTTTACCAGGATTCCCGGTATTTTAAACAAATGGAGGTACATATACCAAACAGTGCGTTCTTGGGAAATATAAATGGGTTTTTATCAACTCTTAAATTAGATAATCCCGATTTTTTAAAAATAACGGCAAATCCTAAATGGATTTCAGTTCACCCACTTATTCTGTGCATAATTGGAATATTGGGTAAAAATATTCCAGCTGATAAAATCACCTGTGAGTTGATAGCTGCACCATCAGGACATTACCTTAAAAGAATGAAGCTTTTTGAATTCATGGGGATAAATCCAGGAGTAAAAGAGATAGTGGAGCATGAGCCAGCCGGACGCTTTATACCCCTGACGCAAGTAAAAAACTCGAATGATTTAGATTATTTTTTAAAAGATTTAGTACCCCTCCTTCATTTTGATAATGATCCTAAACATGTTAAATCAATACAGCATATATTCAGTGAACTTATTAGAAATGTCTTAGAACACTCAAGATCAAGTGATGGAGCGGTTGTTTGTGCACAGTATTTTAAAAAAACAAACAAAATCTCTATCGGTGTTGCGGACATGGGAATCGGTTTACAAAAATCTTTGAGTCAATCATATCCTGTTAAAGATTCGATAGAGGCAATAAATCTTGCTCTTACTCCGGGAGTTACTGGCACAACGTCAAAGCCTGGCGGTACCGCACAAAACGCTGGATTCGGTCTATTCTTAATAAAATCCATTGCGTATACTGGGGGCAATTTTTTTAACATTATGAGCGGTGATAAAATGTATAAACTTTTACAAAAAAAGAAGAGCTCTTTTAAACTTAGTGGTGATCCATTTAAAGATAGGCACTCTATAATTTCTATTCCCTTTTGGACTGGAGTTGCTGTAGGTGTAGATATATCCTTGGAAAAAACTACCGAATTTTCATCTTTATTAGATAATATTCATGACTTTTACTCTAAAGAAGTGAGGGGGCAGAAAAAAGCTCGTTACAAAAGACCAAAATTTGAATAAAATGAAAAAGAAAAAAACAATAGCAATAAAGATGCTGGAACGTACTGGAACTTTTGCTGAAAATAAAGATATCGCGCGCTCATTGAGAGAGAAATTTGTATTTCCAAATTTAAAAAATGGTTTTGATCTTATTTTTGATTATGATGGGGTCAGTAATACAACTCAATCTTTTACACATGCGTTAATTAGTGAGGCCATTAGAAAGTTCGGGCCCGATGTTATAGATAGGCTTACATTTAAAAATTGCAGTACAGAGGTTAAAAAAATTATAAACATTGTCGTAGAATATATGCAGGGCAATATGGAGAGTCCTGTGTCGTAGTTTTTAAAAAATAAGATTATAATATTAAAGAACACATTATTTATGGAACCATTTAAAGGACCCTACGTTTACAGTGAAAAGATTATTCGGGAGTGGAACTCAACTGCTGTTGGTGTATATTATATAGGAGCTAAAACACCTGAAAATCAACTGAGGATTTTTTATATTGGCAAGGCGGTTAGTGGTGGAGGAATACGCAAACGATTATTAGAACACCTTACCGAGAACAAGTGGAATGATGTAACCCATTTTGGGTTTCATATTTTCAAAACAGATAATATTAAGGAGATTGAAGAATTTGAAAAAGAAGAAATTGCTAAATACAATCCCAAGCATAACATTAAGGGAGTTTATTAATGATCTAATGTCTGGCTGATCTTATTCCCTAATTCTTGATTGCTGTAAGCATACTGAACTTTTTGGTGCAAAATAGGTAGTCCGGCATCACGTAAGGCCCGATCTACAAAATCGTCTCGTTCAATACCTTTCGGGTCGCCATGAAAGGAAAAGGAGTCAGGTCCCTTTTTTGGGCCTTCTAGAGTTTCCACATTTAATAAAAGCTTGCACTGAGCTTGTCGAAGTGCTCCGCGTAGTGGTCTGGCACCAATCCTTACAAGCGTTTCAAGAGCTTTCCAGCGGTCAGAATTTGGATGCCTACAGGTCGGTGATACTCGGGCAAATGGCACAAATGGCACACGGAAAGGCGGTATTTGGAGTGTGCCATTTACCCAAGCATAGTGTCCATTTGATCCATCTCGGCCATGATGGAATCATATAGTTCCCGTTTGCCCTCGTTATCAGCTTGAGTTGCGGCGGCGCTTAAACTTTCATAGGCTTCATCGATATATCCGGCCGCAAAGAATAACCTGCCACGTCGGATATTCATTTCAATTCTTGAAGTTGATTCCGTACTCTCATTTAATTCTCGTTCGGTGGCATGTGCCCACAAACCTAACATCGCTTTTGTGGTTGGGTCTTCTGGTCCATGAGAACGCAAAGCATCAATCAGTTCTTGATTTGGTAATTCTTGTTTCTTTGGTGATGGTAATTCTTCGGACATGAATATTATTAAAGTAAGTAGATCCTAACTATTTTAAATATGTCTCAATATTCCCTAAGTGCTCCTCATAAGTTTCAGAACAATGAATACCTCCAGAATTATCATGCAGATAAAACAAGCACTTTGTTTCAGTTGAGTTAAGGACGGCATTAATGGCAGCTACTCCGGGGTTGCTGATCGGGTGAGGTGGTAACCCCTTATTGATATATGTATTGTAGGGAGACTCAATCTGCTTATCCGCTGGCTTTATAGGCGCCCACCAACCAATATCCGTTTTGCCACGAGCATATTGTACAGTTGCATCTACTTCAAGTTTCTGGCCCTTGAGCAATCGGTTCCACAGAACTCCAGCGATAAGAGGCATGTCATCTTTGCCAGCCGCTTCCCGCTGTACAATGGACGCTAGGGTAAGTGCGGTAGCCCATTTGATATTTTGATTCAAGGATTCTTTAGCGTATGGAGCAAATTTTTCTTCAAAATGAGCTCGTAGACGGTCTGCCATTTCAAGCGGTGTTTCATCTATGGGAATCAGATATGTGTCGGGGAAATATACCCCTTCAATATAGTCATACTTCATAGCAGTATATGTTGTAATCCATTTTTGCTTGTCATCGCCACTCCACTTAAAAGTTCCGGCCAGAATATCCGCTATTTCTTCTTTTCTTAATCCTTCGGGAATGGTGACCCATCTCATATTGGGTTCTTTCTTTAAAATGCTGGCGATGTCCCAAGCATTCATTGATTTGGAAATTCTGTAAACGCCCGATTGGATACAATCGACACATTTTGAAATAGCTCCGCTTGGACCGGAGAATGCGATTCGGAAAGCTAAGCTACTTTTTACAAAGCCCTGTTCCTCTAAGTTGTTAGCAACCTCTCTGGAGTCATCGTTTGTGCCTACGGTAAAGTTTTCTTGAGTGGCGTTGCCATCGGGAGCGGTGAAGGTGGTAGAGTAGATGATGCCGAGAGCAAGAATGACAATAATAGCTAAAATAGTAAAACCAACCTGCTTTCTTGTGAGGCCAAGCAGATTTGCGATTCTATTTAGTTTTTCATCAATGATAGCTCGATTCATAAAGAGTATGTCTCGTGTCTCACTTTGCCCCTACGGACAATTAAGTGCTTTGCGCCAGCCGGCGGCTTGGGCTTCAGATTCAGTACAAAACCAACGTTCGCCCCGAGCTTCATCTATTGTTGTTTTAGCGTAAGAACCACACCCTGACAAATGGTAGATTTTTTCACCAGAAGTGCTTATGTTCCCCTTGATTAAACAGAAACTGTTTTTTGGAGTTAACGCTGGAGAAATCGATGGCGTGACAGTTTGCTCCTGAACTGTTGGGCAGGCGTTCCACAATCCTCTTTTTGCCTCGCGTGCCTCTTGCTGAGCTTTTAAAAATTGGTCTTGATACTTTATATCAGGAGGGTAGGAATATGAGTAAGCAAAACCTTGTTTTATCAATTCCAGATTTATAGAAACATTGTCCAGCCAGATATATCGCAAAAGTCGGTTATATTTGTCTTTGTCTGTAATATCTTTTTCTAATCGCACCATTTTACCTTCAACCATCTCCTTATTTTTCTTAGACGCTTCTACTCCGAAACACTGTACGGGTTTGCGTGGGTCAACGGTCTCCGGTGTATCAATCCCGATATATCTAACCTTTTCCCCGCCTTCTATTTCAATTGTGTCGCCGTCTACTACTCTCGTTACTTTGACAAGACGAGTTGAGCTAGTATCTGGCGGTTGAATCGGTTGGGGTTGTCCATTTTCGTTTAAAACCCCGCCATTAGTATTATCTTCAGTATTTGCGACTTGTTGTGTTTCCTCTGTAATCGAAGAATTGTTATCTCTGCTTCCGCCAATCCAAATTCCAACACCTAAAATTGCCATTACGGCGAGGGTATAAATGAGTGGTTTGAGAATACGATTAATCATTGAGTTTATTATATATTCATTGTGATACTACTCCGATTTTTTCCATTGGGCAAAGGCCGCTTAAGCATTTGTGTGGAAAGTAATTCCATGCGTCGGTCACTAATTCAAGGATATTCTCCAGCTCGGAAGCATCTCCACCACGATCAAACATGGCCACGACTTTCATCATGTCGTCGTTATCTTCCTCGTGGAAAATAGCATCCCGAACATGATCCAAGGTAAAATCGCTCTTGGTCTCCTTGAGCATATCCACGAGCTCTTGCTCAATCTCTTTCCGCCGTTTGAGAATTTGTTGTTTTGATTCTATTTTCATTCTTTAACTAAAATTGAAGACTACTTTTCATAGGGGCCATGAAAGTGAATTAACTTTACCATTTTTTCGAAACCAATATTTGTTAATTTAAATTGTTCCTTGAGTAGCACGGGTAGTTCTTCTTTTTCTTTTTGAAGTTGCACTAAAAGTTCAATATTACCAGGTTCAGTATTTGTAAAACTGTTGACCCACTCCATAAAAAAGTAACTATCTTTCTGTCTATAGTGAACTATCTTAATTCTAAGACGGTTAAGAAAAGTAGAGTAATCAGAATCTTTGAACTTTTTTAACCATTGTAGCTCTTCAGACTCTATACCGAGAGTACAAAGTTTGTCTATAACTCCACCGAAGAATATTTCCTTTTCGGGTATTTCTAGCTTGAAAGCCATTGCAAGGGTATCGCCAACCCTATCCCAAAAATTATAGAGTTTTTCAAAAGCCACATTTATATAATAAAAGAATCTTCTATCGGATAAGGTCCTGTTATAAGTAGGGACATCCTGGCCATTCATATGTTTAATTTCCTTGAGAAAGTTATTGGCGCTCGGAAAATATAAGTAAATATTAGCTAGAGAAAATTTAATATCTGGTGATATCGAATTAATCAAATCATGTGTCAGAAGATCAATATTTCCAAGAGTATTTAATGAAAGTCTGGTCTTTGAAATCAGCTCAAGGAAGGCCAGTGCGTTCTTACCATCAAAGTTTAAAACTTCGAAATCATCGAGACAGATAAGTCCTTCTTTTTTTGCTACCTCTGTCAATTTGTCCTCATAATCTGTTAAAAATTTCATTTTATAGCATCTTGTCTTCTTTTATCACATCTTTTAAGCCCCAAAACATACTACTTCCTTTTTCGATAAGATTATTTATTAGTCCAACAACTTTTTCTTTTAAGGTTACATCTCCATTCTTATATATAATCTCGAGTGACTGCTTAATCTCGCCGTCAATACTAAATAAGGGTGCTCGGCGGTTTTGGTTTAGGTTACCTTTTAAGTCCAATAAGAAATTTGATATAATCTCTAATGTTTTATCTCCATTTTTTTCGGCAAAAATTGGTAATCGTCTCATTAGCCCATAATCCCAATCAATATTCCCGTCCGACTTTCTAAGGGTTTTTGCCATTCTATCAATTACGTCTATATCGACTAAGACTTCTTTATTCGGATTTACCCAAAAACCGAAACCTGCCAGAGCTTCCGGCTCAACAAGTTTCGGACAATTTTCCAATGCCCAATCCCAAAACTTAAAGAGTTTTTCTTTGCTAACTTTGTTTTCTGCTAGCCACTCATCTCCTGCCTGATCTCTCGTCAAACAACTGCGACCAATAAATGATATAAATTCCTGATGACGCTTTATATTTGGCTTATTCCAAAACTCTACAAATAGAGGATCGACTATCTCTAATCCGAGATGGGCAAAAGAAAGTGCAACATGAATTGCCAAAGACTCATCAAGACCCTTGAAATATTTTCTTTGTGTATAGTCTTTGGGATCAAGCGTGATTGCATGGCTATAGTAAACTTTAAGTTTAGCAAATAATTTATCGTATAAGGTATTCGACAGATAACCCTCCCAAGACGCTAAATATATATCTTTTTTTACTAGATCATCTTTTGGAAAGATTTCTGGAAGTAGACCAATTATAAATTCTTTATCGCGGAAATAGAATGATGCTAGATAACGACCAATAACAAACCGAACTGCAAGAGAATCATCAAGAAGTGTCTTTTTGTAAAGTTCCTTGGTGTCATCGGTAAGTGTTTTTCCATCATTTTCAGTAAGCACAACGAATGCCTCATAAGCTCGCCCGCGGACAGAATTAATCGCTACGCCGTATAGCTCGCCATATTCAGGCTTTTCATCCTCTTTCGCTGGACTATCTTTAATAGTAAACAAGTAAGAAATCAGCTCTCGGAATCTTTCCTTGTATTCCTTATGAATCTCTTCTTTTCTTTCTTTATTTTCTAGAATAAGAAGCAGTACATCCGTTAATACTTTGTGGACTGTTATCCAATCAGGTAGCCACGATTTATCATCTTTCCGCTTGAATGGTTCTCGTATTCCTTCTGTCTTAATTGTGTTAAATAAATTTAGAATTTGTCCTATCTGTGGTACATCAAAGGAATTCTTATCATTACGAAGCATTTCCTCAATACCTCGTAGAAGCGAATAAACATAATGCGGATGAACTTTATTCTTATCAAAGAATGAGTTAATATTTTTTAGATATTCATTTGTTCGCTTTTTAATATTTTCTTTTAAGGCATCGCCGAGACCCTCAACCCCCCTAGGTTGAAAGAAATCATCGTTTTTGAATTGTTCATTTAGCTTCTCTGGAGTCCATTCCGATTTTAGATTTTCAGCAATTTGTTCAATTGTATAGTCATCAAGATTTACTGGAGATCTGTGAGAAACAGAGCCAACATGCATTTTGCCGATTGTCGGCTCAGGTATAACATTAATTTCATCTGGATACTTATTGAATATTTTCTTGGCCTCTTCTTTCTCATCGGGAGTGAGGTATTCTTTTATAAAGCTAAGCTTTTCTAGACCATCTCTTTTTCTCCACCCTTCCTTATCTTTATCTTCAAGTACAGCACCAAAATATTCAAAGATTTTCTTAACGTATTCCCTCTGATCTGTTTCTGGATTTAAGAAACTAAAACAAAGTATAAGTGCCTGATTATATTCGGCCCCTCCTTCAATCTCAAAATATCTTTCACCAACTTCAAAAACTTTGAAAAATGCATCTCGTAACTCTTTTTTGAATATCTCCGGGCACCGAGATAGGGCAAATAATCTCAAGCGCCACATCGAACGAGATGAGGGTAATTTATCAGTATAGCCAAATAACCGTTTTATATCATCGGTATTACTGAGTTTCTTGCCAATCGTTCTATTAATTAACTGTTTAATAGTTGCCGCAAGGTTTTTAACATCTTCTCTATATGAGGAACTACCCTTGTTTTCAATTTCAAGAGTAAAGAAATCAACATCATATAGAGCAAATGGATCTCGATAATCAAAAACCTTACTCTCATCTGGCTCAGCCAATTTTATAATTTCTGCCATTATGCCAGTTGTAATCTGTAGCGCCATTTCTTTGTGAGAATCAGCAATGTCGACTAAAGCCTCAAAAACACCAGACGCATCTAAATCACTAACATAGAATGGATCATCAATACTGAAGCTACTTTCTTTCTCCAAGATTTCTGTTTTACTTTTTACAATAAGCAAGCTTTGGGCCAACTCCAAAATCGCACTACTTTCTTTTTTCTCAACAAGCTTCTTAATAATCTTTTCAAATTCATAACCAGATTTACGAAAACCCCGCATTAAATAAATCCACTTCTCATCCTTAATTTTTGCTGTAAGTGTCTTGATTTGTTCTGCTGGAAGTTCGCTAATAATCCATAAGAAGCGACCAACAACTTCTGGATTAAAGTTCACTTCGGAAATTTTTATAGAATTAATAATTTCCGAAACCTTGGCTGGTTCTTTTCCTGCAACTTTCGTTAGATAATCAAGCTCCGCCATGCTGTTTGAGTATGTGGTAGAATCTTTCATTTTACTTTTTACTCCGTCGAGAAAACCTTTCTGCCAAAGCCAATTAAGCCAACTCTCATCTGTTTGGGAGAAGAAGAACCGCTTAGCGTCCTCGTTTTTAATCAATTCTTGGGCAACTTTAATATCCGCAGACACAGTTCCTGCTTTAATAAATTCTTCTATTTTTTTGTGTAGTTCAAGTTGGTTCATATTTTTATGTCCCCTCATCGTAGAGAAATTCTGCAAATATTTTATAAAAATTAAATATAAAAATCACACAAATCGCATCAAAACTATCTTCAAAAGTTTTGTGGTCAATATATCTATCAAATTGATCTGGTATATCAAGATCTTCTTTGTCTAAGTCTTTAACTAATTTTGAAACTTTTTTTACTGCTTCATGACTTGAACGATAGTTAAGATGGACGATTTCACTAAGAAAGTTCTTTATTTCCCTGCTCAAGTCAATTCTCGATGAAATATCTGGTCTCTCAGTATCGATATTTTTATACCATTTTTTTAAACTCGTCGGATCCATAAATATGTAAATTTCCCTGAGATCTGATGCTATGTGCCGTATTGTAAAACGATCTTTTGTTTCAAATTTTGTACCAAAAAGAGTTTGCGAGTTCAGTATTAAATCCATTACATTTATTGTTTTACCGTTCGGATTTGCATTCCATAGCAATTGTAAATAAAGGGATACTACCTTAATTGTTTTTTTCTTAATTTTTGTAAATAATTCTGGCCTTTTTTCAACCAGATCAGAATCCGTATCTAAAGGATACCCCTGTTGCTCTTGTAAAACAGGATCGGTGGTTTTATTAAGATTTTCTAAACTAATATCTTCCATACTTAATAATTTTTGTTTAGTTTTTTATTGATTTCGTTCTTAACAAATTCCTTATCTAGGCTACCAGGCTTCAGGTGAAGGATTGGAAGATCTACAATTTTGGTAAGCTCGTCTATAAATTCATCTCTGACTTGCTTACTCTTAAAATTATGTACCCCTCCATCCAGCTCAATGATTAATTGCGGGACAATTCGTTCTTTATCACATAAAACAAAGTCGGCTGACTTTCTATCAATACGGCTTCTGTGTTTTCTCTCGTCTTCCCAAGTTGATTTTCTGGGCTGTATTAAATGACTGTAATTAACTTGAGGAAAAACGAAATACTTATCACCAAAAAGTTCCAACAATACTTTATACAAATTGAATTCCGAGGTTGTGTCAAATAAGTATAGCTTCCTTTCGTAAACTGAAAGATCTGGTTTGTTGGAAGATTTTTTAAAAAGTATCTGAAAAACAAACATGCCGCCGACAATAAACACGATTAGTAATAGTAGTGGCCATATTAATTCAACTAGATTCATGGTTTTAGATATTTATCGATCTCTTTCATGACCAAATCCGTTTCAACTAGCGCAACGACTATCTTTTGATAGTGCTCGATATCTTCATTGGTTAAAGCTCGGCCCTTGCGATCCTTAAGCCATTTTTGAGCTGGTTGATAGCCGCCAATCCAAAACTGCCAAGCAATTTCCGGCACGTTGCCAAAATACTGTGTGGCATTAATAAATACTCTACTATCTGTATAGGATATTTTATCTACTATATTCGAGCCATCCTCTGGGTATGAAATGACGGATTGATTAATCTTAGGAGATTCGAGTAAATGGAGTAGCCGTAATTCTTTGCCGAAAGCGACTAGTTTTTTGAAAGTTTCTTTGTCTTTTGGATATGGTATTCTTGGAAAATCAATTTTTAAAAACTCTTTATATTTTTCACGATAGCTCGGCGAATGAAGGACCGCATAGATGTAGTCAAAAATATCTTCGGACAAAACTTTACCCACGATTATTTCGAAATCGGCAATAATCTTTTTATCTAAATTGGGGAGCTTATCGCTATGATCATAATTATAGAGTGGCAATACGTAGCCTATCTCACTTGTCTTATTAGAAACCAGGGTTGATTCAGTAATATTTTTTGATACAAAAATATGTTGGAAACTTTTACCAGCCTTAACTTGCCTGAGGACAATTAAAGCTAGGTTGTCTTTTGTCATATGAGCCATAACTTCACTTCTGGGTCGAACATGAAATCCTCTTGATGTACCTGTATAGCAAGTCCAGCGAACATCAAAGGGCCGATAAGAAATTGGCACTATTTTGTTGTTATCAAAATTTTCTAGTATATCTTTTTTAGCCCATGAGACCTTCCAATCCTGTGCATCTTTTCCTAAATCATATTTACTTCTTAATGTTTCTTCATCCAGATTTTGAAAGTCTTGAATCACTTCCTCAACCTCACCTCTCGTAAGCCGTATAGACATTTCGTCACGAGCAGTAACAATGCCAACACTAGACTTTAAAAATAACTCATTAACAGAGAATCCTTTTTGATATTCTCCTTGCGTTTTTGTATCACGAACAACCCATTCATAATTAGGTGCAGAAGGATTAATATCCTTCCACTTAATAGAACTGAAGGAGTTGCTATTCAGAAATTCGAATTTAGATGACCTGCTACCGAAACAATCAGCACAAGACACTCTGGCAATTCCATCTTTACTTTTTTTATTTTTAATGCCAATAAAAATGGCTACTCCAGTTTTTATATCAAAAACATTTTTATCATCATCGCCATTTGATGCTTTTTCTTCCTTGTTGGCATTACCGTGTAAATCAAGCACATATATCTCATCAAATGTTTTCATTAAGTGAAACCGCATGCCACGAAAAGTTGGATTATCTATATACCCGTGAGCGGTAATCATGGCCACAATTCCTTCGCCAGTTTTTTCAACCATACTTTCCGCAAGGCGTATAAATTTAACATAGTCATCGTTGAGCCATTTAGAGTTTCTTTCTTTTAATTTTCCTCCGGTCGGTTCAGTTTTGTATACACCGTGTCCAGTGTAAAATGTATTGCTTGATACCCCCGAATACGGAGGATTACCGACAACTACCATTATCGGCCTCTCGCTTTTTATAATAGCGGCTTCTTTTGCTTCTTCGGTTATACTCTCGGCAAGACCAAATCCAGAGAATAGGCTTTTTTGATCTACGATTTCTTCAAGTGAATTTGTTAGATATATTCCAAGTCGCTTGTTAAAGTGTTTAAATTTTGTTTTTGAGAACTCTATACTTAATTTTAAGTGGGCAATCGTATACGAAGCCATCATTAACTCAAAACCATAAATGCGCGGTAAAAGATCGTGATGAACATATGTCGGCCAACGACCTTCCTGTTTTGTCCTTACGAAGAGCTCGTAAATTTTTCTAATAACAGCACTGATAAATGTACCCGTACCAACGGCTGGATCTAAAACCTGAACACGATGGAGGCCATTTGATAATTTTGAAGTATCGGCGAGTCCGTCCGCTAGCTTAAAATTTATTCGTAGGATGTCGTCAACAGTTTTGACAATAAATCTGACCACCGGTAGCGGTGTATAATAGGCACCCATTTTCTTTCGTAAAACAGGATCGTATTCTTTAAGAAAATCTTCATAAAAATGGATTACTGGATCGGGTCCTTTAATTTCTTCGCCAAAAAGATTTTTCTCATAATATTCGCTCATCAACTTCTGGACATCGGCAACCCGAAATATTTCGCACAACTCATTTACTATATACGCGAGTCGCTGATCAAAGTTTATTCCTGCTATGTGGTCGAAAAAATGTCTCAAAAAAGGGTTAGAAGCAGGAATAAGATCTCCGGCTTCTCTACGAGAAAAATTTTCCGGTGAGTCGTCGTGGTAACGAGCCACAAATAGACCATAAACAAGTGTCTGCGCGTACATGTCAGCAAAGGAACTCGGGTCGAGATCATGAACTAAAAGTTGTTGGATAGTACCATAAATCTTTCCAAGCTCTTTGTTCTCATCAGATTCTTTAGTGAGAAATTGTTTAACATTGTCACGAATACGACGAGCCTTACCACCCATAATTTTCGCTAAACGAACACCACTCTTGATCGCTTCCGGCTGAGAAATAAGAAAATCTTTAATGGCATTTTCTAAAGTACCTGCGGATTCGTCAATAATTTTGACCGTGTCACCATCGATTTTTCCTATAACAATAGGCTCACCGCATAACGATCCATTTCTAAAAAATCTAAATTCGAGATAGTTTGTAAGTATTAAATTGGAGTAGCCGAAATAACGCTCCAATTGTTCGGATTTTACAGTCTTGTCTAAATCTACGTCTATATCCTTAGTCTCGGCGTAACCAGCTATTAGCTCACCTTTTACGAATATAAAGTCTGGAGCGCCATATTCTGTGCGTTTTGGATCATTAATAATCCCAATAGTTTTGTCTATTGTCTTAACAAGTTTCTCAAAAGTAGGTCGATAGGCATGTTCGCCGGCACGGCCGGTTTTGTATTTTTCAGAAACTTCAGCAATATATGAGGTAGCGTGTTGAGACATAGTTTATTCCTTAAGTTTAGCCCTATTTTGCCCTCTCGTAAAGCACAAAACGGCTGATTTTAGCCGTTTTGTGCTTGGGTATTTAGTATCATTTTGCCACCACATCCTTAACTGCCTGAATGAATTGGTCGGTTCGGGGACTCCATATTTCGGGATCATAGCCAGGTCTTACTTCGGTATAGTTATCAGGAATTTCAAACCCTATTCCTTGAAGCTTTTTCTTAAAATTATCAATGATTGCCAGATTAGATTTATCATCGTTTACAAGCCAATGAAAGTTTATACCCATCCGACCGTTTGCATATAGACTAAAAAGCGATTTATCTCTCACTGAATGCCAGATAGGATTAAAGGAGCCATTTTGTCCGGTCCCAAGACGGACTTCATCAGCGTATTCTTTGGAGAAGTCATAAATCTTCTTAAAGTTTGTATATATCTCGTCGGTCAGAAGTTCTTTGGCCTGATTCAAAAGCTTCTCCTCATTCCAGGACGTACGCAAGGAAGATGATGAACTGACGGCTATATCTTTTTTAACTTCTGCCCCATAAATGCGAGGGATGATTATCTCATAGGTATCGTGTTTATAGTATTCAAGCTCAACGGCGTAGATATCAAACTGACTGTTTTGGTTAACGTAGAGAATGAGGTCTTTGAGCCGATCATCGAGATTGTCCATTAGAATGACAAAATGCAGAATGCCATCACTTAAGTTATTCTTCACCAAATCCAACTGTTGGTTTAGCTCTTCCTCTGATAGGCCGAAGTATTCTTGGAGTTTTTGATTAAGGGGAACTCTGAATGTTTTTTGGACGTTCTCGTTTAGGATGGCAATAAACTCGTTAAAGTTGCTTGAGTGCTTCCAGAGGGCGGCGCCATAATCCAAGGCTTGAGCAACAACAGTTCTTTTATCAGGGTTCTTATATAGTTTGGTTTCAATAATGTATATCTCTCCTTCCTTGTCTATGCCGATGGCATCAATCGGGCCACTGTTGGTCGGAAATTCACGAGCCAAAATTAGGAGCCGGATATCTTCTTTTATGTCGTAGAGAGGAATACTCTCGGGATTATCGTAAATATACTTTTGTAGATAGTCCTCCTTATCGAAGGTCGACTTATCTATCCGAACGGCGTTCTTGCCGTTTTTTGAAATGATGATTGCCATAGGTTGGGTGGAAAATTATATATTTCCTTTTTCGCTTTCTTTCCCGTTCTCTAATTTTTCAAGTAATTTCTTCCCGATAGGACTATTAATCGGGATAAGGTTTGTATTCCCGCAATATTGACATTTAGTTCTTCGAGAGAGGAGTCGCCAGACCGAATAGACAATCGCTATGACGATTAAAACACCGCCAATAAATGGTATCGCAAAAAGTAGAAAGAGGGCTGTGACCCAAAGGGTAATTTCCGCAAGGAAAGTACCTCGGGTAACCCTCTTTGCGGGATTAGTGTGTCCGCAACTGCCGCAAATTAAATTTTTATCATTCATACTCCTTGGATGGATTTAGGTGGCAAGAAACACAAAACCCGCCACAGGTGCAACCTTTCGGTCGCATATACAAGTTTCCCTGTATAACGTTAGGTACGCCCTCTGACGGGTTTAATGTACCTAACGATTTTGTGCCATGCCCGCCAAGGATTCTTGATGGGTTTAGGCTGAATTGTTAAGGGTATTCTAACAAAATATCGACCTGGCGTCCATTCAAGCTTAAATAAGGACGGTTGCGAAGGGGGCTTACCAACAGTTCAATTTGCGCCTCCTTTGGCAGTCTGTTGAACCAAATGTGTTATCCACCTACTTCTATTGCATTTGTCTCTCTATGTACTAAGGTATGTGTAGTACGTCGAAAATACATATTGCCTTACGCGTGTAGAGATACACGACTGAGCGTTTATTCCGCTCTATGAGTCATAGGAGGTTGCCGAACAGAAATTTAAATTTCTGATTAAGGGGTCTTTGACGAAGGTAACAATACAACCAAAACTGGTTGATGTTGTTGCATTCGTTAAGTATCTCTGCCTGTTTTTCTCATGCACCAACACCAACCACTGCGGTTGGTGTTTTCGTTGTACGGTCGAATATAAACCAATAATAACCATATGACTATGACTACAAGCAAAATCATAAAATCCATAGCGATTCATTCCGATTACCCTGTAATTAGTGGGATAAAGGATCTTGGTGGCTTCCTTAGGTTTATTGAATGGATAGCTACTCCACAATATCTAAGAGAACCTAAATTCCAAAAAGATTTAGCGGAATTAATCGGAGTGAGCGAGGATACTTTAACTGATTGGAAAAGACACCCCCAATTTCCACTTTTGCTCCAATCAAAGATTTCGGCATGGATTAAAGAAAGGGTTCCGGATGTGATTGGGGCACTCTATGAAACTGCCTCAGCAAAAGGAGAATCAAAAGAAGTTGAACTATTCCTACGTTTGGCCGGTATGCAAACACGAAAAGAGAAAGAGAAAAAGAGCAAGAAATAAGTTAACGATTTTAATTAAACTGAGACTTAAGCGGAAATAACTATTTAAATAACCTAAACAAAAACATGTCTAATCTTAAAATTATTGAAGTTCTAATTAAGGAGCTAAGACCAGCTCTTTATAACCCGCGAAAATGGAACCAATCTCAAATCGAAGCTCTTACAGAATCAATTAAGAGATTCGGAATTGTTGATCCGATAATCTGCAATTCTGCTCCCGGCCGAGAAAATGTGGTGATCGGCGGTCACTTCAGACTGAAGATCGCTAAAGACTTGAAATATGAAAAAGTCCCGGTGGTTTATGTTAACATTCCAAACCTTGAAAAAGAGAAGGAACTAAATTTGAGGTTGAATAAAAATTTGGGGGAATTTGATCTCGGACTATTGAAAAGTTTCGGAGAAGAATTTCTCGGCGATATTGGTTTCAGCTCGGAGGAATTGGATTCAATCTTCGAGATTGAGGATACGCCGGAGCAATTTGACCTTAAAAAGGAGTTGGAAAAACTTAACATCAAAGAGATTACGATTAAAAAGGGCGACATCTACGAACTGGGTAACGGTTCTCGCCTTATGTGCGGTGACTCTTGTATTGAGGCCGAGATGCTTAAACTTATGGGTGACGAGCGAGCCGACATGTGTTTTACAGACCCCCCATATATTTTGGATTATCTCCACGGCAAGTCCAAAAACGGCAAACCCACGGAAGGTTTTGGATTGAAGAAAAATCGTAAATATCTGGAAACCGACGTTCTGCCCGATGACTTCACTGATCAGTGGATGGCGAATGTGAGCAAGGTTCAGAAGTCGGATTTCTCTATTATTATCTTCGAGCATCCAAAGAATCTGCGCACGATATGGAACGCCCTCGAAAAACATTGGCGATATCGCAATACTATTACATGGCATGTCCCGAATCGTGTCCAAGGATTTTCTGCCAAGTATAAGTTCTTCAACAAACAAGACATTGCATTGGTCGGCAGTTCTGGCAAGACGGACTTAAATCTCGCTCCTGAATCTGATGAGTTGTTCCAGAACGAATATGAGAATGCCCTGTATGCCACCGCCGGCAAGCCCCACTGGGAAGGATATGAGAAAGGTAAAAAGATATGCCCGACCGATTTCATTGACCATATTGCGGCTGATCAGAAATCATCAGGACAAAGCATTATTTTCGGCACCAAACCTCTCGAGCTCTTAATCCCATATATTAAGGTGCTCACGAAGCGTAATGATCTAGTCCTGGAGCCGTTCGGCGGCTCTGGGAGCACTCTTATCGCCTCAATCAAACTTGGCCGTCGATGCTTCATAATGGAAAAGAGTTCTGTCTACGCTGAAATTATAAAACGCAGGTGGCAAAATCTAACCGGCAAAAAAGTTAAAAAAATATCTTGATTATGTCCAAAGAAAAAACAATAAAAATACGGCAGAAGAAACTTAAGAAGGCTTTTATTGAGCAACTCAAACGGACACCAACAGTAGAGTTGGCTTGTGAAAAAGCCGGAGTGGCACGAACCAACATATACCGTTGGGTTAAAAATAGTAAAAAGTTCGCCAAGGAAATTGATTTGGCCCTTACCGAAGGCCGGATATTTATTTCAGACATTGCGGAGTCACAAATTTTCTCTTTGATCAAAGACAAGAAATTTGATGCCATCCGTTTTTGGCTTACCCACAATGAACCTCGCTACAGAAATACGTTGGAAATAAAAGGTCATCTAACCCAGGCAAGCGAACCCTTGACTCCGGAGCAGACAAAACTCCTCCGTGAAGCGTTAAAGCTCGCTTTGCCCCAACAGAATGCGCAAAATAATAACCAACCAAAACTCGCTCAAGACGGTACTGGAACAGATGGTGAAGAACCGGAATTTCCGGATTAACCTTGCCAAAGCGAGTCATTATTGGTTCTTCCATTTTTACTTTCCCCATTATGTGACATTTCAAACGGCGGAGTTCCATCGGCAGATATTCGAACTTACAGAAAAAGAAGATATTGGTATTTCAGTAATAACCGCTTTCAGAGGCTCTGGAAAATCAACCCTCTGCACCCTCTCCTATCCCTTATGGGCAATACTGGGCAGACAAGGGAAAAAGTTCATCGTGATTTTAAGCCAAACCCAAAGACAGGCCAGACAGTATCTCATGAACATTAAAAGAGAGCTTGAACAAAATCATTTGTTAAGTTCTGATTTGGGACCATTTAAAGAAGAGCCGGATGAGTGGGGTGGTTTTGCTTTAGTCATCCCTAAATACGATGCCAGGATTATGGCGGCGTCCAGCGAACAGGGCATACGAGGCACAAGGTATCTTCAGTACAGGCCGGATGTCATAATAGCTGACGACATTGAAGATCTCCAAAGTGTCAGGACTCAAGACAGCCGAGACAAGGCCTATGATTGGTTCAAGGGCGATATTATTCCTTCTGGAAGCCCGAATGTGAAAGTGATAATTATAGGAAACTTATTGCACGAAGATGGTTTATTAAGACGTCTTCAAGAAGAAATTGACGCAGAAAAATTAAAAGGAGTCTACCGGGAATATCCGCTTATGGATAATAAGGGAGTGGTCGCTTGGCCGGGTAGATTTCCAACACAAGAAACGATAGAAGAAGAGCGCCAGAAAATTGCTAACGATATTTCATGGCAAAGAGAGTTTATGCTGAAGATTATTCCGGCCGATGACCAAGTGGTTCCTCGTGAGTGGATTCAGTATTACGACAACGATGATTTTCCGTCTTTCAGTTCTGACAGGTATTCATGGACTAAGACAGGGGTTGATCTTGCCATCTCTCTTAAACAGACGGCTGATTATACCGCCATGGTCACGGGTTCAAAATTCGGACGCTATGGAGAAACTAAGCTCTATGTTCATTCATTTCCCGTCAACGCCCGAATGGATTTTCCAACAGCGCTTGAAAAAGCCGAGCTGATATCAAGAACCGCGAATCCAAACAGAAAAAGTACAGAACTGCTTATAGAAGAAGTCGCCTACCAAGAGGCTTTCACTCAACAGCTTAAAGAACGCTGGATTGACGCCAGGGGTGTAAAAATCAATGGCATGGATAAACGATCCCGCTTGTCTTTAATATCGCATCTCATTAAAAACGGTGTTATTTTATTTCCCAAGAAAGGGTGCGAGGAACTTATTAACCAAATCGTAGGGTTCGGGGTGGAAAAACATGACGATCTTATGGATGCCTTTGTTATCCTTGCGTACTATACGATGGACAATAACAGACGTGGCTCTTTCCCTGGAGGTAAAGCTGACCGAATGGGTGGATCTAAATTCCCAAATTCAACACTCCCTTTCAACTCTTTTTTAAGGCAAAAACTTTAAACAAAAGTTACCAACTAGGAGTCTGGACTGGTCAGAGGAACGGCGTCATCAATGTGTATATGAACAATACACAACAACTACAAGAGGTTCCAGTAGTCCCCATCAAATACTGCCTTTACGCAAGGAAATCAAGCGAGGCGGAAGATAGGCAAGTAGCATCTATTGATGCCCAAATCGCCGAGCTTCAAAAAGTGGCTTGGGAAAATAATCTGAACATCGTCGAGATATTTACCGAAGCCCAATCAGCGAAGGCACCGGGCAGGCCAGTGTTTAATCAAATGCTGGAAAAAATTAAGCATAATGAAGCCGACGGAATTATCTGTTGGAAGCTTGACCGCATCGCAAGAAATCCAATTGACGGCGGAGCTATCAGTTGGATGCTACAGAAAAATATTATAAAACAAATCCAAACATTCGGCCGAGTTTATTATCCGACAGATAATGTATTAATGATGCAGGTCGAGTTCGGTATGGCCAACCAGTTCATCATCGATCTGTCCGTAAATGTAAAACGAGGACTGCGAGCCAAATGTGCTTCCGGATGGCGTCCAGGAATGCCACCATTGGGATACCACTACGATCCGAATTGTAAGAAAGGTGAAAAGAAAATTATCATCGACCCGGAACGTGCCCCAATTATAAAAGAGATGTTTAAGAAGGTTGCCTATCAAGGATGCAGTGGCCGGGATATCTTAGAGTGGTTGAATGAAATCGGGTTCAAAACTCGTACTAACCACAAAATGGCGCTGAGTAGAATATATAGTATTCTGCGAGACCATTTTTATCACGGCCGCTTTGAGTATCCATTAGGTAGTGGCATCTTCTATGACGGCAAGCATGCACCGATTATTGATAAAGAGCTGTTTGAAAAAGTGCAGGCGTGCTTAGTTCATGCACCACGACTTCGACCTGGTACCAAAGAGTTCAATTTCGTAAAGATATTCAAATGTGGCAAGTGTGGATCAGGTGTGACAGCCAGCGAAAAATTCAAACGACTCAAAAATGGCGGCGTCAATAAATATATCTACTATCACTGTATGAAATTCAGAGACCGGTATTGCCACGAAAAGTATATCCGAGAAGATAATCTCATTGGGTTACTGCTTCAACTCTTTGATAATATCCCGGTCAATAAGATTCAGATATCCGAAAAGCTGAATCGAGAGGTTGATCGGCATCGAAAGTTTGTAAATGGCATCTTGGGGCAAGAAGTAGCTGAAGCCCAGACCAATCAAGTGAATATCCGGAATTATGCTAAATACTTACTCATGGAAGGCACCCGAGAGGAGAAACGAGAGATCATGAGTTGTTTGGATGCCACGATATGTATCAAGGATTCCAAGATATACCTTAATGCAAAGTAGCCCTGCCTACCAGCAGGCAGGTTGAACAACAAGGTTTTATATGATAAAATTCTCATGTTAGAACTTAACAATACATTCCGCGGTAGCTCAATGGTAGAGCGGCGCCCTGTCGAGTAAGGCAGCTTCACGTAGAAATGCGTGATTGAAAAATCGGGCTAATTCGGGGAAACCTTTCAACTGGCAATCCCGAGCTAAATTCATCGCAAGATGATAAATGTGTAGAGACTATATACCCGGGTCCCGTTAGGGACATGAGATAGTCCACCCCATATCGAAAGCTATGGATTATGTGTAAGGCGATGGTTCCAGGTTCGAGTCCTGGCCGCGGAGCAGACGAAAAAATCCTGATTTTATCAGGGTTTTTTCTTGAACGGCAAATGGACTTTGGAACGGAAAATCCATTTCCCAAATTCAACCGCTAAAATATTTATCAGACCGATCAATACAACTCCCAAAAGCCAGTAAAAAGGCAACGGGGTTGTCTTTAATAATGACTGCATAAATGGAACATAGATAGCCACGGCCATAAGAACCAATCCGATGCCTACACCCACAACTAGATAGCGATTTGAAAAAACTGGATATTTGAAGATGTTTTTATCCAAGCTTCTAAGTGAAAAAGCTAAAAATAAGGTATAACTTCCGAAACTGGCGAAAATAAATGTCTTTACAAGATCTTCTGGAAAACCGGCTCGCAATAATAACCAGTACAATACAAATAAAAGCACGCTCGTGGAAAGGCCGATGAATAAAATTAAAAATCTCATAATGGGATCAAAGAGGCCGGCTTTTGTACTCCGGGAACGGTAAGTTAAACCGTCAATATCCCTTTCGAAAGCGAACGCGACAGCCGGAAAGCTGTCTGAAAAGAAATTCACGTATAATATCTGAAGCGCATTCAATGGAAGTGCTAGACCCATTACAAGAGCTCCACCAATCAAAAGCAGTTCATCTGATACGGAAGAAAGAAGATATACGAGAACCTTACGGATATTGTGCATAATTTGACGACCTTCTTCCACGGCAGCAGCAATGGTCTCAAAATTATCATCCAACAATACAAGGTCTGCGACATCACGCGCCACTTCTGTCCCCGAACCCATAGCAATCCCTATGTCGGCTTGTTTAATACTCGGCGCATCGTTTACGCCGTCGCCGGTCATTGCCACAACTTCTCCTGTTTCTTGAAACGCTTTTACAATCCTCATTTTATCTAGCGGAGATACGCGAGAAATAACTCGCAGAGACGGCAAACGCTTTTTGAGATCCGCATCCGAAAGTAGTCGAAGTTCTGAAGAATCAAGTACGCTTTCTTTCTCAATTTCAAAACCAACTTTTTTCGCTACGGCTTCAGCCGTGCCGCGATGATCACCGGTCATGACTATTACTCTTATGCCGGATTCTTGCACTTTTTGGATTGCATCTTTAACACTCGGCCTGATCGGATCATGCATAGTAATTAACCCTTGAAATACAAGATTCGCTAATTCCAAGTCCTTTGAGAAGGTGAAATCTTCTTTTTTTTCAATTTCTTTTACCGCCACTCCGACTACAAGTTCCCCGGATTCAGCAAGAGAGCCGATTTCTTTTAAAGCGGCGTCTCGCTCAGTAGAGCTTAATGTAGAGTGTCCGATAAAAATATCCGGCGCGCCGAAGAATAAAAGTAAATGTTTTTCTCCGTCATGTATCAGTGAAGCGGAAAACTTATTAACCGCATTGAACGGCAGTGAATTTAAGATTGAGGTTCTTTTCTTAACATCTTCCACAAATATATCTCGAAGGGCAGCCGACCTCACTAATGCCGTCTCCAGTATTCGTCCGCTGGTTCGCCACTCTGCCGGCGGATCGTTGGGGTTCTCTATTAAGATATTGGTGTTAACGAGAGCTAATTCAAGCAGGTTTTTTTCTTCCACGCCTTCAATCGGAAGCACTTTGCTTAATTCCATTTTTGCCGTTGTTAATGTTCCTGTTTTATCAGTGAGAATTATGCTGGTATCCCCCAGTGTTTCCGCTGCAATCAACTTTCTGATAACACCCTTGCGCCGCGCCATACGCTGAACTCCTATTGCCAAGATAACCGTCATGGCTACCGGCAGACCCTCCGGAACCGCCGAAACGGCGATTGCTACGGATGTCAGAAACATATCCACGC
>MGJA01000012.1 GCA_001794025.1 Candidatus Yanofskybacteria bacterium RIFCSPHIGHO2_01_FULL_41_21 | reverse complement strand
AAAACCTCAATTCGATCCCGAGCTGACTGATTTAGATGTTTATATGTCATCTTCCCATTGTACTGGTGTTGCACTTCAAAGGGGAATTTTCATGGTGATTGGCTAGTCTCTACCTTGGGATAGAAATTGTAGGCTACGGTACTTAATTTCTACCTGACGGACTGAGGCAAGCTCCTACGGGAGCGGAGGTGTGAGATGACGTTCTTTGAAATCGTGTTAAGCATCGGGATGGTTCTTTATATCGTTAGCTACACTTCAACGGTGAGAAAGTTCTATCGCCAGGAGGTTGCTATCAGAACAGTTGGGCACCGCGTTCAGCGTTTGCGCCTGTCCTTTCTAGTACGGAGCATCACTATTGTAGCGTTGTTCTCGGTTGCTCCATATCTTAGGTATCGGCTCAAGAAAATGGACGAGCAAGCTGAGGAGCGTCGGAGACGAGAGGAAGCTCACCAGAGGAAGCTGGCTGAAGCCAAAGCCGAATCCGAAAGAGAGAGGGTTAATGTTGAGCGGGCGAAGCTCCGCGAGGCGTGGATCAAAGAACATGGTCTCACGCTCTACTACCATACCATGAGTGGCATCACCGTGGTCATGACCCCAGTTCAGTACGAAGCGTGCCAGATATCAACGCAATGGCATCGGCGGAACGCTCTCTGGGATAAGAACGTGTTGATGCCGGACCTAGAGGCGTTTCTGTTTGTGGATGCGAATGGCCGCGACATGTTTGTCCGCAACCACAGAGGCACTCATGATCCGATTGGCTTCAACTACGTGAGTGGCTGGCTGACTGATCTTGACGATATGGTTGAACGCTACAAGATTACGCTGGAGCAGAAGCCCGAGATATTCGTGCCATTTGTGAACTCATCAGTGCTCCCGTTTAAGGAGCACAAATTCAATCGTGCTCCGGGACGCTATCTGAATGATCTAGTGGTCATGCAGACACCACAGGAGATGCGCCCCGTCTGATACGACCTCGCACATGATGCTTGAATCGCAGTCCGTCCCTCTCCAATTCTTACCAGAGCTGGAGAGGGACGCTTTTGTTTTTTATACAATATGTTACGTTTTTAATATGCCAGGTAGTGAAAATTCGACAGGTTTTGCAATGCGCTTACCTTAAATCACTATCTAGCTATATTATTTAGGTAAACTTTGATTTACGTCTTGCGTGGCAAAACAACCAGCGCAAGTCGAATTTCTACTACCTGGGATGGTGAGCAAATACTACAAAAAATATATTCGGATTCCGCCGGGGGAGTCAATTGATATTAGGCCGATAATGCCGATTATTGAGCATCCGCGATTTGAACGGCTTCGGCATGTTTCCCAGTTGGGGACAACCATTTTTATTTTTCCCGGCGCCTCTCATAACCGATTTGAACATGCGTTAGGTGTTTACAGTAAGGCGCTACGTTTTTGTAAGAAGATGGTGGACGAAGGGTATCTCACTAAATTTGAGGCAAAAAATGTTCCTCTTTTTGGTTTACTTCACGATATCGGCCATGGACCGTTTTCTCATTTAATTGAAGAGCTGACACCATATGACCATGACAAAAATGGCGCCAAGATTATTGATGAAATGAAAAAAGAGATTAAGAAAGCGGGCGGAGACCCCACGTTCATTAAAAAACTTTTCGCACACAAAAATCCGCTCTGCCAAATAATCATGGATAAAAATTTAGGGATGGATAAGTTGGACTATTTGGAGCGGGATGTTTTTCATACTGGTTTCGGTCAGAGGCCGGATTTGGAAAGTGTCTTTAATTATCTGATTTATTTGAAGGGTGGGTTGGTGATTGATAAGAAGTCCCTTGAATCAGCCAAACAAATTCAACGGTTGTATCTATATATGTACAAAGAAGTTCATCTTCACAAGTCATCTCTTATTGCCCAGCGTTTCCTGCAAAAAATGATTATGATTTGGCTTTCCAGGCACAAAATTGACCCATTAGAACTTTGGGCTCTTAATGATCAGGAAATTATGGCTAAGTTATACACTGATTCGGACGAGCGTCTAAAGTTTTTATATACCGCCTATATTCAGCGTAATTTACCGATGACGGGATTGGTTTTTCGGATTGACACTAAACAATCCCGAGAACGTCTGGCGGGTAAGAAAATTAAGGTTATCGGTGAAAGCCAGAAATTTTTTGATCAAGTCGCTAAATATTCATCCCCGCAGGCGTTAGAAATTATTGAAAAAAAGATTGCGGACTTGATTAGTGTTCCCGCCCACACCGTGATAGTTGTACCGACTGTTTCCACTCGCCGTTTTATTCCCAAAGATATTTTATATCATGACGACGGCAAGATTATTTCTTTAAAGAAGAGTCAGACAGAGTATTTTAAGGGAATGAGTGATGAACTAAATAGTTATCTGTCTTTGCGTGTTTCAATCATCGGTGATCGCGATAAAATCTACAACAACGCCAAAAAAATACACACCCTTATCAATCGTGAGATTTATTAAATGGTGCGCTCAGTAGGATTCGAACCTACGACCGTCTCCTTAAAAGGGAGCTGCTCTACCAACTGAGCTATGAGCGCATATCCATGTATTATACTATTAATCTTGATTTTCTCAAGTTTTATTGGTAATCTGCACCAGAAAGGATGACTATGAAAAAACTTCTTGTATTTGCATCGGGCGGGAAAGAACCGGATGACGGCGGTTCCGGTTTTCAGGAATTGGTGGAGAATTCTCAATTAGGTGTTCTTGAGGCCGAAATTGTGGCTGTGGTTTCAAATCACAAACATGGTGGTGTCCGAACACGCGCTGATAAACTGGGTGTTCCTTTTATCTATTTTCCGCTTCCGCGCGAAGCCGAGGACTACCAGCGAATCGTGGCCGAAACCAAAGCCGATTTTGTTTCCCTTTCGGGCTGGCTGAAAATGGTCAAAGGTTTGGATCCGACTCGGACCATCAATATTCACCCTGGTGATGCCAAGCGTTTTGGCGGAGCGGGGATGTATGGTCATTTCGTCCATGAAGCGGTAATGGAAGCGTATCGGGCCGGAACAGTAAAATGTTCGGCAGTAACGATACATTTTGTAACCGAAAAATATGATGATGGTCCCGATATCTTTCGGTATCCCGTCGCGATACGACCTGACGATACGTCCGAGACACTAGCCAAACGGGTCAACAAGATTGAGCACGCTTGGCAGTCCTACATCACCAACTTGGTGGTTAAGGGTGAAATTTCTTGGGATGGAGTGAATCCTAGTTCTCTCAAAGTTCCTGCCGAAGTTCCAATTTTGGAAGTTCGTTAGTTGAACATCTTTAGTGTTGCACTTACTTATTGAACCTACTACAAATTTTCTTGCAATTTTAGATATATTGTGGTATAATGTTAACGTGTAGAGTTTGAATTGGTCATTCACAGAAAGGTGGGATAGTGATGAGGAAGATTGGTATCGTGGCGTTCGCCTTTGGGAAGCCATCGTTAATTCGTTCAAATCGGATAATCGCCGGTATTACGGCGAAAAAAGCCATGGAGGATAATGCGCCAATTTTCACCCAGGAAGATATCCAGTTTCCTGAAGAGTTGAACCTAAGTGTTACTTACATTAAGGATAAGTATGGTAAACCGCCATCCACGTTGCAGATTGCTAAGAAAGCGGTCAAGTGGGCCGAAGCAAATTTCTTTGAGAATTTGATTGTAGTCGCCGCAGGTCCGCACATGTGGCGGTGTCTGAGAGACATTAGGAGAGTTGCAAGGGAAGAGGCGGGCGCATGGTACTTCGGGGCGGAAATCTATCCTCATCCCGGGATGTGTTTCTACAAAAAAGAAGATTGGTTTTGCATGGATTCAACCCAGCCCTGGACTGCCACGGAAAAGGAGTGGCAGAAACGGGACTGGGCTATCCAGTTCATGCCTTGGTGGCTGTACAAAAGAATGGCGGCTGGGTAGTACACGCCCGAGGCGAGGGAAGAGACCTAATCGTTTCTTCGCTCGCCCGGCGTTTTTTATTCTCTTGTTTTGGTTGGTTTTTTATACTATTATATTTGCATGAAACGCACTTCTATTGTTGATATTAAGGATTTGGTCGGAGAGACGGTTGACGTCTATGGTTGGGTTCATACACGCCGTGATCACGGTAAATTAATCTTTATTGATATTCGTGACCGGAGCGGAATGGCCCAAGTTGTCTTTACACCCGGTAATAAGGATATTCATGAGCTGGCCAGCCAGTTGCGTTCGGAGTGGGTGATTCATTTGAAAGGAAAAATTAATGCTCGACCGGACAAGATGGTCAATGCCGATATACCGACCGGTAAAGTTGAAATTGAGCCGATTGAACTGGAAATTTTAAATAAATCCGAAACCCCGCCCTTCCCGATTGATACGAATGGCTTGGAGATAGGCGAAGAGCATCGGATGAAATATCGCTATCTTGATTTACGCCGGGAACGAATGGCCAAGAATATGGTTACTCGTCATAAATTAATTAAGTTTATTCGTGATTATCTTGATGATAATGGATTCTTGGAAATTGAAACCCCGATTTTAACTAAATCAACACCCGAAGGGGCTCGTGATTATGTTGTTCCTTCTCGTCTTTATAGCGGTTCATTTTATGCTCTACCTCAATCACCCCAACAATACAAGCAGTTATTAATGGTCGCCGGTTTAGAAAAGTATTTTCAGATTGCCCGTTGTTTTAGGGATGAAGATACCCGAGGCGACAGACAACCGGAGTTTACTCAACTGGATTTGGAAATGAGTTTTGTTGAACGCGAGGACGTAATTCGTCTCAACGAAGAACTTCTGATTTCCATTGTAAAAAATCTTTATCCGGAAAAGAAAATTCAAGAAATTCCTTTTCCCCGTTTTTCTTACAAAGAAGCAATAGAAAAATACGGTACTGATAAGCCGGATTTACGCACTGATAAAGATGACCCTAATCTTTTGGCTTTTTGTTGGGTTATCGATTTCCCATTTTTTGAGAAAACTAATGATGGTTGGACTTTCACTCACAACCCATTTTCTGCTCCTAAGCCCGAATTCATGGACGATTTACTGAAAATGGAAAATATCGGAGATATTCTTACTACCCAATATGACGTGGCATTGAATGGTTCGGAAATTGGCGGGGGCAGTATCCGTAATCATACTCCCGAGGGGCTCAAGGCCGTGTTTAAAATTATGGGATTTTCGGAAGAAAGAATTAACCAAAATTTCGGTCACATGCTGGAAGCGTTTTCTTTTGGCGCGCCACCTCACGGCGGAATTGCTTGGGGTCTTGATCGCCTAGTTACTTTATTAAATAATGAACCAAATATTAGGGAAGTAATTGCGTTTCCAAAAACAGGGGATGCCCGAGATTTAATGATGGATTCACCATCACCCCTTGATCAAAAGCAGTTAAAAGAACTTCATATTAAAATAGAAAAATAAATGGAACGGAAGTTAGAAGGACTGACAATTGTCGTTGCAATTCTGGTGTTGGTGAACGCCTATTTTTTTATTACAATTTATCGGATACCGGCTGTGGTTCCTAATATAGTGTCTCAAAATAATCAGGCCTTTATCATTCCGCCGAATCCCGTCAGTTATTTACCGGTGTTAGATACTTCAATGGAGGAAGTTGTTTTGAATGCCAAGTCGGCAATTCTTTATGATTTGAAATCAGATCGGAATCTATTTGAAAAAAATATCAAAGAAAGGTTGCCAATCGCTTCACTGACGAAAGTTATGAACGCCGTCGTTGTTTGGGAAAAATTCAGTCCTAATGAAATTGTCACAATAAAATCTTCGGCTGTCAGGGTGGACGGTCAACGTAAAGATCTTTATGTCGGGGAGACCCTTTCCGTTCACGATTTAATGCAGATGATGTTTATTGAATCATCCAATGATGCCGCCTATGCTTTGCGTGATTATGCGACCAGCAAAAGCGTTGATTTAATAGCGGAGATGAATACTAAAGCGTTATCTTTAGGAATGTTTGATACTCATTTTATTGATCCGGCCGGTTTAGATGACACAGGTTATTCCACAGCAAGAGATTTAGTTAAGGGGGTGGTCTACGCTTTGCGCTATGACGCTATTTGGAGTTTATCCCGCGAGACATCCGCAACAGTCGTGTCAACTGATGGTAAAATCACTCACGAAATTAAAAATACAGACCAGCTTTTGGGGGTTCTTTCGGATATTGTCGGTGGAAAAACAGGATATACAGATAGCGCTCTTGGGTGTATGATTCTTATCGTAGATGTTCCAAATCAGAAAGATCGTATAATTGCTATTGTCCTTGGTTCCAATGATCGTTTTGGAGATATAAAAAACTTGATTTCGTGGGCCAAGCGGGCGTATCGCTGGCAATGAAATAGAAATTAGGACTTAGAAATTAGTAATTAGAAATTTTATGCTGACCCCTCCTCTAGAAAGCTTCAATATTTTTAATATCGTTCGGCTGTTTGTCATCACGACAATGGCTTTCTTTTTAAATCTTATCATCACCTATTTTTGGACCAAAGTTTTATTTACCCGATTTAAACCTGGCAAGCAGATTGAGCGTCCAGACACGCCAATCTTTAATGCTTTACACAGAAAAAAAGAAGGGACGCCAACTATGGGTGGTTTGCCGATTTGGTTGACGGTATCAATTATCACTCTGGGGTGTTGGTTGTTGGCTTCTTTGGTTGATGGTGTTTGGAACAGGATTAATTTTCTGTCCCGAAGTCAGACATTACTTCCGTTGGGATTTTTAATTTTGGCAGGTATAGTTGGTATGGCTGATGATATGATTGGTGTTTTAAAACGAGGCGGTCTCAAACTTGGTAAACGTTTATTGTTCTTTATTGGTGTGGCGGCGATTGGAGCGTGGTGGTTCTATTTTAAACTTGATATCAGAACTATTACCGTACCGTTCATGGGCGAATATTTTATTGGTTGGTGGTATGTTCCATATTTTATTTTCATCATGGTCGCGACAGCGTTTTCAATGAATGAGACCGATGGTTTGGATGGTTTATCGGGGGGTGTATTTTTAACAATATTCGGCGCATTGACCGCAATTGCTTTTGACCAAGGCCGTTTAGACCTCGCTATTTTCATGAGCGCGATTATGGGAGCGTTGATTGGGTTTCTTTGGTTCAATATTTATCCAGCGAAATTTTTTATGGGTGATACTGGTGTCATGGCTCTTGGTTTCACGGCTGGGGCGGTGGCCTTACTCACCAACACCGAGTTACTTCTACCAATTATCGCTATTGTCCCTTTAATGGAATCGGGCTCGGTCATTCTTCAGACAATTTCTAAAAAAATCCGCAAGAAAAAAATATTTCCTTCCACACCGATCCACCATACTTTTGAGGCGATGGGTTGGCCCGAAACCCAAATCACCATGCGTTTCTGGATGGTCAACGCCATCGGCGCCATCATCGGCCTCATCCTCTTCCTGATTGATAGCAAGTTGCCCCCATTCAAATAACCGCTCGTCGAGGATAAACCCTTGACTCGATTATCTAACGAATTGAGTCAACATCACTTGGGGTATACTCTTATCCCCAGACCCGGGGAACCAGTCCCGTCGGTTCCCCCAGCTTCGCTGGGACCCCTTCCGCTACTGGGTCTAAGAATATACCCCAAGTGACGTGATATACTATATTTATGAAGAAACGGCTGTTTTGGATTTTGGGAATTTTGATTATTATCGGCTTGGCCGTGTTGTCTTCGGCTGGGATTGTGGAAGCGCAAAAAAGATTTGGGTCGGCGTATTATTATTTTTTTCATCAGTTGCTTTACGGTATTGCTCCAGGGGTTTTACTCGCCTATATTTTATCTAAAATTGATTTTAAAATTTGGCGGAAACTTTCATTATTAATTCTTTTGGGTGCCCTGGCTCTAATGACACTAGTGTTTGTATCTCATTTTGGTTTTGGCGCTAAAGGGGCGATTCGTTGGTTAAGCATAGGCGGAATTGTTTTCCAACCGTCCGAAATACTAAAGTTATCTCTCGTTATTTATTTAGCAGCTTGGTTTAGCGGTCATGGTCGTAATGAACGAACCAATCATTGGCTTTATGGTGCAGCGCCATTTTTTATTGTGTTGGGGTTTGTTGGTCTTCTTTTGGCACTTCAACCGGATATTGGTACTTTGATTGTCGTTGGTTGTATCGCTTTAGGAATGTATTTTGTGGCCGGGGCCAATTTAAAACTTATCGGATCCATTGTTGGTATTGGATTAATAATCCTCGCGCTTCTTATATGGCTTGAGCCATATCGTTTTAATCGCATACGTTCTTTTGTTAATCAAAATAACGATACACGAGGAATTTCATATCAGGTGAATCAAGCCAAAATCGCCATAGGTTCGGGTGGTATCTTTGGTGTTGGTTTTGGAAAAAGCACGCAAAAATTAGGATTTTTGCCCGAACCCGTCGGGGATTCAATTTTTGCTGTCGTTGCCGAAGAATTGGGATTGGTTGGCGCTTTAGCCATCGTGGGTCTTTTTGTCCTTCTTTGTCTTACCCTTACTCAAATTGCCATATCTACGGCTGATCCATTCGGTCGTTTTTTTGTGAGTGGAATAAATATTTGGATTATGGCCCAGGCCTTTATTAATATTTCAGCCATCTCCGGTCTTGCTCCATTGACGGGTATTCCGCTTCCGTTCATCAGCTATGGCGGAACAGCGATGATCGCGTTGCTTGCGGGATTGGGAATCGTGTTCAATATAGCCCGCGAATAGTTTTGTATTTTTACGCAAATAAAACCTCGCTTATTTAAGCGAGGTTTTATTTGGTGGGATTATTTTTTCTTAGCTAAAGAAAGGATGGAGTGGGATTTGAGACGGGAGGCCTTGTTGGCTTTGATGACGCCAGCTTTGGTCGCCTTATCCAATGACTGATAGACCTTATCTAGCATGGCTCCGGCTTCCTTTACATTACCGGCTTCAACGAGTTTATTAAACTGCTTAACCGCAGTTCTGTATCCATTGAGTCGCTTCAAATTCCCGATTCGTCGGGTTTTGCTTTGTCTTAGGGCCTTCTTTGCTGATTTTGTGATTGGCATTTTATAATGCACATATTAGCATATCTTTTTATTTCTTGCAAGTTAAACTAAAATTTGATATAAATTATAGTAAAGGAGGATGTCTATGTACACCATGAAAGATGCGGCTCATGTTTTTTGTTACACGATTGTCATGATGCAGAGTGCACCAGAAGATGTGCTACGAGTTTATCGCGATAAGATTCTGGCGTTTAGCAAGCAAATCGAGGTCGACTTCGGTCTCAAGTCGGGCCAAATGCCACCAAATGACGCAGTTTTAACTCCTGAAGCTGTGGCCATTCTACGAGAGATTGATGGTGTTGTAGGACTTCATTTGGCCCAGATATAATTTAACTATATATTTTATCTACCTGATCCAAATGATTGGAGTTCGTAAGGACATGCCCGCTGGTACACCAAACAAAGTGTCACCAGCGGGCACTTTGTTTTTTATATTTATAGACCCTCCATGGTAAGTAACCTTCAGTCCCACAAAACCACGATTCAGGTAACGTTTATTTCGATGAACTGACAAAGTTCCGAGGGAGACCGGACCTCTCTCGAAAAGCTCTCGCAGGCCAATCAAAACAACTTATTATCCTTTCGTACGAAAGGATAATAAGTTGTTTTGATTATTCAGGGCCGAGCAGATTTCGAAGAGGTCCGGCGGACGAGGAATGGTTACAAACTTTCTCTGAGTTTCCGGATTTGTTCTTTAATTCCGATGGCTTGTTCGTAGTTAAATTTATTGATGGCGCTGTCCAACATGCGTTGGAGTTGTCGGAGGGCTTTTTGTTTGGTGCCGTTACCGTAGAAAATAATTTCATTTTCTCCTTCGCCGTAATGTTGTTCCGGTTTTCGGCCTGTCCCCATTTCAAATTTACTGGTGGAGCGGGCGATACTGGTTGGAGTAATGCCATGTTTTTTATTGTGGGCGGTTTGTTTGATGCGTCGACGCTGGGTCTCACCGATAGATAATTTCATGGATTTTGTAATTTTATCGGCGTACATAATGACGTGGCCGTCTTTATGGCGGGCGGCTCGGCCCATGGTTTGGATAAGGGTAGTAGCGTTTCTAAGGAAGCCCTCTTTATCGGCATCAAGAATGGCGATGAGTGAGACCTCGGGTAAATCCAATCCTTCTCGGAGAAGGTTTACACCGACAATAACATCATGAACACCTGATTGCAGATCTTTGATAATTTTTACTCTGTCCAGAGTTTTTATTTCCGAATGAAGATAGTTTACTTTGATACCGTTTCGGGCGAGGTGCTCGGATAAATCTTCCGCCATGCGTTTGGTGAGGGTAGTAATAATTACCCGCTCGTTTTTGGCGATACGTTCTTTAATTCGGCCGATTAAGTGTTCAACTTGATTCTTGGTTGGTACAATTTCAACAGTCGGATCTAAAAGCCCGGTCGGGCGAATAAGCTGTTCAGCAATATTTTCCGGTCCGGCTTCTTCCATTTCAAATTTAGCCGGCGTCGCCGAAACATAGACCACTTTTTGAACTCGTTTCTCAAATTCATCAAATTTAAGAGGTCGATTATCAATGGCTGATGGCAGACGAAAACCATAATCAATCAGGGTGGATTTACGGGAGTGATCGCCTTTATACATACTCCGCAGTTGGGGAATGGTAATATGGGACTCGTCAATAATAGTTAAAAACTCGCCTTTGGAAGAGAAGAAGTCCAACAGCGAGAAGGCCGGTTCACCTGGCTTACGAAAATCTAAGTGACGGGAATAATTTTCAATACCATGACAGTAGCCGGTCTGGCGCATCATTTCCAAATCGCTCATAGTTTTTTCTTGGAGACGGGAGGCCTCTTGATTTTTGCCGACTTTCTTTAGATGTTTAACGTGTTGCTGAAGTTCGCTTTTGATATTCTCAATGGCGAGGCCGACTTTGTTATCGGTCGTTATCCAATATTTGGCGGGAAAGATAATTGTATGAACTATTTTTTCGTAGTTTAAATCCTTTGTTTCTAAATCTTCAGGGTCGTTGAGTAAGGTGCGATACATTCGGACAATGACATCACTCTTGAACACAAGTTTTGTCACTTCTTGGCCAGTTGGGGAAATGATTTCAATTTCGGTGGGTGTTTTACGGAAAGTTCCCCGCTTTAATTCAATATCTTGAACATATTGCAAACGCATCAACCCACGGATTAAGTCCGATGGTTTTATTTTTTTACCTTCAAATAATTCCAGACCCAAGTTTTTGTATTCTTCCGGATTACCCAGGTTGTAGATACACGAAACCGAGGCGACAACAATAATATCGTCGTGATTCATCAAGGCCTGGGTGGTGGCATGGCGAAGGCGATCAAGCTCTTCATTGATTTTGGAATCCTTTTCAATGTAAGTATCACTGTGGGGGATATACGCTTCAGGCTGGTAATAATCATAATAGCTGACGAAATAGTGAACGGCGTTGTTAGGAAAAAATTCTTTCATCTCTTTGTAGAGCTGGGCGGCGAGGGTTTTGTTATGAGAAATAATCAGTGTCGGTTTTTTGTATTCCTCAATGACCTTGGCCATGGTGAAGGTTTTACCCGAACCTGTCACACCCAAAAGCACCTGGCGTTTCTTGCCGGTCTTTAAACCTTTAGCGAGTTTCTTTATGGCTTCAGGTTGGTCACCAGTCGGTTGAAATTTTGATGTCAGTTTGAACATATGGCTTTTGTTTTCCGATTAAAATGCTATTCTAAGTTCTAATGGCTACCTTGCCCGACTGAACGATTCAGTCGTTCGGGCGGGAGTCCTAATTACTATCCTGATGATTTCTTTTCTGGAAGGTACAATTGAACATTTAGGCGACAAATATGTCGTTTTAAACACGGGGGGTATAGGGTATAGGGTGATACTATCCCCCAGAGTATTGAATATGGTAGCAAATCGCAAGCCGTCCGTCAAGACGGCTGGAGACCCTGATCATGTCGAAGGGAAGCAAAAAATTCGTTTGTATATCCATACCCAAATGAACATGCGGGAGGGAACTTTTGATATGTATGGCTTTGATAAAAAAGCGGACTTAGACCTTTTTCATCTTTTGACAACCGTTTCCGGCATCGGCCCCAAAGGGGCCCAAAATATCCTTTCAAATGTTGAACCAAGCCATTTAAAAGTGGCGGTTATTAATCAAGATGCCGATTATCTAAAAAAGGTTTCAACTATCAGTCCGAAAATTGCTCAGCGCTTGGTCTTGGAATTAAAAGGCAAAGTTGACCATCTGGAAGGTGAAACCGAGGGTATTGATCTTTCACAAGATGGTCAAGCGACCGAAGCCCTCCTTGTTCTCGGTTACTCAACGACTCAAGCCAAAGAGGTCCTCAAAGATACTAAAGCCGAAACATTACAAGAACGAGTCCGGGAAGCATTAAAGATATTAGGTAAAAAATAGAACCCTTGTTCGGTTAGTTATTTTGTGATATTACAAAAGCGAGAGGTGCACATGCATAGATGTTTGATTGAGTTTTCATCCGATTGGGACGAAGAGACGACCAAGAAAATTCTAGGACTTGTCGTAGACAGGGCTGAAGGATTGAGAGCCAAGGTTACAAGGAAAGAGTTCGTTCTTGATCAGGCCCTGGTTCTCAGGCAGAGGCGAGATGCAGCCAAGCGTCCTAGAATACCACAACCGGCTGACTCCTCTCGAGGTGCTGGTTGTGATTGGGATCCGCTTGGGTAACCAGAACTAGATGGGCCGCGTACGCGCGGCCCTCGTTTTTTTATAGGGGAAGTGGTATTTTGGTTATATGAAAAAACGTTTATTGATGGGGGCTTTTGTGGGGTTGGGGATAATCATTGGGGCGCAGTGGCCGGAGTTTTTTACAAGATGGATTAATCTGGTCTGGCTCGCAGTGATTATTTTGAGTGGTCTTGCGTTACGAGCCAAGGATTAATTTTTAGATATGAGTAAAAGTTTTCTACAAACCAAAGAATGGTTAAATTTCCAACGCTCTATTGGGCGGCCGACTTTCAGATACGACAATGAGAAAGTTATCGCCAATATCATTCAGCACGATTTGCCGTTCGGAATGAATTATTTATATATTCCGCATGGACCGGAGATTCATTTGGACAAAATAACAGGCGGGTTAAAAAATGAACTTGAACATTTTATTGCATATATAAAAAATATCGCCAAAGAACAAAAGTCAATTTTTATAAAAATTGAACCATTACAGGATAGTACTATTGAATTGCTGTACGGCGCAGGATTAAAGAAATCAGCAAAAGAAATTCAGCCCCATCGGTCAGTGATTATTGATTTAGAAAAGTCAGAAGACGAATTACTGACGGAGATGCATCACAAGACCCGTTATAATATTAAAGTCGCGGAACGGAATGGTTTAAAATTAGTTGTCCGTAAAGATTTGGATACTTTTTGGAAATTATTAAAACAGACCGCTAAGAAGGACAATTTTTTTACTCACCCCAAGGAATATTATAATAAATTATGTAACATACCCGGATTAATGGCGGAAACAGTTTTTGTGGAACATGACGGTCGGTCTATTGCCGGAGCGATTTGGCTTGCCTATGGCGATACGGCATATTATCTGCATGGGGCAATGGACCGGGACCCTAAATATAAACCGATGATGGCCCCATATTTGTTACATTGGGAGATGATTAAATTAGCGAAGCAATATAATATGAAACACTATGACTTCTGGGGTATTGATGCAAAAAAATGGCCAGGCGTAACCCGTTTCAAACTCGGCTGGGCCGGTCGCCAAATTGAATACCCCGGTGCCTTTGACCTCCCCATCCGCCGTTTTTGGTTTGTCGTCTACAAGATATTCCGCAAAATATTTTAATCAAGTTGTGGATAAGAATTAGCTTTTATTTTATGATTCTTTGATATATCATAAAATAAAATTAGTTAACATTCTTATATATGAAAGTTAAATCTAGAAATGTTGAGAAAAAAGATAAAGCAGAGTATTTGGATATTCTTTACACAGCAGTCGGGTCTTTGAATTCAAGACAAGAGATAAAAGATTTTTTACGAGATGTTTTGACGGAAAGTGAACGAATAATGATAGGTCGACGAATAATGATTGCTCGTCGGTTATTGGATGGTCAGTTGTATGATCAAATTATGAAAGAAATGAAAGTTGGACCTGATACAATCATGCGAGTTCATCGTTGGCTAGAGGATGAAAATAAAGGATATGAAAAAGTTATTACTAGTTTAAAAAAACAATTCAGCAACCATAAAAATTTTAAAGATTATTACGATTCAAGCCCTTTAGGAAATTTGCGGCGTCGATATCCAGTACATCATCTCCTATTCCATATTTTTCAAGATTTAAAGAAAAAATGACCAACTTATGATTCTTTGATATATCATAAAATAGTTAATATTAAACAAGAATTTAAAAAATATTTTGAAGAATACAGAAGATGCTTTTAAGTGGATGGTGGAAATTATTGGAAAACATAAAATTCCCTTTCAGATAACGGGCGGCTTGGCGGCTAGAATTTATGGATCCAGTAGGCCATTAGCTGATATAGATATTGAAATTCCAAAAAATAAATTTAAGTATATTTTGGAAGAAGTTAAGGATTATATAAAATTTGGTCCCAAAATATTTAAGGACGATAATTGGGATTTATATCTTATGACTCTAGATTACGCAGGGCAAGAAATAGATATTTGCGATTCAAATTCAAAAATTAAAGATTATATGACAGAAAAATGGATAGAAAATAGAGTTGATTTTTCAAGGGTAGTAATACAAGATATATTTGGTTTAAGGACCCCGGTTGTTCCAATTGAAGATCTTATAAGGTATAAAAAGATATTGAAGCGAGAAGTAGATGTTGAGGATATTAAAAATCTATCTAAATGATAAAAGAAACGGCGCTGGATAAAATTTTATATCAGGTTAAAAAATTCATACCGAAATCGGTGTTTGATTTTTTCCAACCGATGTATCATCGGTTGTTGGCGTGGGGCGGGGCGTTGCGATATGGTTTTCCGTCGCATGATATGAAATTAATCGGTGTGACGGGGACAAAAGGTAAATCAACCACGGTCTATATGGTTACTAAGATTTTGGAAGAATCGGGCGCCAACGTGGCCGCGATTGGTTCATTAGGGTTTAAAATTAAAGACAAAGAATGGCCGAATACTTTAAAACAGACCATGCCGGGCCGGTTCCGGTTGCAGAAATTTTTATCCGAGGCCAAAAATGCGGGTTGCGATTTCGTGGTTTTGGAAGTGACATCGGAAGGAATAAAACAATATAGACATCTGGGAATTAAATTTGATACGGCTGTATTCGTGAACATTCACCGCGAGCATTTGGAAAATCACGGTTCGTTTGAGAATTATATCAAAGCCAAGCAAAAATTGTTTGAGGCGACCAAACGGGTTCATGTTTTGAATGCCGATGAAGCGCGAATTTCTGATTTTGATAAATTCCCCGCTGAAAAGAAAATTACTTTCGGTATCAATCAAGGTAATATTAGGCCCAGTGATGTTCTGGCCACAGAAAGCGAGTCCGAATTTAAAGTGAATGGAGAAAAGGTGCATTTGCATGTCGGTGGAGTGTTTAATATTCTCAATGCTCTGGGGGCATGGTCCGTGGCCACTGCCCATGATATTGAGCCGGTGATAATCGCAAAAGCGCTTTCAAAAATACAATCAATTCCGGGTCGTTTAGAATTTATCCAAAAACAACCGTTCAGTGTAGTGGTGGACTATGCCCATACGCCGGATTCATTGGAGATAATTTATAAGACCCTTAAGCCGATGAATGGCCGGTTGATTTGTGTCTTGGGGGCGGCCGGTGGAGGCCGAGATAAATGGAAACGACCAGAGTTTGGTGCCATCGCTGACCGCTTGGTTGATGAAATTATTTTAACCGACGAAGATCCCTACGAAGAAGACCCACGCCAGATTATATCGGAGATAAAATCTGGAATTTCCAATTCTCAATTTTCAATTTCCAAAGTGCAAACCATTCTTGATAGGAGGGAGGCCATCGGAAAAGCTATTACCATGGCTCAGCCCGGCGATGCAGTGGTTATTACCGGTAAGGGTTCGGAAATATCAATGGCGGTTGCCGGTAATCGTAAGATTCCCTGGTCGGATAAAGAAATTGCCAAGAGTTTTTTGCCCCGCTAAACTTGTTATAATCAAACAATTTTTGTTATTATTAGAATATGTCTGAAGAGTTGGAGGTACAATTAACTAAGAAGGACGATTCCTCTAAGAGCGGGGTAAATCGTCCATCATTTAGAACCACTCATGAGCCAGGAATATCCTGGTTGGTTGTTGTTATTCTTTTAATTCTTTCCGGTTTGGCGGTCGTTCATTTTTCCGATCCCCAGCCCGTAGTCAGTCCTACGCCGACAAAAATCTCTGATAATACAATCACGCCAACAACTCAACCTCGTATCTATACTATTTCATATAATTCAGGAGTGTTTAGTCCCACCAATCTTCGTATTCATGCCGGTGATACGGTCCGATTTAAGAACGATAGCATCTTTCCTATCAGAATTTTATCTGAAGATTTGGTTGGTTTTGACAGTATCGGTGATATTCCCCAAGATAGTTATTTCTCGTTTACCTTTGCGGCCCGAGGGACATTTAGTTATTACAATAAAAGTAATAGTGACCAAACCGGCACCATTATCGTGCGGTAAGGTCGGGATATTTTATTTTTTAGATTTACATGACTAATCCACTTACAATGCAAGTTGAATCTCGCATGGGGGTTGTATTCATTGCCCTGTTGGCTTTATTTATGGCCGGCATTTTATTTATAGCTATTCAAAACTACACTTCTGACCAAATTGTATTAGACGTATCCGCGACCGAGATTAAAACAATGTCTTCAACCGAGCGTCAACTTATCGCTCAGTGGATTAAAGATAATAATATTCCGTTTCCAGACGGGAAGGGCTACCGAGATTTTGTTCAGGAATACCCCAATCGCCCGTGGATTAATTACTAATTTTATTGAATGACCAGGATTACTTTTTATGGCGGGGCACAATCGGTGACAGGATCAAATTATCTGCTTGAGGTAGGGGATGTTCGGGTACTTGTTGATTGCGGAATGTTTCAGGGTTCCAGCGACGCCGAAGAAAAAAATTACGAACAATTTCCTTATGAACCGTCCGAACTATCGGCGGTATTTATATCTCACAGCCATGCTGACCATACTGGCCGATTACCGAAATTGCACAAGGAAGGTTTCCGGGGGATACTTTATGCCACGCCACCGACTTTAGATATGACCTTTATCGCTTTGCCGGATAATCTGTCTCTTATGACCGTTGAGGCCAAGAAAGCTAATCATCCGGCTTTGTTCTCCGACGAAGATTTACAGGGGATAAAAGGTTTGGCCCAAGGCGTTGATTATGGTAAAGAAATACAGCTTGGTCCGGATTTTTCAGCTGTGTTTCATGACGCCGGTCATATTTTGGGCTCGTCAATTATTGAATTTCGGGCGGAAGGGAAAAAGATTTATTTTTCGGGCGATTTAGGGAACCCACCGACGCCACTTTTGCAACATTTTGAATATCCGCTTGAGGCCGATTATATCGTCGTTGAATCAGCTTATGGCGACCGGATTCATGAAGATCGTTCCACCCGTAAAGAAAAACTTCGTTCAATTGTCAAAGAAACAATTTCTAAAGGCGGGACTTTGATGATTCCTTCGTTTGCGATGGAACGAACCCAAGAACTACTTTTTGAATTGAATGCGATGCATAATGCCGGCGAGATTCCCGGTATTCCAATGTTTCTGGATTCACCATTAGCCATCAAATTGACCGAGGTGTATCAGAAGTATCCTGAATATTTTAATAAAGAGAGCCAGTATATTATTAATTCCGGTGATGACCTCTTTAATTTTCCGGGATTGACGTATTGTCGGACCAGCGAAGAATCAAAGAATATAAATGCCGTTGTCGGTCCGAAAGTTATCATTGCCGGTTCGGGGATGTCTGCCGGCGGTCGGATTCTTCATCACGAACGTCGTTATCTTTCCGATCCGAATTCCACTTTGCTCTTTATCGGGTTTCAGGCCGAAGGGACATTGGGGAGGAAAATTTTTGACGGGGAAAAAGAAGTCAGTATTTTTGAAGAAAAGGTCTCTGTTCATTGTCGGGTGGAAGCCATTGGTGGTTACTCCGCTCACGCCGATCAACCGACATTGTTGAGCTGGATTGCAAAAGGTGCCGAAGGCGGTCATCTTAATAAAATCTTCACCGTTCAGGGTGAGACCACTTCCGCTACTACTCTCGCCGAACTCATCACCGCCCAGTTCCATGTTCCGGCCGTTGTCCCCACCCCCAACGAAACCGTGGAATTGTAAATTAACCGCCGTTTAATATATACTTACGTTATGACAGACGAGCTAAATAAAAGTGGTGGCAATATGAATGTGCCGGCGTCTAAGTTGCCGTCGGATCGCGAGCCGGATGATTTTCGGTCATCGTTGCATTGGCGAGTTTTTCGGATTATCGCTGAATTTATAGACGGTTGGCAGTTTTTGGCCGATTTTAAAAAGACGGTTACCTTTTTTGGGTCGGCTCGGTTTCAGGCCGGTGATAAATGGTATGAAGAAGCCCGCACTCTCGGGAAACTTTTGTCTGAAGATGGATTTGGGATTGTGACGGGTGGAGGGCCGGGGATTATGGAAGCCGGCAATCAGGGCGCAGCCGAATCAGGTGGGATTTCTATCGGTTTAAATATTAAATTACCGACGGAACAACGTATCAATCCTTATGTCAGAGAGTCGTCCGCTTTCCATTATTTCTTCGTCAGAAAGTTAATGCTCTCGTATGCCGCGCGGGCGTACGTGTTTTTCCCCGGCGGTTTAGGCACACTTGATGAATGTTTTGAAATTCTAACTTTAATTCAGACCAAAAAAATATCCGATAAAATTCCTGTAGTTATGGTGGGAAAAGAATTTTGGAGCTCAATTCATCAATGGTTATTCGAAGAGATACTCACTAAGCTACATGCCGTTGATGAGGCGGACTTGAAACTCTACACTATCGTTGACACTGCTCAAGAGGCCTTTGAAATCGTCAAAAACGCTCCTCCCCGCGACGACTTCTTTTATTAAAACAGTATTAAGGGACATGGGGTAAGTATTATGGCAATCCGCTTGATTTTTAGTGGAAATTAGAGTATTGTATGTACAAATATGAGTTCTGTTGGTCCATATCCCATAACACGTTTCCCTTAACCCATTCCCATGTCCGAATTCAAAATAAACAACATAATTATTCCCGAGGAATTGCCCGTGATTGCTCTTAAAAACACGGTTCTTTTTCCAAAGATTGTCATTCCAATTATCATTCAACGTCCGAAATCAATCGGGGCGTTGGAATTTGCCCAAACCCACAATCGGCTCGTTCTTTTTGTAACTCAAAAAAACAGTGAAGACGACATTACTAGAAATGATTTGTTTGAAATAGGCACTATTGGGAGAATTGTTTCGGTTTTTAAACTTCCGGACGGTTCATCAAAAATTGACGTGGAAGGTCTCGTCCGAGCGCGGGTTACCAATTTTGTTGCCGAAGAACCGTTTCTTCGTGTAAATGCCGAACCGATGGCTCTAATTATTCGCGATAGTTTAGATGAAAAAGCGATTCTGCGTCGGGCGATTGAACAATTCCGTGTTATTTCCGAAGCCCGTTCTTTCCCCACCATTCTCCCCGAGATTATTTACATGATGTCTCAACTTAAAGATACCGAACATATCGCCAGCTTGATGACGGTGAATTTAAATTTGGAAGTTGAAAATCAGCAACGTATTTTGGAATTGGAAAGCATGCTTGATATTTTGCGTCAGCTTAATATGTATCTTTCGCGTGAGGTTCAAATTCTTGAAACCGAAAAGAGTGTCGTTAAAGAAACCAAAAAACAAATCGGCAAGATGCAAAAAGAGCTCTTTCTCCGCGAACAATTAAAAAGTATTGAAAAAGAACTTGGTGTTGATGATGAGAAAGACGAACTTGTCGGTATCCGCGCCAAGATTATGTCCGCCGGGATGCCCAAAGATGTCCAAGAAAAAGCTCTCAAAGAATTATCCCGTTTGGGTAAAATGCCGGCTTTCAATCCCGAGGGTTCGTATATCCGCAGTTATCTTGACCTTTTGAGTGAACTGCCATGGTCCAAGAAAACCAAAGAAAAGATTAATTTAAAAGAAGCCGAGAAGATACTTAACGAAGACCATTATGGTTTACCGAAAGTTAAAGAACGTATTCTTGAATATCTGGCGGTGCAAAAACAAGTCGGTAAATTAAAAGGTCCAATTCTTTGTCTCGCTGGTCCGCCAGGGACAGGCAAGACCTCAATCGGCCAATCCATCGCTCGCGCCTTGGGACGCAAGTTTGCCCGTGTTTCGTTGGGTGGTTTGCGTGATGAAGCCGAAATTCGTGGTCATCGTCGGACTTATGTCGGCGCGATGCCGGGCCGTTTGATTCAGGGAATTCAAAACGTCAAAGTCAAAAATCCTGTCTTTATGCTTGATGAAATTGATAAAGTCGGCTCGGATTTTCGAGGCGACCCGTCTTCGGCTTTACTGGAAGCCCTTGACCCGCAACAGAATCACGCTTTCTCGGATCACTACCTGGAGGTACCGTTTGATTTATCCGACGTGTTGTTTGTTGTCACGGCGAACCGCTTAGACACGATTCCGCCGGCTTTGCGTGACCGCTTGGAAATTATTGAGTTTCCGGGTTATACCGAACTGGAAAAATTTCATATCGCCAAGAATTTTTTGCTTCCCCGACTTTTTAAAGACCACGGTCTAAAAAAGCGAAGTTTGAATTTTCAGGACTCGGCGGTGATGGATATCATTCGTGATCACACCCGCGAAGCCGGTGTCCGAGAATTGGAACGTCAATTGGCAACCGTCATTCGTAAAATTACCCGTAAACTGGTTGAATCATCTTCCACTAAAACAATCAGCGTCACCAAAGCGACCGTGGACACTTATCTTGGCCCGATTAAATACACCTATGACGTGGCGGAACAGAAAGACGAAATCGGCCGGGCGACGGGTCTGGCTTGGACGCCCGTTGGTGGCGATCTGCTTTCAATTGAAGCCATCCGGATGCCGGGGACGGGAAAATTAATCTTGACTGGCCAGTTGGGGATTGTGATGAAAGAATCGGCTCAAGCCGCGCTTTCATGGGCGCGGGCTTACGCTGCCCGTAATGGTGTCAAAGAAGATCTTCGTAAAGAAGATATCCATTTACACGCGCCGTCCGGCGGTATCAAAAAAGAAGGTCCATCAGCGGGTATCGCCATCACTACTACCTTGGTCTCGTTATTCCTTAAAAAACCAGTTCGCAAAGAAGTTGCTATGACAGGCGAAGTGACACTCCGTGGCAAAGTTCTTAGTATTGGCGGTCTCAAAGAAAAAGTTCTCGCTGCCCATCGGGCCGGTATTAAAACCGTCGTCGTGCCGTTTGATAACAAAAAAGACCTGATTGATATTCCCAAAGAAATTCAACGTGATATAAAATTCTTCTTCGTGAAAACAATGGACGAGGTGCTGAAGATTGCCCTGAGATAGACGCTCGTTGAGTTGAAAGCCATCAACCGAAACGCCTCCGACAAAACAAGGACTCTTCGAGCTCCTTGTTTTGTCTCAGCTAAACTCACATTGCAGTTCGTTGGTTGATCGGTCTCCTGACCGTTAATTATATCAACCAACTCCTGCAACGTCTCAATTGTCTCTGATGGCTTTCAACTCAACTCGCTCTCTTTTCCTTTTATTTTTTAATTTGCCAAATTGTGGTTCTTGTTATATTATATGGGACAGGCAGAGTATGGTGCTCTAAGGAGGTCTTTGATAATGTTGATTTTAGGATTAATAGTTATTTCGTCTGGTTTTGCGATTTATCTCGGGATTACTCTGGGTAAGCTGGGAAAAGCAAAGAAAACTATTGAGAACTATGAGGGTCGGGATTTGCGTCGAACACAGGCACTTCGCGCATATTCCTTACTCGTGATGGAACTGCAAAAGCAGGGGTTGTCCATGAATGAAAGGGATGATGATTTGGCGTCGACCTTTCCCTTTTTTCTGCGAACCAAAGAAATGAGAGCGTCCGGAATATTTATAGTTGTTCATGTCGTCTTCTTTCCAATCACGGTCGATACCGAACTTCCATTTTTGTTCATCGCGGTGCGTTTCCCCCACGAATACGAAGATGTGTGGGGAATACCCGCTCTCAAACGAAAAATAGCGGAAACTGCAAAGAATAAGTTCCCGTTCCCAGATGGATCTCTTGATTTCCATCAAGTTCTCAAGTTGAAACCGGTAGGTGTGGCGGGTCAAATTGGGGATGCGGTGCGATTCTACGAGTCAGCAATTACAAGTGTGCAACAAGAATTCCCTCGCTTGGAAGCTCAAATTCAAGAAGCGGAAAGAACAGGGGATGAGTTGAGTATCAGGAAGAGCGATATCCAGAACAGAATCAATAGTATTGTCGCTTCGTTGGACGACCAGAAAGAGACCGTCACAAGCTGACAGTCGTCAAGCCCGCCGGTGTAGCACCGGCGGGCTCTTAAATTTTACAAATAGGACCTCTTGTTGTATTATATGGGGCAGTCAGAGCATGGTGCTCTAAGGGAGGTCTTTGATAATGAGTTCAGAAACCATGGTTGTAATTGGCGTTTTGGCAATCATTGCTTGTTTTTTGCTATCAATGATATGGACTGAAAACAGGCACAATCGCAAGTATGCCGAAGAAAAGAAAAAGCATGACGAGGATGTCACGGATATCTTCGTGAAAATCGGTGATCAATTCGCTCACCATGGGTTCGTCTTTGAGCACAAATTCAAAGGTGGCGAACACAGTGGCCGAACTCTTAGGACTGATCCGGGAGTGGTCATAAGTTTTAGTTCGTCTATTCGCGGTTGCTATAGAGTTGATTTCCAGCGAAACGATTCCGACGATGATATTTCCCCGAGCATTAGAGAGGCCCGAGATACTACTCATTCGGAAATCGTGGAACGCCTTACTGATCCCTCCACGAATTTCAAACATTGGTTTATAAAGGACATCTTTGAACTCAAGAGAACGGGTATTGAGCAAGTTGTAACCGATCTCGTCGGCCTGCAACAAAAGTACGACGAGATTTGGTCTGACCTGGAGGCCTGCAGAATTCAGGAAAGATTGGCTGGTTTCCTCAATCTCTATGAAAGGGAATACGATCGTTATATGCAGGCGATCTATCTGACTATCGACCGGCATTTTCCGACAGAAAAGAAGGAGACGAAAACTGCGTCTTGACGAAAAGTTCGTCCGTCAGCCCCGCGGGTGGTCCACCACCCGCGGGGCTTTTTCTTTTTATCTTAGTTGTTTGGCCTGCCAGGTAGTGTAATTCTATCCTTCGGGTTTGTTTCTAGAATTTCTACTACCTGGTATACTAACGGGATGGATAGAAAATTACTTTATTCGGCATCGGTCTTAGTGGGGAGCATGGTCGGTGTTGGAATTTTCGGATTGCCGTATGCTTTCGCCCAAGCCGGTTTTTGGGTGGGAATGGGTCTTTTGGTGGTCATCGCTCTAGCGACTCTGTTGGTTGATTTAATGTATGGCGAAGTTATTTTGCGAACCCATGCCTCGCACCAGATTATGGGCTACGCCCGACTTTATTTAGGTCCCTACGCCCAGCGTCTTCTTTTTTTCTCGGCCGTACTGATGGGTTATGTCGGACTCTTGGCCTATATTATTATCTCGGGTGATTTTTTAAATAATCTTCTCTCGTCTTTTTTTTATACTCCCAGCGCTACTTATAGTGTCCTCTTCGGTGTCGTCCTTTCGCTGGCGGTTTTGCGGGGTCTTAAATCCGTATCTCACGTGGAACTATTTTTCAGCGGTCTGTTTGTGGTGGTGATGGGTTTAATTTTATTTACAGGTTGGTCTTCAATTCAACCCGCTAATTTTGTCGGATTTAACCGAGCCAATATTGCTTTACCTTACGGTGTTCTACTTTTTGCTTTTGGTGGATTGTTGGCGGTGCCGATTCAACGTCAACTTCTGGTGGGCCGAGAACGAAAACTTTGGTCGGCCATCGCGCTGGCGGTATTATTCACGGCTGGTCTCTACGCCATTTTTATCACGACCGTCGTCGGCGTCTCCGGCTTGGCGACTACGCCGGATGCAATTTCCGGTCTGTATCAATTTTTGGGCAGTAAAATTACCATCTTGGGTTCGCTCTTTGGAACTTTTGCCATTACGACCGCATTTTTAATGCACGCTTCGGCGATGGTCAATACTTTTCATCAGGATTTTAAAATTCATCGTTTAAACGCTTGGCTCTTGGCAGTGGCTCCGCCGATGGTCCTATTCATCATTGGCATCCGTTCTTTTATCGGTATCATTAGTTTGGCGGGCGGTGTTGCCTTGGCCCTGGAACAAATCCTCATTGTCTTCCTCTTCGCCCGTGCCAAGTCCCGTGGCGACCGCCTCCCCGAATACTCCCTCAACATCCCCACCTGGCTTTTATACACCCTGATGGCGATGTTCTCGGCCGGGATTGTGTATTTCCTGTTTATTCAATGATTAGTTTACCCTGATCTTGTCGAAGGGATTTATGGTGAGTATGTCGAACCAATCCGAAGGGTCGAATGGAAATAAAATTTATGAAAGAAGCGTCACTATCACCAGATAAAAGAACTCTTAGCGATACTCTTCGTGATGCTGCGAAAGTGGAAACGACATTATCAAATCTACCTCTGAGATATGCGGAAATTGTCCGTTCACAGACGACTCATCTTGATTCAGAGTTGCGTAGGCAGGCAATAGAACTCATTCGCAAATGGATTGATTACGCAGAACAACACAATGTATCTGATGCAGATCCATTTTCAGTTAGATATCACATCACACGATTTGCAGAAGAAGCTTTTTGGAAAAAGCATGAGCAGATATTATTACAGGAAGCTGATATAACAGGAGTTTCTTGTGGTGGTAAGTTGTATCGAGAATTAATATCACCGTTCGTCTCTTCTGAAATTTTAAATGATAAAAATGTTGCTGTTATAGGTGGTACTGCACGTCTTGCACTTAAAATGTATGCGGGCATTGAAATTCAAGACGAACTCCCTATTAACGATGTAGATATTGTCATTTCAACCGACGCAGATATTCCCAAAAAAACACATCAATACAATGTGGATCTTTCCGGTGCAAAAATTATCGATGGAGATGTTGGTGCAACCTTGCCGAGTATTATTACTAATTTTGACTGCACTATGAATCAAGTTGCCGTTTACAACGGTAAACTTCTTTTTCCTGATCGTGCATTACAAGATATAAAAGAAGGAAATATACGACTCATTGCTAAGAACGATCCACTGTTTGGTTCTGAAGGGGTCGTTATGCCAGACGGAAATGTTTATCTAAATCGAAATGGTTTTTATCGTGGTTTATCATTTTTATTACGCGGTAAGGGAAAACAGCTCATTGTCTCAGAGGAAAACATAGAAGCAGAGAAAACCAACATTGGACGCTATTGGCTTGTGATGCTGTTCGTGAAAATTCTACCTATGAAAGATGAGACAGCGCGTAGAAACGCAATCGCACATTGGCACGATATCGCTTGTCGTATAGGTTCAACTCAAACAGAAAATCCTGAATTGTTTCTAAAAGAACTCATGGTTCAGTATCCTGAAACGAGGTCGTATAGTGGAGCTGAAGGGGCTTATGATGTGAACGCGCAAGTGCGATAGATTATCGGGAAATTAACAAGCAGAGCAGTGGACGAAATTTACGGTCCCACAGCCGTAACCCTACCGTCAACATACACAGAAGCGAATTTGAAACTTTCCGAAAGTGTTAAAGAGTACGATTTTGGTTCATTCATGCAAGCCGTCCAAACTATTTCTGAATCAAAATAAAAATAATTTTCTGCTCGCTTGGTCCTGTTTCTACACAACCTCGCTTAGTTTGGTCCCCACTCCTAGTTGGCTCAAATGGTGGGAATTGAGCCGACCTTGGTTTATCCTAAGCTTGCCGAAGGACTTGTCCTGAGCTTGTCGAAGGATTTATCCTGACCCCGCCGAAGGACTTGTCCTGAGCGGTGTTGAAGTAGTCGAAAGACTTGTCCCGACCCCGTCGAAGGATTTATGGTGAGCGAGCAAAGCGAGTCAAAGAACTTGTCCTGAGCTTGTCGAAGGATTGCCTAAAACCAGAAAAAGTGGGATGATCTAAACTAATTTATGTTAATACAAAAATTCGACGACTTTTTAAAATCAGTCGATCTTAAATCCTATCGCGACAAGTATAGGTCTATTAAAATTGTCGAGATGGATTTACCAAAAGAAATCCAAGCCATCAATATGTTATATAAGGTTTATTGGGATAAGAAAAAGTTTTTGAGTTTTGAAAAGTTTTATGAAGAATATTTACAGGAACATAGAACAGATATTGATAGATTTCAAGAAAAAACCGGAATGTGTAAAACGTGTTTCAGTAAAGGATTACCTGCAAGAATTTATAGGACATGGGCAAGTATCATCACTCAAATACATGCTGGATATGTGGCAGAGTCAGTTTTTGGCGAAGGAGCTGTCTCAATGTCTGGTGAACTTGATCATAAGGGAGCCGATTTTCAAGTAAAATATCGTGGCAGAATTTTAAATTATCAAGTTAAAAAGAAATCTCTCGGTAGAGAAGTACGACAGGAAAAACCAAAATCAAAAAACCAATTACCAGGCGAATTTGTAGATATTAAGTATGAGGTTCCCAGTAGTGATTATTTTGAAAACCCGAAGAAAAAGAACGGAGAATATAAACTGCCATATAAACGATTTAAGGACAACAAGGAATTAAACAGGTTATCAAATGGATTTGTTGTTTTTACTCCCTACATTTTTGAACAGAAGAAAAAAGAAATAGATCAAACTTTAAAATAATTTGGCGGGATATTTTTTATCGCTAATCATTTTTTCCGCTAATCTTATGTAGTCAGGGTTGATCTCAAACCCAACATACGATTGTCCTAATTCTTTTGCCGCAGAACACTCTGAACCAGTGCCAACAAAGGGGACCAATACAACACCATCTTTTTTAGGCATGGCGGATTTTATTAATTTTTTAGATAATTCAAATGGTTTTTGCGTTGGGTGTTTCATTATTTCGTGTCCTTCGTGTTTTTTTAGTTGTCGTGGCTCGCAAACAGAATCACAAGTTTTACACAAAAACCATCTCTCAATCATTCCAGCCCCACCGGCAAGAGCAGGGATTTTAATAACATCTCTCGGTAAAGCTCCGCCATCGTGGGCTTTATAAACGGTTTCTAAACCGTTACTACTAAATCTTCCCAGTGTTCCTTTCCTTACTTTTCCAGCGGCTCCGTTTAGAAAGCCTTCTGTGTATGGCTCTCTAACTTCATCTCTGTTGAAAACTGGCTTATCTTTCCACGCACAAATAATTGCCTCGTGACTTCTTTGCCAAAAATTAAGAGAGGCAACGTTTTTATTTGTATAGTGCCAAATAAGCCATCGCTTATTTATTGGAATTTCAACAGAAAGATGGGCCAAAATCTCACTGAATCCGTAAATAAACATGGTTCCTGATGGTTTCATTGTCCTCATACATTCATTCATCCAATCTTTACACCATGAAATATATTCACCCAGCTCTCTTTTATCGTTATTGTTCCCAAAATCTTTACCTATATTATATGGCGGGTCAATAATAATGACATCGCAACTTTCGTCAGGAAGTTTTTTCAGTTCAGTTAGAGCATCACCTAAAATGATTCTATTAAGTGGTAAAGTATTATCTCGTTTAACATTGGGTAGTGTGATTTCTTTAAAAATCTCTTCTCTATTTTTAATAACATCAAGTACCACTCCTTGGATTGATATATCTTTTCCATTTCTGATAATTATCGGCCCCATGGTTTTATTTGCCGGTTGTAAACGAATATGGCCGCGTTCTTTATAAAACTTCTTAAGCGTTGCGCCGTAGTTATCTATGAGGGCAACCACTTTTTGTCCGTTTTCAGCAGTCGCTTGGTGTCGGACTAATACAATATCGCCATCGTTGATATTTTCTTCAATCATACTGTTGCCGACTACACGGAGAGCGTAGACCTCTGATGAAGATGGAATTTTACTTTTTGGCACAGCAATCATTTCCGTGTTTTGAATTGCCTCAATCGGTTGTCCGGCGGCGATTGTACCAAGGAGGGGGATTTTGATTAAATCGGAAACAGAATCATTAATTTGAATTCCCCTTGCTCGTCCATTGGCTTTCCCCAAGTATCCTTTTTGCTGAAGTGTAGTGAGATGTTCGTGGGTAGTTGATGGCGATATTTTAAATCTATGGGCAATCTCACGCTCTGTCGGCGCGATACTTTTTTCCGATATAATTTTATTAACATAATTCCTAATCTGTTTTTGGCGTGGAGTAAGCATGTATATAGTATAACACCAACACCCGAGCAAAACCCGAGCACTTATCCACAGTTAATACACTCTCTGATCAAGACACGATTAAAAAATAGTTTTATAATATGAGTGACAGTTAAAAAACTGTGGTCGAAAAATAAATCTTTAAATTCATATCAAACACTAGTCTAAGAAATATTAAAGTAATATGGCTTGAGACAAAAACTCGTATGCCAAGTTATTTATAATGGAGCGTAACATTGTCGATAGTCCCGAAATTTGTTTCTAGGTGCTGGTATGATTAACAAGAATGTTAAGGATGTTTGGTACTACATCGTATGGTTCGCGATTCTCTGAAGTGGTCAAATTGGCAGTTTGGAACAAAATTCAAATTGTTCCTGGTCACAGCCGACAAAAAGATAGATATGGTGCATGGATCGATTGGGACCAGTATGGTGTGACTAAAGATGGTGGAACAGGTTGGGAAATAGATCACATAAAGCCAGTTACACATGGAGGCACTGATGATCTGTCAAATCTACAGCCACTGCAGTGGCAAAATAATCGCGCAAAAAGCGATACATGGCCACCGAATGTAGTTCAGCCAATAGTCGCAAGATAAAAACGCAAAAAGCCCTATATGTTATATGGGGCTTTTTGATTTAATAATTTATTGAAGGAAATACCAGTTTTTGTTAAGGTGGGTTTATATAAATTACTTTAAACTAACTATATATGACTGACGAACAAGATAATTCAATAAATTCTGTACAGGATCCAAACGAATCAACACCGGTGGTGCCGAGTGAACCAGCACCGATTCCAGTTCTGGAGGAACCGGCGGTTGTGACGGAGACACCGGTGCCGGTATTGCCGTCAGGGCCAGTTATACCGCCGACACCTACTCCTGCACCAGCGCCAATAACTTCTCCTGCGCCGGCGTCACTCAAATCTTTTTTGGGGAAGGCGTTGGAGAAGATTCAGTTTCGGAAAAGAGCGAAATTGGCGAAGACCGTTGAGTTGGCGGTTAAAAAGCGGTCAATCACCAATGATGATGTTCAGAAACTGCTTCGGGTCTCCGATGCAACCGCGACACGTTATCTTTCGGAACTGGTTCGTCAAGGCAAGCTTCGCAGGGCTGGCACGACTTCCGGCACCCGATATGAGCCCTTCGACTTGACTCAGGGTGAGCCGACCCCCCAAAAGTCGTTAGGTAAAATGGTATAATAATTATTAAATAAACTAACCTAAAAACTATGAAAGGATTCATGGATTTTATTCGGGAGCAGGGTGTGGTTGGGTTGGCGGTCGGCTTCATCTTGGGCGGGGCGGTATCTAAGGTGGTAACGGCATTGGTGACTGACATTATCAATCCGTTGCTTAGTATGTTGCTTGGCGCAGCCGGCGGGCTTAAAGAAGCGTCGTTTGGGATTGGGTCGGCTCAAATTCTCTATGGCGACCTGATTAGCGTCGTGATAGATTTTGTCGTCGTGGCCCTAGTTGTCTATTTCGGTATCAAGGCCATTGGCCTCCACAAACTAGATAAACCCAAAGAATAAACAAAGAAGGGGTGAAATTGGATATGTTTAATAAACTGGAAAATTGGGTGTTCTATATTTTTATTTTTTCAATTCCGATTTCCTCTCGGCACATTTTTTGGTTTGAACCGTTCAATTTTATTGAATGGACTTCCATCTACATCTACGCCACCGATATTATTTTTATAATGCTCGTAGTATTTTGGGCTTTCAACAGCAGGCGAATTATGGTCTTGAACCCAGACCCGGGAAACCAGTCCCGTCGGTTTCCCCAGCTTCGCTGGGACCCCTTCCGCTACTGGGTTAAAGACCATAATTTGTCTGCTGATACTTTTCTTATAATTTTTGTTATTGTCGCTGGTTTTTCTATTTGGGGGGCGCTTGATGTTCAGACAGCGGTATTTCAATGGTTCAAATTAGTTGAAGGTGTCGTGCTTTATTTTTATGTTAAAAATTACGCGCTGAAACGTTTTGAATTACGACATGTTTTTGAGGTGGTTATTATCAGCGCCACATTCCAATCAATCATCGCTATCGCGCAATTTATGACGCAGGGGAGTTTGGGTTTGAAGTATTTAAGCGAGAGTCCGCTGGCGCCGGCTTTTAGCGGAATTGCGGCTTTTCTTGTTGATGGCACAAAGATTATCCGTGTTTATGGCACGACACCCCATTCAAACGTATTGGCGTTGTTTCTGTTTATCGCTATCTTTATTTTTTATGATTCTTTGATATATCATAAAAAGTGGTGGTGGCATGTTTTTTATGTGGTAATTCTTTGGGCTTTCTTCCTGACTTTTTCGCGAGTGATTGTCGGACTTTGGGGCGTAAGTTTTATACTGATGTTTTTTTTAGTGACCCATAATCTTTCCCCCAGACCCAGGAAACCATCCGCCAGTTGGCGGACCGACGGCTCTTCGCTGGGACCCCTTCCGCTACTGGGGAAAAGAATATGGGCCACTAACTCTCATAAAATTTTTTTGACGACAATTTGTATTGCAGTTACTTTTATTGTCGTATATTGGCCGTATGTGATAAATCGGTCGGTTATTTCTTCTGATGACGAGGCGGTTCAACTCCGGATTTTATACAATCAAGAATCGTTAGCGAGCGGACAAAATTTATTCGGTTTGGGAATGGGTAATTTTGTGCCGTGGCTGATGACCCAGGACTTACATCTTAGTCGGGAAATATATCAACCCGTCCATAATATTTATTTACTGATTTATTCGGAGACGGGGATTGTTGGCATTGCCTTGTTTTTACTCTTTCTGGCATTTTTACTCTATGATTTTTATCACCGCTTGTTCGCCGGCTGGCGAATCAAAAAGTTGTATCATATCCCGTTTGCCCTCGTTATTGTTTCAATATTAATTTTTGGCCTGTTTGACCATTACTTATGGACCATTCAGTCGGGACGATTAATATTTTTTATAGCACTAGGATTTTTGGCCGGAGCCGAATAGAACTTTTCAATCTCCATTTTTTTGGCTACTATTCATAAATGGCTGATAATAGAGATGAATTATTACGGGCGATTAAAGACGAGGTTCTCGCATTAGAGGCCTCGCCGTTGTATAATGAAAGGGTTAGCCATGGCGTCTTTCCTGTAATTGGCGAGGGGAGTCATACAGCAAATATAATGTTTGTCGGGGAAGCACCCGGCAAGAACGAAGCCAAAACCGGCCGGCCATTTGCCGGCGCAGCTGGTAAAATCTTGGACCAATTGTTAGTGTCAGTTGGGATTAATCGGCCTGACGTCTATATTACCAATATCGTCAAAGACCGACCGCCATTTAATCGTGACCCGTTACCCGAAGAGATTATAATTTACGGGCCGTTTTTAGACCGTCAGATTGATATTATTCAACCCAAGGTGATTGCGACGTTGGGAAGATTCTCCATGGAATATATTATTCGCAAATTCGGTCTGGAAAAAGAATTAAAGCCAATCAGTAAAATGCACGGCACCAGCGTAACCGCCCAAACATCATACGGTCCGATTGAGATTGTGGCGTTCTATCATCCGGCGGTAGCGATTTATAACCAACATTCCAAAGAAACATTGTTTGAAGATTTCAAAATCCTGCAAAAACACAAACTTATTTAGAAATTAGAATTTAGAAATTAGAAATTTATTTTACATGCCTCTCTTCGCTACAATTGTAGATTCAATTCAAAACAATTTTCCCGCTCTGGTCCAGTATAAGTATTTGTTTTTATTGATTGCCACCACGATTGAAGGTTTTAATACTATTATCTTGGCCGGATTTCTGGCGTCCCTTGGATCAGTGGCAATTATTCCCGCAGTCATCGTCTGTGTCATTGGTGATTTTCTAAATGGTTGGATGTGGTATCTAATTGGATATTTTGGTGGAGCTAAACCGATTGATAAGTGGGGACGAAAAGATCCCAAGAGCCGAAAAATTATTGAGACCGTTGAACGTTATTTCCATCGCTATAGCGGGCGGGCTATTGTTTTTACAAAATTAACTTGGTCCCTCACGATTGCAACCATGATTATGGCCGGCTCATTTAAATACAATTTTAGAAAATTTTCGTACTACAATTTTATCGGCGGTCTTGGTTGGGTTACGATCACGTTTACTGTGGGATATGTTTTCGGGAAGGGCTATCGCGCGGTTACTCTCGTTAATAATATCGGTTACATTGCGCTTTTCTTGGCCAGCGCCATTATCCTCGTCTATGTATTCAAAGTGATATTTAAATCAAAATTCATCCAGTCCCTCACCACCACCGAACACCTCCACGACCTCGGCGACAAATTCCGAGACGGCATTGATAAGTTTTTGTCGTAAACACCATCTTTTTTAAAAAGAGTGAGGCCATTGTATTCTTGAGCGCTGAACGACGCCGTCTTCTCGTCCGAAAATTTCCGAAATTCTTTCGGTAACAAATAGGAACCGAAAGCCACCCTTTGAGGGTGGCTGAAGGCAAGGTGGCCTATTTGTTCGGAAGCAATGAGGAAATTGAGGTTACGAGACAGGCGGAGAGAACAGCGAGAAGAATACAATGGTCGAGCGACCCCTGTGGATTGCTGGCTTGCCCCCATTATGCTATACTAGCCAGCATAACCATGAATATAAAGAAAGCCCTAGTTTGCTTGGTCTTTACCTTGTTTTTTGTGGCGACGTCGGGTGTCCAGGCAGCTAGTCAATCTAACCAAGGGACCGATAGTCGTTATTTCGTAAAATCCACCTCTCAATTCTGGAAAAAATCGTTTCAAGTACGGAATGTTTTTGATTCCGGATTTACGGCTAATCTCACAGATTGGCAATTAAAAGTCGCCAAGGTCTTTGGCGTTGAAGTGACTCCAGTCAAAAGGTTAAATATTCTAGCCACGACAGTAGCAGTTAAAAAGACAACTACGAAACCTGTTATCAAGACCCCAACGAGTCAGATTGGCTGGGGTGTTAAGGCCATTTACGGTGATACTCTTAATGATGCAGTACCATCCGGTGGCGATGGAATTAAGGTTGCAATCTTAGATACGGGTGTTTTAGTCAATCATCCTGATTTAAAAGATCAAATTATCGCTTGCAACGATTTGTCGGGCTTTGATTCCTTTGTTGAAGAAAGTTGCGAAGATAAAAACGGTCACGGAACTTTGGTGGCGGGTGTTGTCGCCGGCAATGGCGGACCGATGGGTAAAGGTATTTATGGCGTCGCCCCTCAATCCGGATTAATGATTTATAAGGTCTGTAATAATGACGGTACTTGTTTCACGGATGACGTTGCCGAAGCAATCAGACAAAGCGTTGACACTGGAGCTAATATCATCCTCTTGAGTTTGGGTTCTGATTCCGAAAGCTCACTTATTAATGATGCAATTTCTTATGCCACAGAAAAAGGAGTAATGATTATCGGTGCCGCCGGCAACGATGGCCCTTACAAGAACAGTATTGATTATCCGGCCTCCAACGTAGATGTTGTAAGTGTCGGAGTGGTTGATGAAATTCTTGTTGTTCCTGATTGGAGCGCTCGAGGGAATAATGAGGCCTCCACTTCATATGAAAGAAATTTCGGCGATTTGGAACTTGTCGGACCGGGAGTAAATATTGAATCAACCGCAAACAATGGTTACTATACGACTTCATCCGGTGCTTCTATGGCTGCTGCTCACATTACCGGCTTAGCCGCTAAAGAATGGGAGACATATGCTAAAAAGCCAGCCCAAGCCACGCGCGAACTTTTACATAAATTTTCTTTGGATATCCTTCCTTCCGGCGATGATTCCGATTCCGGTTGGGGGATGCCACAGTTGTAAAAGTTTCTAGTTTCTAGTTCACAGTTTACAGATCAGCGATTTGCTGGCTGTTTTAATTTTGCTATACTGTAAACAAGAAACTGTAAACCGTAAACTTGCATGCGTATTAATCGCGTTATTAGAACTTTAGTTCTAGCTGATTTTTTTGTGAATGCCGGATTTAGTGTCTTTGCGCCCGTGGTGGCGATTTTTATTACCCGCCAAATTTCCGGCGGAACCATTGAAGCAATAGGTTTTGGTGCGGCCATTGTTCAATTGTGTAAAATAATTGTTGAGTTACCTTTGGCTAAAATTTTAGATAAAAACCATGGCGAGTATGATGATTTTTATTCTCTTATTATCGGTAGTACCCTTATTGCTATGGTCCCTTTTGCTTATCTTTTTGCTAATTCAATAATTCACATCTATATTATACAGGCAATATATGGGGTCGGTATCGCGTTTGTCGTGCCCCCTTGGTACGCGATTTTTTCCAGACACTTAGATAAAATGCACGAAAGTTTTGAATGGACGCTTGATTCGGTGTCTATTGGTTTAGCGGCGGCGGGCGCAGCCGCTTTGGGCGGTATTATTGCCCAAAGATTCGGTTTTAATTTCGTATTTATTATTGGCGGGATTTTTGCCATCTTCGGTGGATTGATGCAAATTCTTATTTTTAAGGACTTAAAGAAAAAAGTTCCTCAAGGTCAAGTTAAAGCCGAACCAGATAAGGTTACCTAGATTTTGCCATCTATTACTCAATTTCAAAAAGAAGTATATGAATTTGTTCGTAAAATTCCTAAAGGGAAAGTTTTAACATACAAACAGGTCGCCGTTGGGGTTGGCAGACCCAAAGCGTATCGGGCTGTCGGGAATGTTTTAAATAAAAATCCTTTTTCTTTTAATTTGGGAGGGAATGTCCCATGTCATCGTGTTATCAGGTCTGATGGCACTATTGGAGGATTTGCGTCCGGGCCCAATAAAAAGTTACAATTACTTAAAGGAGAAAAAGTATTTAAGTAATTTAATGTCTAAACGAATCTTACTTGTCGGTGGTGGTTCCGGTGGCCACGTTTTTCCGCTCATAGCGGTGGCGGAGGCCTTGCGTACGGCTGATGCAGGAGTTGAACTCCTCGTGCTTGGTAATGGCCCATTTCTCGCTGATGCTGTAACAGCAGCTGGTTTACCATATAAAACAGTCAAAGCCGGCAAACTTCGTCGTTATTTTAGTTTCTGGACTTTTCTGGCGCCATTTCAGGCAATTATCGGATTTTTTCAATCTCTTTGGATTCTATTTGTATATATGCCAGACGCTATCTTTACCAAGGGTGGTTACACATCAATAATGCCTTCTTTTGTTGCTAGGTTATATTTTATTCCCGTTTATACCCACGAATCGGATTCTGTTCCCGGTCTGGCTAATAAGGTTATCAGTAAGGTCGCAAAAACAGTATTTACATCATTTGAATCCACGGCCAAATATTTCTCGCCCCGCCCGGATGGGCGGGGTAAACCGGGTAAAGCAATTCTTGTCGGTAATCCTGTCCGGCCGGAATTATTGACGGGGGATAAAGCAGTTGCTCTTCAGCAGTTTAATTTTCTGGCGGATAAGAAAACAATTCTAGTTACCGGAGGCAGTCAGGGTGCCAAGCGAATCAATGAGGCCATCCTTGAGGCCCTAGTTCCGTTGGTTCAGAATTTTCAAATTATTCATCAGTGCGGTGATTCCCAATACGAAAATGTGAAGACCGTCGTTGACCAATATACAAAAGAAGGAGAGAATTCCTATGGTCCCATGATTAGCGCCAACTATCGTCTCTATCCGTTTTTAAATCCTCAAGATATGGGCATGGCTTATTCGGTGACAGATATTATTATTTCTCGGGGTGGCGCTTCTAATTTATTTGAGATTGCTTCTCTTGGGAAACCGGCGATTATTATTCCACTTTCCACTTCTGCTAGCCGGGGCGACCAAATTGATAACGCTAATGAATTTCATAAATATGGTGCCGTGGTCATTGAAGAAGCCAATATCACCCCCCACATTATCGTCAACCAAATTCAAGAACTCCTTGAGCCCACTCGTTATGCGGAAGTAAGCGCCAAAATAAAAACCTTCGCCAAACCCAACGCCGCCCAAAATATAGCCCAAATTTTGCTGCAATAGCTCCGCTCCCTCCACCCCAACCCCCGACTTGATTATCCGTCTGTATCAACGTCACTTGGAGTACACTCTTATCCCCAGACCCGGGGAACCAGTCCCGTCGGTTCCCCCAGCTTCGCTGGGACCCCTTCCGCTACTGGGTCTAAGAGTATACCCCAAGTGACTTAGAATTAAATTGCTACGTGACTTCTCGCTTTGGGTTTTTCTAGAAAAAGCACTGAGCCACTGGGTTTATTGAGCATCTGCACGATTGGTTCTATTTCACGAGTTTCAACGCTATTTCTCTGGGAACCGTTCCGAGGATGTCGGGAACGGGTGAGCGAAGCGAAGCCGCATGGCCCGACAGGAGTTGCTTCGGGCGGTCAGAGAAATTAGGAGAAGCGAGTAGAAATAGTCCAAGAGGAAGCCGCGATAATAAACCCAGTGGCGAAGTGATTCTAGATATGGTTAAATTATCATATGACTTGGCGAACAATCGGATTTGATAATCAGAAAAAGACGTTTGAAGACCTGATTAAACAAGGTGCTTTGTCGCACGCTTATATTTTTCAGGGGCCCAAACATATCGGGAAGAAAATGTTTGCCCAGGACTTATTTGTACAGGTAAATGGGCGAGAAAAATTTGATTCTACCGACCCGGATTTATTTAATATCGCTCCGCGCGTGACCGAGGGGGATACAAAAATATACATAGAAGACATCCGTGATTTAAAAACATTTCTTTCGTTTCGGCCCTATTATGGCCCCTATCAATTTGTGATTATTGATGACGCCCATCGTCTGACCCCTGAAGCGTCAAATGCGTTTTTAAAACTTTTAGAAGAACCGACGGGCAAGGTCGTTTTCGTATTAGTTACTAGCCAACCCCAAGAATTACTCCAGACCATCAGTTCTCGTGGTCAACATATTTCTTTTTTGCCTCACAACGATAAAATTGTTGCTCAATCACTTGTAATCACTAAATTATCCAAAACCGATCAAGAATTAGTCACCGCTTTGGCTCGGGGTCGGATTGGCTGGGCTATTACCGCCAGTGAGAGTGGAAATATAAAAGATATCAAACAGGCCGTCGTCGATTTCAGTACGATTTTAAAAAGTCCGCTCGCCGAACGAATGCTTTTTGCTAAAACACTTTTTGAAAAACAGCCCTACCAAGAACAGGTTAATTATTGGCTTGCTTGGGCCTACACCAACCGCGCCACCCTTACCAACGCCCACCACGTTCTTAGTCAGCTCTTAATGCTCCATCAGTACATAAACCAACCTCAATACAACCATCGCGCCCTCCTTGAAAATACTTTAATAAACCTCTAAGATAAGATTATGTACCAGGTAGTGAAAATCCGACTGGGTTTTAGTAGCACCGATTATATCAACTATCTGGGAATTTAAATATAAACAAGTAATTTGATGTTGCATGGTTAGGTCTAAAACCTAAGGTGCATGTCGGATTTCTACTACCTGGTGTATAAGGAATTAATCGCATCTAGGAAAAAGGATTTTGATTCGGCTTTAGAAATGGCCAAAATGGAAGCGGCCTCAATTCGGACAGGCCGAGCTAACCCATCATTGGTAGAAGATATTCAAGTTGAATATTTGGGCGCGCGTTCACGAGTCAAAGAACTGGCCAGTATTAGTGCGCCGGAACCGCGGGTGATTGTGATTCAACCCTGGGATGCGACTGTCGTGCCATTAATTGAAAAAGCGATTCGTGAAAGCTCGTTGGGTTTGAATCCGGCTAATGACGGTCATACTATTCGTCTCACTATTCCACCCTTAAATGAAGAACGACGCAAAGAATTCACCAAAATTCTCCATCAAAAAATAGAAGAAGTCCGCATCCGCATCCGCCAAACCCGTGAAGATATTCTTAAAAAAGTTCAAACCGCCGTCAAAGAAAAAACTGCCCGCGAAGATGAGGCCTTCAAAGCCAAAGACGAACTTCAAAAAATCGTAGACGACCTCCAAAAAAAGATTGACGAGATGGTTAAGAAAAAAGAGCAAGAATTAATGACAAGCTAGTGTTAACCGCGATTATTTTTATTATTGTGATTGGGGTGCTCGTGCTGGTGCACGAGTTTGGTCATTTTATAATGGCCAAAAGAGCGGGGATGAAAGTGGAGGAATTTGGATTTGGATTTCCACCCCGTTTGTTTAGTTGGAAAAAAGGTGAGACCGTTTATTCTTTTAATTGGATTCCTTTCGGCGGGTTTGTGAAAATTTTAGGAGAAGACGGTGACACACGCGCTCCACACAGTTTTGCTTCGGCGTCTTTTTTAAATCGGTTACTGGTGTTGGTAGCCGGTGTCGTTATGAATTTCTTTTTGGCGGCGGTCTTGCTGATGATTGTAAATTTCTTCGGATTGCGGATTGGTCTTATAGACGGCGATACCGGTTCGGCCCAAAATATAAAAGTTCAAATCGTCAGCGTTACGGCCGGCAGTCCCGCTGAAATTGCCGGTTTGCGACCTCTTGATGCGATTGAGGGTTATAAAGAAAACGGCGTCGTTGTGCCGATTCATACAACTCAAGATGTTCAAGATGCCGTCGCCTCTCATTTGGGTCGTCCTTTAACATTGGAGATTGAAAGCGGAACCGGCGTCGTGGAAAAGACATTGACTCCTCGTGTTAATCCACCCGAGGGTCAAGGAGCGATTGGAATCTCGCTGGCTTTAACGGGGACAATTGTTTATCCATGGCATGAGGCAATTTGGCGGGGTATTTCTGATGCTGCTTTTTTGACTATCGCCACAGTCCAGGGCTATTATTCGCTTTTGAAAACCTTGTTTATTCATGGTAGATTGATTGCAGATGTTTCAGGACCGATTGGTATCGCCGGCCTAACGGGGCAAGCTGCTCGGGTGGGATTTAATTATCTTTTACAGTTCGTGGCGATGATTTCAATTAACTTAGCCGTCCTAAACATTATTCCCTTTCCCGCGCTTGATGGTGGCCGAGTCGTGCTTCTCTTGATTGAAAAAGCCAAGGGTTCGCCGGTTCACAAGAGCGCTGAAAATTTGATTAACATCGCCGGTTTTTATCTTCTTATTGTCCTTATGCTCTATATTACCTATAAAGATATTGCTAGATTTTTTATCAAATAACTTGCTGGCCGCTCTCGCCACAATCTTTGGCGAGGACGCTCTTGACCAATTCCTTCGTTAAAATCTCCGCCCAGTCCTCACCATATGTCTATATGGCTCGGCCTGGTGCTCGATTTTGCCTCGAACTTAGTCAAGCCAGCTACGTTATAGTATTATAAGATATATGTCTAAAGTTTTTGGAAAAAAAGGTCTGACCAAAAAATCCGAAAATATTTCGGATTGGTATCATGATGTCGTATTGCGGGCTGGTTTGGCGGAGTACGCTGACGTTAAGGGTTGCATGATTATCAAACCCCACGGTTATGCGTTATGGGAGAAAACTCAAAGCGTGTTAGATGGTTGGTTTAAAGAAGATGGTGTCCAGAATTGTTATTTCCCGGTCTTTATTCCCATGAGTGCGTTTCAAAAAGAAAAAGAACACGTGGAAGGATTTTCCCCGGAACTGGCGGTTGTTACTCACGCCGGCGGAGAAGAACTGGCCGAACCACTGGCCGTTCGCCCAACTTCAGAAATTGTTATTACGCAAAAATTCTCCGATTGGGTTCAGAGTCATCGTGATTTACCTATGAAGCTTAACCAATGGTGCAATATTGTCCGTTGGGAAAAACGTACCTATCCGTTTTTAAGAACCTCGGAATTTTTGTGGCAAGAAGGTCACACCGTTCATGCTGACAAAAAAGATGCCATGGTTATGGTTATGACCGCGCTTGAATGGTATTCCAAATTTTATCGTGGATATTTCGCCATTGCCCCGTATGTTGGTCTAAAAAGTCAATCAGAAAAGTTCGCCGGCGCAGAAGATACTTATTCAGTGGAAATTGTTGTCCCGGACGGCAAAGCATTACAGTCGGCTACTTCTCATTATCTCGCCGACCATTTCACTAAGGTCTTTAATGTTGAATATTTAGACGAAGAAGGGAATAAAAAATTGGCCCATCAAACATCATGGGGTCTTTCAACTCGGGCCATTGGTGGACTGATATTTGTCCACGGTGATGATTCAGGATTGGTCTTGCCTCCGGCTGTCGCGCCCCAACAAGTTGTAATTATTGGTATAGCCGGTAAAGATCAAGAAATGGAAGAAAAAGTGGCTACTTATGTCGGCCATATTCATAAAATACTTAAAGATGCCGGTGTCCGTGTGGTCTCCGATATTGATTTCAGAAAAACACTTGGTTTTAGAATTAATGATTGGGAATTGAAAGGTGTGCCTTTGCGGATTGAAGTCGGTGGTAAAGAATTAGAAGCCCAAAATACCACCCTAGTCCGACGTGATACTTTCGCGAAGCATCAGACCAACACCGACTTATTGTCATTGGAAGTGCCGGCTTTGTTGGAAATTATTCAAAAGGACTTATACAAAAAATCGGAGCAGTCCCGTAATGACCTGACTACAGAAGTTTCAACTTGGGATGAATTTAAATCAGTCATGACCGATAAGAAAATGTTTATTCGCGCTCCTTGGTGTGAAGATGCATCCTGCGAAGCGACTATCAAGGAAGAAACCAAAGCCGGTACCCGTTGTCTTGAATTGGACCGCATCCAAGAAGTTCTCTCCGACACGCCCTGTGTCCACTGTGGCAAACCCGCTCTCCATAAGTGGCTCTTTGCCCAGTCCTACTAGTTTTTTATCCTCTTGTTTCCTCACTTTTTTCTGATATCCTAACCAGGTAGTAGAAGTTGCTGTTGCGACTGAAAGTCGCTGAAGATACTCAACAACTTTCACTACCTGGCTAAGGTATCCACGTTGGAGATTGTCATAAAAATGCACACTATTTTTATATGTTAAATAAGCTTTTTAGCTTCTGGTCACAAGATATCGGGATTGATTTAGGAACCGCAAATACGCTGGTTTATGTGCATGACAAGGGGATTACAATCAATGAACCGTCAATTGTCGCCTTAAATCAAAAAACAGGAAAAATTCTGGCAATCGGTACTCAAGCCCGAACCATGGTTGGCCGGACACCCGGTTATATTACTGTTACCCGTCCGTTGGTGAACGGTGTCGTTTCGGATTTTGAAGTTACCGAGCAGATGCTCAAATATTTTATTGACAAAGTTCATCAGGGCCGATTTTCATTATTACCTCGGCCAAGAGTTGTGATTGGTGTACCATCAGGTGTGACCGAAGTGGAAAAGCGTGCGGTTGAAGATGCTGCTTATAGCGCCGGCGCCCGAGAGGTCTATTTAATTGAAGAACCGATGGCCGCCGCGATTGGTTCGCGTCTGCCCGTTCAAGATGCAGTAGCTAACGTAATTGTTGATATGGGTGGTGGCACTACGGAAGTGGCGGTGATTTCAATGGGCGGGATGATTGCTTCACGCTCTCTTCGGGTTGCCGGAGACAAGCTCACTGACGATATTCTTCGTTATATGCGTCAAGAACGAAATCTGCTGGTCGGCGAAGCAACGGCCGAAAATTTAAAAATTCATCTCGGTTCCGCCTATCCGCTGGAGGAAGAACTTGAAGGCCGAATTCGAGGCCGGGATTTGGTTTCGGGATTACCAAAAGAAGTTGTGGTTACTTCAGAAGAAATTAGGACAGCTATGCAAAGGTCGGTTAAGAGTATTGTGTCCGCCATTAAAAATACAATTGAAGAAATTCCACCAGAACTGACGGCCGACTTAGTTAATCGCAACATTTACTTAGCTGGTGGGGGCGCGCTTCTGAAAGGTTTTGATGAATTGATTTCTCATGAAACAAAATTAGATGTTAAAATTGTAGATGATCCACTGACGGCGGTCGCTCGTGGTTGTGGTTTTGTGCTTGAACATCTTGATGAACTTCGTCCGATGCTTTTATCCACGCAAAGCGATAATTTGTTTTAACGATGCCGGGTAGTGAAAATTCGACTGGGTTTTTTTGGCGCCTAGATTAAATATTTGTCATAATTATGTTTTTAATGATATTCGATAGTACGCATTTAGGTATAAAAACCTAAAGCGCAGGTCGAATTTCTACTATCCCGGATGCGCAGTGAAAATATTTCTAAACTATTATTTATTTCAGCCATAATTCTTACGGTCCTAATCGCCCTAAACATTGTTTTGCTTCACGCTGTGCGTCGTCAATATGCGCCGGGGATATCTGCGGGGGTTTCGTTATTTGATATTGTCGGCCAGACAAGGGAATGGTTCGGATATGTTAAACAATGGAAAAATTTATCTACTGAAAACGCCAAGCTCCGTGATTTAATCGCCAATCAGGTCTCAACCTTGGCGACTATTGAAGCGCTCCAAAACGAAAATGATATTTTAAAAAAAGCAATTGGTCTGAAGACCCGTTTAAAACGTGATTTGTTGTCGGCCGGAATATTTAACATCTCTCTTGGACCCGATGGCCATTACGCGTTGATTAACAAGGGATTGACGGATGGAGTCACTGTGGACCAAATGGCTGTTTCTTTGAATGGAGAGCTTATCGGTAAAATAAGTTCAGTTTTTTCAACGTCATCTCGAGTGATGCTTATAACTGATCCCGCCTTTTCAGTTACCGCCCGTGTATTAAACGGTCAAACCAGCGGTATTATCCATGGCGCATTGGCTGATGGCATGAATTTTAACCTTATCACCCAGGTCGATGTCATTTCGGAAGAAGATATAATTATTACAACAGGAGACGATACAACTCCGGCCGGTTTAGTGATTGGGGTTGTTCGGAATATTGATAATAATGACACCCAACTTTTTAAAAAAATAAGTGTTAATCCTTCGGTTCAACCTGGTCAAGGTTCGGTCGTTGTTATACGGTAATGAGACGTCTCCTAGTTGTTGTTATTTGGTTTATTATCTTTGTCAGTGACGGTATCATTCTACCGGCGTTAACCAGTTTACCTGCTGGTTTTGGAATACTGGTGTTTTTATTGGCTTTAATGATAACTTTCGGTGTTCATCGTTGGGTGATTGGTTCCGGAATAATTATCGCTGGCGTTACCGAACTAATTCTTGGAGCATATTTCGGTGTGATTATAGGGACATGGCTAGTGATGGCATGGATCGGACATGTTTTTTTTAAATTTTTAAATATAGAATCAATGAACGAAAATAATTTCTTCGGAACTATTATCCCGTTTACTTTATTCGGAATTGTTATTTTTGCTGTTGGTGAAGGGGCGCTGTGGGTAATAAGTCGTTTGGCATATGAATCAGGACTTAGTCCGTCAACTTTGTTCCGGATTGTATTTTCTCCGGTAGTAATTATTATTGTCGCGATTGAGCTCGTTGTCGCACTTTTTATATTTCGTTTTATTTATTACCCCAAAAATGCCGGGTAGTGAAAATTTAACTATGCCTAAAGAATACCATGTCAACATTGAGGATCATGTCATTGCTCCGGAGGAGACCCTTTTGGATGGTGATAGTACGTTTTCGGATATTGAACGGCCAATTCGCCCCACTATCTTTAGGGTGATATTTTGGGGCGTGACGGGAGTACTGGGGTTTATGTTTTTGGCGAGCGCTAATTTGAGTATTATTAACCATTCATATTATTCAAATCTTGCTTTTCAAAATCGCTCTGCAAATTTTTCCATTCCACCGGCTCGGGGAATTATTTTTGATAAACTTGGTCAACCGTTAGTTAAAAATATTCCTCAATTTGATGTGGTTGCTGTTTCTAAGGAAGTTAAAACAGCTCTCAAGAATGAAACACTTAACCTTGAGCAACTTGGCTCGGCCTTGAATATGGACGCCGATACTCTTAGGACGATGCTTAATGAACAAGTTCAACAGGCAAATGTCTTTTTCATTTCCAATAATTTAAAAAAAGAACAAATTCTGGCCATTCAAGGCCTTAATACTCCGGGTATCTATATCATTCCCGATGTTCAGCGGGTTTATGTAAATGGGCCGGAATTTTCAACTGTGCTTGGGTATGTTGGTAAAGTAAATAAAGACGATCTCAAAGAAGACCAATATTATATGGCCACTGACACTATCGGTCGAATGGGTATTGAGGCCCAATATGAATCAATACTTCGCGGTGAACATGGTCGGATATTTTTTGGCGATACAACCAATACAATAAATATTGATGCCAAAAATGGAGGGAATATTGTTTTGAATATTGATTCGGAACTCCAGGAACATCTTTATAAAGAACTTCGAAGTGTTTTGGTTGGTGCGGGTTTATCTCGGGGAGCAGCGATTATTCAAAACCCTCAAACGGGCGCAGTTTTGGCAATGGTCAGTTTCCCGGGATTTGATAATAATATTTTTTCAGGCACTCTATCTCAAGCCGAATATAATTTAATATTTAAAAATCCAGGCCGACCCTTATTTAATAGGGTTGTAAGCGGTATCTATAATCCGGGTTCAACCATTAAGCCCTTAATCGGTTTAATGGGTTTACAGGAGCATGTAATTACACCTAATACCACAATTCAGGATTGTATTAGTATTTCTATTCTTAATCCATTTAATCCCGATGATGCCTATACTTTTCATAACTGGCGAGTAGATCTTGGCCCATTTAATTTGCGTCGTTCTATCGCTAATTCCTGCAATATTTTCTTTGCTTCTGTGGGCGGTGGATTCGGTGACATTGTTGGTCTCGGGGTTAACAAAATGGTGCAATATTTTAAAAATAGTTTTGTTGATAAGGTTTTGGGTATTGATTTGCCCGGTGAAGGCCGTGGTTTTGTGCCTACACCGGATTGGAAAGAAGAGACAAGAGGCGAGCCATGGTATCAAGGAGACACCTACAACATCTCTATTGGTCAGGGCGATTTATCCGTTACTCCTCTTTGGCTTAACACCTATCTCTCCGCGATTGCAAATGGTGGAACAATTTATAAGCCCCAAGTCGCGAGCCGGATCGTTGATAATAATAAAGATACTCTTGAAACTTTTGATCCTAAAATTATCGGTAAACTTCCTTTCAGTGATCAGAATATGACAATCATGAAAGAAGATATGAGAGAAACAATTTTATCAGGAACCGCAACCTTATTAAATGACTTACCCGTTACGGTCGGAGCCAAAACCGGTACTACACAGGTAGTTAGTGGCCAACAAATCAATTCTCTTTTTACAGTTTTTGCGCCGTTTGATCATCCCCAAATCGCTATGACAATATTGGTGGAAAATCCCATCATTGATGGTTTAGCCATCCGCACCGCCAATAATGTTTTGAAATGGTACTTCACACGATGAACTACTAATTACTAATCAATACAAATATACGAATACAGAATTCTTTATTTGTACATTAGTAAATATTTGTAATTAGTAGGAAAGATATATTTATCCACATCATCTTGCAGAATGATAATAATCGTAGTATAGTTCGGTATCATAAAAGCAATATAACCCCATTTATTGAATGTCTAACCAATATTTTAGCAAGGAAGGTCTGGAAAAACTTAAAAATGAGCTTTTGGAAAGAACTAGTGTTCTTCGCCCGGAAATTTCCAAGCGTATCAAAGAGGCAAAAGAACAGGGCGACTTATCCGAAAATGCCGAGTTTGATGCCGCCAAAGAAGCCCAATCAATCAATGAAGGGCGAATAGAAGAAATCCGTCAAACCATTGAAAATGCCATTATTGTATCTGACGGCGCCAAGTCCGGTGGAGTTGTTGTTGTCGGTTCAAATGTTAAGGTTGAATCCGGTAAAGGTTCTCAGCAATTTGTTATTGTCGGCGTGACCGAATCAAACCCAACCGCCGGGTTTATCTCCAATGAGTCACCTCTTGGTAAGGCCTTCCTCGGCCACAAAAAAGGCGACACTGTCGAAGTCCGCACCCCTCGCGGTATAGAGCAGTACAAGATTTTGGAAGTTAAGTAACCAAGAGTCCTTACCATTCTCGACACGCCTCCGGCTCCTCGGTACCCTTCGGGCTACCTTCGTCACCTCAGCTAAACTCGCATTGCAGTTCGTTGGTTGATCGGTCTGCTGACCAAATATTATATCAACCAACTCCTGCAACGTCTCGATTGTCTCAAATTGGCAAGGACTCCTGGTTACTTTAAGTGATTTTTTTGTATAAAATAATTTACCCCCGGACGTCCTAGTCGTCCGGGGGGTGGTTCGGTTAAAGCGAAAGATCATCCGATTCATATTTCATGCTGTCTAACACGCGAGCGAATCTACGGTGATCTTCACCTTGAACCTTAATCTTGGCAACCTCATCTTTTGGGTCACTGTAACCAATGAGAGTAAGGTACTCGGCGAGAGCTTGGCGTTCTACGAGATCATTGAGCTTCTGCTCGTTTTTCCCCGTGTTTCTGAAGGTTCGATGGTCGTTGTGAAAATGGGATGGATCCATACCCATATCCGTTAATGACTGAACCTGAACTGCTCTCCCGTTTTCAGAGATTCTAATCCACCAAGAATCCACAACAATCGCTTTGTCTTTGAAAGCCCTTCCGTAGAAAACTTGGTACGACAATCTCATCCAGCCGTACACATCTACAATTACTCTGATGTACGTCTGACCAGCAACGATATCGTCCATCATCACTGGTGTCAACCGATTCAACTTTTTCAAACCCATCGCAACCTCCTTGCCCATTGTGGGCGGAAACAAAGCCGTCTGTTGCGTATTATATACTAGGATAGTTATAATGTCAACTTAAAAATATAAGGTTCCACCTTGGATTTTTAAGGGGTTTGCTTGATTTTATTTATACGAAATGGCAGAATATGGCCAGCCAAATTTGGCTGGAGGAGTGTGTACCTTGAAACTATTATCAATGAAACAGCCGTGGATTCCGCGCGAGCACCAACGGGAAGTTGTCAGGCGTCTACTTGACTTCGGATTGTTGGAGTTTGATAACGGTCGGAACCTACCCTTGGCGAGTGGTGGCAAAACGGACATCTATATCAACTTGCGTGATGCGCGAAATAATTCCAAAGCTATCAGTTTTCTTACAGAACTGTTCATGGAGCCGTTGCAACGGCTCAATGTTCAGCGGTTCGTAGAAATACCGGACTCGGTTTCTTGTTTTGCCGGAACACTATCGGTGGCTTCAAATATCCCGTATCTCACGATTCGGGGCGAGGCCAAAGAAGGCCGTGTCGGCAATGCAAAAGTGATTGGTGATGCCGTCAAAGGCGAACAGGTCTGTCTGATTGACGACGTTATTACCGATGGCACGACGAAGTTCATTCCTTGTAATGAGTGCTTCAATCTTGGTCTTGACGTCCTGGCTCTGGTGGTTCTGGTTGATCGTCAGCAGGGCTGGAAAGAAACCATGCGAATTTTGGGTGTTGATGTTTGGTCTGGGATGACACTTCATGACGTCCGCCGTGAGCTCATCAATATGGGCGAGATGAAGCAATGCGACGAGGCGGTCAAAGAACAAAACCCAATCATTGTTGCCCTTGATGGCAAGTCGTGGGATGAAATTCTGCCAATCGTAGAACAGTTGCGGACAATGGGGTGCATTCTTAAGGTGAATGATTTATTGTTTGCTGAAGGAATGGATCACTTGTTGCCGGAACTGTCCGTCTATGGACGAATCATGGTTGATCTCAAGTGTCACGATATTCCCAATACCGTTGAAAACACTTGTCGGCGTCTGGCCAAACATAATGTGTGGGCCGTAACAGTTCACGCCTCGGGCGGTATGAGAATGGTCAGGGCTGCTAAGGAAGCATTATTCAATACTAATACCAAGGTCTTGGCAATTACGGCTCTGACGTCTTTGAGTGACGATGACTGCAAGATGATCTACAGAAAAACTTTGCTCAATACTGTCAAACGACTGGCAACTGAAGCTGACAATGGTAGGACAGACGGTTTTGTATGCCCACCGCAAGAGGTTTCACGCCTGAAAGCAATGTTCCCGTTCGATAAGATTTTTGTCACGCCGGGAGTCAGGTCAGATGAGATTGCTAGGCCGAAACGGGCCATTGAAAACGGTGCTAATTACATCGTGTTAGGTCGCCAAGTCCTTAACGAAAAAGACCCAGTCGCTGAAGTAAAGCGTGTTCTTGTTGAAGAACTGGGAATCTCGTTGCCCACCCCCTCTTAGCCAAATTTCCGCCGTCTCACTAAACGCCATCACTAACAAGGAGGTGTTCCGAGACGGCGTTTAGTTTTATTTGATATTTTAAAGCTCTGGATACATAATACGTAATACTATATACTTAATACTATGAACCAAGTAGTGAAGTTCCGGCTGCTTGGGTCTGTATTATTATTCCGGAACTTCTACTACTCGGATGGCTCTTGATGATATTCGGCAAGTAAAAATGGATAAGTTGAAGGAAATACGGAAGATGGGGATAGATCCGTATCCGGCGACAACAAAACGCTCAATGAGCGTGGTTGAAGCATTGGAAAGATTTGATGAACTTGCAGAGTCAAAAAAAGAGGTAACCCTAGCTGGCAGGATTATGGCCCAACGTGGACATGGCGGACTTATTTTCTTTGACTTGAATGAAGATGGTTCAAAAATCCAAGGTTGTGCCAAAGAAGACACCCTTGGCGCGGATGGGTTTAAATTTTTTAATGAACTGATTGATATTGGTGACATCATTGAGGTTAGGGGAACTCTTTTCAAAACCAAAAAAGACGAACGCACTATAGAAGCCACCGAAATAGGGATATTGACCAAGACCCTTTTGCCGTTGCCGGAAAAGTGGCACGGATTGATTGATGTGGAAGAACGTTTCCGTAAACGCTATCTTGATTTATTGATGAGTACTGAAGTTCGCGAGAAATTTATCAAGCGCGCCGAGATTATCCAAGCCATTCGTCACTATTTAATGAAACATGAATTTTTGGAAGTAACCACACCGACTCTGCAACCGTTATATGGTGGTGCTTCTGCCCGCCCGTTCAAGACCCATTTAAATGCTCTTGATCAAGATATGTTTCTTCGTATTGCGCCGGAACTATATTTAAAGCGTCTTTTGGTTGGCGGGTTAGATCGGGTTTTTGAATTTACCACTAATTTTAGAAATGAAGGCATTGATCGAGAACACAATCCTGAATTTTCAGCCGTAGAATTTTATGTCGCTTATAAGGACTATAATTGGGGTATGGATTTTATTGAGGACTTAATGGTTACAATTGCGCCTGAAAGATTCAAAAAACCATTTCGCCGAATTACCTACAAAGAACTCATGCAGGACGTTGGCAGTTTGGAGGACACTGTTTTTAAAGAAAAAATTCGGGGGACACTGATTGAACCAACATTTGTTATGGACTATCCAAAAGATATGTTACCTCTTACTAAATTAAAGCCCGGTACGGATGTCGTAGAGGCCTTTCAATTTTATGCCGGCGGAACAGAGCTAGTTAAGGCCTTCACCGAATTAAACGACCCGATTGATCAACAGGAAAGATTTAAGGCCCAAGAAAATATGCGCGCCAAAGGTGATGAAGAAGCTCAACGCATGGACAATGATTTCATTGAAGCCCTTGAATACGGCATGCCACCTTCAGCCGGCTTCGGTATCGGCATTGACCGCCTCGTCGCCCTTTTAACCGATTCCCATTCCCTGCGCGAAGTTATTCTTTTCCCAACCATGCGACCCAAAGATAGCCACTAGTAATTAGCCATTAGGACATAGGGTCAGAAACTAAGTTCTAAGTCCTAATTCCTAAGTTCTAAATCCTAAAAAATGCTTGATATAAAATATATTCGCGAACACGCGGAACTGATAAAAGAAAATTTGAAAAACAGAGGTGTGGTTTTGGATTTGGATAATCTTTTAACGCTTGATCGTGATCGTCGGGCGCATATGGCTCAAATTGAAGAATTACGGGCCCAAAGAAATCAGGGTTCCAAAGGCAAACCGAGCGAGGAAGATATCGCCAAAATGCGCCAAGTCGGTGATCAGATAGCGACGCTTGAAAAAGAGTTGGCAACTATTGAGATTGATTATAATAAATTATTAAAAGCAGTACCCAATTTAACCCATCCCGAAACTCCCATCGGTGGAGAGGAGGATTTCAAAGTCCTGGCAACCGAAGGCAAAATACCAAAGTTTAATTTTGAACCAAAAGACCACGAAGCCATTTTGCTGGATTTAGGTCTGATAGATTTTGAACGTGGTACCAAAGTAGCCGGTAATAAGTTTTTCTTTTCTAAAGGTGACTTGGTCCGATTAAATCAGGCCCTGATTCAGTACGGCATTGATATTGTTACCAAACATGGTTATGAATTAATGGAGACCCCCGATTTAGCCAAAGACGAAATTTTGGAAGGAATCGGATTTAATCCCCGCGGCCCGGAAACACAAATATATTCAATTGATAATAATGACCTATCTTTAATAGGAACAGCCGAGATTACAATCGGGGGATATCACGCCAACGAAATTCTAGATCTTTCTAAGGGTCCAAAGAAATATGTGGCTTTGTCTCATTGTTTTCGTACCGAAGCCGGAGCTTATGGTCGGACTTCAAAAGGTATGTATCGGGTCCATCAATTCGTGAAATTAGAGATGTTTGTTTTTTGTAAACCCGAAGAAAGTGAAGTAATGCATCAGGAAATTTTAACCATTGAACGTGAAATTGCTAGTGGACTTGGATTCCCATATCGTGTGATAGACGTGGCGAGCCAAGATCTAGGTGGGCCGGCTTACCGTAAATTTGATATTGAGGCCTGGATGGTCATGAAAGGCGACTCCGCCTCATCAACCGGCGGATACGGAGAAATTACCAGTGCTTCTAATTGCACTGACTTTCAGGCCCGCCGATTAAATATTCGTTACCGAAAAGAAAACGGCGATACTGAATTTGTTCACACACTTAACGGCACGGCCATTAATTATTCAAGTCGCTGGCCAATTGCCATCATAGAAAACTTCCAACAAAAAAACGGTTCCATTAAAATCCCCAAAGTCCTCCAAAAATATTGCGGATTCAAAGAAATCAAATCCCGCACATAACAGCCATTTGCAGTACTAATTGCGGGACTAACTTAGTTTAATAATCACAGCTATAGTGAAGTTGCATGCGAGTACTAAACACGTAGTACTGCCTTAAAGCAATTTATGGCTGTTATGTGCGGGATGCGTCCTGTTGATATTAAAAAATTTAAACACAACGATAAATTGGCGTCTAAACGACGCCATCGTTTTGAGATAAAAATAGGATTAATTATTTTTGTTGTTGTCGTTATTCTTGTCGGCATTGGTTACGCTCTTTTTTATGCGCCGTGGTTGAGAGTAACCACTATTTCATATGAAGGATTGACTGACGGGCACCAGAGAGATGTTCAGGGGGTCATTGATGAGAATCTGAATCGTAAAGTGTTCGGTATTCCAATAGGACGAGATATATTTTTTGTTCAATCTGATTCTTTAGTCGCTGAATTAATTTCCCGATTCTCATTTATAGAGAATGTTTCCGTTAAGAAAAAATATTTGCATACCTTAAAAATATCCGTGACCGAACGTCGGGCAGAAGGGGTCTGGTGTTTTGTTTCTACGGGTTCATCTCAAGAAATTCCCGATTGTCGATACTTTGACCACGATGGTGTGACGTTTGGCCAAGCGATTCAATCATCGGGCGTGCTTTTACTCAACGTTAATGATATGCGAATTCAATCGGCATCAACGTCTCCATTAACGGTCTATTCAAAATTTCTTAAAGCCATCCAAACTGTCGTCCCAATTTTGATTGAGCAAGGTGTTAAAGTTAAAAATATTACCATCCCCGTTGATACATACACAGAGTTTGATGTTCTGGTTAATGACCCCATCTTACCGATTGGAGCAAGTTATTTAGTTAAGTTTAGTATTGATTCAAATCTTCAAAACCAGCTTGATACGTTTCGTATATTTAGAACCCAGAAAATGGCCAATGGAACACTTAAACCCCAATACATAGATTTACGCTTTGATGACCGAGTATACTTCAAATAGCCCCTTATGTTATACCAATTTTGTGGGGTATTGACCCCGCCGTTGAGAAGCGATGAATATTCTTCAAATGGACTATAGGTAAAATAATGGTGGGAACAATTTACATAGGTTTAAAGCCATTAATTAGCCCTAAATGTCGCTTCTCAACGGCGGGGTTGACTTCCTAGGCGCAGGGTGCTATAATGGTTGTATAGGTCTGTTCTTTATAAAGAGCCCAGTAATGGGCTCGCAAAAACCAGTAAATACGCTATTTTCAGGCATCATCACTTTATTTAGTTGAATAGGCCGATAGAAACATAGAGAAGTTCGTATATATAGCGAGCGTTAGCCCTCCTCCGTATAACTACGGACGGGCGAGTAGGTATTGGTTTTTGCGAGCCCGTTGCTCATGAATTGACCTGGGCCTAAGGGAGCCGGAGAAATAAAAAACTCCGAGACGTCCAACTGTCTCCAGCAACCCAGGTCATTAAAAAGACCGTGTGTGGATAAAGGTACACCCCAGGAGGGGTTCGACGATGTTCTCATAGAGACCTTTATTTACCCGGTCTGTAAGTGTCGCGACTCAATCGCGATGAACGTCTGGCCCTCACCAATTGCTTGGTGGGCCGCATGGGTCGGGAGAGCTCCCCGTACCCGTACCGGCACCAATGACAATTCTGTGGCGGCCAGAGAAAACGAAGTCGGGGCGGTCGGCTAAAGGTGAGGGCGGTGTGACACCTCCGCGCCCAAGATCCGTGCCGATCGCCCGGCTGGCGGCCGGACGGTGCGACGAGGAAATCACTCGTTCGCACCGTCCGGACCCGTTACTCTCCAAAATCTACAAAGCCCCGTCCACATTGCGACTTCCGACGGGGTCTTTTTTTATTTAAAAAAATACCCAAAAAAGAGAGTAATTTAATTTTAAGTCACTTGGGGTATACTCTTAGACCCAGTAGCGGAAGGGGACCCTTTGGTCAAGGCGAAGTTTCTTGGAGGCGTGCTTTAGCCGCCTCTAGAATCGCCTCGGGAACCGACGGGACTGGTTCCCTGGGTCTGGGGATAAGAGTATACCCCAAGTGACGTTGACACAATTTGATGGATAATCGAGTTTGGGGTGGAGGGAGCGAACTCCGAGCGGAAGCCGCAAGAAAACCACTAAGGTTGAGTGATATGCCAGACGAAAATTGAGTTACCAACCATCGCCGTCGGTTTTATATTTTCAAGCCAGGTATATGGACTGGCGGGATTAACGGTTGATTCTTGGTAGAAACTGGCGGAGACGCCAAGCCAACCGCCGGCGGGGTTGTCTTTAAGAAAGGACTCGGCGCTGGTGTATTTTCCGCCCACTATCCAAACAAAGGCGTCACCGAGATAAAAGGTTGGATCAGCCCAGCCGAAATAATCAAGATATATCTTTTGAATTTTATTTTGTTTTATAAAATCGTCCAAACGCCAGAGATCTTGACCCCAATCAAGATTAGAATCAACGACATAATTATATCCGCCTCTCGGCCAATTTTTTTGTTCTTCTGAAACCCAAGAAGGACGGAAAAGAGCAAATTGATTAAAGTAGGTTAGGTAGTTAGGATAGAAGGAGATAAATTCAACCAAATACCAAATTAATAATCCAACAATTACGAATTGCGAATTACGAATTACGAATTTACCCGATCCGGTTTTAATCCGTAATCCGTAATCCGTAATCATTTTTTCAATTGCCCCGGCCGTTAGAATAAAGATAAATCCGTAGATTGGAATAAGATGGCGAACGCCGATATTAAGATTGGCGTTGATACTTGTGGCGACATAGATAAAAATCCAAAGAAGCATAGCAAAAACCGGAAAGCGGTCACGCAGTTTATTTTTAAATGGTTCGCGATTATTACGCCACGCCCTCCAACCGAGCCAGATTGCGCTTAAAAGAAGAATTAAAAACGGAATTGGTTCTTTAAGGACATAGACAACTGGGAAATATGCTTTAAATGATTTATTAGAGAATTGACCAAGGAAATAAGTATTGTTACCGCCTTCGGCGCGTTGAAAAACCATTGCCATTCCCAGACCCCATTGAGCGTATGACCGAAGTACTGGTTTGTCCGACGCCCAGATGACGGCTTTAGAAAGGGTGGGGACGGGATAATTTCTAAGAATTATTTCAGTGTCATTTTTTTGCTGAGTGGGTGGATAATTAAAAATTTGTAATTGATAAATCGGTCCAACAATTACAACGAATCCCACCACCATTACGAGGGCGGTCCTTGTAAGCAAACGAAAAGTGGGTTTAATATACTCATTGTTTTGAATCCAGACCCAAACAAGAGCCAAGAGTAAGAAGTAGGGAATAAGGAGAAATGTTGAAAACTTAGTGAGCAGGGCGACGCCGAATGTGACTGAAGCCAACCAAAAATTTAAAGTGTTATGTTCTCGCAGGTAACGAAGAAAAAAATAGGTCGCGAATAAAATTCCAAAGAGAGCGGGGACATCGGTTGTCACAAATCGACTGTGAGCGATTATAGTCGGAGAAAATGCAAACAGAAATACCGCCAGAAGAGCGGTACGGTGATTATATGTTCGTTTTCCCCAAGCATAGATAAGCCAACCGGATAAAATAAAGAATAATATAAGGGGGAGTTTAGCAGTATGAACAATAGTAGCCGGATCAACGCCGGAGTGGTATATCAGTTGTCGTCCAAAATTCCATTGGTCGTTTACTATTCCTTGGTGAGAAATATTATAAGATGAAAGAAAGTTGGGATTAATCTTGAGTGTCAGAAGGGCTAGACCGGCAAAATCTTTTGCCAGCGGAGGATGTTCGGGATTGAATTGATATGTATGACCGGAAACGTATGAATAACCGGCGCCGATGTGAGGAATTTCGTCAACAATAGGGGAATCATGCCAAGCACTGGCAATGGCGATAATACTGGTGACAACAATCAATACGCCAGCGATGAGCGAATATCTTTTCATTATTTAACATACCAAACCGAAGCGTTTGGGCTGAATTTATAATTTTTTGCTTGGTCAACTGTTAGGTAGGTTAAATTTTTAGCGCGCTGAGTGGGAGGTAAAACCGTGTCAGTTAAAAACATAACCGTTTCGGCACGAATTGGTAAACCATAAGCATCAACTGATGAAGGGCTTACAATAACATATTTCTTTTTAGTTATTGGTGAGGCATTTATTTCATTGGCAATCTCAACATAATTTACAGAGAAAGAATCGGCCGTTTTTTGGCTTGGTCCCCAAATATTAAAATACCGGTTGTATTCGTAGAAACTGAATGCGCCCAAGAGGGAAAATGCTACTAAAATTGGTAAAACAAATTGACGGTGGCCTTGGGCCATCCAGGGATGAGTAATTTTTTCCCATCCTTCAGCGGCGTTAAATAACCACATAAAACCCCTCGCAGCAAATATCATAACGACGGGAATTACGCCGACAGCGCGCAAGGCGTGAGGTGCTTCGGTTGAAAGAAATCCCGGAATAAGAAACACGAAGAACCAGACAAACAATAACGTATGGACGGGTGAAAAATGACCGTGTTTTCGTCTTAACCAATGATATAACTCTTTTAAAAATCCAATAGCAAACAAAATAGCAATTGGCCAGCCCAACATGGGTTGACTATCTAGATTATGGCGGACATTACCATCACCTTGAAAGGTAAACATGCCTAGTGTTTTAATGACGCTACCCCCAAGCTCACGAAATGATTGTTCTTGAGCAAACACCGATTGCGTGTTGCGTTGCATAAAGTTTTCCGGATTTTTCAAGAAGTAGATACCAATTGGCAGAGCAACAAAAAAGACAGTAATCATAAAAAGAGAGAAACCACCCAAAAAACGATTGCGGGTATGTTCGTAATTTTCGTGATGAAAGTCCTTTTTTATAAACATCCAGTAGTTAATGAAGATAAGGATGGCGATTAAAGGCGCGATACGGTATGAGGTATAGGTATAAAATCCCAATCCACCTAAAATTCCAGCCCAAAAGAAATCTATCCAACTTGAATGTTTCAGACCCTTCCAGAGGAAATAAAATAAATAGACCAAAATAAAAGGCAACATAATTGCCCTGAATCCAATCCGAGAAAAATTTACATGCCAAAATGAAATTGCCAGCAAAAAACTTGATACTGCTCCAACCTGCCAACTAAATAGTTCTCGGGCCAACAGAAAAAGACCCAAGACAGTTAGAATTCCGAAAATGGCGGAAACGCTTCGTAGCGACCACGAATTGACGTCGAACCACTTAATTGAGAGGGCTTGGATATTAATAAATAAGCCCTCTCGGCCAAAATTTTCAGGATAGAAAATTTTATAATCACCCGTAGCATTGGCGACGAGAGCGTTGGAACCATTCATGGCTTCGTCGGGATAGAGACCCGGCGGATATTTATCTAATTGATAGAACCGGAAGAATGATGCGATAATAAGAATACCAACAATAATTAATATTTCTCTGTGCGAGTATCTTTGCATGTATTAATAATATCAGAATTTACGTGATTTTTATCCACACATACCGATAGTTAATTCTGGCTGGTATTATAGAATATAGGAATGGAAGGAACATCGGCCGAACAATTACAGCAAGTGGAACAGGAATACCAGCAGAAGCGGGCGGAGATTGAGCAACAAATGAAAGAACGGGGCGAATTGGGTGCCGAGGCACCATCACCAACTGAACATGAGACAATGTCTCAAGTTATTGAGGGAGCGATTCAACAACACGTCCCGGAATTTAAGGCCTCGTCTCATACGACCACGACTGACGATTCTTTACCTCCGGATGCTCAAGAAAAAATTCAGGGCTGGGTTAATATCGCTTTTACCAAAAGTTTGGCCGAGGGGATTAAAACTGCCAAGGACTCTAATGACATTGCTCTGATTGATGCATTTCACAGCGCTCTGACGGGCAACCTCTATCAAATGCTCGTGGAACAGAAGCGAGTAGAGGTCGTTAAGTAGTTTTTATAAATTCAATCCGTGTCTATATTTCTTCTGATTGTATATGGTGTCGTTCTGGTTTTGATTATTGTTTCAGCGCTAGTTACGCTTAATTCTTTACGTTCTAAGGGTTCAATCGCTCGGGCGCTGAATATGGCGCTTTTTTCAATTACGCTTCCACGACCGACATTGCCGGGTTTTCAAGGTGCTCCTCAACGTCCCGAAAAAGAACTTATTGGCATCATGGAACAGTTATACGGGTCTTTTACCAATATCCACACCAAGGGTTGGAACAAGTTTATATATGGTGAGCCATATCTAGTTTTAGAAATTGCCGTGAGACATATCGGCCAGGATATTCAATTCTATATGGCCGTACCCAGAAGCATTGAAGATATTTTTGAAAAACAAATTCACGGCCTGTATCCCGAAGCCCACATTGAACCGGTGCAGGATTATTCCGTTTTTCATCCCGGAGGTGTGGCCCTAGGCGCTTCTGTCACCCAGAAAAATGATTCAATCTTGCCTATCAAGACCTATCAAAAATTAGAAAGCGATCCGCTGGGAGAAATTTTAGCTTGTCTTTCTAAAATCAATCATCAAGGAGAGGGTGCCGCACTTCAAATTTTATTCAGACCATCTCATCAAGATGGTCAACGTAAATTTGCGGAAAAAGTGGTTCGGCAAATGCAACATGGCCACCAACTCAAAGACGCCATAAAACGGACTAAGAATCCACCCAAAGAACCGACTCCTGAAGAATTAGCCAAACAACCACCCAAAGTCGTTACGCCTTTTGAGGAAGAAGTGATTAAAGGTATTCAAACGAAAGCATCCAAACCATGGTTTGATGCCAATATCCGATTGGTTGTCTCCGCTGAATCAGAACCGCGGGCCAGTCAATTGTTAGATATTTTGGCGGGTGCGCTGGCTCAATTTTCAACGACTGATCAAAATGAATTTTCGCTTAACAAAATGACGGGTCGCTATCTGCGTTCTTTCCTTTTTAATTTTTCATTTCGAATGTTTAACGAAAGTCAGAAGGTCTTACTTTCATCTGAAGAACTCGCCAGTTTATATCATTTTCCGATTTCCACCACTTCGGCGGGCGTAAAATTTGTCAATTCAAAATCCGCTCCCGCTCCCTTGAATCTTCCCAATGAAGGCGTGGTGCTTGGCAAAAGTGTTTTTCGGGGGATTGAAAAAGAGGTTCGGATGTCCGATGCCGACCGCCGACGTCATTTGTATGTTATCGGACAGACGGGTACGGGCAAAACCGTCTTTATGAAATCCATGCTTAGACAAGATGTGGAGAATGGTAAAGGTGTTTGTGTGATTGATCCTCACGGTGATTTTGCTGAATTCGTCCTTTCAATCGTTCCACCCGAACGGGCCGAAGATGTCATTTATTTTGACCCCGGTGATATTGATTTTCCCATGGGTCTAAATATGTTTGAAATTGACCCGACTCATCCCGAACAAAAATCTATGGTTATTGATGAGTTGTTTGGGATTTTTGATAAATTGTACGACTTAAAAACAACCGGCGGACCGATGTTTGAAAAATATTTCAAAAATTCAGCTTTACTTTTGTTGGATGATTACGCGCATGAAGTGCCGACCTTGGCGGATATTTCTCGCGTGTTAGTGGACGACGCTTATCGGGCTGACAAATTAACTCGGGAAACAAATCCGCTCGTTGTTCAATTTTGGCAACTTGAAGCCGAGAAAGCTCAAGGTGAACAAAGTTTAGCCAGTATGGCGCCGTATATCACCTCAAAGATTACGTCATTTGTTTTTAATGAATTTCTCCGACCGATTATCAATCAACAAAAGAGTTCATTCAATTTCCGAGAAGTTATGGATAGTCAGAAAATTTTGGTCGTCAATCTGTCTAAAGGTCGCATCGGCGACCTCAACGCCAATCTTTTGGGTATGATTATTGTGGGCAAACTTCTCATGTCGGCGCTGTCGCGGGTTGATATTGCCGACGAATCCGCCCGTAAGGACATGTATTTGTATATTGATGAATTCCAAAACTTTACCACCGACAGCATTTCCACAATTCTGTCCGAAGCCCGCAAATATCATTTGGACTTGATTATTGCCCACCAGTTCGTCAAACAATTAAAAGATGGGATTCGCGACGCCGTCTTCGGCAATGTCGGTTCAATTGCTTCCTTCCGTATCGGTCCCGACGATGCCGAGTTTATGAAGAATAAATTTGAACCCGTTTTTAATGCCCAAGATATTATGAACATTGATAATTTGAACGCATATGTTAATTTGCTTATCGGCGGTCAAACCGCTTTACCGTTCAATATTAAATTGGAAACCGAACGGGTCTTTGGCGCCGGCAATCCTGAGATGACTGCGTACCTCAAGCAATTATCCCGTTCCAAATTTGCCCGCCATCGCCAAGAAGTTGAAGACGAAATCAAAGCCAAATTCAATCAAAATAAATTAACAAAATAAATCATGAGTCATGAAATGCCTGACAATTCAACAGAAAAGAAAGAAGAAGTCCCAACAAAATTAAAAGAAGTATTTGCGTGGCATGAACGCCAGAATAGTATATTTAAACTTGAAGTGACTGCTGAAGAGATTCAGTTGTTTAATGAATTATTAAACGGAGATTCTTCCCCTGCAGAACTTAATGCTAAAAAGACCATGCTTCTCGATAATGAATTTTATGAAGAATGGGAAAATGCGGTTGGACCACGAAAAGAGGAGTTAGATATACTAAATACAGAATTATGGCGTAAACAGGCAGTGTATCAAGCTGCTTATGAAGCGAAAAAAGAAAAATTAAAACAGAATAACATTTAATCATGAATTTTTTGCGAAAATTTACTAAGCGTGATCTGGGGTTTGCGGTGTTGACAGGATTGCTCACGGGCACGATTGGGTGGAAGATATTTGAGTTTTTAAAAATACCGGAATTACTTTCCAGTGGAATAAATTGTGATATGGGTTATTGTTTCGGGTCTGCGACAGATGGCATTTCTTGGACTTGGTTAATATTTCTGGTTCCTGTTCTTTGGATTCTTGGTGTATTGTTGGGGTACCTTCTTGGGGAGTGGTTGGAATTTTTCAACCAATTCGGAAAATTTTCGGCTATTGGCTTTACAAATGCTGCCGTTGATTTTGGAATTTTAAATATTCTTATCTCGCAAACTGGTTTCGTTGACGGCAAGGGTTATTCGGCCATGAAATCAATCTCGTTTCTGATTGCTCTTTGTTCCAGTTATATTTGGAATAAATATTGGGCTTTTCACTCCAAAAATAACGAAGGCGGAGCCACTGAATTCGGTAAGTTTTTTATAGTCACTGTTGTTTCATTCTCTATTAATGTTGGCATCGCCACATTGGTTGTAAATTATATTCAACCTTTTGCCGGTTTGAACGCCCATATCTGGGCTAACGTCGGTGCTGTCGCCGGTTCGGCAATAGCTTTGGTCTTCAGTTTCGTCGGCTTCAAACTCGCCGTCTTCAGGAAGTAATTAGAACCTAGCGATTAGGACTTAGAAAAACAGAAGGATATGAATTCTTACAAAGATCTAATTGTTTGGCAGAAATCGCTGGTCCTTACTAAGGAAATATATCGGGTAACAGAATCATTTCCTAGGTCTGAAATATACGGGCTCACTAATCAGCTCAGAAGAGCTTCTGTTTCAGTTATGTCCAATATTGCAGAAGGATTTAGTAGAAGAACATTTAAAGAGGGACAGCAGTTTCTTTCTATGGCATTTGGTTCAACAAGTGAAATTGAATCCCAATTAATATTGGCATATGAACTGAACTATATAAAGTCAGGTTATACTGATATAGTTAACTTACTTACTGAAGTTAGGAAAATGTTGAATAGTATGATAAAAAGGGCTAAGTCCTAGGTTCTAATCGCTAATTACTATTTTATGCTGTACAGAAAATACCGACCTCAAGTATTCTCACAATTAGTAGGACAAGAGCATGTGGTCAGAACTCTTGAAGGGGCGCTTTCGTCTGGCCGAGTGGGTCAGGCCTATTTATTTACGGGCCCGCGAGGGACAGGAAAGACAACAATAGCGAGAATCTTTGCGAAGGCGCTCAATTGCGCAGATTTTGGGAAGAAGGGGACTATCCTACCCTGTAATACATGTGAGGCCTGTCTCTCGGTCAATAATGGCACCTCGTTGGATTTAATTGAAATAGATGCCGCTTCTAATCGCGGAATTGATGAAATTCGTGCTCTCAAAGAATCGGCCCAGGTCTCTGCGCCGTCGGGCGGATATAAGGTCTTTTTGATTGACGAGGTTCATATGCTTACTAAGGATTCTTTTAATGCCTTATTAAAAATTCTTGAAGAACCGCCGGCTCACGTGGTGTTTATTCTCGCCACAACCGAACCCCATAAAATTTTAGCGACGGTTCTTTCCCGCGTCCAGCGTTTTGATTTCAAACGCATTACTCCCGCCGAAATGGTCACTAAATTAAAATCCATCGCTCAAGCCGAAAAAATTCAGATTGATGACTTGGCCTTGTTGGCGATTGCCAAATCATCCGATGGCGCGCTTCGTGACGCCGAAGTGGCATTAACCAAAATCCGAAGCATGATTCCTTCGGGTCCAATTGGAGAAAAAGAAGTGGCAGATGTCTTGGGTTTAATACCTATTTCCTATCATCCTAAATTATTAGGATTTCTTGCTTCGGGCGACAAGGCCTCGGCTGTAGCCCTTATTCATACCATTCATGATGCGGGCATGGACTTGGAACATTTTACTAAGGAATTTATATCTTACGCCCGAAGCGCTTTGCTTTCACGGGTAAATCCAACCCTCTCGGCCTCCATTGAAGGTCCCGAAGCTCACCAACAATTCTCTGCCCTTAATACTATAGATAACGAAAAACTCATCAAAATTATAAATACGTTTACTTTAGCCCGAAGCCAAATAAAATTCTCTCCTATTCCTCAACTACCCCTGGAACTCGCGGTGATGTCCTTGTAAAGGATTCATCCTTGATTGGTAGTTTCAAATTTAGTTAAAAAAGAAATGGCCCGGCGCAATGCGCCGGGCGGTTGCTGGTTTGTTAACCAGAGGGGAAGTACAGGTATAAAACGAATTTTACGATTGTTCCCAAGATAAATCCCGAGTAAAACAGCAGGGGAATTATCCATATTTCAATGAAACTCATGAACCGGCCTCGAAGCCAGTATGTGGTGAAGAGCGTTGATACGGCAACGATAATTAAAATCGCCAATTGAAACGAAAGAAACGGTGAAGTTACACCCAGACCAAGAATGAGTGAGTATATAATAACTTGCAATATTCTAGTTCTGACCAAACTGTATATTGACATTATGTGCCCCCTTTGTGGAATATATAATCATTATTAACATCTGTCAAATTTATTTGAGAAGTTTAAGAATAATGCATAATAAAAATTATACACTTGCAACCAAAAACCTAGATGATATACTTAAGTGTATAACCTAGGTTCGGATGATTAAAAAAGAATCAGAAAAAATTAAGGCCGTAGAATTGAGAAAACAAGGTCTTTCTTATTCTGAAATTCTTGCTCAAATTCCGGTTGCAAAATCTAGTTTAGCTCTTTGGTTACAGTCCGTTGGATTATCTAAAAAACAGAAACAACGACTTACTGACAAAAAATTAGCTTCTGCATTGCGAGGGGGCCTTAAAAAAAAGGAACAAAGAATTGAACGAAGTTATAGAATTAAAACAATAGCTGAAGAAGAAATAGGAGTATTATCCAAAAGGGAATTGTGGCTCATAGGCGTTGCTCTTTATTGGGCAGAAGGATCTAAAGAAAAAGAGTTGCGTCCGGGGTCTTCAGCTAAATTTAGCAATTCTGACCAAAATATGATAAGATTTTTCATGTTTTGGTTAGTTAAAGTATGCGGTATTTCTAAAGAAAGGATTATTCCAGAAATCTACATACATGAAAGTCACAGAGATAGAATACCGGCAGTGATAAAGTTTTGGTCAAAAGAAACATCTATTTTGGTGGATAAGTTCAGGCACATCTATTTTAAAAAGAATAAGATTAATACAAGGAGAATGAATGTTGGTAACGATTATTATGGGGTATTGAGGATTAACATATTGGCAAGTTCTGAATTAAATAGAAAGATTTCTGGCTGGACAAATGGTATAATAAATTCTATTCCAAAAAAATAATATTTGCGGGGTCGTCTAACGGTAGGACGCGGGACTTTGAATCCTAAAATGAAGGTTCGATTCCTTCCCCCGCAGCCAAGGTTGGAAGTATCGAGGACCTAGGTGTATTGCGGGTTATTTTGGTTCTAGTCCTAGACCCCATGACCTAGACCCATAGGTTTTAAAAAGTTAAAACTAATGACTATGGAATTAAATCTAGATAATTTATTAAAAACACCTAAGATCGGCAATGTTAGTACGAGCCCAGATGCCAAATGGGTTGTTTGGAATTGGGTTAACCTTGCCCCAGTAAGGGATTTATATTTTTCTCCAAGTGATGGTTCTGCTCCTGCGAAAAAGATAACTGACTTTAAACAACATACCAGATTCCGTTCATGGTTTACAGATAACAAACATGTGGTAGTAAGCCATGATTATGATGGCGATGAGCGCGCCCGGCTATATTTGGTGAATACCGAGACATTGGAAACAAAACCATTAACGCCAGAGCACCCAAATTATTATATCCATGGCGGGCAGGTTACTCCCGACGGAAAATTTTTAGTTTATGCTGCTAACTATGATTTTGGAGAACAGAAAGAAACTGAAATAGCGTTTATTTATAAACACAATCTCGAAACAGATGAACGGATTGCGTTGGCTAAACCTCAAAAACCAGGATATACAGATGTCGAGATGAACTATACCGGTATCTATATTTTCTACACTCGCAATGATATTAATCCTGCAGGTGTCCAAATTTGGCTCGTGGATATTGATGGCAAAAAAGACAAAGAGATCTTAAACTTTGGCCCAACTTCAAAAGTCTGGGCATCTTGGCATAACAACGGCAAAGATATTCTTTTCACCACTGAAGAAAATAAATTTCGTAGGGCCGGCATATACAATATTGAAACTGATCAAATCAAATGGATCGTCGATGACCCCAAAAGAAACATAACTTCTATTGTGAATCCATATGGTACTGATTTATTTAAAATTACTGAAATCGAAGATGCTCAATATAAAACTTTATTTGTTAATCCCATTTCTTTTAAAGAGACAGCCCTTCCTAAAACAAGAACAATACTACCGATTACCCCAGTATTAGAAGATACTTGGTTAAGTAGATATTTTAATTCAAAACAGCCAGACACTTTGGTTTTATGGAATACTAACTCAGGACAAGTTATTAAAAATATAACCGATGTTTTTAAACATGTGCCATATTCTCAAGAAGACTTGGCTAAAGCAGAACCGTACTATTGGCAATCAGTTGATGGATTAAAAATTCAAGGATGGCTATACAAGGTACAAGGAAAAACAAGAGGGACTATTGTTTCAGTTCATGGTGGACCAACCAGCCATAGTGATGATTCTTTTGATCGAGAAATCCAATACTATGTTTCTCGTGGCTTTAATGTCTTTGACCCAAATTACCGGGGCAGCACGGGATTCGGGTTAGAATTTCAAGAGTTAATTAAAAAAGATAGTTGGGGTGGTAAAGAACAACTGGATATACTCGAGGGTATTAAAGCATTAATCAAAGATGGGATTGCCGAGCCATTTAAAGTTGCCATGACCGGTACTTCGTATGGCGGGTATTCTTCGTGGTATGCGATTACTCATTTTCCGTTGGAGTATATTTCAGTCGCAGCTCCTATTTGTGGAATGACCGATTTGGTGGTGGATTATAATACAACTCGACCAGACCTTAGGGTTTACGGTGAGGAAATGATGGGTGGTTCACCGACTCAAGTTCCTGAAATTTATAAAGAACGGTCTCCAATTAACTTTATTGAAAATATAAAAGGCAAACTTTTAATCGTTCAAGGCGCTCGAGACCCAAACGTTACTCCAGAAAATGTAAAAGCGGTCGAGGAGAAACTAAAAGAGTATGATATCCCTTACGAAAAATTAATTTTTGATGATGAGGGGCACGGAATTTCAAAACCGAAGAATCAAAAAGTTTTATATCAAAGAATAGCAGATTTTTTTGAAGCAACTTTTAAATAAGGACTGGGTCTAAGATTTGAACTGAAATATAGAATAAAAAATCAAGGTTTTAAGAGGAAATTTAACATTAGTTCGAATCGCGGCTCGGCAGCAGCTAAAGTTATAACTTAGTTAAAGTATTAATAAATATGGATATACAAAAAATTTTGTTGGCTGTGCATCTTGTGGGGTTTGCTCTTGGTCTTGGCGGGGCAACTGTGAGTGATATCACTTTTTTCAAAGTATTGCGGAAGCGATACTTATCCCGTGAAAATTTGGAGTTTCTGGGCATTTTATCAAAAGTTATTTGGGTTGGTCTGGGATTATTAATTGTATCCGGATTGATTATCTTCGCTTTGATTTATGCAGAGCAGGGTTCTTTGGCCTTGTTGTCTTCTCCACGTTGGCAAACGAAATTGTCGTTGGTAGGGATCGTATTTTTAAATGGACTGTTTTTTAAATTTTATATTTTTCCAAGATTGAAACAGTTGGTTGATTCTTCTTTGACTGCAGAAAAAATAAAAAAAATATCATGGCGACTTGCGTTTTCCGGAACCGTCTCAATTTTGTCTTGGTACAGTATATTCGTGATTACCCAATTACCGAGGACATTCAGACCGCATATTCTATATTTTGCGGGTACCTATCTTATTTTGTTGGTATTGGGAATTCTCGTCAGTAAATTATTGATAAGCAAAATGATAAACAAATAAAAGACCTAGCCAGTACGAATAATTTGTCACTAGGAGATATTATTTAAAAGACATATAATATCTTTGATGACCTACCAGCAAGAGATAAACCAGCCAGCAAAGACGAAAAAATTGCTCGGCATCTTTTTTATTATCGTTGGTTTTCTAATTTTAATTACTCCGTTCACGCCCGGGTCAATCTTGCTTATTATTGGACTGGATATGGTTTTTGGTGACCGTTGGCCGAGGTGGCAAAAGACAAAGAATAATTGTCTTAATCTCTGGAAAAAATATTTTAAAAAGAATAATACCTAAAAGCAATCCATGTCTCCCGAAAAATCTATAGAAATAAATGAATTAGGTCCAACTCTTCCTAAGGAAGGCCTTAGAATTTGGGTTGAAGGGCGATATAAGGACAAAACTGACCGTTATGGTGAAGATCTCAAAAATGTTCATATTAGAGCAATAGAAGAAGAGGATGTTCTGGCCCTGGAAAACCTTTCCAATGTTTTATTCGTTGAAAAATCTTTTCTTCAAAGCACTTCTCCTGAGGAATACGCACATTTAACTAATTTATACGATCGGCTTATAAAGTGGCTTAAACCTAGGTTGGAAAATATATAATGAAAAAAGCTAAAATATTCATTTATCATTTTATCGTTTTTGTTTTGGGTTCACTGAGTATTATCGTGTACGTTTTTTATCACTTAGCGTCTCCGTCAAGTAAGGCAGGTTTGGGTGGCGTAATTGTTATGCCAGTAGTAGCCCTAATTTACGTGACTATTTTTGGAATTTTGTGTATAATTTCTTTGATCATTTGGATTTTAGTCGCTTATTTTCGTGGCCGAAGGACGAAGAAATTAATTTAATTATTGTTTTATAGTAGTGCGGTATACTGAAATTATATGAAAAGCATTGGAGAAAAATGCGCTGTTTTCGGGATTTATGGGAAAGGTCTGGATGTAAGTCGCCTGACCTTTTTTGGTTTATATGCCTTACAACATCGGGGACAGGAGAGTTCCGGAATTGCCTCAACTGACGGCAATAATATTTACTGCTATAAAGATAATGGTCTTGTCGCTCAAGTTTTTAATGAAGAAATAATCAGGAGTTTATTTGGCCATTGCGCCATTGGACATAATCGCTATTCTACTTCATCGGGTACTGATGTAAAACACGCCCAACCCATTGAAACCGCCGATCATTCAATCGCCTTGGCTCATAATGGTAATTTACCGTCGGTAAAAGCGCTTAATAGTTTTTTAAAGAAAAAAGGTGTGGTCTTGTCGGATGTTTCTGATTCAAAACTCATCACTGAAGCGCTCTATTGCCTCACGAAGGAAGGAATGAAAATAGAAAAAGCCCTTGAAGAAATTTTTCCCCTAATGACGGGGTCTTTTTCGCTTTTAATTATGACCAAAGACAAACTAATTGCCGTGCGTGACCAATATGGTATCCGCCCGCTTTCCATCGGTAAATTAAATGGGGGTTATGTTTTTGCTTCCGAGACATGCGCTTTTCATCCAATTGGCGCAGAATTTATAGGTGTTGTAAAACCGGGCGAGATAGTCGTAGTTGATAAAAATGGAATTCACAAAAAACAGATTGTTAAAAGCATTCAAAAACTGGACATCTTTGAATTTGTTTATTTTTCTCGGCCGGACAGTATTTTATTGGGACAATCGGTTTATGATGTCAGAAAAAAATTCGGGGAAAAATTATTTGAAGAAAATAAAATTTCTGCAGATGTAGTCATTCCGGTTCCCGAGACCGCCATCCCTGTAGCAATCGGTTATGCCAATGCTTCCGGTATTCCTTTTGAAATGGGATTGATAAAAAGTCGGTATATTCACCGGACATTTATTGAGCCGGAACAACATATTCGGGAGCAGGGCGTAAAATTAAAACTCGCGCCTCTCAAAGAAATTATAAAAGGAAAACGGGTAATTGTGATTGATGATTCTATTGTTCGGGGGACGACATCACGCCAAATCGTAAAGATGCTTTTTGAAACCGGCGCGAAAGAAGTTCATTTTCTGGTCAGTTCGCCGCCGGTCCGATTCCCGGATTTTTATGGCATTGATTTACCTTGGCAATATGGCCTTCTGGTTGTTGATAAAACCATTGAACAGATGAATACTTACCTTGGCTCAACTTCGCTCAACTTCCTATCATATTCGGGCATGGTTAAAGCCACCGGGCTTAAAGAGTCCTTGTTTTGTACTTCTTGTTTTACTGGTAAATACCCGATTGATATTAAAGAAAGACGAAAAGAAGTTCGTAATTTACCATCTCAAAAATAACCACTTTTTTAGCTTGTGTCGGGTTTTTGTTAGTATTATAATTATAGCAAGCAATAAATTAATCCCGTTAGAAATTAACCCTACGGGAATATCATAATAAATTACTAATTAAATTTGCTTGCCGGTCCTACCACCACAAAATGGTGAACGGTTTGTGAATTTCTAACGGGATGAATAAATTACAAAGAATTTCATTATTTGTTTTACGAATCGGGCTGGGCTGGGTTTTTTTCTGGGCGGGGATTACTAAGGTATTAAATCCGGCCTGGTCAGCAGAGAAATTTTTACAGGGGGCCAAAACATTTCCGGAATTATTTAGTTGGTTTGCTTCTCCAGGAATGTTGCCAATTACTAATTTTATGAATGAATGGGGCTTAACATTACTGGGGGCTTCGTTAATTTTAGGTATATTTGTTCGCTGGAGTGCTCCTCTCGGGGTTTTACTTATGGTTTTGTATTATCTTCCAATTCTCAAGTTTCCTTACCCGGGTTTTCCAAGTTTAAATTCGTTTATTGTTGATGAGCATATTATTTACATTGCGGTCTTGATTGTACTAGCCGTTTTCAGGGCCGGTAATTATTGGGGGTTAGAAAAATATTTTAGAAAAAATAAATAATAAAAATAAATAAATGAAAGGATATATTATAAACATAGAGGAGGAATCAATTAAAAACGAAAATTTTCGTAGGGTTTTATACACTGCCAAAAACAGTCAGCTTGTAGTTATGAGTTTAAATCCCAATGAAGATATTGGTGAAGAAATTCATCAGCTGGATCAGTTTATACGGGTTGAGGCCGGCCAAGGCAAAGCAATTTTAGACGGAGTGGAACATGATGTTAAAGATGGATTTGCAGTCGTAGTTCCGGCTGGAGCCAAACATAATATTATCAATACGTCTTCGGATACTCCTCTTAAACTTTATACAGTTTATTCCCCGCCTAATCATCGGGACGGTGTGGTGCACACAACTAAAGCTGATGCTATTGCCGATGAAGATGAACATTTTGACGGTGTGACGAGCGAATAAAGCATCTCCGTAAAAGTGAATAAGCGCATTGTATTTTTGTTGTGGGTCTTAGTTATCCTGACCGCTTTTTATTTTTATTTTTTTCAGAATGATTTAGTCCGATTAGGTGTATCTTGGTTAATGAGTAGGCCTCTATCGTGGCGTTATGCTGTTTTTCTGATTTTGGGATGTCTGCGCGGTTTTACTCTAATTCCCGTTACATATATAATTTTTCTCGGTCTGATATTTTTACCTGCTCTTCCGGCCTATATTTTAATAATGGTTGGTGTAATGGTTTCTTCGGCTTGTATTTATTATTTTGCTGAATATTTGGGCTTGGCCAATTATTTTGAACGTCGATACTCTCGTCAAATTGCCCAGCTAAGATTAGTGCTTAAAAAAAATGAATTACCCATTGTTATCAGTTGGAGTTTCTTCCCTTTTACCCCGACAGACCTGATGTGTTATATGTGCGGATCATTAAGGGTTAACATTCGGAAATTTCTTCTGGGCGTTTTTATAGGCGAGAGTATATCTTGTGCCCTCTATGTGTTTGTAGGAAAAGACGTCATTTTGTTCGTTATTTATAAGCTTTTAGGGGTTTAAGACCTTTTCAACAACCACGGTTGACTTTATAATATTTTTTTGATATAATTAAAGGACAATCAATATATCTCATTTGGTATCTGGAGTTATCGTTTTTCTTATCTATCTCATCAGGTCTCAAAGAGTAATTAAAGGATGCAGAGAAGTTTTAACCGAGCGTCGGCTTTTGGTCGTCGCCCAAGTAGTTTTGGAAGTCGTAAACCAGGTAGTCGTCCTGTTCGTTCAAGTCGTGGTGGATTTCAAGGCCAACGTATTGATCCGACGCGTTTTGTCAAAAAAGCTGTCATCACCGAGCAGGTTGAAGTTTTTGTACCCGAACACAAATTCGCGGATTTTAATGTGGATACCCGATTGAAAACAAACATTACCCGTAAGGGCTACGTTGAGCCAACACCAATCCAAGATAAAACCATTCCGCATATTTTGCGCGGTTCTGATCTGGTGGGTATTGCTAATACCGGTACCGGAAAAACAGCCGCGTTTCTTATTCCGCTGATAAATAAAGTTCTTTTGAATCCACAAGAGAATGTTTTGATTGTTGTTCCAACTCGGGAACTGGCAATTCAGATTGATGATGAACTTCGTGGATTTGCTCTGGGAATGCGAATGTTTTCCGTTTGTTGTGTGGGTGGGGCGAGTATCGGTTATCAGATTTCTAATCTTCGTCGTCAGCACAATTTTATTATCGGCACCCCTGGTCGCATTAAGGACTTAATGGAACGTCGGTTTATTAATTTAGCCAGATTCAAGACCGTTGTCTTAGATGAAGCTGATAGAATGTTGGATATGGGCTTTATTAAAGATATGCGCACAATGATGGCAGCGATGCCGAAGGAACGACATACTTTATTCTTTTCCGCTACCATCACTCGTGAAATTGAAGGATTGATTAATGAATTTCTCCGAACACCGGTTCGGATTTCGGTAAAAACCCAAGACACAGCTAAAAATGTTGATCAAGATATTGTCCGGGTTAATAATGGCAAGGGCAAGTTACAAGTTTTGGAAGAGCTTTTGGCTCAACCGGGTTTTAATAAGGTTTTAATATTCGGACGAACCAAACATGGTGTTGAACGATTATATAACACTTTGGTTACCAGCGGATTCAAAGCTGAGTCAATTCATGGTGACAAAAACCATGCTCGACGTCAGAAGGCATTAAAATCGTTTAAAGAAAATCACATCCAAATTCTTATTGCAACGGATGTCGCTGCTCGTGGTCTTGATATTCCTGATGTCAGTCATGTCATTAACTATGACCTGCCGGCAACTTATGATGATTATGTTCACCGTATTGGCCGAACCGGTCGGGCTAACAAGACCGGTAAGGCCCTGACATTTATAGAATAAATAAACAATTATTCCGTTTTTTAGACAGGTAAACAAAAACCACCAAAAGGTGGTTTTTGTTTTAAGATTATGTAGCGTGCATTCTGACGCGCTTATGGTAACAAAAGGTTAATAGAATACAAGGGTGTGATAGAATGTGCTAAGATCTTAAAATGTATCTTGTTTATATATTAAAATGCGTTGATGGCAGTTTATACTGCGGAATTACGACCGATATGAAGCGGAGGTTTAAGGAACATCAATTTGGGAAGGGTGGAAATTATACCAGGTCGCATAAGGTGATTAAAATAGTGTACACTGAAAAATGTAAAAATCGGTCAACGGCGTTAAAACGTGAAGTGGCAATTAAGCGACTATCAAAAAAGCAAAAATTACAATTATGTCTAAAATATTCAAAAATTATTTAATCATTTTCACAACCGTCGTCGTTATTGTCGTTGTCGGTTTTGGTATCAAAAGAAATATATTTTTAAATAAAGTTTTTTCCGTTGATTTTATAAATACTCAATCATCCGAGCCGACACCGGCGCCTTCAGAAACAAACATGTTATTTGTCGGTGATATTATGCTTTCGCGTTCAGTGGGAGCACTCATGACCACTAAAAATGATTATTTATGGCCATTCAGACAAATTGCAGATTTTTTGAATGGAGCCGATTTGACTTTTGCCAATCTGGAAACACCCGTATCAAATCGGGGTGTTAAAGTTGGCAGTATTTATTCTTTTCGAAGTGACCCAAAAGTAGTTAGTGGTTTAATTTTTGCCGGTTTTGATATTTTATCGGTAGCCAACAATCATGCCTGGGATTATGGCCGAGATGCCTTTAGCGATACTTTATATCATCTTGCCGAAGCGGGGATTTCTTATGTCGGTGGTGGTCACAATGAATATGAAGCGCATACGGGAGTAATAAAGAAAGTTGGAAAGACAGACGTTGGTTTTCTTGGGTACACCAATCTTCTGCCCAAGTCCGTATCGGCTACGGGAGACAGTGCCGGAGTAGCGGTACTGGATGAGGTCAAAATGGTTGATGATATACAGCTGATGAAAAGTCGTTCTAAACTGGTAGTTGTTTCTTTCCATTGGGGCGAAGAATATATTCCCGTACATAATGCTTTACAAGAAGAAATAGCTCACAAAGCGATTGATGCCGGAGCGGATTTAATTATTGGGCACCATCCTCATGTGGTGGAAGATGTTGAGCAATATAAGGGCAAGTATATTGTTTATAGTTTGGGTAATTTTGTATTTGATCAAAATTTTTCAGTTGAGACAATGACCGGATTGGCGGTTAAAGTATGGTTGAAAGATTCCAAGATTAATCGTTTGGAAAAAATTCCGATTCATATCTCCAACCAGTATCAGGCATCGTTATAATTATCTTGCCATGTCGAGCAATAAAAATGAAGTACATCTGGCAAAATCTGACCCTATTCTCCGAGCTCTTATGAAGCGGGTTAAACTTCAACCGCTCAAATTACGGAAGAACTATTTTGAAGCCCTTATTCGGGCCGTCGCCAACCAACAATTATCAGGTAAGGCGGCCCAGACAATTTTGAATCGGGTGGTCGCCTTATTTAAATCTAATAAATTCCCAACCCCGCAAGAATATTTAAAAATGTCCGATATGAAGTTGCGTTCGGCAGGGTTTTCTAATTCTAAAGTGGCTTACACTAAAAATGTAGCCCGATTTTTTATGGAACGGGAGAAAGAAATAAAACGAGTTCATAAACTGACCGATGAAGAAGTCATAAAACTTTTGACGGAGATTAAAGGTATTGGCATCTGGTCAGTAGAAATGTTTATGATTTTCTCGCTTGGACGGGAAGATGTATTTTCTTATGGTGATTTGGGACTCCGGAATGGTGTTAAGAAGGTCTATAGTTTCAAAAAAGAACCAACTATTAAGCAGGTTCAAAAGATTGTAGAGACGTGGAGACCATACCGGACTCATGGCGCTCGTTATATGTGGGCCAGTTTATCTTTAACAGATAAAGAAAATAAGAATAAAAAATAGTTCTATTTATCTGCTCGATATTTTTTGATTCCGTAAGTGTACACTATGGCTACAATGGCGGTTATGCCATAAAAAATCCAAACAGTTCTCAATGGTCCTGATTGTAAATCGTCGCCGACGCCAAGGGAATGAAAAAAAGTTATCAAAAATCCGATGTTGCTTATTATTAAAATATTAGTCCAATTTTTTGCAAAAAAGTCATATTTATCCTTCAAGAATTTAGCGATGTCATAAGTAATCAGTAAAAACCATCCGATAATCGCCAACCAGATATATTTTTCTCCGTAAGTGAATACTTGATTAAAATTAAAACCAACAGGAATCAGTAGTAAAAGCGGATGAAGAATAATAGAAACAAGAATCAAAATAGACGTATTCTGTACAAATTGATCAAAGTCAATGTATTTTCTAAGCCATGACTCAAATGCTCCACTGATGGTGTGGAGCCATAAAAGTGTAAAAGCAAACAGTCCAAATATCGGGAAAAGGTTGAATATTAAAGAAGAATTTAGAGTCCACGACATATTCCCGACGTTTACTGAAATTGGATAAATAATTGCCAGGCAGGCAAAAATAGTGATACAGTGCTTAATAATTGTCTTGTTCATTGTCTTCTATTGAAATTAATCTTAAGCCATTATACAATAAAACTATAAATCCCGTTAGAAATTAACCCTACGGGAATATTATAATAAATCACTAATTAAGATTACTTGCCAGTTCCACCACTACAAAATGGTGGATGGTTTGTAAAATTTCTAACGGGATGAAAAAATTAATCATTTTCGTGGTAATAGTTATATTATTGGGAGTGGTAGCATATATGTTCCAGATTGGAACGAAAGAAGTTGCCAATCCGACCGGTAGTCCGTCTCCGGAAGTTTCCGTTAGTCCCTCTGTTTCTCCAACCGTTTCGGTTTCTCCTTCAGCTTCTCCAACTGCCACCGTGGTCTCAAGTATAAAGACATTCACTGTTGTCGGTAAGCCATTTTCTTTCACTCCTTCTCAAATAACCGTAAACAAAGGAGATACGGTTGTAATTATATTCAAAAACGAATCGGGTACCCATGATTGGAAAATTGACGAGTTTAATTCCGCCACAAAAATTCTTCAAAGTGGTCAGCAAGAAACCATCCAATTTGTTGCCAATAAAGTGGGGACATTTGAATATTATTGTTCAATTGGCACTCATCGCCAGCAGGGTATGAAGGGTAATCTTACTGTAAAGTAGTTTAGAATTTACAGAGTATGAAGAAAACAATTCTTGTTGCCACAGTTTTTATCATTGGGGCGGTTTTGATTTTTATATATAAAAATCAAATTGCTTTAGCGCCGGAAGATGTTGTTCCGACAAATTTAGTCCCCGGTAAAACAACTGACTCAACAAACACCATTTTTGACAAAACAAGAGTTACTAAAAAACCTTTCGGAATTTATATAACGTCGGGAAATTCTCCGGTTCAACCCGAGAAATTCGCAGGTTATCATACGGGTGTGGATTTTGAAACGACGGCCGCTGAGGCGGGTATTGATATTCCTGTACCAGTATTCTGTGATGGTAAATTGTTACTGAAAAAATACGCCACTGGTTATGGTGGTGTGGCCGTGCAGTCGTGTAATTTAAATGGAGAATCCGTTACGGTTATTTATGGTCATCTGAAATTACAAAGTATTAATCCTGTTGTTGGTCAATCATTAAAAAAAGGGGATTTACTCGGTATTCTCGGTAAGGGTTATTCCACTGAAACTGATGGCGAGCGTAAACATCTTCATTTGGGCATTCATATTGGTTCCACTATCAATATTCTTGGCTATGTTCAAAAACAATCCGATCTCTCAACTTGGCTTGACCTTATACAATTTTTTGAATTAGATTAAATCCATATTTAATATCCTCTTGTTACTAAATAGGTTGGCAAAAACGATTAAATTCTATACAATGAAAACATGAAGTTATTCTCTTTTTTTGATCGTTTAGAAGATAAAACCCGGCACGCCTTAAGTCGTCATCCAGTGCCTTATGCATTAATTGGTGGCGTATCAATAGTTTTATTCTGGCGAGCGGTTTGGGAGTTAGCGGATTTAGCCCCTCATATCCATCCTGGTTGGTGGTTGGTCGGAAGTGTTATTATTATGCTTTTGACGGGTACATTCGTCTCATTTTTTATTGGTGAAAATATAATTATCTCCGGTCTCAAGGCCGACAAACGAATTGATGAAAAAACAGAAATTGATTTACGTGAGGAAGATGAATATATTAAACATCTCTATGATTTAGTTCACGAAGTTAGAAACGATATCAAAGAAATCAAATCAAAACTGAATCAATAATCCCGTTAGAAATTAACCCTACGGGAATATCTTATTAAATTATTAACTAAAATTACTAACCATAGCCACCATCGCAAAATGGTGGGTGGTCGTAAAATTTCTAACGGGATGACCTACGAAGAAGGAATTTTAGGGGTTCCAAAACAATTTGAATATAAACCGGAAATTATCGGAAAAGAAAAGATTCGGCCGTTCAAAAAAATTATCGTTTTAGGTATGGGCGGTTCCCGGTTAGCAACCGGAATTTTAAATATGGTGAAACCGGAATTAGATATTCATATCCATTCCGATTATGATTTACCATTATTTGACGAAGAAGTACTTACCTCGGCACTTATTATTACAAACTCTCATTCCGGAAATACAACCGAGCCAATCTCGGGGGCGAAAATAGCAATTGAAAATGGGTTGAATCTAGTAGTTGTTTCCACTGGCGGAGAATTGATTAATATTGCCAATCAAAACCAGGTTCCTCATATCGTGTTACCCCACAGCGATTTGCCTCCACGAATGATGGTTTTTCATGATTTAATAGCATTAGCCACTCTCATTGATTTTGATATTACCGAATTGACACCATGTCAACATATTGACGCTGAAGCGTTAAAATCTGGAGGTACTCAAGTTGCTCGCCAGATTGGTTTGGCTATTCCCCTTATTTATACATCAGAAAGTTTAAAAGAACTTGGGTATATTTGGAAGATTATTTTAAATGAGACCGCCAAGATGCCGGCTTTTAACAATTGTTTTCCCGAAGCAGACCATAATGAAATTACCGGCTTTCAAGGAGATTGGGCGGCCGGATTCCATTCTATATTTCTTCAAGACGATATTGATAATCGTATCAGTCAGCGGATGGATTTAACCGCTAAATTATTCCAATCGCATGGTATGTTGGTAGTCAAGATACCTCTTGTTGGTGTTTCTTTGATTGAAAAAATTATTTCTTCAGTAATTATAGCTCACTGGACCGCTCTGGAATTGGCGACAACAAATAACACCGACCCGCTTGCTGTTGTTGAGATAGAGGACTTTAAGAAAAAACTTCAAAATTAAGGCATCCCACCACTCAATCCCGGTAGATCAAAGCCCCCTCCCACCAGGTCAGGATTGATAGTATTAAGAATCAACCAAGCCGAGAAAAGAATCAAAGCGCCATAAACGGCGTTCTTCATTATATCCTTTGCTTTACTTGTATTTGATGTATTACCAGCTGCCGTAAACCATAAGAATCCGGCATAGAAGAAACGGACAAAGATAACTAAACCAATCAAAGAAAGAGACCAACTGAATATTGCCTCAATAAGCTGTCCTAAATCAGTTGGTAGACCTTCTGAAGGTACACCCAGATTAAGTGGAGGGGGGAAGCCGGAACCGCTATATGTTCTACCAAGCAGAACAGTCGAACCAACATTGGAGGCAAATCTTGTGGTAGCATAATCCATACTGGAAGTGGCACCATATGTCCCGTTGTTAGTGTTAGCCATGATTACTGGAGCAAAATTACCGCCAGCTTCGGGGTCACCTGTTATTTCAGATTTTTTGGAATCAGTGAACACGGTTCCTTGTTCCAGGACATTTAAAGACGTGTCAAAAATAATGTAGTTGTTGCGTACACTACAACAATCTTGAGCAATCAGAGCATAAGTATTTGATTTTGGGTTATAAGAAATAACTCCCGAAGTAGAAATATCAATATCTTCAGTATCATCAGTGTCTGTACCGTCGCAGGAGTTGAGAGTTTTTGCAAGTCCGGTGCTTAAAGCGTAGTTGGTCCAAGTGGCAAAATATTTATCCTCTTGTGAATTGTAAACGATACCACCGTTGTAGTACATATCGTTAGAAACAAATGTTTCAGGTCCGACTTGCATGGTGGAGGCATCAATCCTTTTTACAGCCAAACTACTTGATTCTGCGGCTAATTTATTGGGTTGATTGGCGCCGGCATTTTGGTAACTTATGCAATATTCATTTCCTGTTTCATTTATCGCTAATGATGGTGCGCCCAAAAAATCCGGCGGATTTTCAGCTATCATCAAAGTTGGTCCGACAGTTCCGTCTATGCCGACCGTTTTTAAATAGACCGACACATTTCCTGGGGCCCTGTTTTCAAAAGCAAAGACAAATTTTTTATTGCGGGAATCGTATTGCATTATTGAACTTTCGGCGAGATAGGGAACCCGAGAGTCATTTGGGGTAAGATTAAAGGCATTCCCCAAGAGAGCACCGTCAGCTGACATGAAACGACCATAAATGTCCGCGGAAGTGTCTGTAATATTTTCTTGCCACCAGACAATTAAGAATTTATTTATATCAGGAGAATAAGCCACTTCTGGACCGCCCGTAAGAAATGTAGGTTCTTGGTCAACGGTAGTCATAACGGTTAAGGGGTTACCATTATTATCGAGTAAACGAGCAAATATATCTTTCATTGTATGATGGTGACTAACAACCATCCATGTATTATTTGTTGGATTAAAAGCCAAGCTACCGCCCCAACCTGTAGTGACGTCGGTAATTGTTGATTCAATGGGTCCTTTTCCGAGCAAAGTATCGCTGATTAATTGATGGGCTGTTTTTAGGGTCGGGTTGTCTCTCGTTCCGCCCGATCGGGCATAAGAAAACATAAACAGGCCGATGACATTACTATCATTGTAAGATTTTAAGTATGGGGTAATTTGGATATCCTGAATAGAGGTCATGTTTTTCCAGACACCGTTTCGGTCATAGGCCTGAATAACAATAAACATTTTTTTATTGCCTATTTTTTGCTTGGAAGCATCTATCTGATCTTCTAAAATTGTCAGGATATTGGGGTCATCTTGCTTGGCCGGATCTACATATGCTTCAAATCCGATGATGTCTAGATTAACGGCTTGATAACTGGTGCCAGTTTGGATTTGTTGGGGGGTATAATTGATAGCTATCTGTTTTTGAGCCAGTCCGGCTTGGGTTACTAAATTTTTAAAATTAGTAATATTGGTCTCTGTTGTTGCTTTATCCCAACTCGGCTCATCAGCTAAGTAAATAAACTCAACGTTATTCCAATAGGGCTTAACGGCATTAAGACCTTGATTCCAGTCCGTCCCCAAGACATAGACAATTTTATGTCCCAAGGTTATCGTCTCATCAAAAGCATCATTAAATTCTTGGATATTATTTAGGTCGCTTCTCAAAAAACTTTCTTGAAGAATAAGTTGGGTGTTTGTGTAGTCCTTTACTTCATCTTTAAAGTCGCCGTATTGTGAGTCGACATGATAATATCCGAACATTATAGAATGAGTCGGAGCAGGAAGAGATTGAGGAATACTGGAAAAAACTAATTGTATGGGAAATATAAAAAGAAACGTTATTAAGAGTAATTTTAGGATACGATTTGCCATTATCTTATTTTGTTATTTTCTCTAAGGTGTTTTATTGACAGTCAGTTGGGGCCTGACAAGGCCCAGTAAAACCATTACTGCAAACACCATTGTTACAAGTGACCGCTGTTCCTGTTCCTCCTGTCCCGCTTGTTGGTGCCGTCCCCGATAGCCCCGGTAAATCAAAGACCCCTCCCACCAAATCAGGGTTGATAGTATTAAGAATCAACCAAGCCGAGAAAAGAATCAAAGCGCCATAAATGGCGTTTTTCATTATATCTTTTGCTTGTCCCGTCCTATTTGTATTACCCGCCGCCGTAAACCATAAGAATCCGGCATAGAAGAAACGGACAAAGATAACTAAACCAATCAAAGAAAGAGACCAACTGAATATTGCCTCAATAAGCTGTCCTAAATCAGTTGGTAGACCTTCTGAAGGCACACCTAGGTTAAGGGGAGGGGGGAAGCCGGAACCACCAGCAACTACTTCTAAATTTTGAGGACTGGTAGCTGAACCACTTGGTCCGGTGATAGATATTTTGTAGGAACCGGCGGGAGCATCGGGGACTGTGAAACTAAGAGTTGTTCTTTGAAAATCAACTACTCCTGTTACCGTGTAAAATCTTCCATCCGATAATTCTAATTTAATATCTTCAACTAAATTCGTGCCATAAATTTCTACTGTTTGACCGATAGCCGCTCTTAGAGGACTGATACCGGTTATTGTCGGCGGACCGGTGGGCGGCGGTGGCGGCTGGGGAGGGGGTTGCCCCGTACAAAGTTGGGGAGCAGGCAGAGAGCCACCGGCGTTTCTTGGATAGAGATAAGCGACTTCTACTAAGTTTGGACTGCGATAAGGCCAATCTGCAACATTCCAATCAGCAGTATTTGTGCCTCCGCCGGCAACACCGCAATATTGATGAACGATATCAATTGCAAAGACCTCATATTGACTCATTGTTCCTGGAGTTGGTGCGTTTCCTGAACCGTAGTAATAAGAAATTCCTTCCTGCCAAGGATCACTTAAGTTGGCCCGCTTCGCTTCATAAGCCCATCTCGTCCCGCCTGGGCCAGCCCTTAATTGTCTTACTACTTCGTCTATAAAATCATAACTATTACACACGTCTTGTAACCAGTTTGGATGAGCCGCTGCTACCCCTTGGACAACCGATTTCATGTCCGGAACAGTTGATGTGGCCGGTGCCGGATTTATGCAAGCCCCACTGGTTGGCGGTGGTACCGTCCCACCCCCGCCCCCACCCCCACCCCAAGTTACACTTTGTAAAGCCGATAAAAAACTATTTACAAATCCTTGTTCATTGCTTTGAAATCTAATTGGATATTCACCATTTGATAAGAAAGTGGCATCTGAATGGAACAACCAAGCGGCGATACCGGCCTTCTTTGCTTCTACCACTCCATTTATAAGTTCCGCTGAAGTGTAACCAGACACAGAGTGGGTATTATATGGCTCTCCCACATATGTCGGCAAAGATGAAATTATTGAACCAGGATAAAGGCTGGTATTTAATTCTGTTGTTCCAGAAGCCCAGTGAACACTTACTAAATTCATACCCATAGAACGGGCATTATTTATTGCTACAGAGCCGCTGGGTTGGCTACTAGAAACAGAGAGAATTATGTTTGTCCCCACGTTACTTCGGATTCTATTTTTGAGGTCTATTATATCAGCATTAGGGACATCTATTGCTGGATGATCGTATTCATTAGATAAATCGTAAAAAACATTAGTTTTATTTTTAAGAGCATTAACGACGGATATAACTCCATTTTTAAATTCTGTGATACAAATAACAGGATTCCCCGCGCTAGCTTGGCAATTTCCTGCTATTGTTTCTCTGGCAAATGTTACATCAACAATCATTCCCAAACTATTTGCCGTGTCTATAATTGAAATTAATTGATTTAATCTAGATTGGTTTATGGTTCCATCGGGTTTAATAACTGGGTTGTTGCCAGGTGTAAATTCAGAAGAACAACCAGCACAATAATCCCACAAATTAGGAAATATTCTAATACCATCAAACCCTTTAGATTTAAGATAATTAAGGTCAGCTGATGGATTAGGAGCATCCAAGCCATCCCAATAACCACTTAAGACCAAAAATTTGGCTTGGCCATCAAGAGTAAAACGATTTCCGGAAATTCCAAGAGTGACAGCTGAGACCGAATTTACAAAAATAAAAGATGCTAAGATAACTAAAAGAAAACAGACAAAACGTCGGAGATTATTTTGGACTTTTATCATTCTGGATTGTTATATATATTATAACTTTTTGACACGGTAAAACCAAATAATTATCAACCATTCATTTTGAGACCAATATTTAAAGGTAATTTAATTATCCCTTGACTCGTAGATATATGATACAATGAATAGGATGCCAGGTAGTGAAAATCCGACATGTTTTGCATGCGCTTAACCTTCACTATTTGTGGCATTTAATAGATAAAATAGAGATATTATTCTTGCGTTTTAGTAAGCAAAACAAAGCGCAGGTCGGATTTCTACTACCTGGGATGAAACGAGTATTAGAATATCGGGGGTTTTTAGTACCTGCCCGAATGACCAGAATCATCTGGTTGGGCGGGTTTTCGGCAATAATCATGTCGGGGTTGTGTTTCGGTCTTTTGGCTCAAGCAGCTGTTACTGATGACGTAAATAAAAAATATTCTGAAATTGATGCAATTCAACGAGAAATAGAACAATATCAGCAACAAATTGATGCGATTCAACCCACAAAAGTGACGCTTCAGAGCGAGGTATCTAAATTAAACGCCAAAATAAATCAACTTAACTTAGAAATAAAAAGCTTGGGTCTCTCCATTGCCAAGACAAATTCTGAAGTTCAAAGCACTCAAGAAAAAATTAAGGAAGCCGAAGTAGAAATTGCCAAGAATCAGGTTATCTTGGGACAGTATTTAAGAATTTTATATCAAAACGATCAAGAGACATTGACCACTGTTTTACTCAAACACGAAGCGCTTTCAGATTTTTTCACTGATTTAAATAGTATTAAAACAACCCAAGATGAGTTGAGGGTGGTCATAGATGGGATTCAAGCTCTCAAAGTGTCACTTGAAGAAAAGGGGCAAGAACTGGAAGACAAACGAACCGATCTTGAAAAACAGAAAGGTCTGGAAGAAATTAATAAAAGAAGTGTTGATCAAAATAAGGCCCAAAAAGACAAACTTTTAAAAGAGACAAAGGGTCAAGAATCAAAATTTCAGACATTAGTAAGTCAATCTCAATCTAAGATAGAAAAAATTAAAGCCGAGATTTTTTACTTACAGCAAAATGGCGTGACGGCTGACGATGCTGTTAAATTTGGTAATCTGGCCGCAATTGCAACCGGTATTCGCCCGGCATTTCTTATTGCTGAACTTGAACTTGAATCCGGGTTAGGACGAAATGTCGGCAAATGTAATCGGGCTGGCGATCCACCCTCAAAGGGTTATAGAGTTATTATGAAACCTACTCGCGATATCCAACCATTTTTAAAAATTACATCTGAATTAGGGATGGATCCGGAAACGACAGCTGTGTCTTGTCCGATAGGTAATGGTTGGGGTGGTGCAATGGGGCCGGCCCAGTTTATTCCCTCAACTTGGATGGGCTATAAAGACGAGGTTGCCAGAATTACGGGTCGTCCCTTAGCAAATCCCTGGAATATAGAAGATGCTTTTATCGCGGCGGCGGCAAAACTTTCTCGTGGTGGAGCCAATTCTAAAACCAGAGCCGGCGAAATTGCCGCATCCAAGGCCTATTATTGCGGTAATTCTAAAAGTACTCGGGCTGATTGTGTAAATTATGCTAATAAAGTACAAGCGCTATCTAATAGAATTGAACAAAATTTATAATACAAAATTATTATTAGGCGTCCTCATTGTTGGCGTTATTATTGTTGTGGGGAGTTTTAATGTTTATGCCCAAAATATTCCAATATTAATGGGTCTATTTTCGCCTCGCCAAATTATAGTTACACCGACTCCTGTTATAACCGCAACACCTATTCCAACACCGGTTTGGACTGTATCTCAAAAAATTACAGAAGCCAAAGAACTTTTAAGAAATACAACTTTAACCGTCGGGAATAAACCTATCGCTTACACGGAAACACGTTACACATCGGTTAAAGGGAAATTGGCCCTGACAGTAAAAAGTTTCAAGGAACCGGAAAAAGAGATTGCTCTGGCGATTTTGAATATTTCATCAGGCGAGATTAAAATTGTAACCATTATAAAACGTGGGGCAGAATTAATCGCTCCATCCGGATTTAATATTAATATTCTGCGACGTCCGAATGGAATTATTTGGAATGGCTGGAATACCGCTTATAAAGTCAATATTCCTACGGATAGTGTGGTTATTGCCAATGTTTATCCAAACGAAACAGATACTACGGTTGCTAAGAAAGTAAAAGGTAGGACGGTTTATTCCACTCAACGAACTATAAAATATCAATTATATTCACCGTATAGTCCAGATTTACATTCATCCGATTTGGTAAAATCGGGCATAGATTACACCAACACAGTTATTAGTAAGGCCTTTGATGACCTTCGTGTGGCTAATGTTAAGTCCCGCGCGATTTCCGGAACGCTAGTGATTGATGTTTTTAAATCACGTTCCGATTTTTTTAGTCGGATTCCACTTCTAGAGCAAACCGATCTTACTGAATTTCAAATTGACCCGCAGAATACTATTGAACGAGCTCAAGTCATAATTGGGGCGAATCAAGACCAGGCCTTTAATGCCACCTGCAATAGTTCAAGCGCCTGTGGTTGGCTCCAATTTACTCCCCGTACTTATGCCAATATTGTAAAAAGTTATCCTTCAGCCAAATTGATTAAGGACTTTAAAACTGGGGCTGCGGATCATTTAAATTCCATGAAGGCCGCCATCTTATTGTATGACGAGAATTTAAGAGGTCTGATGTTGGCTCATGGTAAAGAAATTGTTAATGATCCTAAGTTGGAAGAATATTTGGCCTCTTCTTATAATGGCGCGCCTCGGTGGGTTTATAAGACCCTCACCGCCTCAATTCTTGGCGGTATTCAGGACTGGGTTAACGCCCTTACTTCCAAGACCGGTGGTCTCAAAGACGAAACCAAGGGCTATCTGGTCAAACTCCGCTGGCTCCAAGAACACCAATCCTCATCTCTGGCAACTCTGTCTCAATAATCAAGCGGAGTCGTAACCCATTCTCGACACGCCTCCGGTTCCTTGGTACCCTTCGGGCTACCTTCGTCACCTCAGCTAAACTCGCATTGCAGTTCGTTGGTTGATCGGTCTGCTGACCGTTAATTATATCAACCAACTCCTGTAACGTCTAGATTGTCTCGAATTGGATTACGACCTCACTTGATTATTTATAAAAAACAGAAAACCCGCACTGTTGGAGCGCGGGTCTCCTGTTTAATGCGGGTAAATAAAGTTTATCTAAAAATTGTTAATGCTTGTACAACGTAGTCCCTGGCCATATCCCAATCGATTGGGTCAAGAGCAGAACCGCTTGGACGGAGTTGACCTTGAGCATCAATACTCAAATTGGGAAAATCTTTTGGCAAGGTTCCCAATAAGTGCATCGTCTTTGGACCAAGTCCACCAGCAACCCCAAGAGATAGCCAAGGCGTTTTCGTTGAGAGAGCATAAAGAAATGGTCGCAAGAAATTCACGTCCATTCCCAGGCCTCGTCCCATACTCTTATCGAGAAGGACACGATGGACTATACCTTCGTATTCAGCCAGTCTATTAACCAGAGCTTCTGGATTATCTCCGACCTCCGCCAGTGCGTTGGTATTGAGTTGGAGGATGACTTCCAACTGTTTCCTTGATGAGTGGACTGAATGCCAGATAGCATTAGGGTTGGGCCAGATCATATCCAGTTGCAGGGCGTGAATACCGATACCACCATATGAGATGACATGACTTAGATTTTCCCAAAGCCTAATAGAATAGTCCTTGTAATCTGCATAGTGCAGGCAATTATAGGTATCGTCCGAATAGAAAATGTCAGCGATACTTTCTTTTGGTGGGAAAGCTTTTGTCCATTTGGTTGGCAGACCATGGAGTGTTTTGTAGCTCATCATGACGCCAACCATAAGTTGATGCTTTGCCAGTGATTTTTTGAAAATCGCGAGCATCTGCTCAACTTGTTCCGGATGAGTGAAATCAGTTATTCCTACGTATGGCAGTGGTCTGTGATACATTGTAAAAGTCCATCCTTTCGTGTACATTTAAACATCTAGATGATAAAAAGTCAACATAAAATTAAAACAGTGTATGTCGGGATGTCAGGGGGAGTAGATAGTTCTGTGGCAGGAGCCCTGCTGAAAAGGCAGGGATTTAATGTTGTTGGGGTCTTTATGCGTCCCTGGAGTCCACAACTAGAAACTAGAAACTCTAGAATAGAAACTGCTTGCCTTTGGCAAGCGGATCGAGAAGATGCGATGCGGGTAGCAACAGCGATTGGGATTCCGTTATTGACTTGGGATTTTTCCAAAGAATACAAAAAATTAGTAACCGATTATATGATTCGGGAATACAAATCCGGTCGAACGCCGAATCCTGATGTAATGTGTAATAAAGAAATTAAGTTTGGACTATTTTTAAAACGGGCCTTAAAAGAAGGTGCCGATTATATTGCGACGGGACATTATACCCGCATAAAGCGGGAAATTTTAAATACTAAATACGAAATCCTAAATAAATCAAAAATACAAAAAAAAGAAATATACAAATTATATCAGGCGAAAGACAAAAATAAAGATCAATCATATTTTCTATGGACATTGACCCAAAAACAGTTAAAATACTGTCTATTTCCTGTTGGGGACTTACTAAAACCGGAAGTTAGGAAATTGGCCAAAAAATTTAAACTACCGAATGCCGAGAAGAAAGACAGTCAGGGGGTGTGTTTTATTGGTCCCCTAGATATGAAAGAATTTTTACTTACATATATCAAACCCAAAAAAGGACCAATCATTCTTCTTGACAAGAAGCAGAACCCCTATTCGCCTATTCGCGCGAATAGGCGAATAGGCGAATTTTCCGGAGCGCAGATTGGTACACACGATGGTGTCTATTATTATACTATTGGTCAACGTCATGGACTGGATATTAAAACTAGCAAAGGCCCTTTTTACGTCATCGCTAAAGATATAAAAAAGAATATTATTTATGTTGGTCCGGACGCTCAAGTTGTTGGGAATGAAGCCAGAATTGAAGATTTTAATTGGTTAGATAGACCAATTTTACCTGCTCGTTTATATATCAAAGTTCGATATCGGACTAAATCGGTTAAAGCAACTCTAAATAAAAAAGGAATTTTAAGATTTGAAAAACCCGAACGGGCTGTTACTTCCGGTCAGTCAGCTGTTTTTTACAGTGGACAACGAATGCTTGGCGGGGGAATTATTGTGTGATAGGTTTCTGAAGTGCACCCCACAACTTTTTGGAGGTTGCTATGTCCACTGACTCATTCTTCTTGTTGGATGAAATCGACATGGAAGCCATTCAGATATTCTGTGAAGAGGAGAATAGAATAAGGGCCCTTTGTAGATTGACCGACGCGATGGCCCTATTTTATAAGAAAGGTTCTTTGAAACACAATGATCGTCCTACTCAGCTCAAGAATGTTATAAGAAGTAACATTCGTGAGCTTGAACGTCGTTTTGGGTGGAAGATTAGCGACATCATAGAAATTTTAGCGGTTATTGAAGAGATAGTATCGAACTTAGGAAACCCAAATAAAGTAAGCGCTTCTTCTATCTCCGTTAGAGCTAGAGAAATTCTTAGGGAAGAATACAAAGAATGCCTCTCTAATGTTAACTCTCTTCCATGGTATTCCCAGATAGTCCTCAAGGTCACTCGAAATCGGTCATCAGTACCTTTCTTGAAGAAGTTCCGGTTTGAGGACTGAGAGCAAGCTGGTGCCGGTCATCTCGACCGGCACTTTAATTTCTAATAATTCCAGAATCGTCGGCGCGACATCGGACAAGAGACCATTTGCCTGACCTAGAGATTTAGTGGTTTCTTCAGTTGTGCGTTGATGTTTATATTCGTTGGCAACGAGATAAAATGGCACAGGATTATCATCATGTTTTGTTTCTTGAGCACCCGTGTTTTTGTAGATCATTGATTCAACATTGCCATGATCGGAGGTAATAATCATAATTCCATCTTTTTCTAAAACCTTTTCTTTAATAACCCCTAAAGCAGTATCAACTGCTCGCACACCTTGGGTGGCTGATTCAAGATTTCCAAGATGAGCCAAAATATCACCGTTAGCGATATTGATAACATATAAATCATAACCATCGCGATCCAGTTCAGCGCTAACTTTGTTAGCTATATCCATGGCTCGCATTTCCGGATGCTCAATTGGGTTTTCAAGTGATTCAATAAAGAAATCAGTTTCGTTTTCGTAGGGTGCATTACGGAGACCGTTGAAAAAAAATGTGGCGTGAGCGTATTTTTCGGTCTCGGCAATATGAAAATGTTTTTTCCCGTTAATGCTTAAAATTTCTGAAAGACAGTGGTCAACTGGTGGCGGTGGAAATAATACATGTAGAATTGGTCCGCCAGCTGGTAGATCAATATAGCGGGTCATTGAGGCAAGATAAAGATTATCTGGAAGTTTACGGGGAAATTTATCAAATGTTTCATCAGTGAACACTTGAATAATTTGATGCATGGAGTCCTCCCGAAAATTAAAAAACACAATTGCATCACCATCTTTCACTAAAGTTTCGACCGGCGAACCACCTTTACTTACCATTCTTGTTGCCGGAATTCCGCCGTCACGTATATCTTGGTTATAATATTCTTCAAGTGTTTTAAAAATATCTTCGCTCGTGGTGCCAACACCTTGGGTCAGAAGATTAAAAGCAATCTCGGTTTTTCCCCAGTTATTATTTCGGTCCATCGCAAAATCCCTACCGATAACGGTGGCCAGGTGTTCAAGTCCGCCGATTTGGTCGGAAAGTTTTTTTAAAATTTCCCCGGCTTCTTTAAGACCCGAGTCACGCCCGTCGGTAAAAAGGTGAATTTTGTAGGGGACCTTTCTTTCTTGTGCGGATTTTATTAAAGCCACAAGGTGATCAAAGTGGGCATGAACTGCTCCGGAGGTTAGAAGGCCGACAATATGGACGGTTGAACTGTTCGTTTCAATATGATGGAACGCTTCTTCAAGGGACGGGTTTTTTAAAAAATCACCGTTATTGATTGCTTTGTTAATCCTGGTCAGGTATTGGAATATAATTCGTCCGGCACCGATAGTTAAGTGGCCGACTTCGCTGTTACCGGGTTCACCATAAGTCATTCCCACCGCCGGTCCGGAGGCCTGCAAGAGCATTGATGGATAGTTTTGAAAAATTTCGTCTAAAACCGGCGTCTCAGCGCTGGCAATTGCATTACCGCTTGTATTAGTAGAATATCCCCACCCATCCAAAATTGTCAGAACGATTGGTCTCATGTCATCAGTATATCAGATTCCACTTCCTCCACCCAACTCCCGACTCAGTTGCTCCTCAAATTGTATCAACGTCACTTGGGGCATACTCTTATCCCCAGACCCGGGGAACCATCCGCCAGCTGGCGGACCGTCGGTTCCCCCAGCTTCGCTGGGACCCCTTCCGCTACTGGGTCTAAGAGTATACCCCCAAGTGACTTAAGATTAAATTACTGTGCGACTTCTCGCAATGAAGCCGCAATAAAATGGTAATCGGGCGAAATGGACTGTTAACAACCCAATTTGCATAAAACCAAACTTTTAGGTATAGTAGAGTTAACTTTCCTTTAATATTAGCTAGAAGTACCAAAATGGTTTTTCTAACTCTACCAACCAATGACTATTGTATTATCCACGCTTGTAGCGGGACTTTTGGGCGCACTTTTCGGTATTGGAATCGGGTACTTTGCTCGACAGTTCATCGCCTCTAAACGAGCCACCAACGCTGAGTCACGAGCTCAGCAAATCATCAACGATGGTAAGTCGCAGGCCCAAGACATAGTTCTTGAAGCCAAGAATACGGCTTTAAAGACCCTGGAAGAATCAAAGAAAGAAGAAAAAGAGCGTTCGGCTCAGCTTTCGCGTATTGAAAGTTTACTTATCCGCAAAGAGACCGAATTGGAACAAAAATCCAAAGAATTGGGCCAAGAAAAAGAACAGCTAAAAAACAAAGCCGAAGAGGTTGTGGTTATAAAATCTCAAATTGAAGAGACCCGTCTCAAACAAATTAGTGAACTTGAACGTATTGCCAGTTTAAATCGGGAAACCGCCAAAGCGGAATTAATTACTAAAATTGAAGAAGAATCAAAAGATGAACTTTATCGTAAAATACACAAGCTCGATACTGATAATCAAGAAGAAATAGAAAAGAAAGCCCGTGAAATTGTCACTCTCGCTGTCCAGCGTTACGCCGGTTCTCATATTTCCGATTCAATGACCACAGTTGTTGGTCTCCCATCAGATGAAGTAAAGGGTAAAATCATCGGGAAAGAGGGACGTAATATTAAAACTATTGAACGTTTAACGGGAGTAGATGTAATCATTGATGATACACCGGAGGCCTTGGTTATTTCCGGTTTTGATCCTGTTCGTCGCCAAATTGCCAGAATTGCTATTGAAAAACTTATTGCTGATGGTCGTATTCATCCCGCTAAGATTGAAGAAGAAGTTCAAAAGGCCAACGAAGAGATAAATGCCAAAATTAAAGAAGAAGGGGAGGCAGCTTTATTTGAGACCGGCGTTGGCCCAGTTGATCCAAAACTTACTTTTTTGTTAGGTCGTTTGGCTTTTAGAACCAGTTTCGGACAAAATATTTTGCGCCACTCGGTAGAGATGACTCATATTGCGGGCATGCTGGCTTCGGAATTAGGCGCTGATGTTTCTTTGGCAAAGAAAGGCGCTTTATTCCATGACATCGGGAAAGCTCTTGATCATGAAGTGCAGGGGACGCACGTGGAAATTGGCCGAAAAGTTCTGCAAAAATTCAATGTAGACCCGCGGGTGATTCAAGCTATGGAGGCCCATCACGATGAATATCCTTATGCGATTTTGGAAGCCCGCATTGTTCAGGCCGCCGACGCCATCTCCGGCGCTCGACCGGGCGCGCGTAAAGATACGGTTGAGGTTTACTTAAAACGTCTGGAAGAATTAGAAAGAATCGCCACCAGTTTTGAAGGCGTTGAAAAATCCTACGCTATCCAAGCCGGCCGTGAATTACGTATTTTCGTTACTCCAACCCGTATTGATGACCTCGGTGCTATCAAGCTTGCGAAAGATGTCGCCCGCAAAATTGAAGAAGAAATGAAATACCCAGGCGAAATCCGCGTGAATGTTATTAGAGAGACACGAGCATTAGAATACGCCAGATAAACTGAAAACCTGCTCATTTGCCCCAGACCCGGGAAACCATCCGCCAGTTGGCGGACCGTCGGTTTCCCCGCTTCGCGGGACCCCTTCCGCTACTGGGTCAAAAAGTAGGTTTTCAGTTTCTCCAGCCGATTTTATGGTATTTTTACAGGAATACTAACCTTGCTTTTAGTTTTATTTTTTTTAAAACAATACCCGCGATGGGTCCTGTTTTTTTTAGACCGCATATGGGCATTATCAACAGGGGGGTTGCAATTTTCGCGGAAAACCTAGACAATTGGAAAGCAGGGTTAAAATAACCAAGGAAAACAATAGTTCTGGTCGTTAACTATTGAAAAAGACAAATAATTTAGAACGCAGTCGGTTTGACCAAGTTCAAGGAAAATCCGAGTATTACGACGAGCCATATAAACATATGGTGAGGAGTAAACGCAGGATTTAACGAAGAAATTGGTCAAAAGCGTACGGCCTTGGTCGCCAAAGGCGACTGGTCGAGCGCCCGACAAGTTATAAAACTATGGCAAATGCAATGAAGAAAAGTCAGCTTGGCGCCGTTTTAGGCGAAAAGATGGGTGTTTCTAAGAAACAGGGCATGGAATGGGTGGACGCATTTGTAGAAATCGTCACCAACGAAATGCGCAAAGGAAACAAAGTAAATATCACTGGTTTTGGTATCTTTAAGGTTGCAGACCGTAAGGCCCGCGAAGGACGCAATCCTCGCACCGGCGAAACGATCCACATTAAGGCCTCCAAGAAACCAAGATTTACTCCTGGTAAGCTTTTGAAAGAAGCGATTCTCTAGTTAATGCTGTATCGGACCAGGTAGTAGAATTTCCAGTTGCGCTTCGCGCGTGGTCTAGACCGCTGGAAATTTCACTACCTGGGGACTCCGATTCATCAATCATAAAACCGCCCTAGGGCGGTTTTATGATTGATGTTAGGTTTTCCACAGGGCGACTTGACTAATACCCCCTAGGGGGTATATACTGTGGATATGGAACATTCTCACAACAAAAACAAACAACAAATTGTCCGTCGTCTTAAGATTATTGAAGGTCAGATTCGGGGACTGCAAGAAATGGTGGAAGAAGGCACTTATTGCATTGATGTCATCACGCAAACCTCGGCCGTCAAACAAGGTCTCTCAAACGTGGAGGACTTATTACTTGAGAACCATTTGGGCAGTTGTATTTTGGATCAAGTTAAAGCCGGCCAGACGGATAAAGCCAGAGACGAAATCCTAAAGGTTTATAAACTTAAAAGAAAATAAAAACAAATAAAAAATGAAAAAAGAAACATATAAAATTCACGGAATGCACTGTGCGAGTTGTGTCGCCACAATTGAGCGTGTTCTTTTAAAAACTGCCGGAGTGCGTTCGGCTTCGGCTAATTTCGCTTCAGAATCAGCCTTAATTGAATTTGATGAAAATATCATTTCTGAATCGGATCTCGCAAAAATTGTTGAATCCGTTGGTTATCACCTTGAGATTAAAACAAAAGAAACAATCGTGTCTACCAAAGATGTTATTAATAGAAAAGAAGAAATAACTACCAAGAATAAATTTGAAATAATTTCAATAAAGGTCTTGGGGATGGATTCTCCTCATTGCGCAATGGTTGTTGAAGGTGCTCTTAAAAATCTGTCAGGTATCAAAAATATTGACGTTGATTTTTCAAACGGGCGAGCAAAAATAGTTTTTGATCCGTTCTTAGTAAAGGTTGATAACATTTTTAAAGTTATTGTTGATGCTGGCTACAAACCGATTGAAGAGGAAGGTGAAGCAGAAGAAATTTTGGATAAAGAGAAAGTTATACGGGAGAAGCAAATAAAAACCATGAAACGCAAGCTTATCATTGGCGGTATTCTTTCTGTTTTAATATTCCTGGGCAGTTTCCCGGAGTGGTTTTCTTTTGTGCCGCAGATTTTAAATAATAATTGGATACTTCTCCTTTTGACGACGCCAGTCCAATTCTGGATTGGCTCCCAATTTTATAGCGGACTTAAACTTCTTATTAAATACCGTACGGCCGACATGAACACCTTGATTGCCATTGGCACCTTGGCGGCTTATTTTTACAGCGTGGCGGTTACAGTTTTCCCCGTTTTCTTCATAAAAGGCGGGATAGCGCCTGCAATATATTTTGATACCTCGGCGATAATTATCGTCTTAATTCTTTTAGGAAAGTATTTTGAGGTCTTGATGAAAGGAAGAGCTTCAGAAGCCATTAAAAAACTTATTGGGTTACAGCCCAAGACAGCGAAGATTTTGCGAGACGGAAAAGAAATTGAAATACCTATCTCTGAAGTGCAAGTGGGAGAAATGATAATTGTTCGGCCCGGAGAAAGAATTCCGGTTGACGGGAAGATAACGGAAGGGGAATCGGAAATTGACGAATCAATGATTACCGGAGAATCAATGCCGGTCCATAAAAAAATTGGAAGCGCGGTTATCGGCAGTACTATAAACAAATTTGGAACGTTTACTTTCCAAGCGACAAAGATTGGCAAAGATACGATGCTTTCACAAATAATTAAAATGGTGGAAGAGGCCCAAGGTTCTAAGGCGCCGATTCAACGTCTAGCTGATTTGGTCTCTTCATATTTCGTTCCGGTGGTATTCATTGTGGCTGTTTTAACTTTTATTACTTGGTTGTTTTTCGGACCGATTCCAGCTTTTACTTTTGCACTAATCAACTTTGTCGCTGTCTTAATAATTGCTTGTCCCTGCGCTTTGGGTCTGGCTACCCCAATGGCCATTATGGTTTCTTCGGGTAGCGCCGCCGGTAAAGGAATTTTGATAAAAGATGCCGCTTCGCTTGAAATCGCCAACAAGATAAACACGGTAATTTTAGATAAAACTGGCACTCTTACCCAAGGGAAACCGCAATTAACCGATATTGTCGCATTCAATTATGAACATCAAGTGGAAATTCTTAATTTTGCCGCTTCATTGGAACAACGGTCGGAGCACCCTTTGGCTCAAGCTATTTTGCAATATGCCGCAAGCATTGATCAAAAATCTTCACACCCATTGGACAGGGCCATTATAGATGAGGCGACCAGAGAGAAAATTGAGCTCTATAAACTTGAAGATTTTAAGGCCATTTCCGGGAAGGGTCTGCGGGGATTTTTACAAATCCAATCTCAAAAAGTTGAAGCATACTTAGGGAATAGGGCTTTGATTGCGGATATCGGTCTCGATATGTCTCCATACGAAATTGAAATTAGCAAGCTTGAAAATGAAGGTAAAACGGTAATGATTCTTGCGGTTGATAAAAAGATTAAAGGTGCACTGGCCGTTGCTGATGTGTTAAAAAAAGAATCAGTTGAAGCGGTCCGGGCTCTCAAAAATAGTAATATAGAGGTCTGGATGCTTACCGGAGACAATAGTCGCACCGCCAAAGCTATTGCCGCCGAGGTGGGAATAGAAAATATTATGAGTGAGGTATTACCCGATAAAAAGTCGGAAAAAGTGCGTGAGCTTCAAGAACAAGGGAAAATTGTGGCCATGATTGGCGATGGTATTAACGACGCTCCCGCGCTTACCCAAGCCAATATTGGTATCGCCATGGGTGAAGGCACGGATATTGCGATGGAATCGGCCAATATCACTTTAATGAGAGGGGATTTGATGCTTATTCCCGAGGTAATAAAGATTTCAAAACAAACGATGAAAATAATAAAACAGAATCTATTCTGGGCATTTTTCTATAACATTGCTTTTATCCCCGTCGCTGCCGGAGTCCTCTATCCGTTTTTTGGAATCTTGCTCAATCCTATTTTCGCCGGTGTCGCCATGGCCTTTAGCAGTATCAGCGTTGTTTTGAATTCATTGCGTTTAAGAGTGTAGATTGATTATTAAAAATTTATAAGTTTCCGAAAAACAGATAATTTATTAAAATAATTAACAAAAATAACATGAACAATAAAACTTCGTTTGGGATAGGAGGAGTTGTTGTTGGGTTAGTTTTGGCGAGTGTCTTTGGGTCAATGATGTCTCCAGTATTTTGGAATAATAGTGGCAGAATGATGGGTAATTATCGAAATACTGACAATTCTCAGATTACGAGTAACATTGACAAACATTTTATTGAGCAGATGATTCCACACCATGATGGAGCTATTGCCATGGCAACGTTGGCTCTTGAAAAATCAAAGCGTCCAGAAATTAAAACTCTTGCCAATACAATTATTAAAGAGCAGAATGAGGAAATAGAAAACATGATAAGTTGGTATAAAAATTGGTTTGGAAAAGATGTTTCAAAAACAAATACCTCTATAATGGGTGGAGGGATGATGTCGGTCGGCGGAATGCATATGGGTGGCAAAGAAGATATCAAAATACTAGAAAATGCAGCAGATTTTGATGAAGCATTTATTGAAGGTATGATTCCCCATCATCAGTTGGCAATTATGATGGCACAAATGCTGAGGTCTGGCACTAATAGGTTTGAGATGCTAACTCTCGCGAATAATATTATCGAATCTCAATCAAGGGAAATAACTAAAATGCAAGGATGGTATAATAATTGGTATAAATAAAATTATGAAACTATCAAAATTAATGCACATTGGTAGCGTTGCCGCGGGTCTTACTGGAGTGGTTACATTTGTATTCACAATTATCGGCAGTGCCGATAATCTTGTATTCGGAATCACGAAGGTCGATGCTTTGCTTTGTTCTGGAATTCTTCTTCTTATCGCGATTTGGCTTGCAATCGGAACAATTCACCACATAATACTTGAAAGACACGGAGAGATCCTATAGATTATTGACTAAATAGAAAAAAGATGGTATATTTTAAAGACAAAGAATTATGAGATATTTGACCTCATCACTACTAATAATAAGCTTTATCGGGATAGCTGTTTTTGGTTTTGCGATTTTTGATCATAGTATGCATAATCCAAGCAGTGATTGCGTCGCTTCCGTCATAGATGGAGTAGTGTGCCCGACAAACATTTTAAATATGGCCCTGCATCATATTTCGGTACTACAAACATTTTCGCAGGCATTGATACCGTCAACGGTCTCTATTTTATTATTCTCATTGCTTCTTATGGTGATTTCATTTTTCATCTTAAGAAAAGATTTATTCTATCCCCAACCCGTATTTTCATTCCACAGATATAGAAATCAGACAAGACCTCGTCATCAGCAAAAAATTACATCCTGGCTTGCTCTATTTGAGCACAGTCCCTCTTTGTAGTAACGGCACGCATTAAGCGCAAGCTTTTTCGTGCTGTCTTTAGGTATCCTTTAGCAAGGGTATTTTTGTTCGTTTACCAACTCGGATTAATAAATATATAAAAATCTATATGGAAATACTTGTAGGCACATCATTGATAGCGGCTTTTGTGGCCGGCGTGGCCGCCCTCTTTGCGCCGTGTTGCATCACGGTTCTGCTCCCGTCCTACTTGGGCAATATCTTCAAAGAGAAATATAAAATTTTCTTTATGACCTTTATATTTTTCTTGGGTGTTCTGACGGTTTTTCTGCCAATCGGATTAGGGGCTTCTTTCTTAGCTCAATTATTTAGCCAGTACCACAATGTAATCTTTACCGTCGGCGGAATTTTCTTGATTGTGTTGGGATTGACGATGCTATTTGGCAAGAGGTTTGCCACCCCGACTTTGGTTCGTGACGGAATGAAACGACACGTTTCTTCAATTTATGTCCTTGGAATTTTTTCCGCCATCGCCACCACCTGTTGTGCTCCAGTGTTGGCCGGAGTACTCGCGCTCTCGGTGGCAAGCGGCACAATTGTCTGGGGTGCATTGTATACCTTGGCCTATGTAGTTGGCATGACATTGCCACTGTTCATCATCGCAGCATTCCTAGATAAAACGAATCTAACTGAAAGGTTCACTAACGCCAAAAAAACTGTGGCCATGAGAATTGGCGGTTTCAGTTGGCGGATTACCGTTTCGGAGTTGATTTCCGGATTGATATTTCTCTTGATGGGCGGCTATATAACTTATTTGGCTTTCAGTAATAATTTATTTACCCATTCAAGCTATCAGTTGGAAATGAACCTGTATAACGCAAAGTTTCTGCAAGCCATTAATGGCTTTGTGACTTTAATTCCAGAATTTATTTGGGCGTTGCTGTTTATCGGAATAGTCGTATTTGTCTCGTACGTATTTCTTAAACAACTTAAAAAACAAAAACATGAATAGTAACAACAAAAAATCATTCGTAATCGCATCTTCTCTCGTTTTAGTTACAGTATTTATTTTGGGATATTTCTTGTACAAGAGTTCTCCCCAAAATAAAAATTCATCTACGGCAAATGTTGACGACCATCATGGCGGGACGGCGATAGCGGTAAACAGTAATGCCTTAAACGCTCTTGTCGGGAAACCAATACCGGACATTCAGTTATCGGATAAAGATGGGAAGTTATATACCGCCGTTGATTTTAAAGGGAAAAACACGGTCCTGTTCTTTAATGAGGGCTTGATGTGCTATCCGGCTTGTTGGAATCAGATCGCGTCATTTGGCAGTGATGAAAGATTTAATAGTGGTCAAATTCAGGCCATTTCAATTGTCGTTGATCCCGCAAGGGACTGGCAAAGGGCAATAACTCAAATGCCACAGCTTGCTAAAGCAACGACTATGTTTGACGTTAATGCCACCGCTTCGCGGGAACTCGGTCTGTTGACCTTAGCTTCCTCTATGCACAGAGGTTCATTACCTGGGCATACCTATATAGTCCTTGATCAAAATGCAATCGTCAGATACGTATTAGATGATCCGAATATGGCAATAGCTAATGATATGCTTTTCAGTAAAATCGGAGAATTAAAATAACAAATTAAAATTATGAATAAACAACCAACGATGGAAGAGTTTATTGAAAAAGTAAATAATCTTAAAGCGACCGGCGAAATTGACCTCTCAATGGAGGAGGATTTAAGTATCGCGATTATGAACCTTGTCAGTTTAGAAGAACACTTCTATTTTACGGGTGCAAAAACGGGCCAGAGCGATTATTTTGATTTACTCAATCAAACAAGAGAGATTAGAAAACAACTCTTAGCGAAGATGATTGATAAGCATGAGGGCGAAACATGGTGCATTACCAAACACTTACTGGCGGCAACGATGCGGATGATGGAAGTCGGTACTAAACTTCAGTCAACGGGCAAAAAAGAAGAATCACGAGACATGTTTAAGAAGGCCTATGAGATCTATTCGCTTTTTTGGGCCTTGCGATTAAAATTGATTAATGTGGCTGATGTAAAAAAGATAAGTGACGATCAATTGAATATTCACGATAAATCCGGTTCTAATAAACCGATGACCAAAGAGGAGTTAATAAGTAAATTAGTTGATTGTTGTAAAGAATAATAAAAATAACAAAAACAATGGAAAACCAAATACAAATACAAAATGAAATTAAACACGGCGATGATAGTGGAATAAACAACCAGACAGAATATCAAATGCCACGGCACAATAGTTACGTGCTTCCAATAAGTATTATTATTGCTGGAATGATGATTACCGCATCCGTAATTTATAGCGATAGAAATCCCAGTTTGCAAAATAGCGGGGAGCAATCTTTAATAGCCGAAGAAACCGTTTTACCTTCAAATGGTGTGGCGCTTCCAGTCAGATGGGGTAATCTTGGCGCGAAACTTGTGAGTGTTGGGGTAATTGACGCTGATAAATTTAAAGCCATTTACGAATCACGAGGAGCTTTTACCGACGAATATAAAACTCTACTCTTGGGACAAAGTGATACGAAACTCAAAATTACAAAGGATAATTCAGGTTATTTGTTAAATTTATTTTGGGCACTTGGATTGGCAAGCAAAAACCCGATATTGGAATCAGGTGAGATGATGAATCCGGCTTACGGCGGAGCCGGAAACTTTGCCTCAACCGGCGGCTGGACGATTGCAAAGGGTAGCCCGATGGAGCACTATAGTAAGCACAAATTCTTTGATTTGACGGTTGAACAACAGACCCTAGTGGACAAAGTATCAAGAGGTATATATCGTCCATGTTGTGGTAATTCCACCCATTTCCCTGATTGTAATCATGGCATGGCCATGCTGGGACTCTTAGAACTTATGGCCTCACAAGGAGCCAGTGAACAAGATATGTGGAGAGCTGCTTTGGCGGTCAATTCCTATTGGTTCCCTGATACTTATCTCACTATCGCGACCTATATGAAAAACAAGGGGATTAATTGGAAGGATGTGAATCCGCAAAAAATTCTTGGGGTCAATTATTCTAGTGGCCAAGGTTATGCAAAAATTGCATCACAGGTTACTGCCCCAAATAATTTCCAGAGTGGGAGTGGATGCGGGGTTGACACCGGAACATCAGTTTCTGCTCCTGTTCCAAAACAACAGAGTGGATGCGGGATATAAAAATTAATTAAAAAATAATGGAAAATTCTTACGGTCTTTGGTCACTTGTCGTTATTAATTCGCTAATTTTCATTATCTTTGCATTTAGTTTTACTAAACCAAAAACTTCTCGTGATTGGCGATCATTCGGCGCATTCTCGGCATTTTTAGTGGCTCTATTTACAGAGATGTATGGTTTTCCGCTCACGATCTATCTTTTTTCTGGATGGCTCTCTACAAAATTCCCGGGCATTGATTTCTTGGCGCATAATTCGGGCCACCTTTTTGAGGACTTCTTTGGTTGGGGAGGTGATCCGCATTTTGGACCGTTCCACATTGTAAGTTATATCCTAATTTTTTATGGGTTCTCGCTTCTCGCCAATGCTTGGAAAGTACTATATAAGGCGCAGAAGGATCACACTCTTGCAGTCACCGGCCCCTATGCTCGTATCCGCCATCCGCAATATGTTAGCTTCATATTGATTATGCTCGGGTTTCTCTTGCAGTGGCCGACCATTTTAACACTTATTATGTTTCCAATCCTTGTCTGGATGTACACCCGCCTTGCCAAGAATGAAGAAAAAGACGCCCAAAAAGAATTTGGAGAAGTGTGGGACGAATATACCAAGAAAACCCCCGCTTTTGTTTTCATTAAAAAATAACATGCAAAAGACAATAATAAAATCTATTGGTTACGGACTTGGAGCGGTCTTTATACTGCTCGCGGTTTATTTTCTTGTGCTGACACTAGTTTCTGGTTGGAGTTTTACTCAAAGCCAATTTGCGAGTTATTGGTATTTTATTATTGGTCTAGTAGTAGGTTTCGGAATTCAGATTGCTTTGTATCAGTACATCAAGGGTTTGGTACATAGCAGCCAGGGTATGGGTAAAGTAGTTGGCGTATCTGGAACCACTTCTACCGCGGCCATGATTTCTTGTTGCGCGCACTATTTGGTGAACTTGGTGCCTATTCTCGGGATTACAGGTCTCGCTACAGTTGTCTCCCAATATCAGATCGAGATTTTCTGGGTCGGTCTTGTTTTTAATATATTCGGCATAGTATTTATCAGCAACAAAATCATCAAATTCAAAAAATATCCATGAAAAAGTTAATAGTAACAATTTTATCAATAGTCACTTTTGTTGGAGGATTCCTCATTTTTTATCAGAGTCGTCCAGTAGAACAAAAGATGCCGATTACTGATTGGGAATCAAAAACCGACAACCAATTAGCGGTTACAATTACCGTTACCCCTATTGATATTTCGTCTCAATTAAAAAAATGGGAATTTGAAATTGTTATGGACACTCATTCAGTTGAACTAAATCAAGATCTTACAAAAATGGCTGTTCTTGTAGATGATCAAGGTAAAGAATATAAACCGCTTAGTTGGGAAGGGACGATTGGTGGTCATCACAGAGAAGGTCTGCTTATATTTAATCAAATAATACCAACTCCAAAATCTGTTCAATTAAAGGTTTCCGGCATCGGCGATGTTATCAGAAGTTTTGACTGGCAATTATAAATATAAAATTATTGAAATATAGTTATTTAAAAAAATAATTTGTGAAGTGCAGTTTTATATGATAAACTGTATATCTAATGATAAAAACATATGTTTTTCATGTGGTCGGTATGCATTGCAATGCCTGTGTGGCGTTAACCGAAAGTGAACTTAGTGAAGTACCAGGTGTCTCTCATGTTAAAGCGTCACTCAAAAATTTTAGCGTTGAAGTGACTGGTGATTTTGGAGACAAGGGACCAGAACACGTTGCGCGGGACTTGGCCGAAATATTAAAACCTCACGGTTATACCCTTTCCGTTGAAAAACCCATCAATACGCTCGGGGTAAACAAGTGGTCTGATTTTAGAGTAGCCCTTCCGGTCGCCGGCGCTTTTATTGTTTTATTTATAATTCTACAGAAACTTGGGATTGTGAATTTAATAACGTCATCAAATGTCGGTTATGGCACGGCTTTTGTAATTGGCCTGATTGCCTCCGTTTCCACCTGTATGGCGGTGGTCGGTGGTTTGGTTCTTTCCATGTCTGCCAACTTTGCCAAGGAAGGGGACAAAGTCCGACCGCAGGTTTTATTTCATGTCGGGCGGTTAGTGTCATTTTTCATTCTAGGTGGCGCTATCGGTCTGCTTGGGTCGGCTTTCCAACTGGGTATAATGGCCACATTTGTTTTAAGTATTATCGTTGCACTCGTCCTTCTTATTTTAGGTATTAATCTTCTTGATATTTTCCCTTGGGCCAAAAAACTTCAACCGACCATGCCGAGTTTTGTCGGTAAACATATTCACGGTCTCAAAAACATAAATCATACTCTAACACCGCTTTTGGTCGGTGTGGCGACCTTCTTTTTACCCTGTGGTTTTACCCAGTCCATGCAGATTTATACTCTGGCAACGGGGAGTTTTATAACTGGAGCGTTGATAATGTTTTCTTTCGCGCTTGGAACATTGCCTGTGTTGGCCCTTTTAAGTTTTAGTTCGCTGGGGATTCATAAAAAAGCGCAATCAGGTGTCTTCTTTAAAACGGCCGGAATTGTCGTCTTGTTTTTCGGAATATTTAATTTAATCAATGCTTTGGTTGCTATCGGTTTCATTCCGCCGATTTTTAACTTTTAAAGAATTAGGATAAAATATAATCCAAGATGAAAATAACCGTTATATCTATACTTATTGGTGTTGGTTTGATTGTGGGCGCGATTATGCTCACGGGAAACAACACGAATTCAAATGACATCGCCGGAACGGCGGATAATGTCAGTATTGTTGATGGTAAACAAATTATAGAAATTAGAGCCAAAGGCGGGTATTCACCCAGAGTAACCAATGCTAAAGCTGGACTATCCACGATTATTAAAATGGATACTCAAAACACCTTTGATTGTTCCTCGTCTTTAGTGATTCCTGACTTGAGTTATCGGACATACCTTCCGCCGACAGGCGAAACCATTATTGATGTTCCTCCCCAAAAAGTCGGTACAAAACTGCAAGGTCTCTGCGGAATGGGCATGTACAACTTCTCAATCAATTTTAATTAATATTAATCTAAAATAGCCCCGCCAAGGCGGGGCTATTTTGATTTTGAGCGGGATACGGGAGTCGAACCCGTCTCTGGAGTTTGGAAAACTCCTGTATTACCGATATACGAATCCCGCCTTAATTTTATCTGTCGGCCAGGTAGTGAAAGTTCAAGATACAATTCGCAAAGCGAATTGTTAAGCTGAAAGCAACTTGAACTTCTACTACCTGGTCGGGCTGCCGGGATTTGAACCCGGACTAAAACGTCCCAAACGTCTCGTGCTACCGTTACACTACAGCCCGGAATACTTTATGGATTGTAACATTAGTTTGTTGTTTCTACAATAAATTCGAACCCAGTTAGTTGCTCTATAAATATAGGTGTGGTAAAATTGAGAAGTGAAATTAAAGGATAAATTTAAGGCAATAGAGTTAAGAAAGAAGGGTCTGAGTTATAAAAGTATTTTGTCACGTCTAGAGGTTTCAAAATCAACTTTAAGTTTATGGTTGAGAGACATAGAACTAACACCTGTCCAGATAAAAAACTTGTTAACTTCACAAGAAAAAGGTAGATACGTTGCCGCTCAAAAGAAGAAACTGGATAGAGTTAAACGAACCAAAGAAATAGTTGACTCAGCAAGGTCAGAGTTGCCTTTATTAGTGGAAAATCCTTTATTTATTGCGGGCCTTTGTCTTTACTGGGCTGAAGGGGCAAAGAATCCTACTGAGAGTGTTAAGTTTGCCAATTCTGATGAGACAATGATTCTGTTTATGATGAAATGGTTTAGAGAAGTTTGTTTAGTTCCTGATTCTAAATTCAGGGTTCACCTACATATACATGATCTGCATGTAAAAAAGGATGTAGGGCAATATTGGTCAGAGTTGGTTAATATACCTCTAGGCCAATTTTATAAACCTTATATTAAGCACACTTCGCTGGGACAAAGAAGAAATATTCTATATAATGGAACCTGTAGTATAACTATATCAGATAAAAAGTTATTCAGAAAAATTTTAGGTTGGAAGGTAGGATTAAGAGAATTTTATAATATTTCTCCTCGTAGTTCAACGGATAGAACAGAAGGTTTCTAACCTTCATATGGGGGTTCGATTCCCTCCGAGGAGACAAAGAATTAATTATCAAATCATTTAAAAATAACATTAATTCTACGTTAAAAAACACAAAACGTAAAGAAATCAAAGGCCATTGTAAACGTCTTCAGAAAGGGTAGAATAACATTATTATGAATAAAATACTTATATCTTTATTGGTAGTTATAGCAGTAATCATTGGAGCATGGTGGTTTATGAGTCGTTCTGCTAATGCCCCGATTGTTACCGCTTTACCAACATCAAGCGCTAGTCCGGTCCCGCCTATTAGTGGTCAAGGATCCATTATTCTTGAATCGCCCAAGGATGGCGATTGGGTTGATTCGCCAATATTGGTGACGGGTCAAGCGCGGGCATTTGAGAATCAATTCATGGTCCAACTGCAAGATGGGTCGGGTAATGTTGTCTATCAAATCGGAGTCATGAGTGACGGCGGTGGTAATGGCGAATGGGGTAATTACAAAGTATATATACCGGTCCCGGCCGGCGCGGGTCAAAACTTTAAAGTAGAAGCATTAGAATATTCAGCGAAAGGGGACGGGACACTAGCCGGTTACGGTTCGGCTGACGTGAAACTAAAAAGCACAGAGACCAGCACGGTAAATGTTGCTTTTGTTGTCAGTACGGACTGTGTTACGACCAAAATGTTTCCTCGTCCGATAATAAAGACACAATCTGTCGGACTGATGAGTTTACTAGAATTATTAAAAGGACCTACTTCTTCTGAAAAAGCTCAAGGCGCAGTTGCTGTAATACCAGAAGAAACAAAACTTAATTCTTTACGTTTGTCGGGTACGACCGCATATGCCGATTTTAACTACGGCCTTGATGCCGGTGTGGGTGGTTCCTGTCGAGTCCAAGCCATTCGCGCCGAAATAGAGAATACATTAAAACAATTTTCCACCATCAAAGATGTTGTTATCTCCATCAACGGTCGAATTGAAGATATTTTACAGCCATAAGAAGTAACTTTTAAATAAAATCGCCTTAAGGCGATTTTATTTTTTGCTGGGAGGCCAACGGGATTTGCACCCGTGATCGCACTGCCACAGAGTGCTGTGATAACTGCTTCACTATGGCCTCCATAAATTTTTTATTTTCCGCCTTGTCTTTATGTACTAATGCGTGGCAATTATAACATAACCAGATAAGGTTGTTAAGCTTGTTGTTTTGGTGGTTCCAGTCAGTGTGGTGAACTGTAAGCAATCTAAAATCTATAATTCCACATCTTTTACACTTCTTTTCTGTCGCCGTTTTTGATAAAAGGTTCCGATATACAAATTCACCACCTTTCCAATTGGGGTGGTTTGAACCAACATACACGACAGAATTTCTCCAATGGGTTTGGCACGATTTATTACAAAAATATTTTCCACTTTTTGAAATACGGAGATGTCTTGGTGTTCTCCAGACATCTTTTCCACAAGTAGTGCATATTACAAATTTACCTGTTCGTCGTCCTTGGCCCGCACAAGCATTAGAACAATATTTTCCATCCCCGCGTTTTAGGTGAGCTGGTTTTATATAAAATTCTTCGCTGCATATCTTACAAGAAAGAATTGGCATGTCTTAATAATATCATTTTTATCATTGTGTAAACATATCGAATTGTGGATATAATTTATATTCTCTTTAGCCCCCCCAAGTGAGAATTTTACTAAAAACATCTCAAAGAATGGGGTGTTTTTAGTTCCAGCGTAAGAATTGACAAATGTTCATTATCTGGATATAATGAACATACTGCGATAAAGGTAAATTCCCCTCTCAAGTGCAACTTTCAGTAGTAGCTTCTCTCTGTTTCTCTTTTAATATACCGGATA
>MGJA01000011.1:22087-41581 GCA_001794025.1 Candidatus Yanofskybacteria bacterium RIFCSPHIGHO2_01_FULL_41_21 | reverse complement strand
ACATATCCACGCGTGAATATCCCAAAGCAAGACCCATACCAAAGATGATAAGCGTAAGGATGCACAAAAAGATTCCCGCTTTTATGCTAAAACGCTTGATTGCATTCTGCAGCGGAGTTTCTTCCCTCTGTGACTCCGAGACCAAAGTTGCGATTTTTCCCAGTTCTGTCGTAAAATCAGTTCGACATATAACCGCAGTACCAACGCCTTGCGTGACAAGGGTTCCAGCAAAAACCATGGGGTACTGATCACCAATGACCGCCTCTGCATTTACTGGATCAACTGATTTTGATACCGGCAGAGATTCTCCTGTAAGAATCGCTTCATCAATTTGTAGGTCATTAACGAACAAAAGCCGCCCGTCAGCGGGGATACGATCTCCTTGGGCAAGATGGATGATATCTCCAGGCACCAACTCCGCGGCATCTATTTCACGTTCGATGCCATTACGAATAACTCTTGCTCTCTGCTTAAGATATGTTTTAAGTTCCGCTAATGCCCTCTCGGCTTTATATTCCTGATAAAAGCCCAGCACGGTATTGGCGATTACAGCTGCGAAAATAAACAGAGCGTCGCGATAATGAGCGATAAATAAGGTGACAATGCCAGCGAATAACAGGATCAAAATCAGCGGGCTTTTGAATTGGTTTAATAAAATAAAAAAGCCGGGAGCTTGCCGGGGCTTTTCAATTACATTAGGCCCGAAAACTTTTATTCTTCTTTCCGCCTCGCTTTCTGAGAGACCGTCTTGTCTATTAGTTTCAAATGACTCAACAACCTTTGAGGTTGGTAAAGCCCAAAATAGTTGTTCCTCTTTAGTTCTTTGAATCATAGTGCTTTAGCAATTAACCCGATTATCAATATCCCTGCAGAATTTAAAACAAATGATATTAAAATAAAATACGAATTTTTCATTTTTGATAAACCAAGCATTGCTACCCCAATTTCATCTGGTAACGGCGAGGCTATTATTAAAGCTCCGATAAAAGGAATGATCCACCTAAAAAGCTTCAACTTAAAAATTGAGAATAGTCTTTCTGATTTTGATACTCTCATCAGATAATAAAAATGCTCAGAAACCCTGTCTTTAACAAAGCGGAAAATTATCAGGTCTCCGATCAGGGCACCCAACCCACCCAAAATAGCTACTACAATAACTGAATTTGATTGGGCTATTTCTCCAAGAGCTACCGTTGCCGGAGCGGCGGTAAAAATAGATACGAAGAAAATACCAGCAATAAAACTGCCGATAAATCTCACTTCTTGAGTTGATGTGATTAAGTCTTGAAGAGCTCCGGTTTTAGCGAGAATAATTGCTATAAAAACGCTGAATATAACAAGCATCAAGTCTCTAATTAAGTTGTTTCCGTGGTTATTCATTTCTATTTCTATTCTATCATAGAACGAAAAATCACCGAATTGGTGATTTTTTGTTCTAACGATGGTATGGCTTTAGGCCGAATTTTTGCTATGATAAGAGCATGTTTATATCTCTTAATCTAAGTGATTATTATCACATAACTTAAAATGAAAGTAGCCTTAATACACAACGATAAAAAGTTAGGTACGGGAGCCCATTACATAAATGAGCTTATAGCCATTAAGCTCCGCGAGAGAGGGGTAGAGGTCAAAAATTTCTATCCGCGGACATCTCTTATTGATCCGCCGATACATCTAAAAGGATTTTCAAATATTTTGTTTTTCTATTCTCTACTGGAAAAGAAAAATGAAATTATGCGTTTTAACTTGGTACAGGGCACGACATATACACCTCTTCCGTTTCTGGCATTTAATATTCCTGTAGTCAGTCATTTCGGCTCTACTACTAGAGGATTTTTAGAATCTACTCCTCAAGCCAAAGATTTGCTTTCAGACACGCGTCGCTTGTGGTACAGATTAAGAAAAGATGGCATATTGCCCGAGCTTAACGTAAAATCCCGCAAACCGATGCGAGACATTGCGGATATGGAGGAATATGTAGCCAAAAGAGCTGATGCGGTTATTGCTGTTTCTGAAAATGTGAAAAAAGAACTTATAGAAGCCGGCGTGAATCCAGACAAAATATCAGTTATCCATAATGCTATAGAGGATTATTGGTTTGAGAAAAGCTTAAAGCCAATAGTTTCTGATCCTGCGATAGTTTTTCTCGGTCGTCTCGGCGGTGATGCATTTACCTTGAAATTAAAAGGCCTTGATCGTTTGATACATCTTTATTCCAAGTTTCCTAAGGTAAATAAAATTACTATATGCCTGATCTCAAATAAAAAGTTAAAAGATTGGCTTAGGATTTGGTTCGAGAGGCATCAGATGCTTGTCAATTTTAAGAAAGACCTTATCCCTAACGTGGTGGATGCACAGGCGGGGAGTATTCTTTTTATACCCTCTCGTTACGAAGGATTCTCGCTTAGTCTTATCGAGGGCATGTCGCAAGGTCTTATCCCTGTCAGTTATCCGGTCGGTGTTGCACCGGAAATAATTGTTAATGGAGAGAATGGTTTTATTGTTTCGTCTCAAGCTGAAGCTGTTTCTGTTATTGAAAATATTTTAAAAGACGAGACGCTGCGCCGTAAACTCTCTGAAAGCGCGTATCAAACCTCATTAAAATTCAGAAGCGACATTATTGTAGAGGAACTTCTGAATCTTTATTCGCGCACGCTCAAGGGGTATACCCCAGTTGCAAAAAGAGCTATTTAAAATGAAGGCGGGCATAGATAAAGAAAATTTCGACAACTGTCTCAGATAGCAGGGTTCAAGACCTGTTGCGGGTAGGCCAAAATTAGACAAAAAGGAAGTTCTGACGCAGAACTGTAGAAATCAAAATCCCAGACAGTATCTGGGATTTTGATTCGAGAGAGGGACGGAGACAGGTCTGAACACACCAGAATGGCCGCCTCCGCGGCCAGGACTCGAACCTGGAACCATCGCCTTACATTGATCCATAGCTTTCGTTATGGCATGGACTATATCTTTCCCGATCCGGCAACTGCCAGATGACGGGATTTCGGTATCTAGTCTCTACGGTGCCCCCTCGACTTCGCTCGGGGCTAGCCCTGAGTCAATCGAAGGGTTCCCTCGGTATTACCCGTTCGCTATGCGAGTGTGGGTTTCACCGATATCCCGAAAAGTTCATTCCTAGCTTTCGTTAGGAAGCTGCAAGTTTGTCGTTCACAGGGCGCCGCTCTACCATTGAGCTACCGCGGAATAAGTGGAATAAATTGTTCTACAAAATCATATTAACAGAAAAACCCTTACATCTCAAGTTTTATTGAGATTGATTGAGAAACAATAATCATATTTAAACACCCGGCCTAGGCCGGGTGTTTAAATATGATTATTGGGCGGTTTCCTCTGACTTCTTGCCTTCTGCACAACCGCAGCTGCAAGTGCCGTCTTCGTTCGTGTGAACGTGATCACACGCCGTGCATTTTGTTTCTTCGGACATAATATTTTGTTTGGTATTTAATTTTGATAAATTCGACCCCCTAAAGTATAACCTAAAAACCAAACATTGCAACCCCAAATGGATCGCGGAATTTTTAATAGAGTTGGCTGACGCCGGTTACATCAGCCGGGGCAAGATCTCTCTTTGCTGTTTCCCCTAGCGCTCCATAGCCGTACATTGTAACTTCGGAACAGGAAGATGTGTAAATATCACCCATACCTACAGCATGTCCCAATTCATGGGTAGATATATTCTCAAAATCCATCTTTCCGGATTCCCCACTGTTGGACCACGTAAAGTTTGTGTTATAAATCTGATCCCAGGCAACAAGTTCGCGGCCAAATGTCGGACCGGAGAAAATCCCCCAAACTATTGTTACGGCAATGGTGCCTGAATCTAAGACACCGAAAGAAACTTGGTTCTTATTGTCTAAAATGTTCGGATCAGTGATAGACCCTGTCCCGACAGATCCTGTCCCTAAGACACTTGGAGTACCGGCGGCGGTTTCCCATTTATCAATATTCGCCGATGTATTACTTAAAACAAAATCTGCATTAAGTCCGGCGCCCCCAAATACTTCCCAATCTTCAACTGTTTTCCATTTTGCTCCGGAAGCCAAATAGCCATAGCACTTCTGACCTGCTTTTGACGGCTTAGCGTTTCCAGAATTACCTCGGGCATTTCCGCTTTTGTGCACTATCGCATAGCCCTCTACCATCTTGTGGCTCTGAGCATCATAGACCTTTCCTAAACTAAATACGTTTGGAGCAACTTCTATCGCATTAGAGGGCAGAGAAAATCCCGGATTTTCCGGCTTAACGGCCAAAGCTGGGCTAATTGAAGCCGCCAACCCAAGGACACAAACAAAGACAATTATTTTTTTAATCATTTGATAAAGTTAATTAATTTTTTACTAGTTTAACAGTTTTACCAGCCAACCCAAAATACTAAATTTATCTTCGTTTGTTTCTACAAAATTCTCTAACTCTGCTTTTTCGGCCTGAAGAGCTTCAATCTGAACATCCAGATCAATTTTTACTTCGGCACTAGTCGCTCTGTTGCGGGCCTTTGTTAATCTGTCTATGCTGTTTTCGGTGGTAACTATTTCACTGCGGAGAATACCAATATTTTTATAATCCGTGCCGAATAGAAAAGTAACGAAACCGTTTCTGTTTTCAACTTTTTCTATCGCATCCGCGGAATCATTACTGGAATCTTCCTGGGCTTTTGCAACCTCTCTTACCTCTTCGCCAATATTTTCATCTTTACCGGCGACTTCTTTTAATTCCAAGACCACATCTGCAACGGCATTACGATGATCTTCGGCTTGTAAAGCGGCCAATTCCCTTTTCTCCACGCTTGGATTATCTTCTGAATTTTCATTCTTAGCGTTGACTGAAACGGCAACAGAAAAAACCAAAGCTAAAGATACTGCAAAAACTGAAGCTTTTTTTACGTTTTTCATATGTTTTTATTTTTTTAAACTAACTTGTCTTAATTTTATCAAGCCCACACTATCCGTCAACGAGAAACCCCCTCCGGTCAGATGATCGGAGGGGGCGAAGCTCGGTATTTGCGAGGGCTATAGTCATTTTATCTTCGGCCTGCATTCTCATTACTCATTAGATAGCTGACACATTGACCCTGATTCCTAAAGCTTGGATTAGTGAATGTCATCCAGCCACCATTCTTACACTGTTCTTTATCGGTTAGTGCAGTCGGAGTTGGAGTAGGTGTCGGTGTGGGAGTCGGAGTTGGTGTTGGAGTAGGAGTTGGAGTTGGAGTCGGATAAATGGTTGTTGGGCTACCTGTTAGATTCGTATTGGTAGCTGTCACAACTTTACCATTAGCCAACGTTACAGTTGCCACTACTCTGGTCGCAGGAACACTCTGACCATATTCGGTTTCCCGAACATTAGTCCAGTATCCATCAGTTGCATAATTAAACGTTCCCGACACATCAAAAGGAGATGAGAACTGAATGCCAGTTATATCGGCGTTGAATTTAGACAAGATGGCTGTATTAGTTTGTAATAAACTACCTTCTGTGTTTCCTGAATACAATTTAACGACCACAGATGTGGCTCCCGCCAAAGTGGCATCAGTTAAACCAAACCCGGCAGTGTAACCTTTAAGGAAACCTAGCCCGGTATCGTAGTTTACAACCCCAAAATCTTCAGCTGATAAAGTCCCCTGAAGAGTGTCTGTCCCTGTAGCGCCAAAAGAATATGTTCTACTGGCAACACCGACAGTTAAAGTTGAACCAACGATTGGTAAACCACTTCCATTAGCCGTGAAGCTGGCTGAAGCACCCGTAGAATCAAAGGGAATTGTACCTGTACCGTTAAAGTGTACTCCCAAGTTCCAGCTCATTGAGGCGGGAATAGGTATAATTGGCATCCAAGTTTTTACCCCAGCACCAGCGGACGGAGTAATGGTTGGACCAACCCATTTAACGACGTTAGAGGAATCAACCAATACGAACTCAAAAGAGTTTGTGTTAGAGGCAAAATAGGTAAACGTGTCCAAAAACCCATTAGCCGACACAGGATTATTAACATCAATGACCGTGAAATTAGAAGAACCGTCTATAAAAGATCGGTTAAGCGCTCCGTTTCCCACGTCTATGACTGCAGCAGAGGCAGTATTTGTATTTGATATAAATGGAACGACTACTAACGCTGCAAGTGTAAGTCCCGCAATAATTTTTTTAATCATATTTTTATTAAGTTAATTAATTGATTTATTTGTTCGACGCGTAGTATACTACGTCCCAAAAATAGTTGTGTTACATCCTATTTAGACAATAAAAAAAATGTCCCCTCCAGCTGGATAGCCGAAGGGGACTGAAGCCCGTCGCCGAAGAACTACTTGTTATAAAAACCCAGTCCGGCGGGATGAGCCAGTCGGCCTCGGTCCACTCCGTGGTAACCACCATCAGGGTCGTTGTAGACCTCCTGAATGATAGTGTATTGAGTCCAGATGCGGACACTCGCCCACGGGTCGGGGGCCGAAGGCGGACCGACCCAGACGATCTTCACAGAGTATGTGTAGTGGTGAGAGTCGCCGTTTCCGTCAAGGTAATCCCCCTCCACGTGGTTGGTGGTCCAGCCCTTGGAGATGTTAGTGATGCCGTCCCGATCCAACTTGGCGTCACCAGTGCAATCCTGGTTGGACAACCAATTGTCCGACCATTTCATCACCAGGCTGTCGTCGGCATAGTCCGCCGCCACGCCCCAGTACTTGCCGTCCAGCTTCCTGTCGGAGCTGTCGTAAGTGCCGTTGAAGATCCGGGCCTGATAGTTGTAACCGAACTGATCGTAGCCGACGGTCAGCACCTCGCCGGTGCTCGCCGTGATCACACCATCCTTGATCTTGAAGCAGTCCTGAGCCGACACGGAAGGCGCCGAGAGAAAGGACACACCGATCAAAACCAACAACGAGAAGATTCTCTGCATGACCGATTCCTCCTAAAAAAGAGCTTCGGGATAGCTTGATTGCTTCCCGAACGTTAATAAAGATAACACGCTTATAATTTAAAGTCAAACAGTACAATATTTTAAACCTAGTTTTCTTACCGCCACTGGGAGGAAATATATGAGGCGACTTGGCTGACTTTTAGAGAAGTTGTGGCGTTGCCGGTGCGAATAAAGAAATCCTCCCCTTTCTCTGTTTTTAAATAAGCCGGCCGATGGGCTTGGTCAACCTGAACAAGACCGACACTTTTATTATTAATATAATGAAAAGAAATTCTTACGTACTGACGAAATTCAGGACCAATCATAGAAACAAATAAATTATTAAAATGATTCTCAAAACCATCATGATTTTGTTTAGTCAACGATGCTAAATCGGATTCCAGACCATAGACCTGGTTATGGTCGTCCACACCAATCACAAGCGATCCACCAGCCGAATTTAAGAATGCCGTTACCGTTTTCATAACTCCTCGCTCAAGTTCTTTATTGACTTGATCTCGTTTTACATCCCAACGCAAAGACGTTTTGAATTCAAGCTGTTCGTGTTCACCCGAATTAATAATATCTCTAATATCCTGTTCTTCTTTAATTGACCTAGTAACCACAACTACAATGATGGCAATCTGGACAATCGCCAAACCGGCAAATTCAAGGATTGTAAATGAAAGATAATTATAAATAAATGACTTCTGATACATTTCCGCCCAATCGGCCGATAATGCCAAGAGCATAAACAAACCATAAGCAACAATTTCCGCAATAACCAGATTACGTATCACCACTACCGACTTTTTCTTCTTTAGGTCTTGCAACATGGTCTAAGTGTAAAGGAGTTTGAGCTTTTTTCAAGTAACTACCAATGGCGCTCCACCTTTCCCCTTTCTCACAGCTTCCTCTTGGAGTATTTCTAGAAATTATCTTTCATTTCTCTGACCAGCCGAAGCAACTCCTGTCGGGCCATGCGGCTTCGCTTTGCTCACCCGTTCCCAACATCCTCGGGCTGGTACCCAGAGAAATATCAAGATAATTTCTGAAATGCTTGCCCGCCTACCGGCGGGCTTACCAATCGTGCAGATTGTGAGAAAACGGAAAGGCAAAGCTTGATTTGGACCAAATTAAACAAGGCCTGTGTATTTGAACTGAGTCACTTGGGGTATACTCTTAGACCCAGTAGCGGAAGGGGTCCCAGCGAAGCTGGGGGAACCGACGGGACTGGTTCCCTGGGTCTGGGGGTAAGAGTATACCCCAAGTGACGTTGACTCAATTCGATAGATAATCGAGTTGGGGGTTGGGGTGGAGGGAGCGGAACTCAGAGATGAAGCTGAGAAAAATGGTGAGGGCTGAGCGACTATTCGTAGCCCTTGAGTTTCCCCAACTTGTGATGACCACGGATTTTATCCAGGGCTTTGGCTTCAATCTGACGGATACGTTCGCGGGTAACGGCAAAGACCTTCCCGACTTCTTCTAGAGTATGAGTCACACCATCGGTGAGACCAAAACGCATATCAAGAATCTTTTGTTCACGAGGTGTAAGATCACTAATAATTTCATTAATATAGCCCTTTAATATCTTGCGGGCGGAAGAAGTGGCCGGTGAAATAGTATCGTCATCAGGAATGAAATTTTCAAGCGAACTGTCACTATCACCATCATCGCCATCACCAACAGGCGCTTCAAGAGAGATGGTCTCCTGCGAGATTTTCATGATGTGGCGAATTTTGTCCACTTCAATTCCCATCTCCGATGCCACTTCTTCAGGCATCGGTTCCCGACCTAAGTCCTGAACCAACCGTCGAACTATCTGCTGATATTTGTTAATTGTCTCCACCATGTGCACGGGAATGCGAATTGTCCGGCCTTGATCGGCGAGAGCACGAGTAATGGCTTGCCGAATCCACCATGTGGCATAAGTGGAAAATTTAAATCCACGGGTAAAATCAAATTTTTCAACCGCTTTAAATAAACCGATATTCCCTTCCTGAATTAAATCCAACAAGGATAAATTAGCCGACCGGCCGACATATTTTTTCGCAATTGAAACCACGAGACGAAGGTTTGAAAGAGCTAGTTTCTGACGAGCTGATTCATCCCCGCGCAGAATTCGTTTGGCCAATTCAACTTCTTCTTCACCGTTCAATAATGGGTACTGTCCAATCTCCTTGAGATACATCTGAACCGAATCAGATGTTGATTCGCCAAATTCATCCTGAATCTTTTTCTTTTCGTCGTATTCTTTATTTTTCCCATCTTCAAAAACACGCCCCGATTCAATGATATTAATATTTGAGGCCTCTAAACGTTCATAAAGGGCTTCCAGACCATTAATATCTTTCTCAATATTCGGAAAGGCGTTCAGAACTTCAACTTGAGTAACAAAACCGCGATGGCGACCTTTTTCAATAATCGCCACAATCGCACTTTCACTGATAGCGTCTTTATTCTTTTTTGGAACCGAAGAAGCTGACTTTTTGGACTGGGTCGTCTTAGACGCCGATTTCGTTTTCGGTTTGCGAGAAATCGACTTGGCTTTCTTTTGACGATTGACCGGTCTCGTTGACTTCTTGGATGTTTTCTTCCCGCCCGAACGACTGTTCAGTCGGGTGGGTTTCTTGGTCTTGGTTTTTTTCTTTTTGGCCATACGGATGGTGGGTGAGGATTAATTGTCGGGCGAGTTCATTGAACTCGCCGGTTAATTGAATTAGTTTATTTTTATCTTTGTTGGCTTCGGCTTCTCTTACATCAAACTGCAAGTTGGTGAGCCGGGCATTTATTGAACGGCGGCGGGCCGTGTTTATTAAATTATGAAATTCTACTTTCAGTGTTTCGTCATCAAACCCTTGCCATAACTCCTGGGAACGAAGATGGGCAAATTCCAGCTGGAGAGCTTCTTCTCCGGAAAAACTGGCGACAAATGTCTTGAACTCAAAAAGTTTACCCTGAGCAATGTCGAAGGGTTCTTTTGCAACCCGGCGGATAATATTCATTGTCCGTTCATCAACCAGACCTTCTGGAATATTAATGATTCCATCACGCAGAAGCGCGGGCGCTTTCAAAACAAGCGACAGAATCATTTCATTGATAACATCGGGTGTCTCCCGAGGTGTTACAACTGAAGAAGCAACCGGCGCATCCGAAACAATGGCTTCTCGTGTATAGGCATCAAGATCATCTTTTAATGTGGCGATATCAGCGCTGATAGCCGATTCGGGCACGCGTAACAAGGAAGACAGTTGAGCGATCCAATGGGCCCGCTCGACATTCCCTGCAAGGCGTTTTATAAACGGCGCCACAGCAGAAATGATTTGTTTCTTACTTTCCGCTGATGTCGGATTGTAAAAAGAACGAGCGCGATCAAAATAATAATTGATGACCGGCTTTGCATTTACGACGACATCCGCCCATGAAGGACCGCTCGCCCCGCTGGTGTTTGCATCGGCGGGGTATTTTTTAACGTAATCGGCGGGGTCTTTGCACTCGGGATCTTTAATCTCGAGAATACTAATATTAAATTGTTGAGCCAATGCCAGACCGATACCACGGCGGGTTGCCATAGCTCCGGCCTGATCCCCATCAAAACAAAACCCCAAATTTTTTGTATAACGCTGCAAAAGCCGTAAATGGGTAGGAGTAAGGGCGGTGCCAGATGAGGCGACAACATTGCGTACGCCGGCCTGGAATGACATGAGGGCGTCCATATTGCCCTCAACCAGGATACATCGGTCCGATTTCTTAATATCTAGTTTGGCCTTAGAAAGGCCGTATAGAACCCGACTTTTGTCATAGATCAGCGTCTGGGGGGTGTTAATGTATTTTGCCACAATATGTGCAGGTTGGTCAATGGTTTGACTGTGTATAGTAGATTTGGCTCCGCCAGCCGGCAGATCGAATACCCGAGCCGTAAACCCGACTACTTGCCCCGTCACTTCAAAGATTGGAAACATGATTCGTGACCGAAACCTGTCATAAACACCCTCTCGACCACTTTCAGCCGAACGTTTGATTGCTAGCCCCGCATCAATAATCTCTTTTTCCTGATAGCCCCGTGTCTGAAGATAATTTGAAAGCGACTCCCAATCATTCGGCGCCCAACCAAGACGAAATTCGGCAATGGTAGTATCGGTCAGTCCGCGGTCATGTAAATAGGCCAGCGCCTCTTTGCCTGATGACGATTGAAACTGTTTTTCAAAAAATTTTGTCGCCAGTTCGCAAATTTCATATAATTTTTGTTTGGCGTCTATACTCTCACCGGGTCTAGGTTGGAATTGTTCCAGTTCAATCCCCGCTTTGTCGGCCAGAATTTTTAATGCCTCCGGGAATTCCACACTCTCAATTTCTTTTACAAATTCAAACATGTCTCCACCTTTTTGACATCCGAAACAATGCCAAATCTGCCGTTCCGGCGAAACGAAAAACGACGGCGTCTTTTCATTATGAAAAGGACATCGGCCTTTGAAATTAATACCGGCCTTCTGGAGTTTCATGTATCCGCTCAAAACATCCACCACATCCAGCCGGTCTTTGATTTTAGAAACATTATCAGTCATACAATATGACCATACTATCGCATAATATTTGAAAAATGAAATAGCAAAGCCGAGTAGTGAATTCTGAACTTTTTTCTGCCGAAGGCAATTCAAAATTCTACTATTCGGGAAATAAAAAAAGCCCGCCGAGCTAAGCTCGGCGGGAGGTCGGATAGGAAACATGTGCACTGTACGCTTCGTGTGCCCCGTCCGCCTCACAACTTCAGAAACCCAGAGCCAGTGTTGGCGACGGGTAGAACCTCAACAACGCCAACACCAGAACGAGGATCATCACCGCCAGCAGAATGGGGACGTTGTAGTCCCTCCAAATTCGGCGAACCGCGATGGTCCACCGGCTGACCTGACGAGGCGTAGGCCCCGAAAAACGAATCTTGTAATTCATCTTAACACTCCTCAGAATGGGTTGATTGTGTGGGGGTATATATTAACCCCCAAGAACCATACTTCCATTATAGCACGAAAATAGGACAAAAGTCAACCCCGCCGTTGAACACTGACGAATTTCACCACAAAACCTGAAAACTTAAGATACACTATAAAAACTAGTATCCTTAATAACTTAAATAAAATATTCTGCAAAATCAGTGTTCAACGGCGGGGTTGGCCCAAATTGCGTCAAATTGACTAATTCTGCATATTGCGGTATGCTGAAGCCAGCACATCATACAAAGAAAGTGAGGGGTTTATGGCGGATGTCGAATTCACGCCAAAAGCCGCCACGGATTTGAAGCGAGTCCAGCAAGAACAACATCTTGCCGAAATTCATCGTGGCGAAAATAAAGCAAGAACCGACGAAGCTCCACCTGAAGAAAGGGGGAATAAAAAAGAAAAAATTGGTAGACAGAGCGAAGCTCGCGTTGCTGAAGGTTTGGACTTCCTAATTTCATGTGGAGGAATCCACGACTATTATAAGAGTTGGCGAAAAGGCGAGCTTGATCTGCGAGGAGTTGATTTTCTGATCGTACCAGAACCAAGTTATGATCATATGATCCCTTTGCAGGTAAAGAGCTCGCTGACAGGAGTAAGAGAGCACCGGAAGATATCCCGCATCCCCTGCATCTTGGCAAAGCACAATATCCCCTTAGTGCTCTTCGCGGAAGAGCTCATGCAGGTGATGGGACTCTCAACGGAATTTCTCAAAGAAATCATACGGGCCAGGGAATATAGCTGTTCAGGTTCCTTTGCTCAAAAGATTCGTGAAACCATAAACCCTTTTGAAGAGGGAAAGGAGGAGCTAATCGACAAGATCGTCAATGATCTAGTTTCTACGTCCTGAACCATAAGGCCGGCGCACTCGCGCGCCGGCCTCTTTAATTACTGGCGGAGGAGGTGAGATTCGAACTCACGTATCCCTTGCGGGATGCCGCCTTTCCAAGGCGGTGGAATAAACCACTATCCGACTCCTCCTAAAGATTTTACCTACGATCCAGATTTTTCCGCAATACGCTTCCAATATGACCCCAAAGTTCTTTTTGGCTTGAGTTTGATACCCCCTTAAAATTTTTACTGCGATCTTCAAAATCAACTATATCCAACTTGCCACTTTCTAAATTCAAAAAATCCTGAACATCTTGATCGGTGAGTTCGTCCACGTCAAACGCTTCAGAAAAATTACCGATACCTAAATCCAAAGATTCCTTGGCAATTCCCGCAATCTTTTTTCTCCCTACACGAATCGGATTGTTTTCAATAATATCGGGTTTTTTCAGTTCTTTTATTCTAATCATGTTTTTATTTTAATTTATAAGAATTTATAACATTTTAGACGACTTTTGGGAACCTCTTTATTTTATGACACGGATATCGGCGCCGATGGAATTAAGACGGCGGGCAATTTCTTCATAACCCCGTCTGATTGAGTAAATATTACGAAGAATTGAAGTTCCCTCGGCGGCAAGCATGGCGATAAGAATAATCATCGCCGGCCGAAGCGCCGGCGGACAAACCACCTGACCCGATTTTAATTTAGTCCGGCCGGTGATAAAAACCCGATGGGGATCAGCCAAAGCGACCTGGCCGCCCAAACGATTAAGTTCCGTAAAATATATCGCCCTGTTTTCCCACATCCAATCGTGAATAAGAGTCACGCCTTTAGCTTGCGTCGCAATCGGAACAAAAAATGGCAAATTATCGGCATTGATTCCGGGATACGGTAAAGAATGGATTTTATCGGATAACGCTTTTAGTTTAGACGGCAGAACTGTGATATCGACCAAATCAGTCCGACCGTTATATGATTTGTATTTAGATGATAAGGAAAATTTTAAACCCATTTTTTCAAGCTTAAGCAATTCCACTAATAAAAAATCAATCGGCGCCCGTTTGATTGTCAGTTTCGAATTAGTCGTCACAGCCGCCGAAATAAACATCATGGATTCAATCGGATCTTCGCTATTGTGGTATTCCAATGGTGCATTGAATCCTTTAATGCCATGAACGATTAAATTAGTAGTGCCGATACCGTCAATTTTTACACCCATTTTTTCCAAGAAAAAACATAGTTCTTGAACCTGATAATTTGGTGGTGCAAACCGAATAGTTGTTTTACTAGGAATGAGTGCCGCCGCCATAAGAATATTATTAGTCGCCGTATCCCCCGCTTCGTACATAACAATTTCGGCCGACCGAAGCCGACCGACTTTTATTTTGTATTCTTTATGGTCGGTTTTAATATGCACCCCAAGTTTTTCCAGACCGTAATGATGAGCGGCAATTGTCCGTTCACCCATTTTGCATCCACCGGCATGAGGTAATTTAAAATGTTTCTCGTAATGAATGAGTGGACCAATTAACATAAGACCGGACCGAATTCTTCCGGCCACTTCATTGTTTAATTTACCGATTGAAAATTTTTTAGGTGGTCTGATTTCAATACTGTTACGGCTGATCCATTTCACAGTCACTCCCAAACTTTCCATAATTTCAACCAGTCGGTTGACCTCTTCAATTCGAGCAATACCGTGCAAAACTGTTTTATTTTTGTTTAATAAAGAAGCACACAAAAGAACCACCGAGCCGTTCTTTGAGAAATTGGTTTCAATGCTTCCGGATAATTTTTTTCCGCCCCTAATCTCAAAATCAATTGATTCTATTTTTCTTAATTTTTTAGACATAAAAAAATATTATGATATATCAAAGAATCATAACAAAACCCTAAACGGACATGTTGCGGAGTATTTTGATTCTCTCTTGTATCGGGGGATGAGTTAAAAATAAACGAGTAAACCAACTGGTGCCTTCCTTACCTTTAAAGGGATTAGAGATAAAGAGATGGGCTGTCGCATTGTGGGCAAATTTTAGAGGAATTTCTTCTTTTCCTATTTTTTCCAACGCATTGGCCAAACCATCCGGATATCGGGTCAGAAGAGCGCCTGAAGCGTCGGCCAAAAATTCACGTTTACGCGAAACGGCCAACTGGATTATGGTCGCGGCTAAAGGAGCAAGAATGGCTGCAATAAGACCCACGACCAAAAGAATTGCCCCACCAGATTTATTGTCATCACTACTGCGACCGCCCCAGAAACTTATTCGCAAAAACCAATCAGCCATAATAGCGATAAGACCGGAAAGAACTACGACCACTGTTGAAATTAAAATATCTCTGTTCCCAATATGCGATAATTCGTGGGCAAGCACGCCTTCCAATTCTTCATTTTCAAGTTTTGTCAGCGCACCTTGAGTAACCGCGATAGCCGAATGTTTAGGATCTCGACCGGTGGCAAAAGCATTAATCTGATCGGATTCAATAATATAAACCCTCGGCATCGGCAAACCGGCAGTAATGGATAAATTCTCAATCATTCTGTAAATATACTCATTCCCTTCACGTTTAATCGGCTTGGCATGAGACATCGCCAAAGCAATAGTGTCGGACTTCCAATAGGCCACAACGTTCATGCCGATACTTAAAATTACAGCGATATATAAAATTTCCGGGGAACCATAAATTTGGCTAAACAAAAAACCAAACGCAATAATCAACACCAAAAACACAGTCATCAATAACCACGTTTTCCGAATATTAGAATCTTGTTGAGTATATAGAGTAGCCATACAGATAGGAAAAGGAACCTGATGCTGGACCCAGTAGTGGAGGGGGACCCGCTCCGCGGGGGAACCGACGGGACTGGTTCCCTGGGTCTGGGGCCACGCATCAGTTCCTTTGACTAACTAAAATTTGACTTCTGGGAGTTTGGCTTCTTCGGCGGATTCTAGCTGGAAGAATTCTTCTTTTTGGAAACCGAGGGAAGAGGCAATCATATTATTTGGAAACACCTGGATTTTGGTGTTGAAATCCATAACGTTAGTGTTGTAGAAACGACGGGAGGCCTGAATTTTATTTTCGGTGTCGCTCAATTCATCTTGAAGCTTGGCGAAATTTTCGTTGGCTTTAAGAGTCGGGTAGGCCTCGGAAAGAGCAAATAGTTTTCCTAATGCGCCCGTAAGCATATTCTCGGCTTGACCTTTCTGGGCCATTGAACCGGCTGTCACAGCTTCCGTGCGAGCTTTGGTGACGGCCTCAAGCACGCCCGCTTCGTGAGCAACATAACCCTTTACTGTTTCCACAAGATTAGGAATCAAATCGTGTCGGCGTTTCAATTGGACACTAATATCCGACCAGGCCTCTTTAACTCGGTTATGAGCCCGAACTAGACCATTAAAAACGCCTATCAACCAAAGAACTAGGACCCCAACAACCCCCAAAATGATATATGTACCCATATATTTAGAAGTTACTTTATTGAATTAAAGATACAACAAAGTATAACAATATTCAACATTAAAACAGTCCCGCCATGGCGGGACTGTTTTAATGAATAATTAGTAATCCATTCCACCACCCATTGATGGTGTAGGTTCTTTTTTATCTTCCGGAATATCTGTCACCACTGCCTCAGTCGTAAGAATCATAGACGCAACCGAGACAGCATTAAGGAGGGCGGTCTTAACGACCTTGAGCGGATCAATGATGCCGTCTTTAATCATTTCAACATACTCACCGGTTGAAGCATTAAATCCTTGACCAACGGGCAAATCATAAACATGACGGGCAACATCATTGGAATCCTTGCCCGCGTTTTCAGCGATAGCGCGAAGCGGACGTTCCAAAATTGTTTTAATCAACATCACACCCTTGGCTTCATCACCGACTTCGGCAATTTTTCCCACCGATTTTATGGTTAATTCTTTGGAGGCCTCAAACAAAGCGATTCCGCCTCCGGCGACGATACCTTCTTCCAAAGCGGCACGAGTGGCATTCACCGCATCTTCAATCCGGAATTTCTTTTCTTTTAATTCGGTCTCGGTTAAAGCCCCGACTTTAATCACGGCTACCCCGCCGGAAAGCTTGGCTAATCGTTCTTGGAATTTTTCTTTATCAAACCCGGAAGTGGAAGCGGTAATTTGGTTTTTGAGTTGGGCGATACGCTTATCAATGTCACTCTTTTTCCCTTTCCCGCCGACAATAGTTGTTTTTTCTTTAGTCGCAACCACCCGACGAGCGCGACCGAGCATATCAAGTTCAACGGCATCAAGTTTCATCCCCTTTTCTTCACTGATAACTTGCCCACCGGTGATAATGGCAATATCTTCAAGCATTTCTTTTTTGCGGTCGCCGAATCCTGGGGCCTTAATAGCCAATGTGGAAAATGTTCCTCTAAGTTTATTGAGAACCAATGTGGTTAGGGCCTCACTATCAACGTCTTCAGCAATAATTACGAGTTGGCGTTTACCGGCTTGAGAAATCTTTTCCAACAACGGCACAATATCCTGCACCGAAGAAATCTTGCGGTCAGTGATTAAGATATGCGAATCATCATAGGAAGCGTCCATCCGTTCGGTGTTAGTCGCCATATAGGCGGAAACGTAACCACGTTCAATTTGCATCCCTTCCACAAATTCGGTTGCCATTTCCGTGGACTGCGATTCTTCAACCGTCACCACACCATCTTTCCCGACTTTATTAAACACTTCGGCAATCAAATCACCTATTTCGGCGTCATTGGCGGAAATTGAAGCCACTTCTTTGAGATTGGCCTTAGTTACTTTCTGGGCTCGTTTTTCTAAAAATCCAACCACCCATTCCACGGCTTTATCCATTCCCTTTTTGAGAACGAGGGGATTCGCGCCGGCATTTACCGCTGAAAATCCTTCCGCAACAATTGATTGAGCCAGTACCGTCGCCGTTGTCGTACCGTCGCCGGCAATATCATTTGTTTTTGAGGCGACTTCCCGAATCAAATTCGCGCCGATATTTTCAAATTTATCTTTTAGTTCAATGTCTTTAGCCACGGTCACGCCGTCTTTTGTAATCACGGGCGAACCATAACCTTTATCCAAAATAACATTACGCCCCTTAGGTCCAAGGGTAACCTTGACGGCATTAGCAATCTTATCCACGCCCCGTTTCAGGGCCTCACGCGCGTCTTGTTTATATAATATTTGCTTCGCCATTTTTTATAACTTGTCTGTCGCTCTGCCAGTTGCTTTCAGCAACTACGGCAGGACGCTCTTGACCGACTTCTTCGTTAAAAGCTCTGCTTGCTCCTCATCATATGTCTATATGACTCGTCGCAATGCTCACTTTTGCCTTGAATTCGGTCAAGCAGACTGCGTTCTAAATTTAATATGAATTAATTTTTAATTGCAATTATATCTTCTCCCTTTACGACGATAAGTTCTTTTTCTTTATCTTTTATTTTATGTTCCGAATATTTTCGATAAAAAACTACGTCCCCTTTTTTAACTTCCATTGGGATTCGCTTCGCTTGCCCTGAGCCAGTCGAAGGGCCGTTTTCCATCTTTCCGACGCCAACCGCAACAACCTTACCGATTTCTGATCGTTCTTTCTCTACGGTATCGGGCAGAATAATTCCGCCTTTCTTTTTTTCTTCCTTGAGTGGTTCTAAGACCACATAATCACTTAATGGTTTTATCATAGGAATAAGATAAAAGTCAAAAGCAAAAAGTAAAATAAATCCTTATTCCTTATGGCTTATTTCTTTTTACTTAAGACCTGATATTGATTGCTAATTTTAGACCAAGCCCGCCAGTTTGTCAACGACTACTTGAAGTTTTCTAGCATTGCCATGTCTTAGTAACCCGAGATAAGATTGTATAGTCGTTTCATTTCCTTTACGCTCCGCTATACGTCTAAACATTCTGCGTTTCGTGGTTGTCCGTAAGACCCGATGATTCGGAAAATGCACCCAACCCAGAAAATCAATCCCCGAAGCAATTGTCTTTATAGAAATCTTTTTAGGATGCAACTCCAAAGAAAGATGCTCCTCTAAAAAATCAGCAAATTTGGGCAGTAACTCTTCAAGTCGAGATTTATCATGATAAAAAATTACAAAGTCGTCGGCATAACGGATATAGTGTGTAATGCCAAAAACTTGCTTTACGGCTTGATCAAATTCGTTCATATAAATGTTCACAAACAATTGCGAAGTAAGATTACCCAATGGCAATCCTCGACTAGGCCCTGATGAGAAACTTCCAATAATATTTTCTAGCAGTGCTGTAATTTTATTATCTGAAATTCGTTCAATTAAAATATTCAACAATATCTCATGATTGATATTTTCAAAAAATTTGCGAATATCACATTTTAACACCCAACATATCCTCGTATGGTTTTGCGATTCCTGCCATGCAAATCGACGAAACCGGTTCATGGCTTTGTGAGTTCCTTTTTGTAAACGGCATGAGTACGAGTCAGTAATGAACATGCGGTCAAAAAACGGATAGAGTATTCTATAGACGGCATGATGTAACAGGCGGTCGCGAACTGACGATTTATGAATCTTCCTTGGTTTCGGGTCGTTTATTCTAAATGCTTGATATGGACCGTGAGTATATGTATGATTAGCGAGGTCTTCATGAAGTTGAAAGATATTGTCTATTAAATTAAGCCGGAACAATTGCACATCTTCTCTTTTGGATTTGCCTTTCAAAAATTCTCGCCAGGATTGCAGTAAATTATCAACCGAAATTATATCTTCAAAACTATGACCCAGTTTTTTAAATC
>MGJA01000011.1:0-22080 GCA_001794025.1 Candidatus Yanofskybacteria bacterium RIFCSPHIGHO2_01_FULL_41_21 | reverse complement strand
CCCCCCCCACGGTGTTTTGCCGATTCTTCAGAAACTCATCGTCGCTTACAAATTGTGGCATGGATATTGGTCTCATTTTGATAAATTAACACGCTATAGTTTGGGTTCAAGTATTGATGGCTTATTTCTTGAAACAATTCGGGATATTTTCTCCGCAAGCCATAAGTCCAGAGATCAAAAGATAATATATTTACAAAAGGCGTCGGATGAATTTGATACCTTAAAATTTCTCCTTCAAGTCGCTTGGGAAATTAAAGCCCTGGATAATAAAAAATACATCGCCCTTTCTCAACACCTCACTGAAATCGGGCGCATGCTCGGCGGATGGCAAAAACAAACAAAATCCCCATAACAGGGTTCTTGAACGAAGAAAGTTTCGAGCCAGCACCTGATTGCTCTCATTCCACGCGTTCGGATTGTCGACCGAGTTGGCATTGACGTTCCACCCGTTACCGGCATTCCAATTCGCGTTGACGGCCCAGATTTTGTGCAAAATGTCGCCCATGCCACTGTCCGTTGATTACTCTTCGGACTGTATCGTATTCGCAGTGTTTAAACCGCATAACATTCTGCACCAAGTATCTTCATTTTTAGGGCTCCGAGAGCAACCATAATGCACGCCCAGATTTCGGCCGCCGGAAACCGTAGTCGCCGGCAGATTCGCCTAGTATCCATAGTTATTTTACTTGATTTTAAAAATTTTAAAAGGGCTGGCTGGAATTTCTTCCAACCAGCCCCAGACCCGATCCCGATCCAAGGACCAATGTTCCAAGGAACCCAGTCCCTAGGCGGACTTGCGAGCCAGCACCTGAAAGCCCTCACTCCACGCGTCCGGACTGACGACCGAGTCGGCATCGACGTCCCACCCGTCACCGGCATCCCAAGACGCGCAGACGGCCCAGACGATTCTGTTCATGTCCTCGATGTACGCGATGTTCGCGTAGCCATCGACACGGAGCAGACCTTTCTGTCCCTGGCCTTGGGCCTCGATTGCCCCGTAGAACTGGGCCAGTTTGATGGTCCGCTTCTCGGGCCCGAGCTCAGTCATGATTTCAGGGTCGCGAGCTGACTCTTCGAGGCGATAAACCGCGATGGTCTCGGCACCAACGTTGTTCTCAACCTTCGTGCCGAAGTTCTTCTCGAAGTTTGTTCCGAATCCGTAGAACTTCACCTTGACGTTGGCCTTGGTGAACTTCTTGGAAGCATCGAACGTCTCGATGGAACCCAGTACGATGTCGCCGACGTGCTTGAGCAACTTCGCCGTGACTCCCTTGAGCCACAGATTGAACTCCTGAAGCCGTTCCTCGCCATTCTCACCGAAGAGTTGGTCGTTCAGTTCGCCAAGCGGTCCCCGCAACTTGGAGACATCGGTTATTCTCATGACAACCTCCTTGGTTGGCTAGCGGACCGTCGGCATGACAGTCATAGCTATAAAACACCGTCCGCCAGCTGGCGGATCAGTATCTTATAGCTATGACTGTCTCACAAGTATGTTAATAAGGTACTTTCTAATTACCTCTTAATTATATCATATTATTAAAATAAACACAAGGTCTTAAAAATCAAGTAAAATAAGGTCTTTTTACTGGCGCAGTCCTGAATCGGGTTCGGAATTTACGGAGACACCGAGATGACGAATTGTTTTATTATAATGTTCAAGGATGGTGCGTTCAAAAGAATGAGGATGAAATTCAAGTTCTGTATTAGTATAGACCACTCGCCCGCCGACAGCATGAGTAGCGGGGTTAGCGGTAATTCGTTCTTGTTGATATTTACGGGACCATCGCTCAAGAATATCACCCATTCCACCCTGAAAAATAAATTCAATTGCCCTGGCAACACCTCGCAAAAATACGCTCGGCTGAACTGTTCGGCGAATGGTCTGTTGATGAGGCATGAAATTATAAACGTACTTATTAATCCATAAATTTTCAGCGAAAAATTTTCCCACTAAAGCATGGTCAACCATCATCGGCACCAAATGAGCATAGGTCTGGGCATTATAAATACTTCCGTGTTTCATATTTAAGGCATCAAGAGTTAGGAAGTGATTAAAACAAAACTTATCCGACGCTATAGTTTCATATCGGGTCCGCCGAGCGCCAATGAGTGATGCCACCCCCGATAAAAAAATTCGGGCAAGATACAATCGGCCCGGTTCCACCAAAACCAAAATATCAAAATCACTTTCTTTGTTAACTGTCTCCAAGGCCAATGAACCGCTTACAAACATTCCCCGAATCCACGGCGCCATTTGTAACCAATATGCCCGATTTAAACATTTCCTCCACTTCTGGGCAGAAATTTTTTCCCGTTCCAAACGCAATGCCAATAATCCTGTTCTACCTCTCAAAGAATAAAACCCATTTTCTTCTGTGATTTCTTCTCGTTCCAATAATTCTTTGACGGCATCTTCTATATCTCTAAGATTAATAATTTCAATACTTTCAATGTTTGACTTGAGCCGTTGAGGATTTATAAGATACCGATACAACTCAAATCCACTCAACGGATACCCGCCCGACTGAATGACACCCCCGCCAGAATGACCTTGTCGGGCTGGAGTCGTTCGGGTGGAGTTAAACCCGTCATAATAGGCCAACGTCGCTAAAATTGCGTCTCTAATCATAACTACATCCTAAGAAAAAACGGTTCAAATCACTACTGTTCATATGGTTAAAAACATTGTATAATATCAGCCGAATGAACAACGGCTGACCCGCCTCTGGTGGGTCAATACAATGGATACTAATATACTAAAAAAATATATTTCAAAAACCCCCGACAATCCGGGTATTTATCGTTTTCAGGATAAACAGAAAAAGGATATCTATATAGGAAAAGCGTCTTCTATTAAAAAGCGATTGACTTCTTATACACTTGCCCTGAGCTCGTCGAATGGGAAAACAACCGACTCACGAATTCAAAAAATGATTACTGTGGCTAAATATCTAACCCACATCAAAACCGAGTCGGATATTGAAGCTCTGATTTTAGAATCCCAACTCATCAAACAACGACGTCCCCAATTTAATATTATGCTTCGGGACGATAAACAGTATTTCTTTGTCGGTTTCTCTAATGAAACATTCCCCCACTTATTTATAACCCACCAACCACAGCTGGCCGAGAACCGAGTTCTTGGACCCAGTAGCGGAGGGGGCCCCGCGCAGCGGGGGGACCGACGGGACTGGTCCCCCGGGTCTGGGGCCAAGGGCTCGGTCTCGACCAGCTACATCGGGCCGTTCACGGACGGTATGGCTTTGAAAGCCACGCTTAAATATCTGCGAAATATTTTTCCTTATTGTACTTGTAAACAAAAACATCATAATTTTTGTTTGAATTATCACATCGGAAAGTGTCTAGGATTTTGCTGTTTGCAAAATCCGGAACCAGGACCACAGAACAAAAAGTACAAACAAAATATCAAAGCCATCAAAAATATATTATCTGGAAAAAAGAATTCACTGATTAAAGAATTAAAAAAGGAAATGGAAACAGCAGGTAAGAAGCATGATTTTTCTAGAGCAATTGAATTGAGAAATAAACTTGAACGATTAGAACGAGTTTTTTATAACGCTCAAGTTATTAAACATTCCGAAATTATAAAATTACTTGATTCAGGCCTGTCAAAATTATTGAATATAAATAAACCTATAATTAAAATTGAGGGTTACGATATTTCCAACATCCAAGGCACTTACGCCACCGGTGCAATGATTGCATTTATAAATGGAATCCCCGACAAAAAACATTATAGAAAATTTACAATTCATCCCGTTAGAAGTCACGCTCGCGCCAAAGGCACGAGTCCGAAGGACCTTGGCGAGGATACTTCTAACGGGACCGCAAAATTCGGTGATACCCAAATGCTCGCCCAGATTTTAAAACGCCGTCTCAATCACCCTGAATGGTCGTTTCCCGATTTGATATTAATAGATGGCGGAAAGGGACAGGTAAGTTCCGCTTTAGCCACGCTCAAAGAAATGAATATTAATATCCCCGTCATCGGCTTATCAAAAAATGAAAAACATATCGGCCACCAACTTGTAATTCCCAATCGCAATTCCGCCGGCTGGAAAACCTTACTCCTAACCAAATTAGACATTGCCGACAAAAATCTTCTACTATCCATAGACGCCGAAGCCCACCGCTTCGCCATATCACACTATCGCAAACTTCACCGAAAATCTGTCTAGAGTTTGAACAATCCATATCAAAGTGTTATACTGAAAAGCGTCAAAATGCCAGGTAGTGAAAATCCGACAAAGGGTTTTTAGCGCGCTAATTCACAATACGCCTGGTAACAGTAATATAGTAAAAATACCCACACGTTTTGGGCATAAACCCTCAAAGCGCAAGTCGGATTTCTACTACCTGGATGCTTAGGTTTATCATTAGAATTTTGGGGAATGTGGTAGCATTATATGTGGCTTCCATAATAGTCCCGGGGTTTGTGGTCTCGGGCTCATGGGAGCAATATCTGATTGCGGGACTCGTGTTTGGACTTTTAAACCTACTGGTCCGACCGATTCTAAAAGTCATCTCGTTCCCGTTGATTCTCTTGACTCTTGGCATGTTCACAGCAATAATCAATATCCTGATGCTCTGGATACTTGATTATCTGGTTTCATTCATCACTATTGAAGGTTTCCTGGCTCTAATCGGCGCGACAATTATTGTGAGCGTCGTCAATCTATTTTTTTCAATGATTGCCAAAGTGGCATAGTCCCGTTAGAAATTAACCCTACGGGAATGGCACAACAAATTATTAATTAAAATTACTAGCCATAGCCACCACTACAAAACGGTGGACGGTCAGTAAAATTTCTAACGGGATGAATACACTTATAAAATTTTTACCGTATATACAGATGGGTCTCGCTTTCTTGTTAATCGTAGGAATTTTACTTCAACAGCGGGGTGCGGGTTTATCGTCTACGTTCGGTGGGTCCGGTGTCGGTTATAGTACAAAGCGGGGTGCGGAAAAAGTTATTTTCCAAGCCACCGTTGTCATCGCCGTATTGTTTATAACCGCCTGCATCCTCGCAGTCCGGCTCGGCTAAAATCACAAAGTTCACAGTTTCCAGTTCACAGTTTCCAGATTAAAAACACTAGAAACTAGAAACTAGAAACTAGAAACTTCTGAACATGCAAAACGATCGACATCCCTTAGAAGATTTTTTTGGTCTTAAACAGGATTCTTCATCTTCATCTGGTCCGTCCGAATCCGACTCTAATCATTCCAATGGAGAAGAACCACGCAAACATATTTTGCGCCGACATTATGGTTGGATGGATCAATTGCGTCTTTTACCCAAAGTCCTTTCAAAACGTGAACGATATTGGATTTTGGTATTTCTTCTGATTATCGCCGGCAGTATCATCGCCATCCCCTTCACAACTTACAACCATTTCACGGAAAAAGTTGCCAGCTATGGCGGTTCGTTTAGTGAAGGTGTCGTCGGACAACCAAGACGCATTAATTCTCTTTTGGCTCAAACGAATGATCCTGATCGAGATCTTTCAAATCTTATTTATTCAGGCCTTCTCAAATACAATGGCGCCGGTAAACTTGTTCCTGACTTAGCCAAATCATATGAAATTTCAAGTGACGGCTTAAACTACACTATTTATCTTAAAGATAATGTCTTATGGCATGACGGTCAAAAACTTACTGCCGACGATATTGTTTACACTATCCAGACCGCTCAAAATGCTGATTTTGGCAGTCCTCAACGTGTAAACTGGCAAGGAGTCGCTATTCAAAAAGTAAATGACACGACGATAATTTTTAAACTTAATAATAAATACGCCCAATTTTTAAATAATCTTACTATCGGTATTTTACCTAAACATATCTGGGGAACTATTCAACCAATCAATTTTGCTTCAGCGGACTATAATCTAAAACCAATCGGATCCGGACCATATAAGTTTGAAAAACTCCAAAAAGATGAAGTCGGCCAGATACAATCATATCAACTCTCCGCCAATAAAGATTTCTACGATGGTCAACCATTTATAAATACAATAATTATTAAATTTTATGACTCGGAAGACAGTATGATTACCGCCTATAACGGTAACGATATCCAAAATATTTCTTCAATCTCGCCACAAAATCTTAACAAATTAAAATTTAAACAGCGCGTAAACATAACCGAATTAAAAGTCCCTCGTTATTTTGCTGTTTTCTTTAATCAAACTAAAAATCCTATTCTTGCCAATAAAAATGTTCGTCTCGCCCTCAATTATGCCACCGATAAACAGACCATTATTGACGCGGTTGTTGGTGGTAAGGGCTCGGCTATTTATTCGCCCATGATTGAGAGTGTCTTAGAGATTAGCCAAGATATAACTAAGTATACTTACGACTTGGACCAAGCTAAAACTGTTTTGACAACTGACGGCTGGGCTAGTACTAGTGATGACGGTATCCTCCAAAAAGGTAGCGGTAAAAATCAAACTCGTCTAACTATTCACATCACTACTTCAACCTTGCCCGATTTAGTTAAAATCGCTAATATCCTCAAAGACCAATGGGGTAAGGTCGGGGTTGAAGTTGTCGTTGATGCTTTGACAACTCCCCAACTTCAACAAGTTATCAAAGATAGGGACTATCAATCACTTTTATTTGGTGAAATCCTCAATCTTGACCCTGATCCGTTTAGTTTCTGGGATTCTTCTCAAACCCAAAAACTAGGTTTGAACTTGGCCCTATACAACAACAAGACAGTTGATAGTATTCTTAACGATGCCCGTCAATTACTCAACCCAATAGAACGAGCCCAAAAATATGACGATTTCCAGAAAATCGTCATTAGTGATGTCCCAGCTGTATTCCTTTTTAATCCTCTCCATCTTTATCCCCAAACCACCGATATTCAGGGCGTGGATACTACTGTCATATCCGTTCCGGCCAATAGATTCGCAAATGTTGAAAAATGGTACATAAACACTAAACGAATCTGGCAATAACCCCGCCGTTGAATAGGACTATTTTTTGAAGTATAATCAATACTATTTAGACCCCTTTAGTATCGTCTTAAATAACATTTTACAATGGAACTTGAGATAATCTGGTCCTATTCAACGGCGGGGTTGCATTTATTATATAAACAGAGTATAATTACAATATTGAAGTTTTATCCCACTAGTTGGAATAAAACACTTCCTCCTAAATAATTTCTAAGCAGTAAAAGACACTGGGTGCCTTTTAGAACTTTACCCTTGCTCTCACACCTATTTGGTATGATGCGAGGTATAAAGATAAAAAATAAATAGGTGTGAGGGCGAGTGGCGAAACTGGCAGACGCATACGCTTCAGGTGCGTACGACCGCAAGGTTTTGGGGGTTCAACTCCCCCCTCGCCCACAAAGACAGTTAAAAAAACTCTCTAAAACGTTATCGATTTTTCAGATTTTAGTTCGAAGTAAATCTTACGACTATAACGAAAAGCGAAACACACAGCATGACAGAAGAAGAAACAAAAAATCCGCCAGTTGGCGGACCGAAGACCACATTAGCTTCGGCACAACAAAATTCATCCATACCCACGCCAGGGCGGAGCGAGCCGGATGAACGCAAGTATGCCACCCGCGCGCCTCGTCGTCCGCGTTTTGGTGATAGACGACGACCGAAACCGGTCGTCCGCCAGATTAAGGTCCTCCGACGCGATAATGAAGGTAGTCCCGAAGACCACGCCCGAGCTGGCACAACTTCGGGTCTTAAAATTATCCATTTTGGTGGTCTCGGTGAAATTGGTAAAAACAATATGGTCGCCATTCAATATAATGACGAAATCATTCTTATTGATGGTGGGCTAGGTTTCCCCCGCCAAAATATGCCGGGTATTGATTTTTCAATTCCGAACGTCGGTTATCTGACGGGCAAAGAAAATATGGTTCTGGCCTGGTTCTTTTCTCATGGTCACTTAGATCACATCGGTGCCGTGCCGTTTATTCAAAATAAAATCGGCGATCCCGACGTTTACGCCGCTCCTTTAACCAAGGCACTTCTTTTGAAACGTATGGAAGAGTTCAAAGACCGTAAACCCCTTGATATTGAGGAATTTAAGGCCGGTGAAGAAGTTAGTGTTGGGAAACACTTTAAAGTGAAAGCTCATCGTATCAGCCATTCCATTCCGGATGATTTGTTGTTTGAAATTAAAACACCGGTTGGAACTATTGTTCACACCTACGATTACAAAATGGACAGAGATCCGGTTAATGACCAACCGGCCAATCTTGAAGAATTAAAGGCCGTCGGCGACAAAGGCGTTCTCCTTTTCATGGGCGACTCAACGGGTGCCGAAAAAGATGGCCACTCCCTTTCCGAAAGCGCCGTTACTCATGATCTTGAAAAGTTGATGTCCGAGGCCACTGGTTTAACCATTGTCGGTTGTTTCGCCTCGGCCTTAAACCGCGTCCAGCAAGTTATCATTATCGCTGAAAAATTGGGAAAGAAAGTCGTCTTTGACGGCTACTCAATGAAAAACAACGTTGAGATTGCCAAACGGCTTGGCTACATAAAAATCCAACGTGGTACTCAAATTTCTCTTGAAGAAGTTGCTAGTTGTCCCCGAGAAAAATTAATCGCTATTGTGACGGGAGCCCAAGGTGAAAGCAATGCCGCCCTAATGCGTATCGCTAATGGTGAACACCGTTTCATTCATCCAATTGCTAATGACACTTATGTCTTTTCGTCATCAATTATTCCCGGTAATGAATCCGAAATCCAATTCGTAAAAGATCAACTCTATCGAAATGGCGCCAAGGTCTTCAATTACCAAATGCTTGACGTTCACGCTTCTGGTCACGGCGATAAAGAAGATATCCGAGAACTGCTTAAAATCATTCGACCGAAATTCCTGATGCCGGTCCATGGTCAATATTCAATGATGGTTAACCATGGTCAAATTGCTCAAGAAGAAGGAATGCCTAAAGAAAACATCATAATCGCCGACAATGGAAACATTACCCATATTGAGGCCGACCGTTGGTGGCTTGATAAAGAACGAGCGCCCGCCGACCCTGTTTATGTTGACGGTTTAGGTATCGGTGATATCGGTAATGTTGTTCTTCGTGATCGCCAAATGCTTTCCGAAGACGGGTTCTTGGTTGTTGTTGTTAAAGTTGAACGTTCTTCCGGCAAAGTAAGCGGGAGTCCGGATATTATTTCCCGCGGTTTTATTTATCTTAAAGATAACAAAGAACTCCTTATGCAGATGCGAAAAAAAGTCCGCTTCATCGTGGATAACAACACCAGCCACGGCAAAGACATCAACGGCACTTACCTAAAAGACGAACTCCGCAATCAAATCGGCCTCTTCCTCTTCCAAAAAACCGAAAGACGCCCCATGGTTCTGCCGGTATTGATTGAGGTCTAAGGTCACCATTCCTCGTCCGCCGGACCCCTTCGAAACCCGCCCGACTGCCTGAAGCATTCAGGCGGGCGCGGTCTGCTCGGAGCAGGATTAAAAGAGAGATTCTAGAATCTCTCTTTTAATTAACCTTGGCTCCTGCGAGAGCTTTTCGAGAGAGGTCCGGTCTCCCTCGGAACTTGGTCAGTTCATCGAAATAAACGTTACCTGAATCGTGGTTTTGTGGGACTGAAGATTACTTACCATGGAGGGTCTATAATTTAAACAGAAAAGGCCCACCGCAGGAGAGCCAACCGCAATATGCGGTAAACCTTTTCTACGACGAGCCCTAGAAAAACTCATTCCATTTTGTGTGTGGTTTTGACGAAATCTTCACCATTGATTTCAAGGAATCCACGATAGAGAGTGCCTTTCGCAAAGGAAAATGAATGTGCTTGTAGAAGTTCCAACTGTTCCTGAGAGACAATTTTCTTTGCCTGTTCCACTGCTTCCTCAGGTGTTGATGCATGGAAAGGAACACTTTCTCGAATCCTGTAAAACCCGGACCCCGACTCACAGACCAAGATATAATCACAATCCATGGTTTCCTCCTCGGACAATACTATAATCCAAAGCCCTAACAAAATCAGGCTCGCTCATTCCAATTTTCTCAATCTGCACAATCGGATGCTAGCTCAACATTTTTGACGCTATTTTTCTGGGTACCAGCCCGAGGATGTCGGGAACGGGTTTTCTGAAAGAAAAGCCGCATGGCCCGACAGGAGTTGCTTCGGCTGGTCAGAAAAATTAGAAGAAAATGCTAGAGCTAGCCCGAGCGGAAGCCGAGAAAATTGGGATGGGCGAGCTTGATACTTCTATAATAAAACGATAAGATAATGCCATGGAGAAAAAGACGTTGCTAACCGGTGACCGACCGACGGGACCATTACATCTTGGTCATTATTTTGGTTCTCTGCAAAACCGAGTCGCAATGCAGGATGATTTTGAATCATATATTATGGTGGCGGACGTACAGGCGCTGACCGACAATTTTCACCAGCCGGAAATGGTCCGACAGAATGTCCTTGAAGTCGCCATGGATAATATCTCTGCTGGCATGGACCCGAAAAAATCCACTCTTTTTATCCAAAGCCAGATTCATCAAATCGCCGAATTAACGGTTTTTTATTCTAATCTTGTTACGGTTAACACCCTCAAACGTAATCCGACCGTTAAGGCCGAAATCGCCGAGAAACGAGAACTCTTCGGTCAGGACGGTGAAAGTGTCACCTATGGCTTCTTGGGCTACCCCGTCAGTCAGGCCGCTGATATCACCATTGTCCGCGCTCATATCGTTCCCGTCGGTGAAGATCAATTACCAATGATTGAACAGACCCGTGAAATTATTGAACGTTTTCATCGCATGTATCAATGTGATATTTTTCCCCTTCCCCAAGCTAAATTATCAAACAGTCCAAGAATTATTGGTTTAGATGGTTCAGGTAAAATGTCTAAGTCACTTAATAATGCCGTCTATCTCAAAGATAACCCCGAAGAAACCATTGAAAAAATAAAGGGGGCAAAAACCGACTCCGGCACGACGATTGAATTTAATCCTAAAGAAAGACCCGAAATTTCAAATCTCGTATTAATTTATTCTCTTATCCATAATCAAAATCCTAAGGATGTGGCCTCTGAATTAAAACATAATACTTATAGCGAGTTTAAATTAAAACTCGCCCACGATCTAAACAGACATCTTATGCCATTTCGCGCCAAGCGCCTGGAACTAGAAGCTAAACCCCACTATGTAAAAGAAATACTGGATATGGGTCGAGTAAAGGTTCTGGAGAAAGCCGAAGAAACAATGAGACAAGTTCGTGAAGCCATGAAAATCAACTATTAACCCCGCCGTTGAAAGACAGAGATTTTATTTTTTATTTTAACAATAAATTTCCTAGTATTTGTTTAACAGTTAACCATTTTTTTAAGAGCTCATGCTCATGCTCATGCTGTCTTTCAACGGCGGGGTTGACTATTTAATTAAAAAATAGGACTCTAAAAGGGTCCTATTTTTTAATTAAATGAAAAGAGACGCAAAAAAATATCACAGCGGATTTGACGATAAGTTAAAACCAAGAATTTCAGTTGATATTTCTAAAACTAAAGACACCGATGATCTTCTGAGACAAATGTCCCAGAGTGCTTTTGGTGGAAAAAAGGTCGGTCAAGCCGTAGATACTCTGGTTAAAATGATTACCGACAAAGATGCTTTCGTGGTTATGACTCTCTCCGGGGCTATGACACCGGCCGGTATGGGTCTTCTGGTTTGTGAAATGATTGACCGTGGATTCGTAAATGCAATTGTTTCCACCGGCGCGCTGATGACACACGGTTTTGTTGAGTCAACCGGCCGAAGTCATTTTCAACATGATGAGCGGATGTCGGATGCCGAATTATATGAAAAAGGATACAATCGGATTTATGACGTAATTGAACTGGAAAAGAATCTTGACGACGTTGAGGCAATTGTCAAAAAAATACTTGATGGAACCAAACCCGAAACCATTCTTTCCTCGCACCTCATTTCAGAAATGCTCGGGGACTGGTTGGTAAAAAATTCAAAAGGCCGGGGGATTTTAAAAAGTGCCCGCCAAAAAAATGTCCCCGTTTATATCCCCGCTTTTACGGATTCCGAATTAGGCCTCAATGTTGCGCTTTACAACCGTCAAAGATCGGTAACAGGAAAACCCCAATTTCAATTTAATCCGTTTTTAGATCTGGAACATTACACGGAATTAATAAGTCGCCAAAAAACTCTCGGTATTTTCACGATTGGCGGTGGTGTCCCCAGAAATTGGGCCCAACAAGTCGCTCCCTATCTTGAATTAATCACAAGAAGAATACCAGAATTAACGAACATTAAAGAAATACAATTTAAATACGGACTGCGTATTTGTCCTGAACCCGTAAATTGGGGCGGATTGTCGGGTTGCACTTACAGCGAAGGCGTCTCTTGGGGTAAATTTTTATCGGAAAATAAGAATGGCGTCCATACCGAAGTTTTAGAAGATGCAACCGTCGCTTGGCCGATAATACTTCAGGCAACCATTCAACGTCTAAGGAAGATGGGGATCAAAAAGATAAATAAAAACTTCTAATCCAGAAGATGTTTAATTGCATCCTTGGTATCTTGAACCGAATTAACTTTGTAACATACCACTCCTGATTCTAAAGCCGGATAATCGTTTTCGTCCGGTTCTATCGCATCACCAAAAAACAAAATATCTTCAGCTTTTACACCCAGATGTTTAATAATCTGTTCAATACCAAACTTTTTATCAATTCCCTTTTGGGTCACATCAATTGAGGTTAGACCCGCTATTTTAACCTCCATTTCCGGAAGATATCCTTTAACCTTAGATTCTATTTTCACCCGCACATCATTATTTTCTTTAGCCCATTTTTCTTTTTTCTCCAAAGGCGCGTGCTGGCCTAAAGGCGAAAATGTCACTTGCCCACCACGATTTTCAATAATTTCACCGTAAATTTTTGACGATTGAATATACCCAATTTCTTCAAAAACTTTTTCAAATGAGTCCTTTATTTTTTTAACTTCATCATCGCTTAGTTTATGAGAATACATTTCATGCCAACCCGGTAGTGAAACTTCCGGTATTTCTGAATCAGCGGAGCTGCCGGAAGTTCTACTACCGGGCCAATTATTGTCCTGGACTTGCCCTGACTTGTCCCGAGCTGAGTCGAGGGAGCTCGTCGAAGGGTATGTATAAAAAGACCCGCCGTCCAAAGGCAACAAAAACAAATTACTGTTTTTGTTAATATTTTCCGGCAATTGGGACCTCATCTGTTCAAATTTCGCCCCGCCAATAATCGCCACCTTACCCCTTTCTAACAACTGGGCCAAAAGCCCGCCCATCTCCGAATCTATATTAACTTTACTCTCCGCCAACGTCCCATCCAAATCAAAAACAAAAACACTTTTATCTTTCGGGATCTCTCGAATCGTATTGATAAGTTTTTCCATTTAAATTTGTTTTAAGACCTATTTTATCGTATCATAAATTACTATGTTATCAATCGGAATCGTTGGTCTGCCTAATGTGGGGAAAAGTACCCTGTTCAAGGCCCTGACGAACAAACAGGTGGATATTCAGAATTATCCTTTTACGACTATTGACCCGAATGTGGGCGTGGTTGCCGTTCCCGATGAACGAGTGGATGCCTTGGCGGAATTTTCCAAATCAAAAAAGAAAATCTACACCACTATTGAATTCATCGATATTGCCGGACTTATCAAAGGGGCATCCCAAGGTGAAGGTTTAGGGAATAAATTTTTGGCCAATATCCGAGAAGTGGACGCTATTGCTCACGTGGTCAGAGTTTTTAACGATAAAAATATTACTCACGTCCATAGCACCATTGACCCTGTTAATGATATTGAAGTTATAAAAACCGAATTGGAATTAGCCGACCTCCAAACCAAAGAAAATAGAGAAACCAAAAAAGGCAAAGAACTTCCCCAACTAGACCTACTGGCTGATAAGAAAGTAATTTATGTTTTCAATGCTTCCGAAACCCAACTGGCCGAAGGATGGCAACCGGACCAAAAACTATTGGATACCATTAAGGGGAGCGATTATGTTGTTATCTCATCTCCTTTAGAATTGATTTTGTCAGAAGCGGGTGAAGATGAAAAAAAAGAATACCTAAAAGAATTCCATATCAAAGAATCCGGTCTAGATCAACTGATTAAAAAAAGTTATCACACCCTTGGACTTTTAACATTTCTGACTACCGGTGAAGACGAGAGCCGAGCTTGGACCGCCCATCAAGGCGATTTAATCCCCAAGGCCTCCCGCGCTATTCACACCGATTTTGAAAAACTCTTCATCCGCGCTGAAGTTATTAATTGGAAGACACTTTTAGACAACGGCTCATATGCCCATGCCCGCGAAAAAGGTTTGATAAAGATTGTGGGCAGAGATTACGTGATTCAGGAAGGTGATGTAGTAGAAATTAGAATCTAAATTATGGAAAATCTTGAATTCATAAAATCATTGACCCAAGAAGAAGTTTTTGAAACTTGGCGTAAAGGTGAAGAAAATATTGAACACTGGAAAACGTTTTGGGAATCGAAAGGATATAAGTCCTGGGAAGAATGGCGGCGAACTACCCACAAGACATTATTTGAAAAACCTTTGAAGTGGGGACTTTATACAGTTTCAGACCCGTTGATCACAATCCCTGAATGGCGGGGAGGGATGTTTCACTCTTGGAACAAATGGTTTTATGTTAATTTTCCGGAAAAACCGCCGAAGCTAAAAGACCTTCTCACTCACCCTGGAGTTCAAAACCATTGGTACGTTCGTGAGATTGCCCATAATTTTAAAGATGTAGAAACAACGCTCATGGCGACCCGATTACTGAATGACACAATAAATATCGCTGAAGGTATTCATCGCGCCTGCGCCATAACCTTAATGGCTCACGAAAAAATTAATCTTAACGCCAAGATCTTAGTTATGCTAGCCGATTGGCCCAACCAAGAACCTCCAAAACTTGGGAACTGGGATAATAAATAAGCATTGACACTTTGGGCTCTTTTTGCTATCATCTAGCCAGTCAATTTAATACGTTTTATTCGCTCTTCAGGGTACCCATTAGCGGGACAACTCGTCCCCTACCTGTCGGCAATCTAACGAAAATCGCCATGAGCGATGTCCGTAGAAATTATGAGTTAGCGTTTCATATTAACCAGAATCTGGAGGAATCCAGAATTATGTCAATTGCGGATGAATTAAAGGAAAAGTTAGTTAAGGGAGGAGCAACAGTTACATTCGCCAAAGAACCCGAACGCCAACGTTTATCGTATGAGATAAAGCACAATGCCGGCAGTTTTTTTGGCTATTTACAGTTCAATATGCCAACTGGCGAAGATGACATATCGGGCCTGCCTGCCGGTCAGGCGGGCTTGGCAGGAGTTGAGGAATATATTAAGCTCAATAACGATATCCTCCGTTCTTTAATTCTTCGCCTACCGTCAGATGCCCAAAAGAGTCAGGCCTTGGAACGTCAAATGAAAGCCAAGGAACGCCTTGAAAAACGAGCCCAAGCCGTAACCAAGGCCGGATCAGTACCCCGTTCTTCAGCCGATGGTGAGAAATTAGAAAAAGCAGTTGAAGATATCATTGAAAAACTGTAAGTTTTTACCCAAGAGCGTAGCGATTGGATGTAAAAACGCCATGAATCCCGTTAGAGACATAGGAAACGACCTATTGTTAAAAAACGGTGGACGGAGTACTTTAATGGAAGTTAAAAATAAATAAACTAGGCACGGTTGCGGTCAGACCGCAACCTGTCTCTAACGGGATGAATCTAAATAAAGTAATACTAATCGGTCGTCTAACTCAAGACCCGGAAGCTCGCACCACGCCGAGCGGTCAAAACGTGACCACCGTCAACATGGCCACTAATCGTGTTTGGAATGATGCTTCTGGTCGAAAAGAAGCCACTGAATTTCATCGTGTCGTTGCTTGGGGTAAATTGGGCGACATTGCTTCTAATTACCTTAAAAAAGGAGCTCTCGTAATGATTGAGGGTCGTCTTCAAACCCGTTCATGGGATGACAAGGACTCGGGCAAGAAACGCTATATGACCGAAATTATCGCCGAAAACCTTCAGATGGGTCCCCGTTCGGCCGGAGCGGGTTCGACGGGCTCACCGCAAGCAAGCACTTATGAACCCGGATCATATAAGCACCAAACAGAAACTCAAAGTCCAACTCCGATCAAACAGCAGACCGTAGACAATGAAATTCCCATCATTGACGAAAACGAACCTTTGAACGCCGGAGTTGAAGAAGACGAAATGGCCATCAAAGAAAAAGACCTCCCGTTTTAAAGTTTTACCCAAGAGCATAGCGATTGGATGTAAAACGAAACCCTGACACCTACTGGAGTTAAAGCATATCTTTTCAGCAGTTACAAAGGCGAAGCCGCCTTACGGCTCTGGAGAAATATAAAATATGGTCTGACCCCAGTAGGTGTGAGGGTGACAATATTCTAACAACTCAACGACGCAATCAAATTGCTTGTTTCGTTGAGAATCATGTCATGCATTGTAAACTTTGTGAAGACAATATCAGTTACATTGACTACAAGAACACCAAGTTCTTGCGTCCTTTCGTAACAGCTCAATTTAAGATCAGCACCTCTAAGCGCAATGCCCTTTGCGCTAAACATCAGCGGATGATTGCCAACGCCATCAAACTTGCCCGCTTCATGGCCTTAATGCCGTATACAAGAAACCAAACAGTCCGATAATAGCCAATGGTGATTAGCGAATAGAACTTAGAAATCATAAAATCGCCTTAAGGCGATTTTATGATTTTAGACCAGAGATTTATTAATGAGATTGAACATCTCTTATGGTACCCTTTAAAAGTAGCTCGATGGATTCTCGGATAGTCGCATCAATAACTCCTGGTTGCTCTTTCGCTATTAACTGCTTAATGGAATCCCGCGTAATCACATAAAGATCATGGTTTTCCGGTTTTACAAAATCAAAATTAATAACCAAAAGAACCTGCTCTACACGCTGGCTTGGTTTACGTTTCATATACTCATAAATCAAATTCCACTTATGACCGGCCAGAAGCTTCTCCACAGACTCTTGGTCAATGTCGTTTCCTTCATAGATTAAAGATTCTATTGGATTGGGTAATTCTCTCATAAATTTATTTTAATCTTCGCTAGGCATACTGACGGGTGCAATTTCTTCGTTGGCGGCTGATTTGCGAACTTTGGAAACAATCTCATTCATAATCTTGGGATTCTCTTTGAGGAATTGGCGAGAACCCTCAATGCCCTGACCAATTTTTTCGCCATTGTAACTGAACCACGAACCGGCTTTAATAACGACGCCATAGCGGACACCAGCATTAACGACATCAGCGTATTTAGAAATACCTTCGTTGTAGAGAATATCAAACTCGCAAGTGCGGAACGGCGGAGCGACTTTGTTTTTAACGATTTTAACTTTAGTGCGATTACCGACAATTTTTTCACCCGATTGAATCTGGGCCGAACGACGAATTTCAATCCGAACCGATGAATAAAACTTCAAGGCCATACCGCCAGTGGTTGTTTCGGGGTTACCGAACATAACCCCTATTTTCATTCGCAGTTGGTTGATAAAAATGACTGTCGTCTTGGATTTGGCGACGATAGCCGTCAGCTTGCGTAAGGCGTGAGACATTAATCGGGCCTGCAAACCCATATGTTGTTGATCCATCTCCCCTTCAATTTCAGCGCGCGGAGTGAGAGCGGCGACCGAGTCAATCACAATCACATCTACACCACCTGACTTCACCAGCGATTCCACGATATCCAAGGCCTGCTCGCCCGTGTCTGGTTGCGAGATAAGAAGCTGGTCAATTCTAACACCTATCTTTTTTGCATATTCTGGATCTAAAGCATGCTCGGCATCAACATAAGCGGCGATACCACCTGCTTTCTGGGCTTCGGCAACAATATGTAAACAAAGAGTGGTTTTGCCGGAACTTTCAGGGCCATATATTTCAATTACCCGCCCCCTAGGCACGCCTCCAACACCCAAAGCAATATCTAATGAAAGTGAGCCAGTCGGAATGACATCTACGTCCACTTTACCCACTTGCCCCAAACGCATAATTGAACCTTCACCATACTTCTCCTGCAATTCCTTAACCATCATCTCCACATTCCGGCCTCGCCCCTCTTGGACTTTAGATGCCGCCGACTTTTTGCTTTCTTCTTTTTCTGTATGCTTTTTGGGTGTCATAAATTTAAGTTATTTTAAGCTAATTCATCTTACAAAATGAGTCCATAAATGCAAGCCCATAACAACCACTTACTATTTCCCATCGTCAACAAAAATCTCATAGTAAGATAGTACCGATACACTACTCATAATTGTCCAGAAGAAAAACTCTTCAAAAGGAAACTCTAGACCAAAAATATTAACTTGACCAATATATTGTCCTGGGAAATACCATTGTCCAAGATATATGGCGACTAATTCATAAGAAAGATAAAGTATGAAAAAGTAAGGTACAACTTTTATAAATTTGAAATAAAATGATGGTCTCCGAATAAGAAGCAGGACAAGTGGTATAGTGGATACAATACCTAATACAAAATAAGCATACCGAAAAAGAAGCATGCCAGGTTCAAATAGATATAAAAGCAACATCACGACAATGAAAGATGATGCAGTATAAAGACCCCATTTATAATTATGGGAAACTTCATCCGAACGTTCATGATCTGTAAAATGTTCATAAAAAGTAATAATTGAAAAAGTCCATAACAAAAACCAAATAATATGATCGATAGCAATCACATTTAATATTTTATTCGGAAAAAATATCTGACTTAATGGCTCAGACCATGCCCTATTAATCAGAGCTATAAAATCAAAACCGAAACCAAATAAAAAACCGAAGAGAAATGTACCGGCACAGACACGATGAATATTTTTAGGACGTCGAACTAATAAATATATAGAAGGAAAACCAAAAAATAACAGAGCTGAAGTGAGAGGTTTAACATCAAAATAAAGACTAATAGCAACACTGACTATTAAAAACGGAAACAATACTACAAGATCAATCTTGTTAGAACGATTCATTATATATCTTCCCGTTCGGATTCGGGGGTATCGGCGCTGATGAGTTCTGGAGTTGATGCCATTGAAGCCGAGGCAATACCGCCATGTTGGATTTCATGGGCTTCTGATTTTAGATAAACCTCGCGGGGTTTGGCGCCATCCCCCGGTCCAATAACACCTCTATCCTCAAGTATATCAAGCAGACGGGCAGCGCGGGCATAACCAACCCGTAAACGACGCTGAAGCAATGAAGCCGAGGCCTTGCCGGCTTCCATCACGACTAGCTTAGCGTCAGGATACATATCGTCTTCGGTATCGTTATCGCCACCACTGATACCACCGGAAACGGGAGCATTAAAATCAACCTGAAGTGACTGTTCATTATTAACTTCAAGCGCATCGCCCTGTTCTTTGAGGAATCTGACCACATCATGAACTTCATTTTCGGTCACTAGGGCACCTTGAATACGGCGAGGTTTGGCCGTATCACCGGAAAGGAAAAGCATATCCCCTTTGCCTAATAATTTTTCGGCACCCGGCATATCCAAGACAGTTCTTGAATCAATCTGACTGGGAACGGCCAGAGCAATACGCGAAGTAATGTTGGCCTTAATTAAACCAGTAATAACCTCCACGGACGGACGTTGAGTTGAGAGAATCAAGTGAATACCAACGGCCCGGGACATCTGCGCCAGACGAACAATAGCCGCCTCAACATCTCGGCCATATGATGCCATCAAATCAGCTAATTCATCAATGACGATAACAATCGCCGGCATAATCGGTTCACCTTTGTCGGTCATCTTGGCGTTATAAGAAAACATATCTTTAGAGCCGACTTTAGAAAGATTATCATAGCGTCTATCCATTTCACCAATTGACCATTTTAACGCTCCGAGAACTTTTTTATTATCAGTAATAACAGGTGTAATTAAATGGGGGATGTCATTATAAAGTGTTAACTCAACACGTTTGGGGTCAATCAGAATCAATTTGAGAGCATTGGGAGAATGTTTATAAAGTAACGAAAGAAGAATAGCATTGATCGCTACGGATTTACCTGTACCCGTCGCACCAGCCACCAATAAGTGAGGCATCTTTTCCAAACCGGCAAAAATCGGGGCACCAGAAACATCACGACCCAAAGCCAAAGGCAAGAAATATTTTGATTTCCTAAATTCTTCGCTATCAAACATATTATGCAAACCAATAATCGCCACTTTTTTGTTCGGCACTTCAATCCCAACTAATGACTTCCCGGGAATCGGAGCTTCAATACGAATCGGGTGAGCCGCCAAAGCCAAAGATAAGTCCGGATTCAAAGCGCCAATACGCGACAGTTTTACACCAACAGCAGGACGCAATGTGAATTGAGTTACCGTTGGCCCAATTGAAACCTCACCCATTTCAACGTCAATACCAAAGTTAGATAACGTTCTTTTAATAATCGTAGCACTGGCATTAATATCACCCGTCACGGCTTCCTCTTGGTCCTCGTTCAATAAATCAATTGACGGCAAAGTCCATTTGCCTAGTTTGAGATTTTTAATCACGAACTCTTTGTCACTCATCGGCTCGGCTTTAACAGCCCGAGCATTCATGGGCGTAATGGAAGGTTTAAATTCGGGTTTGTTTTGATCCACTATCTCGTTGCCTTTTTTAACAATCACATCAGTTGAATCATCCTCTTTGGGTGGTTTGGCGAAAAGACCGCCAATAGAAATATTTAAAGAAACCAGGACGGCGATAATGCTTAAAGTTATAAGCACAATCGTTGAAGCCGTAAATCCGACAAAAGCCAATAACGGATAACCAAAAATTAAACCTAGATAACCGCCCTGAACGACGCGAGCTGGCGTATCGCCACCCCCGAAGATATAAAAGAGGCCCAGAAAGGTCAGAACAAATAACGCTGTTCCCAGCATAGCGCTTGAATACACCCGACGAGATAGCGACTTAACAAATGAGATTCCCAGAAAAATAAATGCCACCGGGATAATAAAAAATCCCCAACCAAAGAGGGAACGGGCTGTAATATTAAACAATTCACCGGCTCGGCCGGCCTTACCAAAGAAACTCAACAAACTCAACAAAGCCAAACTAAAACTAATAATCCCCCAGATGCTATTTCTCGTTTCTTGACCCAAATCAAACCTCGGAGGTCTGTCTTCCTTCGGTGGTCTCCCCCGTCTCTTATGTTCCTTTTCCTCTATTTCTCTGTTTTTGCCGTTCTTAGCCATGTAGATACATTATCTACAAATCTTTGCCAAAAAACAAGCCCGGATAGTGAATATTTGAGCGCTCACAACCGCGACCTTGTCGCAACTCAAATATCTACTACCGGGCAAGATGATAATTAAGAAAAAGAAAACGGCGCCCGAGGACGCCGTGGAAGTTGTTGGGGGTTGGTTTGTGGCTATATCCCCCTGCAGTGCGCGACGCTGCGTAGCCTACTGTTGCGCCGGGGCTTCCAGCCCGACGACTGCTTCAACTACGTGGCATGTTTTTCCTTTCTGCCATTCAGGCAAGAGGGAGTTGGTTTCCGATTGCGGGCGCTTTTTAGGGCTTAACCGCAACCAGATCCGACTCCGTGTCTAGTTCTCGCCGTAACGATCGGCCATCGTCGCCCGCGTCGTCCGCAGGGACGAGCGGCCGTTCAGCCGGCCAGCGTCGACCAGTGACCGCGTGTGCTGGTCAACGGCGCGCCGCAGGGCCATGGCGCCCTCGCGACTGTCGACGGCGATGGGATCGGAGATACCCTTAACCCGCGCCAGGTGAATGGCGGCGCGCTTGGCCGCCACAACGTTGTCCCCAGTGCCAGACATGAGGATCGGCAACATCGGACTCGTCCTGGAAACGATTGGGATCGTGATCGTCATGGCTGTGCTCTCCTGCAATAATTGTGAAGTTTCTTTCTGACCCGTCCACCTCCGCCAACTGGCGGATGGTGGACTAGGCAAAATGAAAATTCCCCTTTGAAGTGCAACACCAGTACAATGGGAAGATGACATATAAACATCTAAATCAGTCAGCTCGGGATCGAATTG
>MGJA01000010.1:26287-71334 GCA_001794025.1 Candidatus Yanofskybacteria bacterium RIFCSPHIGHO2_01_FULL_41_21 | reverse complement strand
TTCGATCCCGAGCTGACTGATTTAGATGTTTATATGTCATCTTCCCATTGTACTGGTGTTGCACTTCAAAGGGGAATTTTCATAACCAAGCGCCTCCTTCAGGAGGACAACGACAAATGGTACAACGAAATTCAAAAGCAGTTTTAGTTGTAGTTGTTGTAATCATTTTATGTGTTGCCAGCGCTGCTGCCGGATATTTTTTCTATAGTTATTTTAGAAATTCAGATAATATAACCCCAACTCCGGTCCCTTCTTCAATAACAGGGGACGAAGAGGTCCGCTGGAATGAACCCCAGGACACGGGCAATCTAGGTATTTTCGTTGTTGATGAAAGTGGGTGGGGTCAGGGGGTTACTCAAAGTGACAAGTATTATTATGTTGGCACGGTTCTTTCTGGCAAATATAAAGATGGCCGAGTTGTGGTTATGGAAGGTGGATGTTACGGTATGTGTTTTAGTCCAAATATTTATAGAATGGTTTTAATGTCTTCACAATCGAGAGGATCAGATATTTATGTTCTTAAAAAACAATCAGATTCACTTGGTGACGGTCAGTATATGAAGTTAAATAGTGGAGTAACGGTAGACGCGGACTATGAATTACCCGGATTAGCTTTTCCTGATGAAATCAAAGGGCTGAAACCTCGACAGATTCTTAAGCGTGATTCCACTTTCCGCGGGATGTTTGATTTATTAGTTACAAATTCAGAAAAGTCATTCAGTATTTCCCAAGGAGATGTATTTACTTCGAGGGTCCAAGATACTACAACTAGAAATGGATTTTATATGCGCGCTCCTGATGGAACTAAGGTTGCCTATAAGCTCGTAGTTGATTTTGTGGGGGATGATAGAGTACCCCAAGTGACTTGGAGTGGTGGTTCGCGCAATACTGATCAATATAACTATTCAGATGTAACCGGTTGTGGTAGTAGTAACTACGCTTCAGTAGTTACAGACACAATAAATCAAACAAGTGATCTTGTTGTTGCCGGAACAAACTCAAAAGGTGACACCATTTATCAACTCAAAGATACTAACCACAAGCTCTTAAAGGATAGTTATGAGAATAAATATCTTAAAGACAGATTTACTTACGAAGAATATATAAATTCTCACCCGATGTTCTTTTGGGTGGATCCGTTCCAGCGCTTAATCAAGTTTGAAAACGCAAAATTTGTTCCGGAAGCCGAATGTGGTAAACCGGTAATCTATCTTTATCCGGAACATGCAACTGAAGTTTCTGTGTATCTTGAGCCCCAAGGAGGTTTCAGTTATACGGAACCCCAGTATGATAATGGGTGGAAAGTTTTAGCCCAGCCGGATGGAACACTTACGGAAATACAATCGGGAAAACAATATCCATACTTGTTCTGGGAGGGAAGGGGTGGAATTTATGAGCAACCGAAGAAAGGGTTTGTTGTGGCTCAAAGTAATGTTCATACGTTCTTGTTAAGTTCGTTAACTAAGCTTGGATTAAATACAAAAGAGATTGCTAATTTTGTTGAATTTTGGGAGCCACGTATGCAGGGATCCCCGTACTATTTTGTTAGTTTCCTCGGCACTCAGGCGATGGACACTTTGGCGCCAATGCTGGTTGTTCCTAAGCCGGACACAATCATTCGCATATTGATGGACTTTTCTCCATTGAATAAACCAGTCCAAGTGGAGCCCGTCCAGTTACATTCAATTCCACGGGAAGGATTTACAGTTATTGAGTGGGGTGGAGTTATTAGATAAAGACCCGCTCCAATACAAAAACAGGCCCTAGGGCCTGTTTTTGTATTGGAGCGGGTAATGGGATTTGCACCCACGCTTTTTCCTTGGCAAGGAAATATACTACTACTATATTATACCCGCGAATTATGTTTTGTATGTTACCTCAAAAATAACCATTAGACAAGAAGTTTTTGATAGAGATTTAACCAAACCAATATCTTGTCTTTCAACTCTCGGCTACATACGTAAATCATACAAACCCCATATGATAATCGGCGTGTCGGATGCTTACCTTTTATGTAGGTTGATTTTATAAATTGGGATAGTGGAATGCCTATAGATTTGCTCCAGAATGATTTTTGCATATCATCTACAAGATCTGGGTATAGCAGTAAGTGTATTTTTATTTTTTCCGGATCAATATTCATGGTAATGGTAAGAAAATTATAAAATATTCTAATCATGGCTGGGTCACTGTTGGCCAATCTGACAGTGCTGTCTTTGGGGGATTTATTTCCTTCACCCCAAAAAAGCATAAGCCCTGATATAAAAAGAGGATCGTTTTGAAACTTAGAAAATTCCAATTCGGCAGTTGACTTGTATTCTTTATATTTCTTTATCCATCGGGCTTTGTTGGCTTTTTGGATAGCAATTAATTTTGAGGGGAATGCCATGGATTCTTTTGCCCCCAACTCATCTCTTATTTGTTTTGACCATTCCTCATCTTTCAACCAACCAGCGATGGTACTTAAAGGAGTACCTAGGAGTTTTCTTATCTCTTTGTAACTCTTACCCTCTCGTCGTAATTTATAAACTCTAACTTTATCTTTTCTCATAATGTTGATATATTTTAGAAGTTGTCTGTAGTTTATACCTTTAATATAACACACGGGTTCGGTTTTGAAAGTGGAAAAGTGCATATGTCATCAAAAAAGGGGATAACAATTGAAAAAAGATAAGGCAGATGATATGATTGACCCGTTAGTGATTGCCGGGTTAGCTCATCGGTAGAGCGCTGCCCTGAAGAGGCAGGCGTGCCCAGTTCGACTCTGGGACCCGGCACATGAAAATCAAAAACTCCCATCTGGGAGTTTTTGATTGAGGTGCGATTGTTTGACGAAATTGGATCCTTTTTTCTATTTCCAATTCCAAATATTTTGGTACTATTAAAGAAATATTGATGTAAGATTTTTGCATTCTTTCCGACATCTATCATGAAGCCCGGTATTGAAGAACAATTTTTGGCAGTGCACGATGCATACGCTGATGCGTTGTTTCGTCATTGCTACTTCAGAATCTATGACCGAGAGCTGGCAAAGGACTTGGTGCAGGAGACATTCTGCAGGACATGGATATATCTCTCTCAAGGCAAAGAAATTGAAAATATTCGCGCCTTTTTATACCGCATATTGCACAATGTCATCGTGGACGAAATAAGAAGGAAAAAGACCCTTTCGTTAGATAAACTTATGGAAGAAGGGTTTTCCCCCGAAGATGAGCATGCGTCCAATCTGGAACAGCGCCTTGTGGCGAAAGGTATTGTTCAGAAGCTGAAACTATTGGATGAATCATATAGAAATATTGTACAGATGCGGTTTATTGACGATCTATCTCCGAAAGAAATATCAGCTGTACTAGGAGTATCAGAAAATGTTGTATCGGTGCGTATTCATAGAGGAATGAACAAACTGCGGCAATTAACAGAAAAAGAACTAGATTAGTCATTAAATATTATGGACAAAAATTCTCTAAACATTTTTAATAAAGTAGAACTGGTAAAGCTCTCGTCTATAGAAAAAGAGAAAATGAGGGCGGAGTTGTTGTTATTTACAGAAAAACACCCTGTAAGAAATGTGGACTCTATACGACACATATTGCAGGAAAGGTCGAAATCCTATATTTCCTCTTTCGTGGAAATATTGACATTAAAAAAAATATTAATTAATAAACTACAACCTATGCCTATTATATTAATTATCGCATTACTTGTTGGGGGAGGGACATCATTTGCCGCTGAAAGTGCTCTTACCGGGGATGTCTTGTACCCAGTGAAAGTCAGCGTTAATGAGGAAGTTCGTGGTTGGTTCGCTGTTTCTAGTGAAGCGCAAGCCAAATGGGATGCGCGCCGAGTTGAGCGACGTTTGGAAGAAGCTGAAAAACTTGCCGCGGAGGGGCGCTTAAATGCCGAGATGCGCGCTCAAATAGAATCTCGTTTAGATGGTCATTCTAAGGCGTTTGAAGATCAGACGAAAAAAATAGAGACAGAACAAAATACAAATGCTTCTCTTGAAATCAATTCAGATTTTGAGGCATCACTTAAAGCCCATGAACAAGTATTATCTCGGATAGCCGCCGAAAAAGGGAACATTCGCGCTGAGGTAGAATCCCTTTTATTGGAAGTTCGCGCTCTCTTAAACACAACTGTGAAAGCTCGAAGTAACGCTGAAGTAAAAGTGTCCGTTGAGGCAAATGGCGAATTTAGATCTGCCGCAGAAGGAAAGCTTAAAGCGGCGGAAAATAAAATCAGTGAAGCTCGCAACTTTATTGAACAGATGAAATCATCCGTAAGCGCAAGCGTTAGCGCGCAGGCGGAAGCCCGACTTGAAGTAGCAGAAAGCGTGGTTGCTCGCGGAAAAGCGGAAATAGAAGCGCAAACGTACGGAGAAGCTTTCGCAAGTTTCCAAGAGGCAATTCGTATTGCGCAGGAAGCCAAACTTTTAGTGGATATGAATGAAAAAATTGAACTTGAGATGAAGATACCTGACGTTGATGATGATATAGAAATAAAAGAAGAAACGGAAAATGAATCAGATCAAGAAACATCTTCCGAAGATTCTATTGAAGTTGAGTCAGAAACAGAGGTGAAAGTTGACGTTGGATTATAAAATAAAATACCAAATATTTCTCGTCAAATAACACCTCAATCAAAAACTCCCTCAAGGGAGTTTTTGATTGGTTATGTTTTGGTGCGCGGTATAGGACTCGAACCTATAACATCCACAACGTCAATGTGGCGCTCTACCAATTGAGCTAACCGCGCTTCATGAGGAACTGCACCCGCTCCTTCTGGAGCAGGGCACTTCGCTTCTCTTCAGTCGCTTGGTGCGGACGAGAGGATTTGAACCTCCATGGGGTTGCCCCCGTTACCACCTCAAGGTAGTGCGTCTGCCAGTTTCGCCACGTCCGCAATGTATGAGAAATTCTAACAGAAAAGAGATTTATTGAGAAGATTACTCGGCGACTTCAACCGCTTTCTTTTTCTTACTGACTTTAGTAATGACTTTTGGTTGTTCGGTGCGGATTTTCTTACGGATTTCTTTGTTGGTCTTATCGCGGAGGAAATAGAGTTTAGCGCGACGAACTTTGGCCTTGCGGACAACTTTGACACTCTCAATTGAGGGGAGATAAATTGGGAATGTTTTTTCAACGCCGATGTTATCAGATACCTTGCGGACAGTAATGGTACCCCCGGCTTCAGAGCCGTGCTTACGAGAAATAACCATACCCTCAAAGGCCTGCACGCGGGTCTTTTCACCTTCTTTAATTCTTTGGTTAACGCGAATAGTCCAGCCAGGTTTAATGGTTTCAAATTTGTCGGTTTCCGTCAGGCCGGTTCGGAATTTAGATATAGAATTCATAATGCTTGGTTATTCTAGCACAGAGATGACTTTCTGTAAATCCCGCACATAAGGAGGACCGGCGGGGCCATCAGAGGTGGTCCTCCTTATGTGCGGGATAAATCCTCAAGTATAGTTTTTAGTTCTAAAGGGAGTTCGCATTCCAATACTAACGATTTACCATCTTGAGTGGTAAATTCAAGTTTGTAGGCATGAAGAAAGAGGCGAGTCAGCCCGGCGGGTTTTTGCCAACCCTTTGGTCCATAGATGGGATCTCCAACAATAGGGCAACCAATAGATTGGAGGTGGACGCGAATTTGATGAGTTCGGCCGGTCTTAGGGGCAACATCTAATAGGGTAAATTTATCAAAACTCTTGGCAATTTCGTATTCAGTAATTGCAGATTTACCATCGATTAACTTGCTGCCATCGAGTTTGATGGTTCGTTTTAGGCCGATTCTACCCATGGGGGCATCAATAATTCCGTGGCCTTCCTTGGGTCGGCCATACACGAGAGCGTAATAATGTTTTTGAATTTTACGGGTCTGGAAGAGGGATTTTAGGTAATAAAAGGTCTCATTGTTTTTGGCGACAACCAAAAGACCTGAGGTGTCTTTGTCTAAACGATGAACAATACCGGCTCGGGGACTTTCCGTGCCTGAAGCGATAAAAGGTTCGCCGACATTTTCGATGTTGGGGTATTCTTTAATGAGCCAAGAGACGACACTTTCCTGAATATCACTTGCATTTTTAGGATGAACGATAAGTCCCGCCGGTTTATTGATAACAAGAAGATTATCGTCTTCGTAAACTTTGGAGATTTGCATTTTGTGCGCGGTGAAGGACTCGAACCCTCGACATCTTCCGTGTAAAGGAAGCGCTCTACCAACTGAGCTAACCGCGCATAATTTTAAACTGCTGTGGGCGTGGATGGGATCGAACCATCGACCGCGTCATTATAAGTGACGTGCTCTACCACTGAGCTACACGCCCGACTATCATAGCTTATTATATTTTCCGACTAAGTTCTAATCACTACCCGCTATTGGCTATTCGCTACCTAACGAGGGCGTAGAACTCTTTTTGTTCCAGAGTTTCTTTTTTGATGAGTTCTTTGGCGATGAGATTGAGTTTATCAATGTGTTGGGACAATATTTTTTTGGCGGAGGCAAGACCCTTAGAGACAAATTTCTTTATCTCTGTATCTATCTGATAGGCGATTGTTTCGGAATAACTTTTAGCCGAAGAAAGATCTTTGCCTAAAAACACTAGGTCGTCTTTTTCGTGAAAGGAGACGGGGCCAAGGGTGTCGGACATGCCGTATTGGGTAATCATTCGGCGGGCGAGTTCGGAGGCGACTTTCAAATCATTGGAAGCACCGGTTGTTACTTGTTTAAAGATTAATTTTTCGGCAGCGTAACCGGCCAAAAGAACCGCCAGTTCCGATTCAAATTCCGGTTTGGATTTAAGATATTTATCTTCGCTGGGCACTTTCATAGTAAAGCCACCAGCCCGACCGCGAGAAACAATGGAGACCTTGTGGACTTTATCGGAGTGAGGTAATGATGATGCCACCAAAGCATGGCCGGCTTCGTGATAGGCGGTAATCTCTTTTTCTTTTTTGGTTAAAATATGACTGCGTCGTTCCGGACCAAGGATGACCTTTTCAATTGCTTCCAGGATATTGTCTTGGGTAATTTCTTTTTGATCAGATCGGGCGGCCAAGATAGCGGCTTCATTTAACAGATTGGCCAGTTCCGCGCCGGAAAATCCCACGGTGCGTTCGGCAACGGGAACAAGATTAACATCTTTGGCGAGGGGTTTGTCCATAGCATGAATTTTTAAGATCGCCTCGCGGTCTTTGAGCGATGGTTCATCAAGAATTACACGTCGGTCAAAACGACCGGGACGGAGTAGGGCCGGATCAAGAATGTCAGGACGATTTGTGGCGCCCATTACAATGACGGCATTATTAGTATCAAAACCGTCCATCTCCACCAAGATTTGGTTGAGAGTTTGTTCGCGTTCATCATGACCACCACCAAGACCGGCTCCACGGTGACGACCGACGGCATCAATTTCATCAATGAAGATAATAGAGGGAGCTGTCTTCTTGGCGAGTTCAAAGGTGTCACGAACACGATTGGCGCCGACCCCGACAAACATTTCTACGAATTCAGAACCCGAGACATAATAAAAGGGGACATGGGCCTCATTGGCAACCGCTCGGGCAAGGAGGGTCTTGCCGGTACCCGGTGAACCGACCAACAAAACACCACGGGGAATTCGGGCGCCGAGTTTTTGGAATTTCTTTGGATCTTTTAGGAATTCAACTATTTCGGACACTTCAGCTTTGGCTTCAATGAGTCCTGCGACATCGGCAAATGTTACCGGTTTTCGGCTACCACCGGAAGTATCGGCGAGTTGGGCCTTTGATTTCCCAAAAGACATTGCCTGACCTGAGCCCTTCTGGGCCTGACGGAACATAAACCAGAAAATTAGCCAGATAAAAAGAAACGGAAGGACGATTGGAATAAGACCGGAGACAATGGATTCAAAACCCGACGGCTCTTGGATTTGAATTTTTATCGCTGAAAGTTTGGCCTTGTCAGCTCCAAGATTGATGAGTGTTTCAAACGCAGAAATAGCCGTCTCTTTTTTGGTTAAAGATTGGTCACCATTGGTGGCAATGATTTTAATAGTGTCACCCGTAACGTTAATTTCTTTAATATCACCGGCATTGATTTTAGTAACTAATTCAGATAGAGCGATAACGGGGGGACTCTTAAAAGAAGAATCAAAGAAAGCAGCAATTCCAGCTGTGATCATTAAGATTCCAAAAACAATTAAAAAATAACGAATGTAGGATTTCATCCCGTTAGAAATTTTACTACCCGTCCACCGCTTTGTGGTGGTGGGACTGGCAGATAGCTTTAATCAATAATTAACCGTCGTGCTCCCGTTAGGGTTAATTTCTAACGGGATTATACTACTCTTTTGCCTTATTGTCGAGAGTAAGAGTGAGTTTGTGATCCTTGGCATCAATACTAAGAATGGCCATGTCATATTCTTGTCCGGCAACCAGGGCTTCTTGTGGGGTTTGACCACCAAGTTCAGCCAGGGGGACGAAACCAATGATATCGCCGGCTAATTCCACAAATGCTCCAGAGTTGCGAACTTTGGATATTTTGCCTCTAATCTTTTGACCGACTTGATACAAATTATCAATTCCGATCCAAGGGTCTTCTTTGAGGGCTTTGAGGGAAAGAGAAACCCGACCGCCATCCAAACTTATAATCTTGGCGGTGACAGTGTCGCCAATATGTAGGATCTCGCGCGGATTTTCAATAAATTTCCAATCAATTTCAGAAGAATGTATTAAGCCGTCCAAAGTGTCACTTAATTTTACAAATGCTCCAAAATCCGTTACTTCTGTGACGGTACCATTTACTGTTTCGCCAATAGCCAATTTTCCCAGTTCTTCTTTGGCGGCTTCTTCTTGAATAGCCCGTTCGGAGACGATGAGTTTGTTTTCGGCTTCATTAAAATCAAGAATTTTGACCTTAAATACTTGACCTTTGAATTTTTGAAGGGCTTGGACAATTTTAGTCGTGTCACCACCATCTACTTTAGGATAATGTTCGCCGGCGAGCTGGGACAAGGGGAGAAAACCTTGGATACCGGAAACCTCAACAATCAAACCGCCTTTGTTGATGTTCACGATTATGGTGTCTATAACTTCACCTGATTCTCTCTTTTTTTTAACATCTTGCCAGGCAGTTGTGACCTGGGCAGCTTTGAGGGAAAGTTCACGATAACCCTCGTCATTTTCCAATTCAATAAGCATGGTAGATATTGTATCGCCGGCTTTGAGTGTCTTCATCCGATCCGGATTGTCGTAAAATTCGCCGGGGTAAACGATGCCGATTCCAATGGGACCAAGGTCAACAATGACACTGGTCTTGGAAGTGTTAATAATTGTTCCACCTAAAATACTGCCGGGTTTAGGAAGGAAAAATTCTTCTTTTAAAAGAAGATCCTTCATTGATTTAATTTCTGTCGTGGATTCGGTCATACTAAAGAAGATTCGGAATCTCCACGGGGCCTTTTAATCAAAGTCCTGAACGAGAAATCCGATGTTAATTGATTTTTGAGCTCTCCTAATAAGAGTGATAATAATATACACTAAAGTAATAAGTTTTGCAAGCGATTGAACCATTACGCTGGGTTGACTTATTATTAGTAACAATGTATTGTATGGGCAACATTCTTGGAGTTTGCCGAGGGTGTTCTCAAGGAGTATAAGCTCATGGACAGAATAGTGTCAGTAAGAATTCCGGTAGATGACTTGGAAAGACTTCGGCTAATTGCCGAAGTCAACAGCAAGCCAGTCGGCGAGATCATTCGCATTGCCGTTGGGAAAGAGATTGAGCAGCAAATGCAAGCACCAGAGTTTCGAAAGAAGGCCCATAAGCTACTGAAAAAGAACAACGAGCTTTTGGGCAAGCTCCTGACCAAGTAAGCTGAGTCAGATTGCATTGAACGTCGCAGAATATCGCGGCGTTCTTCTTTTTTACCATTGATTTTGTCTTTCAAATTTGCTACAATTAAAGTACCTAGAACGCCGCTGACTTGGTCAAGTCCGAGGCAAAATCGAGCATTGAGACGAGGCGTATAGACATACGCCGAGAATCAAGCGGAGATTTTAACGAAGGAATTGGCCGAGAGCCGCTCAAAGCCGAAAGGCGAGCGTGCGGTCAGCAAGTTATATATGACTATTACCTGGTATGGACAATCCTGTTTCAGATTGGAAGCCAAAGAGGGTAGTATTTTGATTGATCCGTTTTCCAAAGAAATCGGACTCAAACCACCCAGAATTAAAGATGATATCATTTTGGTGAGCCATCAACACCACGACCACAGTAATATAGAAGATGCTAATCCGGAGGCATTTATCATTCAGAATCCGGGTGAGTATGAGAATCATGGCATTGCTATTCGTGGTATCCAGTCCTTTCATGATAATAAAGAGGGGGCGGAGCGGGGATTGAACACTATCTATGTATTGAAGGCCGAAGATTTAAATATTTGTCATTTGGGTGATCTTGGTCACGTGTTAACGGACCATCAGGTAGAAGACATTGGCGACGTAGACATTTTAATGATTCCGGTTGGTGGGACGTACACAATTGATGCCAAAACCGCAGTTGAGGTTATTAATCAAATTGAACCCAAGATTGTAATTCCAATGCATTATAAAGATGGTTCATTGAACGATAAACTAGAAGCTCCGGAAAAATTCGTAAAAGAACTGGGTCTTACTCCGGAAAAAGTAGAGAAATATAAGATTGTTAAAAAATTACTGCCGGCCGAAGAAACAAAATTGGTAATGTTCACTCTGTGATTTACAACCAACCCTTTCGCCCCAGACCCGGGGAACCAGTCCCGTCGGTTCCCCCAGAGGGACCCCCTCCGCTACTGGGTCTAAAGGGTTAGCTGTAAATCAGTCGTCAAACATATTATGAAACACATCATCCACGAAATCAGACAACAACCTCACCATGTTCGTGAACTGGCAACAGTGCTTTGTACGATCGTTGTAGTTGCGGTTGTTGTTTTCGTGTGGTTCAATTCTTTTCAGCGCAACATTTATGCGTTATTGAATCCTGAAGAACAATCTCAAGCCCAAGATAAGAAATTTGCCGAAGAATCAAAGTCGCTATTCGGCTCTATTGTTCAAGTTTTCAGTGATGGTAAGGCCCAGATTTATAATCTGTTTGGAGACAATAAACAGACAGACGTTGTGAATAATCAATCCACAACGGGAGATGATCAGATTCATCCGTTACCAGTATCAGGAAACCGATAGTTACTACCAATTACTAATCTAAACGAATATACAAATGCAATCCCAATCAGTTATTCGTATATTTGTAGTAATCTGTAATTAGTAGGAAATTTAATTTATGTCCGACAACGTTAAGTCAAGAGAAATAGTAGAAGAAGTCCAGCAATCGTATTTGGAATACGCTATGAGCACGATTATTGATCGTGCTTTGCCGGATGTGCGTGATGGTTTAAAACCTGTTCATCGGCGTATTTTGTATTCCATGCAAGAAATGGGTTTGCGTCATTCTTCAAAACCGCAAAAGTCGGCCAAAGTCGTCGGTCATGCCATGGGCAACTATCACCCACACGGAGATACTGCCATCTATGACTCATTGGCTAGAATGGCTCAGGATTTCTCTTTGCGTTATCCGTTAGTAGATGGTCAGGGGAATTTTGGATCGGTTGATGGTGATCGGCCAGCGGCGATGCGATATACCGAAGCCCGTCTTGCCGGCATCTCCGATCAACTTTTGGCCGACATTGATAAAGATACAGTTAATTTTCGTGATAACTATGACGGCTCCCACCAAGAGCCGGTTGTTTTGCCGACGCGCGTTCCAAATCTTTTAATTAATGGCTCAATGGGTATCGCTGTTGGTATGGCCACCAATATCCCACCCCATAATTTGACCGAGGTCTTGGCGGCCATGATGCATTTAATTGATGTTCCCGACGCCGATCTTAAGGACTTGATGCAATTTGTGAAGGGTCCCGATTTTCCGACCGGCGCTACTATCTACAATGAACAAGATATTATTAATGCCTATGCTACCGGTCGGGGACCGGTTATTACTCGGGGCAAGGCGGAAATCGTGGAAAGTGCCAAGAAAGGTTTTCAAATTATTATTTCCGAAATTCCATATCAGGTAAATAAATCAGAATTGATTATCAAGATTGCCGACTTGGTAAAAGAAAAAAAGATTGATGGTATTAGAGATTTGCGTGATGAATCAGATAAGGACGGCATGCGTATTGCCATTGATTTGAAACAAGATGCATTTCCGCGTAAGGTCTTGAATCAGTTATTTAAATACACCGAGCTTCAAAAGGCATTTCACTTCAATATGCTCGCTTTGGTTGACGGGATTCAACCCCAGATTCTTGGCTTGAAGGGCTTGCTTGAGAAATTCATTGATCATCGCAAAGAAGTAATTATTAGGCGCAGTAAGTTTGAACTTCAGAAGGCCAAAGACCGAGCCCATATTTTGGAGGGTCTAAAAATAGCTCTTGACCATATTGACGAAGTTATCAAAATTATTCGGGCTTCAGCTTCCAAAGAAGATGCCGCGGTTAATTTAATGAAAAAGTTTAAGCTTTCGGATAAACAGACGGCAGCGATTTTGGATATGCGTCTGCAGGCCTTAGCCGGACTAGAACGGAAAAAAGTTGAAGAAGAACTGGCTGAAAAATTAAAACTCATTGCGTATCTTGAGGACTTACTCAAGAGCCCGAAGAAAATTTTGGGCTTGGTAAAAACAGAATTCAAAGAAATTCAGGAAAAATATGGCGACGAACGACGGACAAAAGTCGTGAAGTCCGCTCTTCGTGAAATTGGCGAAGAAGAATTGATTCCGGAAGAGAATTCACTCTTTATGATTACTCGGGACGGTTATGTGAAACGGATGGCTCCCGATATATTGAAATCCCAAAAACGAGGAGGCAAGGGATTGATGGGCATGGCCACCAAAGAAGAAGATGTGATTTCCCATTTTTTCCTCGCCAACACCCACGATAATATATTATTCTTTACCAATTCGGGTAAGGTATTCCAAACCAAAGGCTATGAAGTTCCGGAATCGTCCCGACAATCAAAAGGAAAAGCGATTGTTAATTTCTTACAGGTCTCACCCAGTGATGTTATTACAGCAATTGTGCCGATTCCAAAAGACCAAAAACAGATGTACCTTTTCATGGCAACCGATCATGGTGTGATTAAAAAAGTAGAAATGGACGCTTTTTCACAGGTGCGACGCAACGGTATGATCGCCATTAAACTTAATGGTGATGACCGTTTGGGCTGGGTTTTACCAACATCAGGTGACGATCAAATTTCATTAGTAACATCAGGCGGTAACGCAATTAGATTTAAAGAAAAGGATGTCCGACCAATGGGAAGAGGAGCTTCCGGTGTGATTGGTGTACGTCTGGACAAGGATCAGCGTGTTGTCGGCGCAGATGTTATTCCGTCCGGGGCGGAGAAGGGTCTTAATTTATTAGTGCTCATGGAAAATGGTTATGGTAAGCGCTCGGATCTTAGGGCCTATAAAATTCAAAAACGAGGCGGTCACGGAATTATGACCGCAAAATTGACGCCCAAAACAGGGAAATTGGTTTCAGCTCATATTACTTCAGAAGAACAAAAAGAAATTATCGCCGTCTCTCTTAAGGGTCAAGTAATTCGTACTTCTATTGAGAGTATTTCTATCCTTGGGCGGGCGACACAAGGAGTAAGAGTTATGCGTCTTGACTCTGGTGATAAACTCGCTTCCGTTGTAGTCGCGTAACTCGCTGGCCGCACCGCTGCGGCTTTCAGCCGCCGAAGCGGGCTCCCAGCCAACTTCTGCGTTGCCGCTGTGCTCCTCGTTCGCCGTATCTCCAAATACGGCTCACTTCGGTGCTCGCTCGCGCCTTGAATTTGGCTGGGCCAGCGAGTTACAAAATCGATCATTTATTTTTCAAAATAAACACGAATTAGAAACTTGCCCTTAAGACCCAGTAGCGGAAGGGGACCCGCGAAGCGGGGGAACCGACGGGACTGGTTCCGTGGGTCTGGGGCTAAAGGGCAAGTTTCTAATTCGTGGATAACTTTAGGTGATTTTAGTGATAAAATTAAAGGATGGAATCGGCCCCGTTTTCATCAGAGGGTTTTCTTAACCCCGACATCATTGTCGGGGAGTTTGGTATTTCCCCAGGTATGAATATTGCTGATTTTGGGTGTGGCGCGGGCCACATTGGAATTTTGGTTGCTCAGCGAGTTGGGAAAGATGGTCATGTTCTGGCTTTAGATATTATGGAAGACAAATTGGATAGTTTTAAAGCCCAAGCTAAAGCAGTGGGTTTAGAAAATATTGAAACGAAACGGGCCAACTTGGAGATTGTTGGAAATACTGGGGCAAATGATGAATCCCAAGACATGGTCATACTCATAAACATTCTCTTTCAGTCAAATAAAAAACAAGACATATTAAAAGAAGCAAAAAGAGTTTTAAAGTCCCAAGGAACGATAATTTTGGTTGAATGGAAAAAGAGTGGCGGTGGCCTAGGTCCGCCCAATGAGCTTCGAACTGATACCAACGATATGCAAGCATTATTCGTCGCTGAAGGATTCACATTTGTCCGACAATTTAATGCCGGTCAATTTCATTACGGAATGATCTTTCGGAAATAATAATCAATTTTCAGTTTTCAATTTACAATAAATTTTCAATGATTCATTGATCAATTGATACATTTACTGAAAATTGTAAATTAGTAAATTGTAAATTTCTGTGAACAGCAATAAACTTTTTTACATTCTCGTCGGGATTATTGTGATTGCGGTTTTTATTACTATTGTTTTGATTTTGAGGAATATTGGGGGAGGGGGTTCAACTCCGGTAAAACTTGAATTTTGGGGCGTCTTTGATGATCGCAACGCTTTTGATAAAGTCATTACTGATTTTAAAGCCCAGAATAGTAATATTGATATTGAGTATCGGATGTTCACCTTTGAACAATACGAACAAGGATTTGTGAACGCCCTTGCGGCCGGTACTGGGCCTGATGTTTTGATGATTCATAATACTTGGTTACCAAAACATGGTGATAAATTTCTACCATTACCGCCTGACGTGCCTGATAAAAAGAATCCATTTACGATTCAGAGTTTTAAAGACCAATTTGTTGATGTGGCCTATCAAGATCTTGTCTATAATAATACTCAAATTTACGGTATGCCTCTATATGTTGATACGCTTGGACTCTATTACAATAAAGACCTATTCAATAGTGCCGGTATCACTCGGCCACCTCAAACATGGGAAGAAGTTAATGCTGATGTTAGATTATTAACCAGGACTGATCAGAGCGGTAACATTATTCAATCCGGATTTTCATTGGGCACAGCCCGCAATATTAATCGTTCAACTGATATTTTGATGGGCATGATGATTCAATCCGGGGTCCAAATGACTTCAGCTGATCAACATTCAGCAACATTTGGTTCGGGTATAGATGGTCAGCATGTTGGTGAGATTGCCGTGCAATATTATACGGACTTTGCCAATCCTCGTAACCCAAATTATTCTTGGAATGATAGCCAACATTACTCAATTGATGCCTTTACGGAAGGAACACTGGCGATGATGGTCGGCTATGTTCATAACTCACAAGTGATCCGTTCTAAAGCGCCACGTTTAAATTTTGCCGTGGCGCCGATGCCCCAAGCATCATTGAATGATATTCGTAATTTTGCCAATTATTGGGCAGTTGCTGTGACATCCAAATCGGCTCATCCGGTTGAGGCCTGGAAGTTTGTAAATTACCTTGCTTCCAGGGAAGGAGTGACGACTTATCTTAATGCTACAAAACGACCATCAGCCCGCCGTGATTTAATTGATCTTCAGCGTAATGACCCTGATCTTGGTGTTTTTGCCGTTCAAGCCCTTTCAGCTCGTTCTTGGTATCAAGCCGACAATATAGTCATTGAGACAATTTTTGCCGATATGATTGACGATGTTAACTTTAATCGATTACCAATTCGGGATGCAGTGAGTCGGGCCGAATCTCGGGTGACAGTGTTGATGCAGAAGTAGTTCTACTAATTACGAATTGATACGAATATACAAATAACCGAAGCCGATGTTATTCGTACATTTGTAAGGATTAGTAATTGGTAGGAAATCAAGTGGCCAAAAAATATCTCACAATTATCGTTCTGTTGGTTTCGTTATTGTTTACATTGCCACGTACTGCTTCAGCAGTGGATTGGTTTCCGATAGTTCCGTGCGGTCTCAACAATAAACCAGCTAATGCGACTCGGATGGACACTTTGCCTGATGGTACGCAAGTTCCACACGATTATACCCAACCCTGTAATCGGTGTCTTTTGATTGAACTTGGGAAAAATGTTATTGACCTTACATTTTTTGGTATTGTCCCAGCCGTTGGTACGCTGATGTTTCTTATTGCTGGTTTTATTATTCTTTTCAATGCTCGCGAGGGCAACTCCAGCGGGGTGACCAAGGGCCGACAAATAATGAAGGATACGGCTATCGGTATTGCCATTATTCTCGGGGCCTGGCTCATTACCAATTTTATTTTAAAGAGTTTAGCCCCCAATCAAGCGGCTGGAGTTTGTCTGCAAAGTGGTGTATGTGACACAGATGCGTCAAAAACTTGCACAACTAATACTGAGTGTCCAGGTACACCTTGGTACCAAATTCAATGCACTACGGGGACATTGAAAGATGTAGTAGATGGGACAACACCACCACCTCCAAGTACGGTCGTACCCAAATACTCATGCAATAGCAGTAATAGGTGTGTTTTAGACCCTAATGGTCAATATACCTCCAATGTCTGTAGTGGTAATTGCCAAGCGCCAACAGGGGGTGTCCTTGCTATTGCTACCGCTTCACTACCCGATGCCGTTCAGAATACGGCTTATACCCAATCTTTATCCGCTACCGGTGGCACGGCTCCATATATTTGGACCCTATCTTCCGGAACATTACCAGTTGGTCTCGCTATCTCCGGTTCCAATATTTCCGGAACACCAACCACAACCGGTACCGCAACCTTTACTGTTAAAGTTGAGGACTCTTCTTCAGCCAAACAATCAGCGACAAAAGGATTGACGATTAAAGTAAATACGACAGTGGCAGGGACACAATGTGGCAACATGGCCGCAGTGTGCAGCGCTTCCACCTGTAAACCGTTTATAAGTGACCCAGCCCTTCCACCCGGGAAAACCGACTGGACATACTTAATTTCTTCGGTGGCGAGTCAACATCAAATCATTGGTGTAGATACGGCAAAGTTTCTTGAGGCAATTATAAGGACTGAGTCCCAAGGGAAAATCGCTCGGCAGAGCGGTAGCACGCCCCCTTCATGCGGACTAACGCAAATGCAAGCGGGGACTGCAAACATGTTTCGCCAGCAGTGCGGTATTAATCATGCTGTTACCTGCGACTGGCTTCAAGGAAAAGCGCTTCAAGCGGGCGAAACTATTGAGATGGTAGCCCAAGCGGACATTTGTATGGCGGCGGAATACGCAAAATCAATTAAAGGCGGACGTTGTTATGGTGGTCAAGTAAGAGATATTGCGGCGGGGTATAATGGAGGTGATGGGTGTAATGTGAGTATAAATCCTGATAATGCCCTCGCTTTAAGCGAGAGTTGTAGCAGTTCAAGCACGGCTGTCAATAAATACGAAACAGATTGTAGTGGACGCCCCACTCTGCGGTATGAGTGCGTATTTAATAATCTTAGTCACACGACATGCAATACTGGTTTTGTGGAAACTAGAGATTATGTTCAACAATTTAACGCTTGCTATCAATGATTAAAAAAATATTACTTATATCATTAATACTAGTCCCGCTGGTAGTGGGTGCCGAAGGAATAGCTGATAAACAAATTCCGAAGGCGGAGTATCTATTCCACCTCTATTATGACAACGGCCAGTTGAATGCTGATCGGGATTTTCAATTTAAATATGATATTATAAGTGAAGAATTTATTCAGGGTCCACTTACAACCCAGTTTCCATATCGGGGGGAGATTATTAATGTGCTCGGTGAGATTGCGGACCATTTCATATTTGACCCAAAACAAGGCGATGTTAATTTCATGAAAGGAAAAATTTCGGTCAAAGCGCCATATGTCGCCGATGGCCAGAAAGTTATATTTTATGATTCTCAAAACCAACCGATCTTAACCATTCCGGTTAGCGACAGTTCATTTTGTGATGATGACGGTGTTTGTAACGCCGATCGGGGCGAGGATTCATTAAGTTGTCCCAAAGATTGCAAACAATCATTGCCCGTTCCACCAACCGCGACACCGACTCCGTCGACTGGTGGATCAAATGGACTCTGGTCCGGTATCCTCTACACTCTAGGCGGATTGATACTAGCCGGTCTGGCTTGGTGGTTCTTCAAACGACGCAAAAATACTACTTCTTTACCCCCGCCCGAACGACCGGCGTCGTCCGGTCGGGCGGGCACACCTCCAAATAATGTTGATACACCGCCTCCCCCTAATCCACAAAATCCGATATAATGAAACCAATGAAGTTTTTAAGATTCTTATTGATCATTGGCGCTTTAGCAGTATTTTTATTTTTCCCCAAAAATAATGTCAGTGCTGCCTGTGTTCTTAGTAGCGGCGGAGGCACTGGAACGTGGGGTAAAGACACCATTACTCTCGGAGAGAATGTCCCATATACACTCGGGGGGAATACCGGTTGTGATAGCCAGGTTTTTACTGTAGAGGTCTATGGAAAAAGCGGGGTTGATTTTCGTATTAGAACTTTGACGGTTACAGCAACCACTGGCGGTGGAGGCAATATTTCTTTTCAGACATCATTTAGCGCTTCAGATTTTTCAGGACGTAGTGGCGACCAAACAGTTTATCTGAAAATCAAAGCTCAAGATGGTTCAAGTAACCAGATAACCTCTCCTAATTTAACTGTAAAGTTAACCGCTACTGGCGGTAGCTGCACATTAACGTCTGCCCAATGGAGCACACTCTTTAGTGGGGTAGCAATAATGGGATCACCTTTGCATATGAAAGTTTCTGGCACTGGTTGTTCAAATAATGGGGTCAATTATGTCATTTATGACGATGTGACGGGAGTAGATCCAATTCTTGCCCAAGTCCAAGGCACATTTAATTCAGCCGGAACTGTTGCTGATGTGGTTTGGAGAGCAGATGGTTCATTGTCAACAAGATGGAACGTGGGTTCTCCTAGTGTAAATGCGAATACGTTTCAGTTTTATTTTGTAGCTTATGCCGGGGCCGGCGGTCAGAATGTAGAAAGCTCAAGACAAGAAATAGTTTATGGTTCGCAAAACGGCTGTCTTAATTGTTATTCAAGTATAAACCCAAAACCATGCCATTGTGCTGATGGATATATTGGCGGTGGCGGTAATATCATATCAGACCCTCTGACCCACTCTGATTGTCAGGTGGTTTGCAAGGATCATACCGGCGGCGCTCTCATTGATGCCGTTACACCTCCTGGTAGTGGAACTAAATACAAGTGCGTAAATAATGCATGTACTGCAGATACAAGCGGGACATATACTAATTCCTATTGTGATTATCAATGCACTGCGGCGACAGAAGCGCAATCTTTTACGTTTTCAATTGATAATCCACTGGCGGGCGGACCGAATGATTTGTTTGATGTTATAGACATTGTCACTCAATGGATTATTTATATTTCCGTGCCGTTGGCGGTGCTTTGGATTATGTATGCGGGTTTCTTAATGTTGACAGCCGGGCCGGTACCGGCTAACTTTCAAAAAGGGAGAGATATTCTCAAGTACACTGTTATGGGTCTAGCGATTATATTCATCGGCAAAGGATTCATAAGTTTGATTATCAGCGTTATTGAACTTGGTGGAACCAATCCGCCACCGACCCAATCGTTGTGCGTAAACGGGTTCTGTACGAACAAGCCGGGAGTATCATGCACAGCCGATCCGACTATTTGCAATTAACCATGAATCCCGTTAGAGCCATGACATGCTACTATGTCTATATTATACAAAGTACTAAAGATAAACGTTGGTATACAGGGTTTACGGTGGATTTACGGAAGCGCTTTCAGGAACACAACGACGGAAAGTATACTTCGTAGACGAAAGGAAGAGGCCCATTTGAACTAATATATTATGAAATGTGTATTAATAAAACAGATGCACGAGATAGAGAAGTGTATCTTAAAACTGGCATGGGCAAGCGTTATATCCAAAACAGGATTAAGCGCTTCCTGGCTCTAACGGGATGAAAAAATATCTTATACAGTTATTTTCGGGGATGGGGGGATTGTTTTTACCGGCGGTGCCGATGATGGCGGCCACATCTACTGTTGGTGGAGGCCTTCAAAATGCGCCGGGTATTAATCTGACGATTCAAAGTTTATTTGGAATTGTAACCGGTCTGGCCTGTTGGAGTACCCGCTTTGTAACCATAGTTATGGTGGTGATGATTGTTTGGTATGGATTTCAGATGATGGCTGCTCAAGGAAATGAAACAAAATTTACAACTGCCAGAAAGAGTTTGGGTTACGCCGTGGTGGGTATGATTGTGGTTTTGGGTGCTTATACGATTATCGCGACAGTGGGTAATGCAATCAGCAGTGCCGATACCGGTCCAAGTACTACATCTTGGCTGGATTACACACCACTTAGTTGCCCAAATACGCCATAACAATGATTAAAAAGTTAAAAAAATATTTTTTTGCAATTCCGGCCGTCTTATTGATTATTTTTATGGCAACTTCAGCTCTTGCTAACTTGCCAGCTGGAAATCCAATTACCACAGATGTTATAACCGTTATTGTTACCAATATCGCCCAGTTTATGATTATAACAAGCATGATTTTGGCCGTGATTTTTATTGTTTTGAGTGGTATAATGACGATGATGGCTCAGGCCAATCCAAGCAAGTTCACGAACGGGCTGTTACGGCTGAAACATGCCACGATTGGTGCGGGTGTGATCTTGGCGACTGGTGTGATCCTGGCCACCGTGTATTCAATAGTGGATGGTACATTCTTTTGTCAGATAAGTTTTTGGGGAATTTGTATAATTCCGTAAATAGTAACCAGTCAAAATTAATAAATGAAAATTTATAATTATATGAAAGGGGGTGGCTATGAATAAATTACAAAAATTAGCGATTGTTGCGCCAACTCCTATTGTGGGTGGGTCAGCAATAACGCTTCCAGCAATTCAGAATATCCTTACTTCAGTTGCCCAATTCTTGATTGTTGCCAGTATGGTTATCGCCGTTATAGTTATTGTTTATGGCGGTATTCGTTGGATGATGGCATCTGACCCGGCCGAAGCAAAAAAGATTGTTTGGAATGGTATTGTTGGAGCAGCGATTGTGTTGGCTGTCGGTATTATCTTACAAACAATCGGATACGTTATTACTTTCAGAGGTTAAGTTCTTGACTGTCCTTTAGCGAGTTAGTTACGCATGCGTAAGTTAAAATCCGTCGAGCTTAGCTCGACGGATTTTATGCTTGATTGAAAAAAAGACAGAAAATCGGTACACTATGACAAAAGGTATAAGTAATAAGCCAAAAGTAAAAAAAGAATATTGCCCTCGTGGTGAAACTAGCAGACACGCCGCCCTTAGGAGGCGGTGCCGAAAGGCGTAGGGGTGCAAATCCTCTCGAGGGCACCAAGCGACTAAAGAGGAGTGCAGTGCCCTGCACCAGTAGGTGCGGGTAAAGTTCTATTTTATTTATTGGTAAGGATTCGGTTCGGTGGGATATAGTGCTGGCGATCTGTAGTTTGAATAAAAGGTTTTACTGGTGCTGGCGCCATCGGCGAAACTAATTGTGCGGGTGAAATAGGCCTTCATGGCGCCGTTCGGTTGGATATCGTATTGATATGGTCCGTTCATGGTTACTGTTCTGCCGTCACTCTTGCCATATATCTCAAAATATATATTTTTGCCAACGATATGGGTTTGGATAAGAACTGGACCGGCAGTATCATTTATAAATCTCAGATCACTTGAGCCGGGATAAATAGTGGCATCAAATCCTTGGGGTTCATAATAATGAACAGGAAAGGCGTGGGGCTTACGTTCAACAATGGGGAAACCGGCCATAATAGCGGCTCGGAAAAGCGTGGTTGAGACCTGACAAATACCCCCGCCGTATTCATACATAATTTGGCCATTCTTAATAACTTTTTCCGGAGCATAGCCAGTAGAAGCGACCACATCGCCGAGAATGGTATTGAAAGAGAATGTTTCATTGGGTTTAATAATAAAGCCGTTGTATTTTTTTGAAGAAACCTTAATATTTTGAATTCGGGCGGTAGTTGAGCCGGTAAAATTGGACTCACCAATAGCAAGACGGTCATTAATACCAAGGGAGCTTATTTTTTCTTCTGTTATCGCCGGTTCGGTAATTTCTAGTGCAAGTTCTACTTCCGACTTATTGGCGAGGAGACCTTGGCGAAGTTCTGTTGTGGCGGTAAGAACATTGAGTTCTTGGCCATTTTGAGCCGGCGTCAAAATAATGGCCTTGCCATCATTGATAGTAAACTTAGCATCAACAGGAACCCGGTTTGCAGTTTTGGCCAACTTGGAAACATAGTCAGCAATGGCATCAGTAAAGCGGACGTCTTTTTCACCCGTATAGTTGCGGGTATATGATTCTGTCCAGTTGGCTACCGTACCTTTTTTAATAACAAATTTTTTATTACCGACAATTATGGTCGTATCGTGACTTGAAGATTGTTCAACAAGTGACGCGATATTTTTAACCGGTACAGGCGGTGGGGGAGCAAGGGTACGAAGATAGGCGAGCATCCCAAGCGGAAAGCCGATGAGGATAACAGCCCCGGCGATTATGAGCCGGGAGATGAGAGTTCTAAAAGAGGGTGAGCGAAACATTTGAGGAATCAGCCGGATATTTTAAGTTTTTTGGTCCGATTTTTTTCTAGTTTAGGGAGGCGAACAGTCAGAATACCATTTTTATAACTGGCTTTAGCACCTTCAGGGTCAACATCCACGGGGAGAATGATAGCTCGTGAGAATGCGCCCCAATAAAGTTCACGATGAAAAAAACTTTCAGCATTGATTTGCTCCTCAGCCCTACGTGTGCCTTTAACGGTAATCATGTCTTGGGTAACCTGGATATCTATATCTTCTATTTTGGCTCCAGCAATGGTTGAGCGGATAACAATATCATCGTCGGTCTGATAAACGTCAACGGTCAAATGACCTTCGTCTTTTGTTTTGGCATCTTTCTTGCTTACCGTCAGTGAAACGGGATACATGGAATCTTGATTATCGTCTGGAAAAAAGTCCTGCATCCCGTTAGAAATGTAGCAAACCGTCCACCGTCTTGGGGTGGTGGCTAGTTACAATCATTTTTATATTATTGATTTTCATATATATACCCGTAGGGTTCATTTCTAACGGGATGGGTTATGCAGATGATATTTCTTTTTCGGTTGCCACTGATAAACGAGGAATAGCGCTTGAAGACCTTTCCTTTATTTTAACAAACAACAAGAAAACAAGAAACGCCATTACGCACAGGAGGCCAACCGATAACATTAATCCTCGGAATTGGTTATCGGCATTGGCCAAAAAAGCATTGAATGAGAAGTGGAATAATGTTCCAACAGCCAATCCGACAAAAAGTAATTTTTTGCGATGATTTTGGAAGAACCAAGATAGAGCCAAAAAATAACCGATAATACCTGATGATAAAGCGTGGAGAAGAGTGGCACCAACCGAACGCATACCCCAAAGGAGCAAGGTTGTTTGGGTTCCATTACTGACAATAGATGTAAAGAGGTAAAGGATATTTTCAATTGCTGCAAATCCAAGACCAGCTACTATCATATAAATTACGGCATCAACCGGTTCATCAAAAGCCGAATCAGTGAGGGCAATTGTTCGAACCGCATAATATTTTATAAATTCTTCGGCGAAGGCGGCCCACAGAAAAAACAATGACCCTTGAGCGATTAAGGTATTGAAGGGTGTCCAAGAATCAATTTGTTTAAATCCCAATTGAAGGAGTACCGCAAGGGGAGAGATTATGATTCCCATCAAAAATGTCTTGGTGATGAGATATTTTGGTTCTGGATGACAGTCCTGACGGTAAAAGAAAAACATCCAGATCAAACTGGGCAGAAGACCAAGGGCGACAAGTAAACCGGCAGTCATGAGAGACATTACTTACAGTATACTCGGCCAGGTCTCAATCATCAACAACTTTTTGTTGGTGATGGGTAGTTTAGAATAAATTTCTTCGGTAACGAAAGGCATAAATGGGTGGAGAAGTTTAAGACAGGTGATAAGTATTTCAAGTAACATTCGTTGGGCTGATGTCTTAATATCCGGATTTTCACTTGCAAGTTTTGTTTTGCTTTCTTCAATAATTTTGTCGGCAAAAGTATGCCAGATATAATGGTAGATTTTTTCACCGGCCAGATAAAATCTAAACTCTTCCATATCCTTGGTAATATCTTTGGCAATAATTGAAAGTTCGTCCAATAACTTTTGGTCTTCGGGTACTAATGATATTTTTTCTAATTCTATTGGATCAGGAATGCTCATAAGGACAAAGCGAGATATGTTCCAAAGTTTTGTGGAGAAATTTCGATATCCCTTAATCTTTGGTTCCGATATTTTACTGTCTGTTCCGGCGGCGGTGCCGATGATTAGTGACATCCGAACCGAATCAGCTCCATACTTGGCGATCATTTCCAAAGGATCCAGATTGTTTCCTAATGACTTTGATATTTTTCTTCCTTGTTCATCTCGTACTAATCCATGCAGGTACACTGTCTTAAAAGGGATTTGTTTAAGATGAAGACCGCTCATCATAATCATTCGGGCAACCCAGAAAAATAAAATGTCGTACCCGGTTTCAAGAACCGTGGTTGGATGGTATGACAAAAGATCCGGTGTTTCATCGGGCCAGCCAAGGGTGGAAAAAGTCCAAAGGGCCGAAGAAAACCACGTATCTAATACGTCGGGATCTTGTTCCCATCCTTCACCTTCCGGTTTTTCTAGACCGCATTTTATTTCTTCGCCACGATACCAAATTGGAATTCTATGTCCGAACCAAATTTGCCGACTGATACACCAGTCCCGGAGATTATCAATCCAATGGAAGTATGTTTTTGTAGAATGATTGGGGATTATTCTGATTTCATTATTGGCAACCGGGTCGCGCATAATATCTTTGAGTGTTTTACCACGACCGGGAATTTCTTTATTAACATTCACAAACCACTGAAGTTTTGGAAGCGGTTCAATAATACCACCGGTTCTTTCAGCGGTACTGATGTTTTGAGTTATTTCCTCTGTCTTCTCCAAAAGATTATTATCTTCAAGCCACTGAACAATAAATTCTCTTGCCTCGGCTACTTTTTTATCCAATAAATTGTCTCCACCCACCGTCATGCGGGCATATTCATTGATAACTTGTTTCACGGGTAGACCATGACGTTCCGCGATTTCCCAGTCAATCATTGAATGGGCTGGAGTAACCCCCAAGGCACCAGTGCCAAATTCCGGGTCCACTGATTTATCAGCGATAATTTTAATATGGAGAGGAACACCCACAAATTCTAAATCATATTCTTTGCCGACATATTCTTTGTATCGTGGATCATCGGGATGGACCGCTACAGCTGTGTCACCAACCTTTGTTTCAGGACGGGTAGTAGATATAGAAATAGGGAAGTCCTTTGTATAACGAAAAGTATAAAACTTTGCTTTTCGTTCCTCATAAACAATTTCATCATCAGAAATGGTCGTTTGACCTTTAGGGTCCCAGTTAACAATACGATTACCGCGATAAATTAATCCTTCTTCGTACATTCTAATAAACGCGGTCATAACCGCCCGATAACGGGCATTATCCATTGTGTAGGCATAGCGACTCCAATCAACCGAAGCTCCCATTGCCCTGATTTGAGTCAGGATTGTGGTCTTGTTTTCTTCAATGAATTTATCAATTCGCTTTAAAAGTTCTTCACGACCCAGATCATGACGATTTTTACCCTCCTTTTTTTGAATTTCTTTTTCAACTTTTGTCTGAGTGGCAATGGCTGCCGAGTCAGTACCGGGAACCCAAAGGGCTCTTTTCCCTCTCATTCGGGCGTAACGAATAAGGATGTCTTCTACGGCCAGCATTAGGGCACTGCCCATATGTAAAATACCCGTTACATTTGGGGGAGGCAGAATAATTGAAAATGATTCTTCACGTTTCCCGGGCAGATTGTCGGGATTAAAAAAACCGCTCTCTTCCCAGTGTCTATAAATCTTACCCTCTACTTCACCGGCATTGTAGGTCTTTGGTAGTTCTTCGGACATTTATATTTATATTACTACAAAATCCCACTTTTAAAAGCCGAGGTTGGGTTGCATCTCAATTGTCTGCCAGCTTGTCCCGACCGGAGCGTCGGGGTCAACAGCGCCTGTTTTTTTATGAGCAAAATAACCGGCCAGAGCAATCATAACTGCATTATCGCCGGTATAGACAAGGGGTGGGCAGAAAAAAACAAGACCTTCTTTTTCGGTGGCAATTTTAAGTTTATTGCGCAAAAGAGTGTTTGCGGATACGCCCCCCGAAAGCATAATTGTTGATACACCATACTCTCTTGCTGAATGAATTGTTTTTTGAACGAGAACGTCAACGGCTGATTCCTGAAATGAAGAAGCAATATCGGCTTTAGTTTGGTCATTAATTTCTACCCCTTTTTCTTTTAAATCGCGGAGCAGATAAAGAACTGCCGTCTTCAATCCTGAAAAACTGAAATTAAAGTCCTTAGAATGGAGCATGGGGCGGGGGAGAGGGAATCGGTTCGGGTCACCATTTTCGGCGATTTTAGAAATTGCCGGTCCGCCGGGATAACCCAGATCAAGTAAGCGGGCAACTTTATCAAAGGCCTCACCGACGGCATCGTCCATTGTTTCACCGACGAGTTCAAATTTTTCATAGTCGGACATGAGAACTAATTCAGTATGTCCACCGGAGACAATCAAATTCATTGCTGGAAATTTATTTGGAATTTGGAATTTGGAATTTGGAATTTCTCCAATTGGTTTTAACCAATTGGAGTACACGTGTCCGCGCATATGGTCCACGCCAATGAGGGGTTTGTTGTGAGTCATGGCGATTGTTTTGGCAAAAGCGATTCCAACCAGAAGGGCTGGCCCAAGACCAGGTCCATGAGTTACAGCAATTAAATCGATGGGGAAGTTTCCAGTTTCCAGTTTCCAGTTTCCAGTTTTGGAAGCTTTTTTTAATGCTGTCTCAAAAACGTGAGAAATATTTTTGACATGTTCCCGGGCGGCGAGATTGGGAACAACTCCACCAAATTCGGCATGAAGTTTCACTTGGGACGATACTATATTAGACAGTACTTCTATTTGTCCCAAGTGTCCTTCCGAAGCTTCATACAAAGGAGGATTAACTTTAAGTACGGCCACTGCCGTTTCGTCGCAAGATGTTTCAATTCCCAGAATAGTCATCCAGGTAGTAGATATCCGACATACGCCTCAGATTGTATCTGGATGCGTAGTACCAAATATTATTAAGATATAAATTAATCAACCGAGAAGTAGTAAAATTCGGCGCTAGATACAATCCAGTCGGATATTCACTACCTGGCCATTAGGATTAGATCTTATCATTTTTATTGTCATTCCTCAACTTTTATGCGATAATAGTTCTGTTGTTTGGCGCCATCGTCTAACGGTTAGGACAGCGGCTTTTCAAGCCGTCAATCGGAGTTCGATTCTCCGTGGCGCTGCTAAAAATTAAAAACCCGCCTTATTGGCGGGTTTTTAATTGAGAATTTACTGAACTGATTTGAAGATATGTTCAAACACTTTGGGTTCGTGTTCGGCGAGGTCGGCGAGGATTTTACGGTCAATGGCGACGTCGGCTTTGAGTAATTGATTAATGAACTTGGAATAGGTGACACCGTGTTCGCGAACAGCGGCATTGATTTTAATGGTCCAAAGATTACGCATGGTGCGTTTCTTTTTCTTGCGGTCGGCAAACTGGAAACTCCAAACATGCAATAATGCTTCTTTAGCTTGGCGATATTTGTTTTTACGGGTCCACAAAAAACCCTTGGTGTGTTCAAGAAGTCGTTTTCTTCGTTTTGTGGCTCTTACACCTCGTTTAACTCTGGTCATGGGATGTTTACCTATGAGTGTAGCGAATAGTTGTAAACTTGCCACCCCCTCACTCACTTTTTAAATTGAGTGAGGGGGTAACTTCTTACAACCAATCACTTCGTTCTTGGGTAATCAGTTAAATATTAATGCCTTAACTTTATCGGTAAGTTCGTGTGGGCCAACTTTGTCACCATGCTTGTTACGGGACTGATTGCCGGTATCCTTGGAATTAAAATGATTCTGCCCCGGTGGTCGTTTCATAACTTTGCCGGTGCCGCTCATTTTAATTCGCTTGGCAAATGATTTGTTTGTTTTTCCTGCGTGTGCCATATTGGTAAAATTTTCAGTTATCAATTTCCAATTTTCAATGTTGGAAAGGGGAGCTATTTAATATCTTTTTTTATAGTAATTACCCAACCGTAGGGCCCTCGTTTGATTTGTTCCTGTATAGTATAGGGGACGGTGATGTTTGTGAGGAATTGGAGAAGTTTTTCCTTCCCCATCGGAGCGAGGGCTTTTTCTCGTCCACGGAGGGTTAACTCTAACTTTAAAATATGGCCCTCTTCTAAAAATTCAAGGGCCTTTTTTGCCTTGAAGGCCATATCGTGAGCGCCGGTCTTGAAACCAACTCTCACTGTTTTCAGTTCAACGCGCTGTTTTTTAGCACCGCCGGTTTTCTTTTCCTGACGTTCTTTCTGGTAAATATACTTGCCGTAGTCCATTATTTTTGTAATTGGAGGAACGGCATTTGGTCCAACTTCAACAAGGTCTAAATCACTATCTCGAGCCATCTGAAGCGCTTTCTGGATGGTCATAACGCCCAGCTGTTTACCTTCAGAATCAATTACTTGAACTTGAAGGGCTCGAATTTGATTGTTGAGTTGAAGATGTTTTACCAACGTGTTGAAATTTCTATCGGAGTTTATAATATCATGTCTATCTGGAAAATACAACATTTACCAATTTTATTGATCCCGTTAGAGAACGCCCTGCCGAAGGCACGGCTTCAGCCGCCTAGGGGCGACTTTTCTCTAACGGGACGGGGTTGACACTTATCATCGGATGGTTGTATAGTATGAACGAAGGTTTTTCCTGTTGGTTGTGGGTCAAGGAGGCCCCTGCACACATGGGAAAAAAGAGAGTGGTTCTTCTCAAGAAGGTGAAGAAGCCGTGTTTGAAGAGGGATGGGGCGGTAGCCAGGAGGTCCGCGAGGTGTTTCTCAAGAACCAGAGTGAAGAAGGCAACGATGGCCCAACCCACCGTTGCTACCAAACCAACCCGATTGAATTGGGTTGGTAGCAAGAAAAAAAAGATGGAGACCGACAAGGAGCGGCGACACAGGTTGCCATCGTTGCCGACATTTGAGGATTTTTCAGAGGTGGACGATCTTCAGCCCGACTTTTATGTCGGGTCAGAAGTCAAGGGAATGAAAGCGGATTTTGAACAAGACAGAATCACGGGAGATGATGGCTTATCAGGGCGGTATGAAGGGGGAAGGTATGAATACTGAAAAAGGAGGGCGACGAGGATTCCATTCATTGTCGCTAAGGGAAAGGCACGAAGTTTCAAGTAAGGGCGGTCGGGCCGCTCACAAGAAGAAGACATGTCATGAATGGACGGTGGAAGAAGCCCGCGAGGCCGGACGTCGAGGCGGGAAAAAAACACAGGCCAAACGCCGGCGGTTGAAGAAACTGATCCCCGATGATCCTCCAGGGATGTGAGCAAAAGGTTAGGAGCGGCCGGTGAACGCACCGTCCGCTCCTAACCGCTTTTTTATTGTGGACTACATTAATAACAGGTAGGATTAATATAATGATAAAAGTTTTATACGAAGACAATCATCTCATTGCCGTTTACAAACCGGCAGGTGTTTTGGTTCAGAAAGGGGACGGGCCAGAACTTGATGATGATACTCTTTATTGGCAGGTAAAAATGTTTTTAAAAGAGCGGGATAAAAAACCGGGAAATGTTTTTCTAGGTGTCCTGCATCGTCTGGACAGAAATGTGTCGGGCATAATTCTTTTTGCCAAAACATCCAAGGGCGCAGCCCGGCTCTCGGAACAGATCCGCGAGCGAACAATTAAAAAGATTTATCATGCGGTCGTGATTGGCAAACCCGAGCCCGCATCCAGAATACTTGAACATCATTTAACAAAAGATGAAAGTTCCAGACAATCTGTCGTTGACCCAGAAGGCGATGTTGCAATTTTATATTATGAGACTGTAAAATCCGGTTCAAAAAATTCCTTGCTTCGGATTCAACTTGAAACAGGGAGATTCCATCAGATCAGAGTTCAGCTTTCCGAAATTGGCCACCCGATTGTGGGGGATATGAAGTATGGCGCTCCTGAAACACTGCCCGACAACGTTTTGGCTCTCTGCGCCACCGAGCTTCTTTTTAAAACCGCAACTACAGATGAGGACATAAAAGTTTCTATTGAAATACCCAAAGAATTCAGCGAAATACTAGATTAATTAGGTCTTGATTTTTATCACGTTTTCTGTTATACTTAAGGTCTGGGGATGAAAGGCCTCGACATTGGTTCTTTTTACAATTGACGCTGAGAGTGGATGGTTGTTAACCACTTTAATTTCTCGACTAAATCTTGTAACTGGCAATCAAAATACCAATTACGCTTTCGCCTAATTCAACCAGCTTAGCTGGTCAAGGTTAAGTAGGAAGCCATTCTACCGCGATGCTCGCTAGCGGATTCTGGAGTGTCATAAGCGAACTTTAGCAGAACCGTTGTCCTTCCGAATTCTGCCGAAAAATTGTAAGGGCTAGTGGGCGTTTATTTTGTTCATTTTTTAACCGCTCGCGAAATATCAAATGCGCTACCTCAGTACACGTCATTGTAATAAACCTTTGGACGGCGGTTCAACTCCGCCCATCTCCACCGAGCTCAGCTCGGTCCCTTCCGAGCAGACCCAGCTTAGCTGGGCAAAAATAAAATCAAGCACAAGCTTGATTTTATTTTTTACAAAGCTTAGCTTTGAATAATGTATTACGTCTATATTTTATTTAGTATAAAAGACAGACAACTCTATACTGGCTATACTAATAATCTAGAAAGAAGAATGAGAGAACATTTTAGTGGCAAGAATATAGCAACAAGAAATAGGATACCTCTCAAACTTATTTATTATGAAACGTATTTAAAATGGTCCGATGCAAAAAGAAGAGAAAGTTATCTTAAGGGTGGTAATGGAAGGGCTCAACTCAAGATTCAACTTCAAGATATTTTAAAAGAATTAGAGTATAAAAATCTCTAATGGCTTAGTCCTCACTAAGCCCTCTTTGTTTTCGGCGCGCTGAATCTTTGATTTTTAATGTGGAGCGTTTGTCGTATTTTTTCTTTCCACGGGCGATACCGATAAGGAGTTTCAGTTTTCCTTTTTTGTCGTATATTTTTAAGGGAATCAGAGTCAGGCCTTGGGATTGGGCGAGACCAACAATAACATTGATTTGTTTTTTGGATAATAAAAGCATGCGGGTGGCGGTCGGATCATAATCGGGGGGAGTATTGTTGGGTTGATAAGGTGAGATAGTGGCGCCGATAAGTTGAGGTCGGCCGTTTATAATTTTTACAAATGAGCCCTTAATAGAGGCCTTGCCGGTTTTGATGGATTTAACTTCCGTGCCTTTCAAAACCAAACCCGCCTCTAATGTCTCAAGAATTTCATAATCAAACCCCGCCTTAGAATTATTCACGTATTCCGCCATTAGATAGTAATTAGCGATTAGAACTTAGCCATTAGCGAAAAACTAACAACCATCTCTAGTATATAGGATTTAGGAAGATGAGCGAAGCCCTCACTATTTTTCTCAATCTGCACGATTGGTTAGAAACAAACCCAAGCGACTAACACCCTAACCCCCAGCGAGAAGTCGCGGAGGTTCCGAAGCTAGGATTATGTCGATGGGTGCGGAAGACATAATCCGAGGTGCTTGGTGAGGAACCGAGCGGTCTAGATAAAAACCTGCCGCTGGAGCAGGTTTATTATCGGTCGAGTCGGGGGTTGGGGTGGAGGGAGCGACTATTTGCGTTCTTCCAAAATTGTTTTGGCTTTGAGTTCTTGGCCGGCTCGTAGGAGGGTGAGCTCAATTTCGTCGCCAACTTTGAGTTTTTTGAGTAATTCTATTAAGTCGGTGTCTTCGGGAATTTCTTCGCCGTTAACGTGGGTGATGATGTCATTTTCCTTAATGCCTGCACGGTCGGCCGGAGAGCCGGGGACGACGGCGACGGAATTTGGACGATGGTCACGGACGACCAAGGCCCCTTTATCACGAGCAAGGTGATATTGATTTTGGAATTTTTTATTGAGAGGCAAACAAAGAAGACCTAAAAATGGTTTTATAATTCGGCCGTGCTTTTGAATATCGTCCAAATCTTGTTTAGCCCAATTGATAGGAATAGCGAAACCAATGTTTTGGGCTCCGAAAATAATGGCGGTGTTAATACCGACGGCTTCGCCGTCTAAATTAATGAGTGGTCCGCCGGAATTACCTTGGTTAATAGCGACGTCGGTTTGGAGGACACCGCGGAGGTGCTCCATTTCTCCATCGGTGCCCAAGGCGGCTGAAATAGAACGGGACATGCCCGAAATGATACCTTTGGAAACACTATTTCGAAACATACCGAGAGCATTACCAATGGCGATGACGGTCTGACCTAGTTCCAGTTTGGTGGAATCACCGAGCTTGATTACAGGCAAATCGGTAGCTTCAATTTTAACTACAGCAATATCACTAATCGGGTCACGGGCGATAACTTTGCCAATATATTCTTTCCCGTCATTAGTGACGACAGTGTAGTCGGCATCGGTATCAAAAACAACATGTTTGTTGGTGAGGATCAAGCCATCGGACTGAACCACGAAGCCCGAACCACCTCCGACTTTTACTTTTTCTCCACTCGTTGGGGGTGTTCCTTCGGTTGGTGTTTGACCAAGTCCAAAAGGATTTGGGAATGGCATCAATGGTAGAGGCATATTGCCTTGAATTGTCGGCATGTATTTGGAGATAACAATGCTGACCACTCCGGGATAGACCTTTTTGACTGCTTCGATTGGTAATGCGTCGTATTGTTCGCTGTTCATGTTTATTATAGTATCATAGTAAAAAGAAATGACTAGAAGCAAAACAATGGATAAAACAACAAGGCAAATACTGAGGGAAGAATTAAGTGGTCTTATGGAGGGACTTTCTTTTGATGTTCTCATTCCGCCCGATTCCAAGCTGGGGGACTATTCTACTAATATCGCTTTTGTCTTGGCTAAAAAACAAGGAAATAAACCAGCTGATGTCGCTGGTGATATAAAAAACAAACTTTCTAAGAATATATTGGCGGAGATGTTTGATATTCAGGTTGCGCCGAATGGGTTTTTGAATTTTTATGCGAAATCGGAATTTTTACAGAAACAATTAGAAATAATTTATGAAGATAGTAATTATGGGAAAAATAAAGATTTTGCCAAGAAAACAATTATCGTTGAATATACAGATCCAAATCCGTTCAAGCTTTTTCATATCGGCCACTTGATGCCGAATATTATCGGAGAGGCGGTGGCTCGGTTGTATGAATTTTCTGAAGCGAAAGTTGTCAGGGTTAATTACCAGGGCGATGTCGGTCTCCATGTCGCAAAAGCGATTTGGGCCATGAAGAAAGAAAAAACATTATCCCGCGATTTAGTAATGGAAAAAATTGCTCAAGCGTATTCTTTTGGGTCCAAATCTTATGAAGATGCGGAAGAAGAAAGTGTAATAAAAGATGAGATTAACGAAATTAATCAGAAGATTTATGATAAAAGCGACTCAGAGATAAATGAACTCTATCAAAAAGGTCGGGAAGAAAGTTTAAATTACTTTGATAATATTTATAAAAAGCTTGGTACAAAGTTTGACCATTATTTTTTTGAAAGCGAGGTCGGACCGGCCGGATTGGAAATCGTTAAAGCACACCCGGATATATTTGTGGCCGGGGAGAACGGCGCCGTTATTTTTAGGGGTGAAGATTATGGTTTCCACACTCGTGTTTTCGTCAATGCTAAAGGTCTTCCAACTTATGAAACCAAAGAGCTAGGCGTGAATAAGGATAAATTTGATCTTTATCATCCCGACCTGTCCGTTATTGTTACTGGGAATGAAATTAACGATTATTTCAAAGTGTTGCTGAAAGTTATGGAGCTGACAATGCCGGAAGTCGCTTCGCGAACGAAACATGTCGGTCATGGGATGCTCCGATTAACAACCGGAAAAATGTCTTCCAGAACCGGAGATGTAATCACGGCTGAATCATTGATAGAACAAACTATCTCCAGGTTGCCTGAATCAACCTCTGACAAGAATAAAGAAAAGATTGCCGTCGGAGCTATTAAATATTCAATTTTAAGACAGGGCATCGGTCAAGATATAATTTTTGATTTTGAAAAATCACTTTCTGTTTCCGGGGATGCCGGGCCATACCTTCAGTATACCTATGCTCGGTTGCATAGTATTTTATTAAAGGCCGGCGAACAAGCAAAACCCGATTTTTCAAAAATGGAAGGTAAGTGGGAAACGGTGGCGATGAAATACCTTTTAGATTTTCCAGATAGTGTCAGAGAAAGTGTTGAGAAAATTGACCCTCATTATTTGACTGGCTACTTATATTGGTTGGCCGTTATTGCTAATCAATTTTACGAAAATGTCCGAGTGCTTGATGACGATGATATTGCTCGCCGTGATGCCCGCCTAATACTCATTAAAACCGTCGCTCGTACTCTCAAAGATGGCCTTGGATTGTTGGGTATTGAGACATTAGAACGGATATAAAATAGCTCGAAAATCAAGTTATAAAGCCGTAAAAACTACACCTTGACTTTTATATAAGATAGGCGTATAATTTAGAGTAGGATTAGCTTTACAATCATATTCAACTTCAAGAGGCGCCAGAGGCGCCAGAAAGGTGTCCCATGACCACGCAGACCGCGACAACCCGCAAGGCCTTCTCGTCTGACGACATCGGCGCGCTGTTCGCTCCGCCACTTCGTCAGCTGACACCCGTCGAGGTTTTCGAAATCTCGCGGGCACGTCTCGCTGACGCCAAACTGGCGACAGCCGACATGTTCGACCGGTTCGCCGACCGGCTTCCCGCCGATGGCACGCCGTTCCTGCTCGTGCCGCCCCAGCCGCGGCCGGTCAGTGAGATGGACTGGAACGAGTACATGGCCAGGATTCAGCTCAATGGCAAGATGGGACAGAACTTCTTGACCGTCTCGGCGCTGAGCGACCTCGACCCGCTCGTCACCGTTCCGCGGATGCTCGTCGGCGTCGAAGATGGGCGTCAGCGTCTCAACACCAAGCCGTCAGTCGCGCAGTCCAATATCGAGTCGGCAGGTCGGTTCGGCTACGGGTTGTGGGCGGGGTACATCCACTTGATGGTGTTCAGCGAGGTGCTGAACCACCACTATATGGATCTCGTCCGGTCGCGGTTTGTCTCCGGCGGCGTGCCGTGCCTGTGCCTCGGCGGCGGCGAGCCGGCGCTGCTCGCGGACTGGAGCGACGGTGCCTTTCCGGGGTGGGGTGCCCCGTCCTTCGGGAGTGTCATTGAAGGTTGATCCTTGACCTTTTGACCTGATTGGTTGTTGATGGTTGGGGGTTGAGGTTTTATCCCCCGAGTGCGCGTGCGCACTCGGGGGCATTTAATTTTAATAAACTCACTCATTCAAATTTTTCCAAATATAATCCATAATCTCTGATCGTAATTTGTGGCTGTTGGCATGACTTAAAACTCCCAAATAAGAATTTAGTGTTTGCATAAATTTTTCTTCTGTAATTTTGCCTTCTTTTAACTGCAGTAATCTTTCTTTGATTTTTCGCAGGATTCGATTTTTAGTTTTTGTCCGTAAAACCGTGGCCCGAGGCAGAGCGACATAGCCCAAAAAGTCTATGCCTTGGCGATACTTACGGATGCCAACTTTGTTCGGGTGTAATTTCAGCCCTAGCTCTACGTGAAGAAAAACTCTGATAGTTGTTATGAATTGAGCTAGAAACTCTCTGTTATGGTGGACGACAATAAAATCATCAGTGTAACGGATGTAATTTTTTACATGCAATTCTCTTTTTATGTATTGATCAAGCTCGTTCAAATATATGTTAGCAAATAGTTGAGAGGTTAAATTACCGATAGGGCACGCTTTACTCTCTCTCTCTCTCTCTCGAATTGCGCCCGAATCGGGAAGCTTTTCAGTAGTAGTTTGATGAGCCAGATCATGTTTAGATCGGTAACTTTTCTTTGAATGATATAAATTAAAATATTGTGATTGATTGAATGGAAAAACTTTTTAACGTCACATTTTAAGACAAAACATTTGCCATACACTTTTTGTGTCTCTATAAGATATTCTTTTAAACTTTTAATACCTCGATGGGTGCCTTTACCAATTCTGGACGAGTAAGATTCGTTAATAAATGTGGGTTCAAAGATTTCGTTTAGGGTTTTGAAAATAGTATGGTCAACAACTCGATCTCTGACACTGGACTTGTGTATGAGCCGAACTTTTGGATCGCGAATATAGAATTTTTCGTACGGACCATGACGGTAAGTTTTACTACTGAGTTCCCCGTGTAGTTTAAAAAGGTTATCTTCAAGCCTTTTCTCAAATATTTGAACGTCGGTTCTTCGTCTCTTGCCGGCCTTGAATTTATCCCAAGCTTCCAGTAAGCTCTCCATGGAAATAGTTTTTTCAAATAAATTAATTTTCATAACATGAACAATATACAGCAAATTGACCAAGAAGCGCCAATAGTCCAAAAGACCGCCGATTTATACAAAGAGTTTTATGGTTACTTAAAAATGTTCCCCAAACAGGATCAGTATCTTTTGGGTAAACGCTGTGAAGATTACTTGTTGGATTTTATAGAGCAAATTTATGGGGCAGTCGCGGTTTCAAAAGATGAGAGATTGCCAATTCTTATTGTCGCCAATAATAAATTTGAAGTATTAAAGTTTCTACTACGTTCAGCTAGAGAACTAAGGATAATTGATAACAAAAAATATCTTTCTCTTGAATCTAAAATTCAAGATATTGGCAAACAACTTGGTGGCTGGATGAAATCACTAAACTTAAAAACGGCATGAAGCCGTTTTTAAGTTTATGGACACTACCGAAGGACGGGGCACCCCACTTCGGATTGGCATTGTCGTTCCAGTTCGCGTTCAGCGCCGGTTCGTCGTCGTTGAGGTACAGGTACGGCACGTTGTCGGAGTCATACCGCGTCATTTATTATCTGGCTTCTTCTTTGGCTACGGTTTTTGTTGCGGCAGCTAAACATCCGCATTAAAGACAGATAAGGAGTGTCACAAATTTATCCGCACGCTTGCAAAGACCTTGATCTTCACAATTCTGGCAGGATTAGGAATTTGGGATTTCGGCGATTCCGGACCTTGATTCGAAATACAGTAGCCTACTCTCGAGAGTATTAAGGGCTTCTTTTTACATAAAATCAAGTTGAATTTTAATCAAAATAAGGTATAGTAAAGAGGATATGTACCAGGTAGTGAAAATCCGACCGGGTTTTAGTTACACCGATTAGATTAACTGCCTCGGGACATAAAGATAACAAGAAAGTCCGATGTTGTGGCTTGGGTCTAAAACCTAAGGTGCATGTCGGATTTCTACTACCTGGTGTACGACTTCAAGAATACGGAGGATAAGGTCCGGAAATTTTGGGACGATCATGCTATTTTTGAGAAATCACTTGAGCTTCGCCGGGAGGGGAAGCGTTTTGTGTTTTGGGAAGGTCCGCCCACCGCCAATGGCAAGCCCCATATCGGTCACTTTTTAACTCGTTTGCCGAAGGACTTATACGGACGCTATAAAACCATGCGGGGCTTTTTTGTTCTCCGAAAAGCCGGTTGGGATACCCATGGTTTACCCGTGGAAATTGAAATTGAAAAAGAACTGGGTTTTAGTAATAAAAAACAGATTGAAGAATACGGTATTGCTAAGTTTAATCGCAAAGCCCGACAAAGTGTTTGGAAGTATACCAAAGAATGGGAAGACATGACGCGGCGGATGGGTTTTTGGCTGGATCTGGATCATCCGTATGTTACCTACGAAACGGGATATATGGAATCGGTCTGGAATATTCTTAAGACGATTTGGGATAAGGACTTGCTTTATCAGGCCCACAAGATTGTGCCTCTTTGTGTCCGATGCGGAACAGCTCTTTCGGCCCATGAGGTTTCTCAAGGATATAAACTGACGACGGAGAGGTCCGTCTACCTTAAATTTAAAGTTATAGGTCCGCATTCCAAAATTGGAAATTGGAAATTGGAAATTGGAAATTCGCCGGTGTATATTCTTGCATGGACGACTACCCCGTGGACGTTACCGGGCAATGTTGCTTTAGCGGTGGGACCCGAAATTGATTACGCGACCGTTGAACTTGATGGAGAAAAATTAATCCTAGCGAAGGATTTGGTGGAAAAAGTATTTGGGTCGGCTAATGGCTATTCGCTAATGGCCAAGAACTACAAAGGCAGTGAACTGGTTGGTTTAGAATATGAACCATTGTTTGATGTGCCGGAACTGAAATCCGATACATCATATAAGGTCTATCCAGCAGATTTTGTTTCTACAACAGACGGAACGGGCGTGGTTCATACGGCGGTGATGTATGGTGAAGATGACTATATTCTTGGTACAAAATTAAACTTACCAAAAATTCATACTGTTACCGAACAGGGGAAGTTTATTGATTCTCTGGGTGACGGACTCGGCGGAAAAGCTATTATTGAGAACGGAAAAAAGAACAAGGCCGTTGAAGATTTAATTCTTGAAAAACTTCAGGAAAGAAATCAACTTTTAAAAATTGAGGACTATGAGCACGACTATCCGTTCTGTTGGCGTTGTAATACGCCTTTGTTGTATTACGCCAAAACGTCTTGGTTTATACGAACATCTGCGCTTAACAAAGAATTGCTCGCCAATAATGCAACCGTCAATTGGGTTCCTGAACATATTAAAGATGGACGATTTGGCGGATGGTTGCGAGAAGGAAGGGACTGGACACTATCCCGTGAAAGATATTGGGGGACACCACTCCCAATTTGGGAGTGCGGTCAGTGTGACCACAAAACCGCCATTGGCTCTATTAAAGAACTGGAGAAACTGTCTCTCGGTTCTAAAAATACTTATTACATAATGCGTCATGGAGCGACGACTCGTAATGAAAGTAGTGATAAACCAATTGTCAATTCACAACTTAGTTTAGACACCTACCACCTTACAGATGAAGGTCGAGAGGGTGTGGAGCGTTCATTGGAACTTTTAAAACTAGATGGCATTGATGCGATTTATGCCTCACCATTTTTTAGAACTAAGGAGACCGCGGAAATAGCGGGTCAGGTTTTGCACCATAAAGTCGAAACAGATGAAAGATTAGTTGAGAAGGAATACCTTCTTGAATTTGAGGGTAAATCGGATACCGGAACCATGCAGTATGCGGAAGGAACCGAAAGCGCGGAATCAATAAGGACACGAGTGACTGATTTTATGAAAGATATGGAATCAAAGCACCGCAACAAGAAAATTTTGATAGTTACTCATGGTCAGCCGATGTATTTCTTTCAGGCCATTGCTCATGGATATTCCGGAGACGAATTGAAAAATCCCGATGTCTTCCCGTATTTTGCTCCTAATCTTGCGGAAATTCGTAAACTGGAATGGCGCAAAATTCCGCGCAATGAATACGGCGAATTGGATTTACACCGGCCATTTATTGATGACGTCGTCATTAAATGTCCAAAGTGTAAGTCAAAAATGAGAAAGATTCCCGACCTCATTGATGTCTGGTTTGATTCCGGCGCGATGCCCTTTGCTCAATGGCATTATCCGTTTGAAAATAAAGATGTTTTTAAAAAACAATTTCCGGCCGATTTTATTGTGGAAGCCGTTGACCAGACCCGTGGTTGGTTCTGGACACTTTTAGGTATTTCAACTTTGCTTGGTCGGGGTGCTCCTTATAAAAATGTTTTAGTTCTTGGACACACCCTAGATGAGAAAGGCCAGAAAATGTCTAAATCAAAAGGTAACTTTGTGCCCGTGATGGAACTGATGGATAAATACGGTACGGATGTTATTCGTTGGTATTTTATGTCCACTGTTGCGGCTGGGGAAAGTAAAGCCGTAATCCCTCGGGAGATTGAAGATAAATTGAAAGGTTTTTTCTTCACACTTCAAAACTGTATTCGTTTTTATGAACTCTACGCAGAAAGTAAAAAGGAAGAAGCAAAAAGTAATAATTCTGATACTTATGACTTAGGGCTTTTGACTTTTACCTTATTAGACAAATGGCTGATGTCTCGTCTACATCGGACAATTTCTTCCGTGACCGATAATTTGGATAAATATGATGTCGCTTCGGCAGGCCGAGCCATTGATCAATTTTTAACTGATGATTTATCTAATTGGTGGTTGCGCCGTTCGCGTCGTCGAAAAGAAGCATTGCCATTATTGAGAAATGTATTAATAGAAGTATCTAAACTCCTTGCTCCATTTACACCTTTTATGGCGGAAGATATGTACCACCGATTGCAAAGCAATCGACAATTATCAGTTACCAATTTACAATTTTCAATGAATGAACCCGAATCCGTTCATTTAACTGATTGGCCGAAATTTCATAGGAAATATGTGGATGATAAATTAGAATTAAGGATGAATTTAGCGAGAGAAGCCATAGCCGTTGGCCTTAAATTGAGAAAGGATAAACAAATTAAGGTTCGTCAACCTCTTTCTATATTTAAATCTACCGAAGAATTTGGGAATCTGGAAGATTTAATAAGGGAAGAGTTAAATGTTAAAAAAATAAAATACATAAAACCTGACGAGAGTTTACCGAAAATGGATTTTGAATGGGAACTTACGCCGGAATTAACTCGCGAAGGTTATGCGCGAGAACTGATGCGTCAAATTCAAGATATGCGCAAAGAAGCCAAATACCAGATGGATGATTCTGTCATGGTTGATTGGTATAGTGAAGACAAAGAAATAATTTCCGCCATCACCGAATGGTCCGAAGAAATTAAAAAAGATACGGTTTTAAAATCGCTTGAACAAAAAGAGAAACACGGCGACTACGACCTGTATAAGGAATCCTTATTGGGACCAGATAAAAAGATTTACTTAGGAATTAAAAAGTAAGGTTTTTAATAAAATGACGACAGAACTTCCACAAAATAAAAAAGAATCATTACTTGCTGGGTCGTTGGAGGAATTGTTTACTCGTTTAGATAGTTTAAAGCGCCGGAAAGGCACTTTGTGGTTTGGAATATCCGGTAGTTGGAGAAAAACTAGTCCTGAGATAGAAATTGGAGTTAGAAATGCGGTGAGAAAAATAATAGAACGAGGAGACGGTATTGTTTCGGGTGGGGCCTTAAATGTCGACTGGTTCGCAACGGATGAAGCCCTTAAGTTAGATCCAGAAGCGAAATATATAAAAATATTCTTACCAGTTATTCTTGAACTTTATTCTGCCCATTATCGCAAACGGGCGACGGAAGGAGTGATAACTTCAGAACAAGCCGGGTTATTAATAACTCAATTGGAAGCGTTAAGAAAAGCAAATCCTCAGGCATTGATAGAAAATAAACAAAATACCGTAGTTGACCCCAATACCTATTTTGAAAGAAATACCGAAGTTGTAAATGCTTCAGATGCCTTGGTAGGGTTTCAGGTTAATGCAAGTGAAGGTGTTGGTGATACTGTGGAAAAAACTCTTAGTCAGAATAAGCCGGTTTTTCTTGAAAAGCATGTAATAGAATAAATGAAACGAGTATTTATTATTCATGGTTGGAGCGGGTTTCCTGAAGAGGGTTGGTTTCCATGGTTGAAAAAAGAGTTGGAAAATAATGGATTTGAAGTGCAGGTGCCGGCTATGCCGAATACAGATGAACCTAGGATTGAGGAGTGGGTTCCGTTTTTAGAAAAATTAGTAGGGGAACCAGATGAAAATACGTATTTAATCGGTCACAGTATTGGTTGCCAAGCCATTTTGAGATATTTGGGAGATCTAAAAGAAGACGCGAAAATAGGTGGTGTTGTGTTTGTCGCCGGATGGATTAAAAAATTGATTGGTGTTTATGACGAAAATGAAATTGAGATTGCGAGACCATGGGTAGAAACACCCATTGATTTTGAAAGTGTTAAAAACCATACAAAAAATATTGTTGCTGTTTTTTCTGACGACGATGAATTTGTATCATTGGATAATTTGGATGCATTTAAAGAAAAATTAGGAGCTAGGACACTTATTGAGCATGGCAAGGGACATTTCAGTCAAGAAACTGGAATAAAAGAATTACCAGTTGTCTTGGAAGAATTATTAAAAATGGCTAAATAATTTTCTGTAAACTAGAAACTGTAAACTAGAAACTCCCGCATGAGGACTAAAGCGATTGTGATTAAAAAACAGCAGGCCAATGAATACGATCAGATTGTGACTTTGTATTCGGAGGATTATGGGACGATGCGGGCGATGGCGAGGGGAGTGTGCAAGCCGACTTCGGTGCAGTCAATGCATTTGGAATTATTAAATACCGTGGAGTTTGAAGTGATTCATGGAAAATCAATGCCGATTATTTCTTCGGCGGTGATGTCTCACCAACATTTAAATATTAAGGAATCATTGCCCAAACTGGTGGCGGTTCAATTTTTTACCGAAGTGCTGGACAAGATTGCTTTTGAAAATGAAAAAGATGCTCATCTCTGGGAATTTTTAAATACGATGCTGGTTGATTTTGATGATGTGTCTTCGGATGGCATTCTTCCGTTATTTCGAAAACATCAAGCGGGCTTTTTGAAAGTTTTAGGATATGCACCTCAAATTGAAAGATGTGTGGTTTGCTCAACCGATCCCATGGTCGGGACTGAACGGATGATTGCCTTGAGCACCGAACTTGGTGGAGTGATGTGCGCAGATTGTTTTTTGGCGGGTGGGCAAGGTGTATTGCTTGAAAAGAATGATTTAAACTCTTTAATTGGTACAAGTTTAGCCCCAGCGACTAAACATTCCACTTTAGATACCTTTTTTGAATACACTGTCGGGCGCAAAATATCATCCCTCGGTTTTCTCTATCAGGTTATAAAATGATATAATTAATAAACCCCTATGTCTGATTTACCCACTTTTACCCAAACTCCACTTTATTCTGTTCCACCAGCAATGCCAAAACCGACTTCACATATGTCGCGGAGGGCTCTTTTTTGGTCTACTATTACCGCAGTTGTGTTGGGGATAATTAGCGTTCTTTTATTTTTGTATGGTGGCTCTTCGTTTACTGAGAGCGGTGTTGTTTTAACTATAGATGGTCCGACTCAGGCCTCGGTTGGGGATGAGATTGTTTATAAAGTTAATTATCAAAACAAAACCAAGACAACACTTCGTAATGTAAAACTTTCGTTTAACTATCCCCAAAGTTCAGCGATTGTAAAAGATGGCCAGATTGTAACCAGTAACGGTAATGTTCAAGTTGTAGATGAACCCGACCTTGAACCTGGCGCTTCAAAAGATGAAGAATTTCACTCATTTCTTGTCGGTGATAAGGGTAATATTAAAGTTGCGTTTGCGAAACTTACATTTGACGCAGGGGATTTGAAATCAAAATTTGAAAAATCGGCTCAACTTTCAACTACTATTTCCGATGTGCCAGTTGCCCTGACCCTTGTCGGTCCGCCGACTTCAGTATCGGGTCAAGCGGTAACGTATATCCTTGATTACAGGAATCAAAGCGGAGATGATATTTCGGACTTGCAATTTGTATTGACCTATCCGGATGGTTTTAAGGTAACAAAGGTCTCACCTAATGCTACTGCCGGTAATACAGTTTGGAGTTTGCCAATTGTGAAAAAAGATTCAGGTTCCAGAATTACGATTCAGGGGACTCTTACTGGCCGACAAGGCGAATCAAAGGCCGTCAATGTAACCTTGCAACGAAATATCAATGGAACATACGTTGACTACGAGAAAACAACCGTAACCACTGTTATTTCAACACCATTACTTAACATCAACACAACAGTTAATGGAAGCGCCAATTATATTTCTCACGGTGGCGATATACTTTTATATTCAATCAAATATACCAACGCCTCTAACCTCACATTCAGCGGACTGAATTTAACGGTCAAACTGGCCGGTAGTATGTATGATTTGTCGTCGCTTGATACGCGTGGTGGATTTTACGATTCTTCAACGGGAACTATTAACTGGAATTCAACCGTGGTTCCGGATTTTAATTCATTGGCGCCCAGAGCCACTGGTACAGTTGTCTTTTCTGTAAAATTAAAACAAACGTCAGGTTCTGGTTCTGGCAATACCTTGGTCCATGCGACTATTGCTTTAGAAACAGAGAATGTTCCCGATACGATTGATATTAATAAAATTAGTGTCGTTGATGATATTATCACCAAAATTACGAGCCAACCGACATTTTCTCAAAAAATGTATTACAACGATGCATCGTTTGGCTCATCCGGTCCGATGCCGCCTCAAGTTGGCAAGAGTACAACCTTCACTATTCATTGGCTGGTGACGAATCCGGGCAATGCACTTTCAAATACTAAAATAGTCGGGACGTTACCCCAAGGGGTTACTTGGAAAAACGTGGTTAGTGTTGGCAGTGGTCAAACCCAACCGACCTTCAACAAAAGTAATTCTCAAATTGTTTGGAATATTGGTACCTTGCCATACGGTATCGGTACCGGTGGAACATTGGCTTATGAACTAATCTTTCAAGTAGCTATCAATCCATCATCAACCCAAGCCGGTGCCTTTGCCCCAGTCCTTACGAATGCGACTTTTTCCGGTGTTGATAGTTTCACTCAACAGAATATTGTTGTTAACAGTTCTGATTTAAATACCAACTCTACAGTTGACAGACCAGGCGAT
>MGJA01000010.1:8553-26271 GCA_001794025.1 Candidatus Yanofskybacteria bacterium RIFCSPHIGHO2_01_FULL_41_21 | reverse complement strand
GTTCGCTCCTCAACTGTGCCTTGAACTTCATCTGAAAACAAATCTCATAAAAACCAAGCATTATATGGCTGAACAAAACAAATTAGAAAAAATAGTGGCTCTCTGTAAAAGACGCGGTTTTGTTTTTCCCGGTTCGGAAATTTATGGCGGACTGGCAAGTACTTATGATTATGGTCCGCTGGGAGTGGAACTCAAGAATAATATCAAACGTTCGTGGTGGAAATATTTTGTCCAGGACAGAATTGATATGACGGGCATTGACGGGGGTATTATCCTCAGTCCAAAGTTGTGGGAAGCCAGCGGACACGTGGCGAATTTTAAAGACCCATTAGTTGAATGTAAAAAATGTCATCATAGATTTCGGCCCGACAAACTAAAAGATACTTCCAAGTGTCCCGATTGTGGCGGGGAATTTACAGAGGCCAAAATGTTCAGCGGTTTATTTGAGACGACTATCGGAGCGACGGAAGAGGGACTGGTTACTTATCTGCGTCCGGAAACTGCCGGTGCGATATTCGCGAATTACAAAAACGTTCTGGATAGTACGAATTTAAAAATACCGTTCGGCATCGGCCAGGTCGGAAAGGCCTTTCGCAATGAAATTACCACCGGTAATTTCATTTTCCGGACCCTTGAGTTTGAGCAGGCCGAAATAGAATATTTTATTTCTCCCGATTCCGACTGGAGTTCTATATTTGAAAAGTGGCTGGAATATATTTACGGCTTCGCCGATCTGATTGGTTTGCCTCGCAAGCAATTTTTCAACAATGAAATTCCGGATAAGGAGCGGGCTTTTTATTCCAAGCGTACGATTGATATTGAATATCAATTTCCGTTTGGTCAGGATGAACTCTGGGCGATCGCTTATCGGACTGATTATGATTTGTCCCGTCATCAAGAAGCGTCAGGGACGAATCTTGAATATTTTGATGATACTACCGGCAAGCGTTTTATTCCTCATGTCATTGAACCGACTTTCGGCATAGATCGGACTTTTTTGGCTGTCTTGTCCGAGGCCTATGACGACAATGACGGGGAGAGGACGGTTCTTCGGCTTTCTCCGAGATTGGCCCCTTTTAAGGTTGCTATTTTCCCGTTATTAAAAAACAAACCGGAATTGGTGGAAAAGGCGCGGAGCGTCTATAACGAACTCAAAAAACATTTCAATGTTGTCTGGGATGATCGGGGCAACATCGGCAAACGCTATTTTTCTCAGGATGAAATCGGCACGCCTTACTGCGTGACGGTTGATTTTGATACTCTCGGTGAATCCGATAGTGACAAAAAAGATACTGTTACTATCCGCGACCGTGACACTATGAAACAGGAACGGATTGCCATCTCGGACCTCAAAGCGTTTATTCAGAAGTCATTGGAGTAGGATCTGTTTCTAAAATAAAATGAAAAAAGTCGGACTTTTTTTTGGCGGCCCAAGCGACGAACACGAGGTCTCAATAACTTCGGCTGTTAATGTTGCTAAAAACATAGATACTCAAAAATATGAAACCGTTCTAATTTATTGGAGTAAAGATGGAGAATTTATGATTGTTCCCGATATGGTCAGTATTGAAAAAGGTAATAAGATTATGGCGGAAGATTTTAAAAAATATTTTGATGTTGCTCTGCCAATGACTCATGGTAAATATGGTGAAGACGGAGTTCTGCAAGCAATCTTTGAAAGTCAGCACTTACTTTATTCCGGATGTCATGTTTTAAGCTCTGCTCTTTGTTTTGATAAATCCGTTTTTAAGGATTTTATTTCTGGTCATGGTATCGCTCAGTCCAAATATGTAGCAATTGATTATGCTCTGAATAATCCTACTGGGATAAAAGAAAAACTAGATTCAATTCGTGATTTTAGTTTACCCGTGTTTGTTAAACCAGCCAATTCAGGATCTTCGGTCGGCATTATGAAGCTGGATGACTTTAATAATTTAAACGAAGCAATAAAAGAGGCAAGAAAACATGATGAGAAAGTTGTGATAGAAGAGGGTTTTACGAACCATAAAGAAATTGAATTAGCAGTTTTGGGTAACAGTGAACTAGCCATATCTGAGCCAGGCGAAGTCGTGATTCCTTCCGGGAGTTTCTATGATTATAACGAGAAATATAAACTAGGCCGTACCGAGACAAAAATACCGGCCGATATATCTGCAGATGAAGTTGAGCAGGTCAAAAAAGTGGCTGAAAAAGTATATAAACTGTGTGGATGTAGCGGTTTTGCTCGGGTTGATATGTTTGTCCAAGATAGCAAGGTGTATATGAATGAAATAAATACTTTGCCAGGATTTACAGATATTTCAATGTATCCAAAACTCATGATTCACACCGGCGTATCGTATGTGGATTTAATATCAAAAATAATAGAATTAGCATACTAGTATGAATGAAAAAATAAAAGAAAAGCATGGCCCATGTACGGATAAAAATTGCTCTGAGTGTTGTAATCCAGTGAAGACGAAGAGATTTATGCCGCCAGAACTGATTCCGAAAGACAAAGATGGTAACGACTTGTGGAAGAAGAGAAGAGAGTTACTTGTCCCCGTCGATAATCCAGAGGAAAAACTGGAAACATACGATTGTAAAAATTTTGATCCAAAAACTGGGAAATGCTTGGATTATGAAAACCGACCAAATATTTGTAGAGGTAGTGGTTGTATTGATCCAGATTCATCAGAATCTAAAGAAAATCAATTTAAGAAGCTATCAGAAAAGAAATTCTTTAAAATCAAATAGGTATTCGGCGTGCGAATGAAAAATCTAGAACTTAAAATTAAAATTGGTAATTTTGGTGGCCTCTTGCTTTTGCTTAAAAAAATAAAAGCTAAATATAAATGCAGGATTGTTCAAAAGGATACGTATTTTAACTGTAAAAATGGTCATTTAAAACTAAGAGAAATAAATAATAAAGAATTTGAATTAATTGAATATAATAGACCTAACAATTTAAATTCTAAAATCTCTGACTATAAAATAGAAAAACTTTCAAAACAAGTAGTGCTTAAAAAAAAGAAAGACCTATTAAATAGTATTGGAATAAGTGTGGTTGTAAATAAAAAAAGAGATCTATGGATGACTGGACATACAAGAATTCATTTAGATTCTGTTAGAAAATTAGGCAAGTTTTTAGAGTTGGAAACTGTTATAGATGGAATCTCTGAACAATCCGCCTACAAAGAACAGAATAAAGTTATAACTGAGTTAGGTCTTAACAAGTATAAAAAATGCGGACAGTCATATAGCGATATGTTATTAGCAAAATAAAACGACCGCGATACCATGAAACAGGAACGGATTGCCATCTCGGACCTCAAAGCGTTTATTCAGAAGTCATTGGAGTAGAACGTAATGTAATCAATAGCTTGGCACCACCTGTATTGGAATTTGATAATTAATTCCTCCGTGTACTCGTTCGTAATTGTAGTATCTCAGATATTTCTTTAGGGCACCATTAATCACTTCATTCGGTAATTTGTCTAAACATTCTTCCTGTAAAGTTCGATTGAATCTCTCAATATGAGCATTGTCATTTGGTTTTCCGATTCGAGTATAGCGGTGTTTCTTTTGAACCTGTGAGATAAACCATCTTCCAAATTCTGGTCCATGATCGCTCTGGAGCATATCAAATTGGAAGGGTGCAACTCTTTGAGCTTCGTTCACAAACCTCAAACTAATTGCCCCATTCATTCGATCTGATGCCCAAGCATACACCCAACGAGAATAAACATCTAAGAGGACAAAGACATACAACCTTTTCTTTTCACTAATCATCCGATGAATCGTATCTAACTGAACTAAATCGCCAGATTTAAAGGGTACAGGTCTATCTACATGAGGATGGTATCGTTTCCACTTACTCCGTTTCTTCATGAGGCCTTGCCGGTCAATGGTTCGTTTGACTGAAGACAATGACACCACCATTCCATCATTTTCGAGTTCTTTGTGTACCGCTTCAGCATATCGGTTTCTTTGCAATCTTTTCTCAACAATCTTTCTCACTGTTTCTTTATCAAGTTGTTTTGGGTGCGACTCCGGTCTTGAGGATCTAGTTGGTATTGGATGATATCCAATCCTCTTTGCTTTCTCAACCCATTTCATTACAGCTGTATGATGAAATCCAAGATATCTTCCTACCTTTCTTGCACTCCATCCCTTACTCACTAGTTGGGCAGCGTCTCTTCTGATACGGGGCATGTTCTTGTTTGTGGTATATGGCATGTCCTTAATGGTATCCCATCAAGTGGTGCCAAGCTATTGAACCTATACGGTAGAATTGAGTTTTTAAGAATATGTGGTATATTAATTTCTGAAAAGGGAGGACTTTGACAATGACAAACAAGATTGAAGAGTTGATTGGACGTTATCCAAGATTGCCGGTTCTTCTCGCCAACACGTCGGCGAGCAAGATGATTCAGCTCATCAAAGACAAGGCCATAGATCCGGTTTTTGATGATGGTCGAATGATTCAGAAGATTCATTCATGGCCCCAGCCCGCCAAGGGTGTGGCCGAGTGGGTCATGTATTTTCTGAGCGGTTCGGTCAGAACTGTGCCCCAGTCAAACCATCCTGTTGTTTTGGTGTTTCAGGAAGCGTTGGCGGAATCCCTGACACAGGTTGGCATCAAATTCAATGAGATTTCAACGGCTGAACGTAAAGAGGTTATTGATCTGATGACACCGATTGCTCGCAGTAGGATTGCGGGCGCGGTAGAAGATGATCACAACTTCAAGGTTCGGCTCAATACCATTCTCGGTTCAGCTATCGATTGGACCGAGATTATCCAGGAAGCTGACAATTCCATTTCTCGCTTTAGCGAGAAGACACAAGCACACCGTGAGGCACGTAAGGCCAGCGGTTGGAGGAGGTTCCTATGGTAACAGAAAGAGTGAAAGGCGTAGTTCCGAATCTGACGAGATTCATCACGAATACCCTTTGGACTGGTGCCGAATGGGTGACGGAAGTTTTCATTTCGTACTGCGAAATGGTGGTTCGGGCCATGGTTTGGGTGATACTCGCGATTTTTGTCGCTGTCGCTCTGATCCAGGCCAGCATCCGATTTGACATCAACGCTCTCCTTGTTTTGGGAGTGGCAGTTGGGGGTATTGGACTCTTTTGTTTTGCCGTGTTTTCTTCACCAGGCCGAATGGCCGTTGAAAAATTCGCCCAATTGTCGGAGATTGCCAAAGAAGAAATTGAACGGCTGTCAAATATTTTCTTTCTGTTCATTGTGACGCTGTTTTATCTTGGCATTGACCAGGGTCAGCGTCATCCGACATTGCTCAAGGTTTTTCTGGGAATGATGGTGGTGTTGTTTATCATTTCCATTTCGCCAGGGAAAAGCAGGATGATGGTAAAGGTTAGAGATCGTTTTCAGTTACTCGTACTGATCCCAGTGGCTATGATGACCATTCTCGCTTCTGTGCCGGAAGCGATTACGAATCGGGTCATCAATAGTCATGGGTTTGAAAAGGTGACAGGAACTATTGCGACGGAAATTCCGTTTCGGATTGATGAGCAGGATCAGGTCATTGATCTTACTGTCAACCAGCCGATGGAACTTTTCGAACGGGTGTCTGCGGTGGGAGAGCTGCCTAAGCCACTCAAGGGCTGGACCAAAGACAACAAAGGCAAGTACCATTTTTGGTATTGGTTTGATGGCCAATCTAACTTCACGCCGGCGGGCCAGGAAATCATGCCCGTTACTCCCGCTAAAGTAGATGACATTGTTATTGAGACAAAGCGGGCTCTTGAACAAAAGCTCGCCGAAGAGAAAAAAATCGCCGACGAGCAGAAGGCGATTGCCGATGCCGAAATAGCTCGGTTAAAAGAAGAAGAAGAAAAGAAACTGAAGGTTCGCCAAGACCTTGATGAAATCGCACGTCAACAGCAGGAAGAACGGGAAAAGCTGGCCCACCAACAGGCGGAAGCGGAGCGTATCGCTTGGGAAGTAGCGCAGGCAGAGGCGCGAGAAGAAGAACATCGCCTAGCTACCCAACCGATAACGGTGGTGAGCACGATTCTGGCCACCGATCAATCGCAGGATATTGTGGCGGTTCGTCCAAGCGAATCGTTTACATATCGGGATACAGTAATTCAACCGGAAGAGAGTGTTGTAATACTCGGTATCACCGATGTGAAAGATGTACCGGCAGACAAGAACAAGTACATGCTAATGCTCCAACCCCAGATGCTCATGGCTGACGAACAGAGTTATGACATATCGCGTCAGACAGAACCGATTCAATTTACTGTGCGAAAAGACAACCTGCGCAGTATTTTGAAAAGGATAGGCATCGCCACTGGCACTGCTGCCGGAGGCGCTGTTGTTGGGGCAATTGCCGCCGGGAAAAAAGGCGCCGTGGCTGGAGCGATAATCGGCGGAGCGGTCGGAACGATTTATGCCGTAACCAGCCATGGCAAGAAGTTTCAATTGACGGTCGGCGACAAAGTTCCGCCGATTGTCATCAAACCAGTTCCTTGATTTAGGGAGGAGATGAGAATCCCAAGGCCGCGTGCATGCACGCGGCCTCTTTACTTAAACCAATGGAACTTTTTAATGCGCGTATATATTACTGATCAATATGTCTTCTAATCAATAGCTTGGAAACGTTTCCATCCTAATCCGAGGCAATCGATTGTATGTTGTATACATCCTCATATTTTATCAGGGGGTGTTTCCAAGGTGTTGAACCATTACGCACTATTGACTTATTTATTTTATGTTTGTACGATATTAAGGTTGGATGGCTAGAAAGGAGGATAACATGCCTTTCATCCTATTGTTTGTCGAACATCGGCCTGGTACCATGGCCGGTACATCGTCGGGTACCTATAATGACCCCGACGCCAGCGACACGGACTAGCCGTGAATAGGGGAGGGGTTTGACCATGTCAGATCTCTCCCCCCAATCTTTTGGTGAGGTGATTTATGATCCTTACAATCGGGAATTCAGGTGCGTACGAAATTGACGCTTTTCAGTGTGTTCTTAACGAACTTTGCAAGCGTGGCGTAACTGCTATTATGCTGAAGCAGGACAAATGTCTTCAGGGAGATACGCTTCTGTACACGGTGGATGGAAGAGAATCTCGCTCATGCGCAATTATTGATGGTCAAGAGTATGACATCAATGACTTTGAAACAATTTGGTACATGAAGCCCTATCTACCGAAAGAACTTCTTGGTTTTGAACCAGCAAAGTATCGACAGATGATTCACAGACAATTCTATACATTACGAGAGAGTCTGTGGTCGCTGTTTGGTAACAAGAACTGGATCAACGATCCTTGGGCCATGCACAAAGCAGATAATAAGATCTATCAGATGGATCTTGCTCTCAAGTTGGGATTTGCGGTACCAAAAACTCTTGTGACATCTGATCCTGACAAGGTGCGTGAATTTTACAAGATGCTGAAGGGTCGAATGATCGTCAAACTTCTGGCGGCCAGCCCGATTCTCGACGAGGTGATTTACACCAACTTGGTCACACCTGAATATATGAAGCAGATTGACAGTGTTAAGTTTTCACCCTCAATCTTTCAAGAGTGCGTCCTTAAAGATTATGAACTTCGAGTAACCGTGGTTGGGGACAAAATTTTTCCGGTCAAGATCTATTCCCAGGAAGACGAAGGGACAACTCTCGACTGGAGAAGAAAACCGAGTATCAATGATTTTGATGTAAAGATGGAGAAGGTAAGCTTACCGGATACCATCACAAGAAAGATTTTCGCCTATCTAGAGAAGTTGGGCTTGCGGTATGGAAGCTTCGATTTTATCGTAACCCCGGACGGCGATTACGTGTTTCTAGAAATCAATCCGAATGGACAGTGGTACTTTGTACAGCTCAGGACCGAGTTCCAGGTGGCATCTGCCCTTGCAGATCTTCTAATAAATAAGGGATAATACATGCCATATTATCCCTTTTCGTTTTTATGAACAAAAAACTTGCAGAACAAATTATTGAAATGCGCAATATTGATCAGGATTTGCGGACTCAGGCGTCTAAAAAAGTTGCCACTGAATTGATTAACTATATCATTTATGCGGTTGATGAGGTTCATAACAGCCGAATCAAACGCATAGTAGCCGAACATGGTTTTCCTACGGATGACCTTGTTGGCCGTGAGGCGATGAGTGCTTTTTGGTTACTCATACAGCATCAAGATTATGACCTAGGACTTCAACAAGAAGCTTTGGAGAGGTGTGACTTTGTTCCAAATGAGAGAGCTTTACTTACGGATCGAATTTTAATAAATAAAGGCAAAAAACAAATATATGGCACTCAAACACGAAGAACAGAATCAGGTTTTGAACCTTTTCCAATCGAAGATGAGGTTAGTGTTAATGAACGTCGTAAGAATGTTGGTCTGTCCTCGCTGGATGAATATATGAGGGAAAGAAATAGCTAGTAGTGCTTTCTTAAATTTAGAGTATGTATAAAGAATCCACTCTTGAAAATGGACTGAAGGTTTTAACGTATGAGGATAAATCAATCCCCGTTATTGATATTAAATTAGTTTTTAAAGCTGGGTCTCGATATGAAGAAATCCACCAAAAAGGTTATGCCCACATTCTTGAACATATGCTCATGAAAGGCACGGTTAAGCGACCCACTCCAGTATTGATCGCTAAAGAAATAGATACCAAGGGTGGATATAAAAATGCGATTACCAACAGAGAATCGCTCTCAATAGTATTACAGGCCGCGGATAATTATTCGGAAGAACTTTTTGAGTTACTATCTGATATGCTTCTGAATTCTTTGATAGATTCAACAGTTCTTGAAAACGAGAAAAAGATTATTATTGAAGAATTGAAGAAGGCCGATGATAATATAGAATCTTTCTTCTGGCGATTCACCTTTGAAAAGCTATTCAACGGCCATCCTTTAGCATCTAATATTCTTGGTGATCCGGAGTCCATTATGAGTGCCGATGATAGTAAACTAAGGATATATAAGGATAAGTTTCTTGTTCCTGATGGTGCTGCTCTTATAGTTTCGGGTAATATAAATCACGACAAAGTGGTTGTATTGGCTCAAAAGTATTTTAGTGAATGGTCCGGAAAGTTAAATACCATGCCAGCTATCGAATTAAAATCTGCTCCACAGAAGCCATATTTTTATACTAAAGATACAAAGCAAACAATTGTTTCTTATAATTTTTATACTGTTCCGGCCAGTAAGGCGCGAGAATTTTTAGCTTTGGATTTGATACGATTTTTTTTGAATTTTGGTGGTTCGTCTATCCTTAATGAAGAACTTCGCCATAAACGAGGATTGGTATATTCAACGTTTTTATGGAATACAAGATTTAGCGATGCAGGACTCTTTGCTATTAAGACCTCTACGACTAAACCCAAAGAAACAATTAAGGTTATTGAAGATATTGTTAGTAATCTTAAAAATTTATTTACCGCGAATCTCTTAGAAGGGATAAAAGCAAGACGTATAGGAGCTTTCAAATGTCACATCGCTAATCCCTACAATCAAAACATTTTTCTATCAGAAGGATTTTTGGATTTAGGTCGGCTTATTACTCCCAAAGAATATATTACCGAAATTAGCAGTATTTCTTACGACGAGATACTACATGTTATTGATGCATATTTAGTCACTGAAAAAGCCGTCATCACCGCTATCGGTCCCGAAGATATTGCTTCTTGAATAAATTAGATAAATGTTTTAAGATTTAAACATGAATGAACAGCCAGGACCAAAACAGGAGCAAAAGACAAAATCATATAAATCCTCCGTTGAAGAGGTAGTGGATTACCTTGAGGGGCAGAATGAAAAATCTCGCCAACGCCGAGCAGAGGGAAGAGCCAAGACACCGGAAGAAGTTGCTCAAGATGTTCGAGATGTATTCAGGGCTGTCAAATTTTTCAAAAATAAAGGTTCGGACATTAAGTCCATAGGAAAGGAGACCTTTGGTAATATTATTAAAAATCCATGGAGTTTGGATGATATGTTAACTCAAGGAGTCGCAAAGATACAAAAGACGGTTGCAGAGCATATGCGAGAGGAATTAGAAAAAGAAGCCGAAATAAAAGGAGATACTCTTAAATCATTATTGGATGTAGAAGAAGAGGAACAACGCTTGGCGGCAATGCGTGCGAATCTTGATGTAGCCGAAGCTTTATTACATGATCGAAAGCAAGTTTTGACAGGTGGCCGACAATTTACTACTATGGACCCTACTGGATCTTTGAAAGATAAAGTTGAACAGACAGCAACACGTCGTCGTGAATCTGGTCAACAGGCCGCGGACAGTTTTTTCGGTAACCTGTTTGGAGGTCTTTAATTTTATGGTCAACATCATTGAAAAGAAAAATCGAGTTAGGGAATTGATCAATCAGTCATCGTTTTGTAAGTTGCTTGGTGTGCAAGAAAAGCTACTGTACAACATATCTAATCTTCCGGACGAAGCAAATGAAGAAGAAGAGAGTGCCCTGGATGCCCTGCAGAAGGTCATTGAGTTACCAGAAAACGATTCTGATATGCGGGAAACCATCGCTATTTTCCTGCGCCTCGACGAAATCAAGGCCCGCCGTGATCGTGATCCCAATGCTTCCATTGACGATCTACTTGTTCCGATTAATTAAGAGATTCAGAGAACATTCTCAAGGCCCCGCCACTGCGGGGCCTTTTTTGTTGATAAGTAAATCTGCATGGATATATTTTTGTGGGATAATATAAATATATGAATAAAAAGATAACGGAGATATTCTTGATTGTTGTTGTTCTCGTGGGAGGGGCGGTTTGGCTTTGGAAGGGGGATTTTCAAAGTGGCAAAAAAACACTGGTAACAGCTCCGGAGGAAATAAAAATAGATACTTATTCTTTGAGCGGTAAAATTACTTCAATAGAAAAAGGGGTTGGCCTTATTGTCATCAGCGCTAGTATTTTTTACGAAGATGAAGAAGGAATAAAACCGGAACAGGAATCCCGATCAGTATATGTTACTAAAGATACGAAATTTACAAAGATGGTCCAAAACGCTAAAAAGGAAATAAGTGTTGTTGACGCTTCCATTGATGATTTAAAGATAGATATGAATATCAATGTCTATTCTTCTAAAAATCCCGTTACCGAACGTAGAATTGATGCTGATCGGGTGGAAATATCTCTCTAGGCGCTGGTTTAGTAATACATTTAGTACAATAATTTATGTATTTGTCAATATTGACGAGGTAGAGAAAACAGTTTAATAATAAAAATAGTTCAAAATAGTTCAAGAAAGCTCGTTGACAACACATTCAATCAGGGAGGGTGACGCTATGCGTAGCAATGTGTTTGTTGTCGTGGTGTTGGCCCTCTTGGTCAGCGCTTGCGAAAAGTCGCCAAATGCTTTGGCTCCGACCGGAGCGGGACAGTTGACGATTTCTGTTTCGGGTAACATCTCGGCCGTTCCGGCGACCGCCAATCTGGGAGACCAGATTTCGGTCATCTGGAGTGCAGAATCACAGGCGAGCGTGGAGACGTGTTTCGTCTCCGAAAACGCTTGTCAGGCGTCTGAAATTCTCTCCCGCAACCGCGAGGGGAACATCAACCATTCACCCAATCAAGAAGGCGAGTGGAGGTATTCTCTTTACGGAATCGTCGGGGGAGACATCAGGACAAACATCGCGTCCGCCACCGTGCGGATTGCCAGGAGGCAGTCATGAGAAAGAATCTTTTTTTGCTGTGCGTCGCGGTCATCTTGGCCACGGCCACGGTGACTTCCTGCAGTAAGGGAGGTAATCCGAATCAACCATCCCCGCCTGGCAGTGGCGGGGGAACCGGCCAGACCCCTCCATCACCCACGGTGTCCATGGTGGAGCTGGTATTTGCTCCATCGAGTGGAGAGACCTATTCTTATGGGTTCAATATCCCTGTAACCGTGCGTTATGAAGTAGCAGGAGGCATGGTTGGGGATGTGATAGTTGCGGCTTGTGTATCTATTGATGGTACACCCATTCTTGAGTCTTGCAAAAGCCAACCCGTTCAAACTGGTTCCGCAAGACTATTTATCGGAATACCGAGTACTTACGAGGGGAAAATAAGAGAAACAAATTGGGTGGTTATTCGTTTAGTTAGGGGTGGGTTTCCTACGACAGGTGAAGTTCTTGCTGAGAAAGTGGAAGCTCGGCATTACCGTTACGAATAATCGTAACAGTAAGAGTTATTTCGGCCGGCCCATCGGGGCCGGTCTTTTTATACACAAAAAATTATACCTAAACATTATAAATTATCCTTATTGTTGATTAATTTAATTTACAACGTGATACAATTAAACTAACATGTTTGGCTTATCATACAAGAAATTTTTCTTGGTTCTGGTGGTATTTTTGTTGTCTTCAAGTTTTTATTTCAATCAAGTTTTTTCTGCTCCTCCATCGGTAGGATGTCGCATTACCAATATTATTGAAAACGATCCTGATGTTGCAGTAACTACACTAGTTACTGTTCCGGCCGGGTATTCAGCTGGTGCATTCCTTGATTGGGGTGACGGTTCTACTGGTGTGGATTTAACATTTAATACCTACACATCTAATGAGACAAATTATCATACTTACAATAATTCTGGTATTTACACTATAACCCTTGATGCTGTTGGTGGGTTACAAGATTCATGCACAGATACTGCGTATGTCAATATTCAAATACCCACCCCTACGTCGACCCCAATTACTGGTTGTATGGATCCGGCGGCTAGTAACTATAACCCCTCGGCGAATGTGGCTGGCAGTTGTACATATGTCGGGAATATTTATGTTATTTCAAGAGACAATTTAGGAAATCCAATATCTGCTCCGTGGTGGTCAATAACCGGTCCAGCAAATTATAGTGGTTCTGGAACGTCGGGAAGTTACCCAAATGCGCCGACCGGGACATATTCTATTAGTGCCGGTGGTATTTCGGGTTATAGCGGACCGACGGTAAGTCCTAATGCGACTCAAGGATTAAACGCCAATAGTTCCATTACTTTCACGCTTGTTTATACATTGAATGCAACGCCGACTCCGACTTCCACACCGCCTCCGGCTTCGCAACCTCCGGGGGGTTTCACTCTCTATAATACTTCTTGTCAGGCGCCCAATACTATTCCTTTAAGTTGGTCATCTTCAGCGAACGCTACGAGTTATGAAATTTATGAAAAACAAGGAACGGGTGGTTGGAATTATCTCGCGACAACAACCGGAACTTCTTATAGTGTCAGCAACAGGCCGTATAATACGAGTTTATATTACTATGTAAAAGCGGTTAATTCTCAAGGGTCGATGGATTCAAGTCCGAGCGGGGGAATTTATGGGGGGAATTGTCCTTCGGTGCCACCACCACCGGGAGCTTGTAGTGTGGATACTTTTACAGCTGATAATGTTTCTAATCTTTCTCTTAGTTATCCTAATTCCGGAGCGACATTGCGTTGGAATACGACCGGCGTCACTGGCACCCTGACTGGGTCTAATGCTTGGTCCGGAGGGAAGACCATTCCTACTGGTTCACAAAGCACGGGCGCTCTTGCCGTCGGGACCTATACTTATGTTTTAAGTTGTACCGCCAGTGGCGGAAATGACAGTAAAAGCGTGACGATAAATGTTGCTAGTCCTCCGCCACCTCAAGGCAATAACAAAGTTTCGGTTTTAACGAGTTGTGAAAACGCAACTATTGCTTGGAATTTTAATGATGAGCCCGTCTCTCCTGGATATTATATTGATATTTCCACCAACAGCCAGTTTAACGGCCGATGGACAAAACATATTTCTAATCCCAGTAAATCCAGTTTTGAAAATTTTAATGGAACATCGGAGGCAACTAACGTGAGCAACGGTTGGTATAACAATCCCGACAGTCCTTCTTCAAATCCGGGGACGTTAACTCCCGGACAGACCTATTATGTTCGGGTTTGGAACAATTTTACCTTTTACCCAAATCCCCAAGGATCGGTTTCATTTAGTGTGACAAGTTGTCCCACCCCTACTCCTAAGCCGACTCAACCGATTTGGTCGGGACAACCGGCCTGTGTTGTGCCGACGGGAATTTATAACGCTAATATTAGTTGGTCCGGCGTTCATAATACGACGGATTTAGGGGGATTTGGGACTTATATAGATATAGATACTGATCCAGATTGGGACGATATAAATCTATATGATTTTTGGAATAAAAACATTCCCAAAAATGATTCAACTCGTACGGTTAATACCGGTGGCAGTAATTTTAAAGGTTTTTGGCCCAATCAGAACAATATTCTTAGCGGGCTTCATCCAGGGACTTCTTATTACGCGAGGGCATATAACGGTTATCCCGAATGGGGTGTTCATAGCGAAACAAGCGCCGCATTGACTGTTCCTGCTTGTACTCTGACGGGGACGCTTACTGCCACTCCGACAAGCGGACCGGGACCATTGACAGTAACATTAACAGCCACCAGAACGGGAGGCACAACTTCGGGTCTTATTACATATGAATTTGATTGCAGAAATGATGATACATATACGGGGACAGTTGGTCCCACATCAAGCACAACGGCTACTTTTGTATGTACTTATCCATCAAGAGACACAGCATATTCTGCAAAGGCAACCATCTTCCAATCGGATGAGTTGGGACAAAGTATGTACTATGTGCCGCCTCCTGTTTCAATAACCGCAAGCTTTGGTTGCCCCGCTCTTACTCAAAGTTGCACTTCGCCTCCGAATATTTGCGGACAAACAGCGACTGGAACCCAAACCAGAACTTGTAATATTAATACCGGGGACGTAAGCGACTGGGGAGCTTGTTCGGCAACGCCCCCGCCTAATAGTTCCTGTCCGGCGCCAGTGCCATCTATTTCTTGTAATCCCGGTACGGTTCCTTATAACGGGTCTTCAACCGTATCCTGGGCATGCACCAACAGCACTTCCAGTAGAGTTGTCCCGGGTGAATGGGTCGGGGCTTGTACAGAGGACGGTGATTGTTCCGGTTCACAATCAACTGGATATTTGACTTCAAATAAAACATATACCGTAACTTGTACGGGTTTCAACGGGTCAACAAACCAAACCGCCAATTGTGGCGTAACCATTTCCACGCCTTCGGTAACTATTAGTGCCAACCCACCTTCTGTAAATTATAATGCTTCAACAACTATTTCTTGGACTCCTGCCAATGCCAGTTCCTGCACCGCCTCCGGTGGTGGTTGGTCCGGAAGTAAGGACTCATCAAATGGCACTCATTCTTGGTTATCCGGAGGTTTAACTTCAGATCAGACCTATACCATAACTTGCAGTGGCGCTAATGGGGCATCAGCGTCAGCTAGTGTTACAGTTCCTGTTAATCCGCCGACAGTAACTATTAGTGCCAACCAGACATTGCCTTGGAACAGTTCCCCAACTATAACCTGGACGCCGGCAAATTCGGGTTCATGTACGGCGACCGGTGGTACGACCGGTTGGCCAGGCAGTAAAGATGCATCTACCGGTACTCATTCTTGGACCAGTCCCAGCCCTATTACAACCCCCGGTATTTACGTTTATTCAATTCAATGTTTTGGTGATGGTCAGACGGAAGTAAAAAATTCGTTTGTTACTATTAGTAATCCGATTCCGTCTGTTGGTCCCGGTGACCCAACTTATTCTCCGCCAAACTATTGTCAATCTGGACCAGGCGGATTTGTTGCTTGGGCATATTCTGATCTTTCGGGTAGTCCTCAGTCCGCTTATGAAATTCAGATTACAGATATAGGTAATTTTAATAACCCGCTTTATGATAGTGGACAACTAAATTCAAGTTCAAAGGTCTTTTCCATTCCGAATGGAGTATTGCAATTCAATAAAGGTTACAAAGCAAGAGTGAGAGTTTGGAATGATTACGGCAGTGTGTCGGCCTGGTCTAATCCAACCAGCACTTTTAACACACCTAACTACGCTTATCCAAATGTTATTCCGCCATATCAGTTTACTTGGCCCACCCCTCCCAAACCACAATTGAATAAACCAGTTCAATTTACAGATCATACGTTGTTTGGGGGAGGCAATGAAAATAGTCGTCAATGGAGTTGGAGTTTTGGTGATGGGGGAACATCAACTCAACAGAGTCCCGTGCATACTTACACCGCCACGGGTAATTATACCGTCACAGAAATAGTTACTGATGCCGCTAATCAAACTTGTGGTTACTCCCAATTTATTGAGGTTATTAAACCGGTTCCGGTGATTAAAGAGGTGGCACCTCGCTAAGATTCTACATTTCTCTCACTGTTCTCTCCGCCTGTCTCGTAACCTCAAGCTTCTCATTGCTTCCGAACAAAAAGGCCACCTGATTTACGCTTCGGTCAGCTAAAGCTGACCATTGCTACAAACATCCTTTTTGTTACCGGAATAATTTCAAAGCTTTTTGGACGAGAAGACGGCGTCGTTCAGCGCTCGGAAATATAGAATCTTAGCTCGTTTTTGAAGTCGTGCAGATTGAGAAAAATACAGCAAGCTAGCTCGTTTTTTAATTTAAGTTTTTGACTAATTGGGGGTTTTTAGTTAGAATTTTTAGATTATGCCAGATCATCCGTTACCACTCCACATTGTCCGGATAAAGAAACTCAAGTCGCTTTTGGCGATGATTGAAAATTCCATTAAGGGCGGAGACAATTATTTTTTTCGGAATTTGTTTGCCGAAGAGGATGGTAAAGAGGTTGATATTTTAGAAAACGGCAGTAATTCTTGTGCAGCATTTGTATCTTGGATTCTTTTGTCATTAGAGTTAATTAAACATCCTCATGCGACTGTTTTTGGCACCACCAGCGACTTGTTAGCGAGTGGTTGGTTTGAAATTAAAGAACTCAAACCTGGGGCAATTTTGATTTGGGAAAAACGGGATGGAGCTATGCTTGAAGATCAAAAAATTCCAAAGGAACACATGGGATTTTATTTCGGCAATGATGAGGCCATTAGTAATGATTCAAAGGGGACCGGTTTCCCGTGTCGTCACCATGTGACCTACAATAATACTCGGAAGATTGAAAAAATTCTCTGGCATCCCGCCCTTGAAGAAGATATTGCTTCGCAATGACATGATCTTCTTCAAGGGCGGGACAAGTTCCCCACTTAATAACAGATAGTTTTTAACCAGATGAAGGATATAAAACTTGATGTGCCATTATGTAATCAGCATGATACAGCCCACGATGAATCGTGGGCTTATCGGATGTGCGCGATATGTTCATTATGGATGCTTCTTAAATATCATGATGAAAAATTTAATACATCGGCGATGGATTTGCTTCACGAGGTTTTGGTCCAGAACGGCTATTTAGAAAATATTGGTTGGCGTCATTGGGGAATTGTGAAAGTGGCGGAAAATCACGGTTTGAAATTAAAATACGCCGAAAAGTTTTTTTATACGCCGGAGGAAAAAGAAATCGGCGCCGGAATTATTAGCGTTAATCTAAAAAATAATCATCCTGTTATAGTTTCAGTTTTTCATCATTTAAATCCCGCCAAAGGGGGACATATGGTCGTGGTGCATGGTCTTCAGGAGTTTAATGACGTAACCATCGGTTATTATATTCAAGATCCGGATGCTTCATTCCGGGGTCATAATTATTTCCTCACCAAAGAAGAATTCTTCTCCGGCTGGCGTGGAGGATTGATTTATCAGGGTGAGTGTTGACAGTGGTGGAAACTGGAGTACTATCAGCTTATCAATGGTTTTTGGACCATTGGTACTCAAGGGGGTCAGTGATGGGCGACAAAGGCGGCGGTGG
>MGJA01000010.1:0-8524 GCA_001794025.1 Candidatus Yanofskybacteria bacterium RIFCSPHIGHO2_01_FULL_41_21 | reverse complement strand
AGACGGGAGGGGGGAAGCCCAGTTCCGGCGGCAAGGGTGGCAAGAAGTAATTCCCTTGTATGGGGGAGGCGAAGCTGAACTTCAGCCCCGCCTCCCCCTAATTTATTTTATGTTACCAAAAACACAATTTCATTATTCTCCTATATATTATGAACACTTGGTACTCCCCAAGAATTTTGTGAGACCAACAGATGAATTTATTTTTAAGAATACGAGAAAATTGGAATTAAAATGGAGAAAGATTGAAAAGAAAATATTAAAAGAACTGGAATTTGTTACCGGACTAAAATGGCAAGAATCACATATATACATATATACAATAAGTGGCGTTGGTTGGTTTTCCGCTCCTTTGACAATGTCAATTACGGAAGATACTGATGTTATCTTAGATATGTTAATTCATGAGTTAATCCATAGAATTCTTTCTGAAAATGAGAATTGGAAAATTATAAAAAAGAGATGGTTTAAACTCACAGGCGAGTATAAAAAGGAAAATCTTAATGCTCGGATTCATGTGCCGATTCACGCTATTCATAAGCACATTTTCTTAAAATTATTTAATCAAAAAAAGTTAGAACTGGAAATAAAAAGAGTGAAAAATGATAAGGACTACGCTCGGGCATGGGAGATAGTGCAGTCGGGGGATTATAAAAAAATAATCCAGTCATTAAATCCTAAGTTTAGAACCTAAAAACCGCCTTTCAGCGGTTTTTAGTTATTGGGGCGGGGCCGACGGGACTCGAACCCGCAACCTCGTCCGTGACAGGGACGCGCTCTAACCAATTGAGCTACGGCCCCAATAAATTACTGAAATATCGCTCAAATATACTCTTTTTTTGGCTAAAACACAAGTTGGACGAGTTATTATATAAATTTAAACTATCTTGGGATATCATTTGTGTTTCGTTTGCCAATTTGATATTGTATATGCATGAAAAGGATTATCCAGGTGTATGTCTCAAGGGGGCAAGAATATTATGTCGCCGAAGGTGTTGATTTGTCTTTTGTCACGCAAGGCAGGACTCTTGACGAATTGACAGAAAACATCAGCGAGGCCGTGGCATTGTATCTTGAGGATTAGAATTCATTATGCATCGGCCCATGCTTATTATTTTAGGAATCGGAGTTATTGCTGGAGTGGCGATTGGTTTTTTAGCCAATTCTTTTGATCCGTTTACGGCTAGTGCGGGAATAAAGTTTTTATTCTTGGCCTCGGTCTGTATCGTCATTGTGAGTGTTTCAACATTAATCTTGTACGCCATTGCCGTGGCGTGGCATGAAGGTGGGCGTTATTTTTTGGCTAGATATTTTGGTCCTGAAACTCCATATTTTAAATTTACTTTTCAAGGCGCGATATTAATCGCATTAGTAGCAATGATTTTAGTTGGTTTGCGTCGGTTTGAATTACTGCCATGGAAATAAAAATATCTCACGACGAGGAAAATAAGCTTCGTCAACAATTAGAGACCCGTCATGATCCGGAAGCGGAACGGATGAAACGGTTTTTGGCCATGCCCGATTTAACTCGAACAGCGAACAGTCCGATTCATGAAATTGTCAAAAGAATTTTGGCCATGCCGGATTATAAGGATTTTGACGTGATTGAAGTTCCCGAGATTGTGCCGATGGATGTGAGTTTTGATTTATTTGATTTTCCAAAAGATCATCCCGCCCGTTCTAAATCAGATACTTATTACGTGGATGACCATAATATTTTACGAACCCACACGACCGTGATGTGGAATTACTATCTTGCTCAAGATGATGTCAAAAAAAGAATGGCGGAAGATAAACCGGTCGGTTCATTTTCCTATGGCAAGGTTTATCGCAAAGACGAGATAGACCGCAACCACATGAACGTATTTCATCAGATGGACGGTTGGTATTTGGCACCAAAACCCGCCCGACCGGACGAGTCCGCTCGTTCGGGCGGGGATCAGGAGGTTATTGGTATTCCGGAGCTGGAAAAGGTTTTGGTTGATATCGCGAAAGCGGTTTTCGGGCCGGACGTGAAATATCGTTTCAATCCAGACACATTTCCGTATACCGACCCCTCGCTTGAAATGGAAATTGAGGTTAATGGCCCTTCGACAGGCTCAGGGCAAGCTCGCTGGGTGGAAGTTTTAGGTTCCGGCGTGGTAAAAGGAAAGGTCTTAGAAAATCACGGCGTGGATTCATCTAAATGGAACGGCTGGGCGTTTGGATTTGGCCTGGAGCGTTTGGCGATTATCAGTATGGATTTGCCCGACATCCGCTTACTTTGGTCACAGGATGAAAGGGTGAAGAAACAATTAAAACTCGGCAATAAATTTAAAGAGGTTTCCAAGTATCCGCCGATTGTTAGGGATATTTCATTTATTGTTTCTAATGACTTTATTCCCAATAACTATTTTGATTTAATTCGCGATATTGGTGGTGATTTAGTGGAAGAAGTTCAACTGTTGGATAAATATGAAAACGCCGAAAAATTCGGTTCGGACAAGATGAGTTACACTTACCGCATCACTTATCGTTCCACCGATCGGACTCTTGAAACAAAAGAAATTGATCCTGTTCAGCAGAAAGTTTGCGAACGTACAAAAAAGGAATTTGACGCCCAAGTGCGCTAAGAAAGACAGCCAAAAACTACCCTTTGACCCAGACCCGGGGAACCAGTCCCGTCGGTTCCCCCACAGAGTGGGACCCCTTCCACTACTGGGTCCAAAGGGTTGTTTTTTGCTGTCTAAAAAAGCTTGTGTCTAGGGCTATAAAATGCTAGTATTAGAGTATTAATTATGGCAGAATCTGAAACAAAAAAAGAAGCTCACCTACCTGCCGGCAGGCAGGAAAAACAGGAACCTGCCCGAACGGCGAACATTCAGTCGGGCGGGTATACAGCAAAGGATATTCAGGTTCTTGAAGGACTGGAACCGGTCCGAAAGCGACCGGGGATGTATATCGGATCAACCGGTATTGACGGCCTCCATCATTTAATTTGGGAGGTTTTTGATAATTCTCTGGACGAAGCTATGGCCGGTCACGCCAGTCATATTGAGGTGGCTTTATTGGCGGATAATAAAGTTCGCGTTTCTGACGACGGTCGAGGTATTCCGACCGACATCCATCCTAAAACCAAAAAATCGGCTCTGGAAACGGCGGCGACCACTTTGCATGCCGGCGGTAAGTTTGAGCAGGGGGCGTACAAAGTTTCCGGCGGTTTACACGGCGTAGGTCTTTCGGTCGTCAATGCGCTTTCAACTTGGATGAAAGCCGAGGTCTATCGTAAGCCAGATGTTTTTGCTCAAGAATATAAAATTGGTAAACCGCAGGGACCGGTCAAAAAAGTCGGAACGACTAAAAAAACCGGTACGACGATTACTTTTCAACCCGACCCGACCATTTTCCCGGATATTACCTTTGATATTACTTCAATTCTTAATCATATTCGTCAGCAGGCCTATCTTACCAAGGGAGTAAAAATTACCGTGACTGATGCTCGAGCACCGTTGATGGTGTCTGACGGAAAAGGGAAACAGGTTGAAGCGCCCCTTGATTACACTTTTTATTTTGAAGGCGGGATTATGTCCTATGTTGATTTCTTGAATCATGGCGAAGAGGCCAAGAATAAAAATATTTTCTATGTCGGCAAAGATCAACAAGACATGTTTGTTGAAGTAGCTCTTCAATATGTGGAAGATCTTACAAGTCGTGAATTATCATTTGCCAACAATATTCATACCATTGAAGGTGGAACCCATCTTACCGGTTTTCGTTCGGCGTTAACCAGAATTTTAAATGATTATGCCCGTAAGAACGGGTTTCTAAAAGAAAAAGAAGATAATTTATCGGGCGAGGATGTTCGCGAGGGTTTGACTGTTGTTATTTCAATTAAACTTAGAGAGCCCCAATTTGAAGGTCAGACAAAAGCCAAACTCGGTACGACGGAGGCCCGTAATGCCATTGAAACGGTTATGAATGCTGAATTTACCGATTGGCTTGAACGCAATCCTAATGATGCTCGGGATATTCTGGATAAGGTTATTCTGGCCTCCAAGGCCCGTTTAGCGGCCAAGGCGGCTCGCGATACTGTTTTGCGTAAAGGTGCACTTGAAGGGATGACTCTTCCCGGTAAACTCGCTGATTGTTCCAGCCGAGACGCTTCTGAATCCGAACTATTCATTGTAGAAGGCGATTCCGCCGGTGGGTGCTTTTCTGGAGATACAAAAGTTGCTTTGCTTGATGGGAGAAATATTTCGTTTAAAAAATTAGTAGAAGAAGATGCGGCTGGCAAGAAAAATTATTGTTACACCATTAAAAATGATGGTAATGTTGGCGTTGCCCAAATTTTAAATCCCCGGATTACAAAAAAGAATGCAGAAGTTATTAAAATTACCTTAGATAATAAAGAAGAAATAGTTTGTACCCCAGACCATAAATTTATGTTGCGAGATGGGACATATAAAGAAGTCCAATATCTTACGAAAAATTATTCATTAATGCCTCTATATAGAAGGTTGTCTAAAATTGCCGGTCGGATAACTATCAAAGGTTATGAGATGGTATATAATCCTGCTGAGCATTACTGGCGATTCACTCATGTTCTGGCAGATCAATATAATCTTGTCCAAGGAATTTATTCTACCGAAGGTGGAGATGCTAGACACCACAAAGATTTTAACAAGCTGAATAATAATCCTGACAATTTAATTCGTATGAGGAAGCTGGAACATTTACTGTTTCATACGCAATGGCTTGAAAAGACAGCCCGAACCCCGGAAGTGCTAGAAAAATTGCGCAAAATTAGACAAAGTCCGGAATATCGGGCCAAAATAAGCCAAACAATGAAAATGCCAGCTATGCGGGCAATACTTAGTAAACGCGCAAAGAAACAATGGGAAAATAAAGAATACAAAGAGTTTATGAATTCCAAGTTTTTAGAATTTTACAATTCAAACGACAAATATCGACAAGAAAATAGCAGGTTTTTAAATGAAGCTCAAAAAACTTATTGGGCTAGCGATGCGAATCGTGAAACACAAGCCAAAAGGGTCGCAGATTTCTTTGACAAGAATCCTGAATATCGAGCTCTATTTTCTCAACAAGCAAAACAGCAGTGGAGTAACAAAGAACTTCTGGCATGGAGAAGTTTAGAGACCAAAAAACAATGGACTCCTGCGTTTAGGGCCAAAAGAAAAGAGGCCTACAATAAAACATACTTTACGCATACAATTAAGTTTATGAAGCGTATTTTTGATCGAGAACATGCTCTTGATCAGTATGATATTCTTCGGGTTCAAGACAAAAGCCGAAATTTATTGCGAAGCGAGACATTCTGCCAGAGGTTTTTTAATGGTGATTCTGTGGCGATGATAGATGCGGTAAAAAACTATAACCATAAAATTAGAAAGATAGAGAAATTAACTGAACGGGCGGACGTTTATGACTTAGAAGTTCCAGGGACTCATAACTTTGCTTTGGCAAGCGGGGTTTTTGTTCACAATAGTTCAAAACAAGCTCGTAACCGTCATACTCAAGCTATTCTTCCGTTACGCGGTAAGATTTTAAATGTTGAAAAAGCTCGGCTTGATAAGATGCTTGCTTCACAAGAAATTCGCAATTTGATTATTGCTATGGGTACGGCTATTGCCGAAGAATTTGATTTAAGCAAACTTCGTTATCATAAGATTGTGATTATGACCGATGCCGACGTTGATGGTGCTCATATTCGGACATTATTATTAACATTATTTTATCGCTATTTTCCGCAAGTAATTGCGGGAGGACATTTGTATATTGCTCAACCACCGTTATATAAAGTTCAAAAGGGAACCAATATCCATTATGCCTATAATGATATTGAAAAGGATAAAATTATTGAAGAATTCCGTAAGGTTGCAGGAGGAAAAGATAAGGTAAAAGCAAAAAGCAATAAGGAAAAAACTGAAAATGGAGAATGGGAAGTAACTGCGGTAGGAGATGACGGCAAAGAATCTTCCTTCGCTGAAGCTACGGAGGACGCGGACGCGAAAATTGCGGGTGTTTCTCTTCAACGCTATAAAGGTCTTGGAGAAATGAATCCAGACCAGCTTTGGGAGACAACACTAAATCCAGAAAATAGAGTTCTCCTGCAAGTAAACGTTAAAGATGCTCAATCGGCCGACAAGGTCTTTGATGTATTAATGGGCTCCGATGTTATGCCTAGGAAGAAGTTTATCCAGACCCATGCCAAGAGCGTTCAAAACCTAGATATCTAGGCCAGAACTGTTGATTTTTGATTATTTCTGCGTTGTATTCTGCGGTGCTCGACCCGATACTTTTTAGTATCGCTTACTTCGCTCCTCGGGCACGCCTTGAACTAATCTAAAAATCAACAGTTCTGGAATTGACACGATTGATTTGATTTGATATATTGTGGGTGCGCCCTCGGGCGGTTTTTAAATCCAGTTATTAGGTTGTACTCCGCCGGAGGCGGATAACAATTTCTAAGCATTCATTACATTCATGCAGAAATTATTAAATTTTTTTAGAGAAGTTCGGGTAGAGATGGCAAAAGTTGTTTGGCCGACTGGTCGCCAACTTACAACCTATACTCTCATAGTTATCTTATTGAGCGTGTTATTGGCCCTGTTTTTGGGGGCGCTTGATTTAGGATTTCAGACGGTTTTAACCAAATATATCCTTAGATAAGGTTATTTATCCGCCGGAGGCGGATGAGAAGTTTGCAAACTACTCACTCCGTTCGTAGGCAAACATCACATGCCAAAACAAGTAGAAACAGGACAACGCAGTTGGTTCGCAATTCATACCTATGCTGGATATGAGGATAATGTCGCGCGTAACCTGACTCAACGTGTTGAGTCACTTGGTTTTGAGGATAAGATTTTTAATGTTTTAGTTCCGAAAGAAAAAAAGATTCGTATCAAATCCGGTAAGAGAGAGACGATTGAAGAAAAAATTTACCCAGGATATGTTTTGGTGGAAATGATTGTTGATGATGCTTCGTGGTACGTTGTTCGAAATACTCCCAATGTGACTGGATTTATTGGCGCCGGGACGGTACCAACACCGCTTGCACCCGCTGAAGTGGAAACATTGCTCAAGCGTATGGGTGTTGATGAACCGAAATATAAGATTGATGTGGCGGTGGGAGATAGAGTCAAGATTACCGACGGTCCGTTTAAAGATTTTGACGGCAAGATTGCCGAGATTGACCCAGAAAAAGGACGTGTTAAAGTGTTGGTGACAATTTTCGGCCGAGAAACACCAGTGGAGTTAGATTTTCTTCAGATCAAGAAAATCTAGAATTTCCAATTATCAATTCACAATTTACAATAAATTTTCAATAGCTCAATTCTCAAACACTGAAAATTGGAAATTGAAAACTGAAAATTAATCTGATATGGCAAAAAAAATAAAGACAATAGTAAAACTGCAGGTTATCGCCGGGGGATTAGAGCCGTCTAAAATCGGTCAGGCCTTGGGTCCTCATGGTTTAAATCTTCAGCAGTTTATGAGTCAGGTTAATGAAGCCACCAAGGATCAGACGGGTCAACAGATTCCTGTTGAAATTACAATTTTTGACGATCGTACTTTTACTTTTATTTTAAAGACCCCGCCGGCGGCTTATCTTTTGAAAGTCGCGGCCGGTATTGAGAAGGGTTCTGGTGTGCCTAATAAGACCAAGGCCGGTAGTGTTACCAAAGACCAGGTTCGCAAGATTGCCGAACAAAAAATGGGCGACCTAAATGCCAACGATTTAGATGCTGCTTCGCATATAATAGAAGGTACTGCTCGTAGTATGGGCATTGATATTAAGTAGAAGATTGTTGTCCCGATTTACTTCGTGCAAAGCACGATTAGTAAATCGAGGATCCTCGATTTTGTAATCATTGCTTCGCAATGAACAAAATCGGGAAAGGTACAGCGAGGTCAATGGGGATAGAGGTGAAATAAAATGTGTTAAATCAAATCAAAATCTGGGCTTGCGCCCAGATTTTGATTTGATAAGATACCACCACGGTTCCTTAGTTCTTTGCCATGGAGGGTCAAGATGTTTATTAATAGACGTGACGAGTCAACCAAGAAAATCATTCTGAACGAGCACGAACTGAAATTGAAAGTTTTTGCTTGTCAGGCCTTGGGGGCCAAAGTTGTACTCACAATCGGGTCATGGGATCTCTTGCATATCGGCCATGTCCGATATCTCATGAAGGTCCAAAGTTACGGGGACGTCCTTGTGGTTGGGACTGATAGCGATCGGGCGGTCAAACTATATAAAGGGGAGTATCGTCCGATTATTCCTGAAAGTGAACGTCTGGAGATGGTCTGCTATTTGTCTTGCGTTGACTTCGTGACGACCGTTGATGATGTTGATGAGCAAGGTAAATGGCAATACAGCTTGCTTCGACTCATTCGGCCGGATGTATTTGTGGCAGTTGAAGATAGCTATCCACCTGAACAATGTTGAAAATTCCCCTTTGAAGTGCAACACCAGTACAATGGGAAGATGACATATAAACATCTAAATCAGTCAGCTCGGGATCGA
>MGJA01000009.1 GCA_001794025.1 Candidatus Yanofskybacteria bacterium RIFCSPHIGHO2_01_FULL_41_21 | reverse complement strand
ACAAGTATCCGGTATATTAAAAGAGAAACAGAGAGAAGCTACTACTGAAAGTTGCACTTGAGAGGGGAATTTACCCCAAGCCCTACTCCTTGATTATAGCAAAAATGAGGTGTTTTGTCAATTTTCGTAAAGTTGTAGTTTTTGGTATTATTTTAGAGTGGCTTTCTAATTATTAATGGCTACCCGCCCGACTCTAGCCCGACAAAGTCATTCTGGCGGGGAACGATTCAGTCGTTCGGGCGGGAGTCCTAAGTGCTACCATAATGACGAGTCAAGAGATACGAGAAAAATTTATAAAGTTTTTTGAAAAAAGAGGGCACACTGTTGTGCCGTCTTCGTCGTTGTTACCGACTGATTCGTCCGTTTTGTTTACTACCGCCGGAATGCAACAATTTAAACCATATTACACTGGCACTGCTGATGCCATGAAAGATTTTGGTTCATTGAATACGGTTTCAATCCAGAAATCAATGCGGACTTCGGATATTGATTCCGTCGGTGATGAGTCGCATTTAACCTTCTTTGAAATGCTCGGGAACTTTAGCTTTGGTGGATATTGGAAGAAAGAAGCCATTGAGTACGCCTACGAATTTATAACCAAAGAAATGGGCCTGAACATTGATTATGTTTCTGTTTTTGCAGGCGAAGGTATTGTTCCTGCCGATGAAGAATCAGAAAATATTTGGAAATCAGTTGATTCTAGTATCACTGTTAAGAGGCATGGCCGGGCAGATAATTTTTGGGGACCAACAGGAAGTGAAGGACCTTGCGGGCCGACAACAGAAATCTATGTGAATGGACTTGAGGTTTGGAACATTGTTTTTAATCAGTATTACCAACATGCCGACAAACATCTTGAGCCATTAAAAACACAAGGTATTGATACTGGTATGGGTCTTGAACGTCTCGCGATGGTCGTTCAACAAAAACAAAATATTTTTGAGACGGATTTATTTGAACCATTAATTAAAATATTGCCGGAGAATATTGATATTCGTATTCAAAGAATAATGGTTGATCATGCTCGGGCGAGCGCGTTTTTAATCTCAGATGGAGTTGTACCTTCTAATAAAGAACAAGGATATGTTTTGCGTCGGTTATTGCGTCGTTTGATAGTCCATGCTCACATGTCTAATATTGAAACCGAAGTTATTAGAGAATTACTTTTAACTGTTATTAAACATTACAGTGCTTACTATTCAAATCTAAATTCTGAAACAATTCTAACTGAATTCAATAAAGAAAATGACAAATTTCAAAAAACATTTAAAAATGGATTAAAAGAATTAGAAAAACTGACAACAGTTGACGGAGCATCGGCGTTTAAGCTTTTTGAAAGTTTCGGTTTACCGTTTGAAATTATTAAAGAAGTTGGCGGAGATAAAGTAAAAACCCTTTCTCGAGAAGAATTTGAAGCTGAAAGAAAACGTCACCAAGAAATATCCCGAGCGGGGGTGGAGAAGAAATTTGGCGGGCATGGAATCAAAGAAGGCGATTTGACTGCCGAAAACGCCGAAGAAATGAAAAAAGTTACCCGCCTCCATACCGCCACCCATATTATTGTGGCATCTTTGCAAAAAGTATTGGGTCAAAAATTGCCCCAAGCCGGCGCGGATATTACGGTTGAACGGCTACGTTTTGATTTTACGTTCCCCCGTAAGGTTACTCCGGAAGAATTGAAGCAAGCGGAAGATATTGCAAATGAAATCGTGGATAAGGACTTACCCGTAACCTGCAGAGAGATGGATTTACAAGAGGCCCTGGATTCCGGTGCTTCGGCCTTCTTTAAACTTAAGTATCCGCCTCGAGTTAAGGTCTATACTGTTGGCGCTGAATCGAACCCATTTAGTCGCGAACTTTGCGGAGGTCCCCATGTTTCTCATACCGCCGAAATCGGTCACATCACTATTACAAAAGAAGAATCCGTGAGTGGGGGTAATCGTCGTATTCGGGCGACAATCTCTTAAATTATGAAAGATAACTTTTGGCAAAAATTAAAAGCCCTTCGACAGGCTCAGGATAAACCTTTTTTTGTTTTGGCGCCGATGGCGGATGTGACGGATATGGCGTTCCGACAGATTATTGTTGAATGTGGTAAACCCAATGTTTTGTATACAGAATTTGTTTCAGCATCGGGGTTGTACTCCGAAAAAGGAAGGCCGAAGTTGCTTCCCCATTTAAAATTTGGAGAAAATGAACGACCCATCGTGGTGCAGTTGTTTGGCAGTGTCCCAGCCCATTTCTATGAAGCTGCAAAGATAATAGCCGGGTTTTGCCCGGTAGTAGATTTTTCAGATGCGCAAAGCACAACGCCGAAGGCAACTGAAAAATTCACTACCGGGTTTGATGGGATAGACATCAATATGGGTTGTCCGGCAGGAAAGATTGTAAAACAAGACAGTGGTTCGGGATTAATATTAAATCCGGTCTTAGCTCAAGAAATTATTAGAGAAACAAAACGTGGCATTGAATCTACCGGCAAATCAATTTCTGTTTCAGTCAAAACTCGGATTGGTTACAATTCTATAATTACTGAAGAATGGATATCAAAGATCATTGAAGCCGAACCGGACGCAATTATTGTCCATGGCCGGACTATGAAGGAAGCGTCAAAAGTACCCGCCCATTGGGATGAAATAGAAAAAGCGGGAAAGCTTTGCCGAGAAGCGGGGATTCCTATAATAGGAAATGGCGACGTCATGAGTTATGTTGAAGGTATTGAGAAAGCAAAACAATATAATTTAGACGGAATCATGGTTGGTCGGGGGGTATTCCATAATCCGTGGTTCTTCAACCCAAGCGTAGATCCTGCAACAAAAACACCCGAAGAACGAATCGCTCTTCTAAAAAAACATATTGAAAACTTCATTAAACTTTGGGGTACCGAAAAAAACTTTGCTGTTATGAAAAGGTTCATAAAGATATATATCAATGATTTTAAAGGAGCCAAAGATTTAAGAGAAAAATTAATGAACATGAAAAACCCTTCTGATATAATCAAGTTTATATCAGACACAGAGTATACTATTGTAAAATAATATGGTATATTAATTCTATATGTCCGGGTAGTGAAACTTCTATATGTCTTCCACGAAGATTATAAATGTACTCAAAGACGATTCGTTTCAGGAAATTCTTGACCTCTTTAAGGGAACGTCAGCGGAAGAGGTGATATTTGTATTACCAAAAAGTGCACGGGCTTTTAAAAAAGAGGAACATTTTGCGTCGCTTCGTGATGAGTCAAAAAGTTTGGGTAAAGCAGTTTCTTTTTTATGTTCAAGTCCGGAAGTTAATGATTTTGCTAAGAAATATAAATTTGATGTTCTCTTGGCTCGTTCATCAGCTCCACGAAAATCTGTCAGTCAACGAACCAGCGCATCTCACCAAGTCCCAAAAGAAATGGGTTCAATCAACGTTGTAAATCAGATTGAGGACTTCTACGCCGAACCAGCAACAAGTAATGATTCAATCTCAACCACATTAACCTCAGAAGAATCAAGTGATGATTTAGATTTTGAGGACTCCACAAACAATCGTCGTCTTGACGATGTATTTGTTCCTGAAGTTGAAAATCGTCACAATGTGAAGGTTTCGGGTGCTAGGGAAAAAGCTATTCCCATTGAAGTGAACCAAAATGGCCCCGAATACGAACCACTTGAACACCGTGCTCTAGAAGAAATAAAAAGTGTTTGGGGCTCCCAACCGATTTCACCAAAAATAAATGATAGGCCCCGTAGGCCAGTCCACCGGATAGGATTAATCGTTATGTCTTTTGTCGCCATTATTGTTTTAGGTGTAGCCGTTTTTATTACAACCGGTAAGGCCCAAATTATTATTAAGCCAGCTAGTCAACCATTAGATCTCAAACTGACCGTTTTGGCTTCAGACAATATTTCCGCCGTGAGTTTAACTGGTATGGCTATACCGGGACAATTATTTAATATCCAAAAAACTGTCTCTCAGGATTTTACTGCGACTGGTCACGTTGATGTTGCCCAGAAAGCGCGGGGGACAATTACTGTCTACAATGAACTTTCAGTTGACCAACCCCTTGTTGCAACAACCAGATTTGAATCGGCCGATAATCATATTTTCCATACACTAACTTCCATTGTCGTGCCGGCCGGTAAGACCTCCAACGGTAAATTTATTCCCGGTAAAAAAGATGTTCAAATTATCGCCGATAAGGCCGGTTCAGAATATAATGTCCCTGTTGGTTCATTTACAATCCCAGCTTTTAAAGAACAAGGGGCTACGGAAAAATATCAAAAGGTCTATGGCCAATTAACTACGCCCATCCTTAATGGTACCAGTGGTCAATCAACTGTGGTGACCGAGACGGATTTGAATTCTGCCAAACAAACATTGACCGAACAATTGACGACTAATATTCAAGATGAATTAAAAGCCCAGATTGATGGTCTTAAAATTATAAATAATAGCCAGGTGACTATTGATAGTCCTGTTTCAACTAGTTTAGCTGATGCCAAAGCTACTACCTTTAAAGTTAATCTTTCCGGTTCACTCAAGACCGTTGGTTTTAAAGAATCCGATCTCTATTCTCTTATCTCTCAATATGTTGATACTCAGAAAAATCTGACCATTTTGCCGGATAAACTCACTTTATCCTATGGAGATATTAATTGGGACGAAAACAAAAAATCCCTTTCCTTTACTATTAATATCACTGGTCCTGGTTATACCAAGATTGATTCAGAGAAGATTATTAGTGAATTATTGGGCAAAAATGATACTGATATGAAGGCCTATTTGGGCGCAATTTCCGGTATTTCTTCGGCCAATGTTTCTTTGTCTCCATTTTGGGTTAGGTCCATTCCTAATAATAAGGATAAAGTACGGGTGGATGTATCATATTAACTGCCTGTTGATCCCGTTAGAGAACGCCCTGCCGAAGGCACGGCTTCAGCCGCCTAGGGGCGACTTTTCTCTAACGGGATTGACGTATCATATTAAGTTTGATAGTATATAGAGGTTGAAAAACTTCCCACGATTACTAAGTGGTGCGGGATCCTAAAGATTCTTCCACTTTTTGAGGTGGATTTCGTTTTTTAGTAATGTTTTCATAGTGACCACACAGCCAAAAGAAAAATTAAACGCCCAGATTATTGAGGCGCTTCCTGACACCAAATTCAAAGTTAAATTGGAAGATGGCAGGGAAGTACTGGTTTATTTGGCTGGTAAAATGCGTCTTCATTACATTAAAGTCATGATTGGCGACCGTGTCGCAGTGGAACTTTCCCCGGATGGAACTCGGGGCCGGATTGTCTATCGATATTAGTGACTACCCAAGAACGTGAGTGATTGGTAGTAGGAACTAACCCCCTCACCTACTGGAGTCAAATAAATTATTTCAGAAGTTACAAAGGCGAAGCCGCCTTACGGCTCGAAATAACTGAAGAATGACACTTGGTCCCAGTAGGTGAGGGGGTCACGAATTACTAACAACTCAACGACGCAATCAAATTGCTTGTTTCGTTGAGTAATATCAGTGAAAGTACGAGCAAGTGTAAAAACAATGTGTAATAGCTGTAAATTAGTTCGACGTAAAGGTCGGTTGTATTGCATCTGTAAAAATCCGAAACATAAACAGAGACAAGGATAAGCACTTGTCCAAGAGCGAAGCGATTGGTAACAAGTAGCTTACCCCCTCACTCAGATAGTGAGTGAGGGGGTGGCAAGTTTCTAACAACTCAGCGTCGCAGCAACTGCTAGCTTCGTTGAGAAACATCCCATGCCCCGTATCCTAGGTATCAACATTCCGGATAATAAGAAGATTGAGTACGCCTTGCCGTACTTATATGGTATTGGTCATAGTACAAGTATTTTAGTGCTTCGCTCGGCGGGAATTGATTTAGATAAACGAGCCAAAGATTTGACCGCTGACGAATTAAATAAAATTACAAAGATTTTAGAAAAAGGATATCGAGTTGAGGGAGATTTACGCAAAGAAGTCAGTCAGAATATTAAACGTTTGAAAGAAATTGGGACGTGGCGTGGCAATAGACATGCTCGTCGTTTACCAATTCATGGTCGTAGTAAGACCAATTCCCGCACATTGCGTGGTAATGTCCGAAAGACAATGGGTTCAGGACGTAAAGCCAGTGGAGAAAAGACATAAAATCAGGAAGTTAGGATGCTAGGAATTCAGGAACCTAGCCCCTAGAATCCCAGAGACCTAGATCCCTAAATATATGGCAAAAACAAAGACAGTAACAATTGAAGGTCAGACCGAACCAACTCCAGTAGAGTCGGTGGCTTCGGTTGAAGTGCCTAAAAAGGGTTCTTCAAAGAAACAGGTCATTAATGGTACCGCAACCGTGAATATTTCATATAACAATACAATTATTACGATTGCGGATTCTGTCGGTCAGGTCATTGCTTTCTCGTCAGCCGGTTTACTTGGATTTAAAGGAAGCAAGAAATCAACTCCTTATGCCGCTAACATGGTGGCCAAGGATTGTTTTGAAAAGACCAAAAAGTTTAATCTTACTAATATAAAAATTGTTATTAAAGGTGTTGGTCCAGGCCGTGAATCAGCTATTCGAGGTTTGGCCGGTACCGGTTTAAACGTCTTATCTATAATGGATGCTACGCCGATTGCCCACAATGGTGTTCGTCGGCCAAAGCCGAGAAGAGTATAAAAATTATAATGATACATTAATTAAAAAACGTAGCTGACTTGAGCGAATGCGAGGCAAATCCGAGTATTGCGAGGAGTCATACTAAAGGTATGACGAGGAGCAGACGGAGGATTTAACGAAGCAGTCGGTCAAGAGCCCGCTGAAAGGCCGAAGGCCAAGCGGTTCGGTCAGCAAGATTTTATGGCAAGATATACTGGACCAAAAGAACGAATAGAACGACGCATTGGCGAAAAACTCGGCATCAAGGGTTTGCGTTCTCAACTCGGCAAAACAGCTATTACAAAGAAGCCCTATCCACCAGGAATTCATGGCCATAAACCTGTCCGTAAACTTTCTGAATTCGGTCAGCAATTAAAATCAAAGCAAAAAATTCGCAACACCTATCGGATGCTTGAGAAACAGTTTAAGGGTTATGTAAAAGAAGCATCAACTTCACATAAAGACGCTTATTCCACCATCATTAATTCTCTTGAACATCGACTTGATAATGTGACCTATCGAATGGGTCTTGGCCAGTCCCGTGATCAAGCTCGTCAACTTGTAAATCATGGCCACATTTTAGTTAATGGACGAAAAGTTAGTATTCCTTCTTATCAAGTTAACATTGGCGATGTCATTTCCGTGCGAGAAGGCAGTAAAAAGAGCGCTTATTTTATTAATCTTGTTCCACAGTGGTTGCCCAAATATGAAGCACCAACTTGGGTTGAATTAAACAAAGAAAATATGACGGCAAAAGTTAAAGGTATGGTCACGGTTGAAGAAAGTGGAATCAGTGCCGGTGACCTGCAGGCAATTATTGAGTACTACAGTAGGTAAATAACAATTAGTGATTCTGTCATTAGTACGATTTCTAAGTACTAAGTACTAATCACTAATAACTATCAGATGATACAGACACCCGAACAAATTAAAGTAATAGCAAAGGATGGTAATAAAACCACTTTTGAGATTAGCCCGCTCATGCCGGGTTATGGCGCTACAATCGCGAATCCGCTTCGTCGCGTTCTTTTGTCATCGCTTGAAGGTGTTGCCGTTACCTCAATTAAAATTAAGGGTGTTGATCATGAATTTTCAAGTATTCCTGGTGTTCAAGAAGATGCTATTGAACTCATCATGAATATTAAAAAGATTAAATTCCGATTACATACAGATGGTCCGATTAAATTGACCCTTGAAGTTAAAGGTGATAAAGAAGTTACTGCCGGTGATATTAAAACCAATACTGATGTTGAAGTTATTAATCCTGAACAGCACATTGCCACATTGACTGACAAGAAAATGGATTTCGTGATGGAGCTTGATATTGAAAAAGGAATCGGTTATGTTCCTGTTGAACAACGTCAAAAAGAGAAGCTTGCAATCGGTATGATTGCTATTGATGCAATTTTTTCACCGGTTCGTTTAGTGAATTTTAAAATTGAAGATGTTCGTGTTGGTCAACGTATTGACTACAATAAAGTTACCATGGAAGTTGAAACAGATGGTTCAATTGAACCGGAAGTAGCCATGAAAAATGCTTCTGAAATTTTGATTAATCATTTTAATGTAATTCATGAAGTCCAAGTTCCGGAAGTAGTTGTCAAAAAAGAAACAAAGACAAAGAAAAAGGTTTCTAAATCATAATTATTATTTATGAAACGAGGTAATCAACGAAAATTTGGACGAGATCGAAAAGTCCGTACTGCGATGTATAAATCATTAGCAACGGCCTTGATTGATCATGGTCAAATTAAGACCACTCAAGCCAAAGCTAAGTCCTTGTCTCAAGTTGTTGAAAAATTGATTACTCTGGCCAAAAAAGAGAACTTAAATGCTCGTCGCGAATTGCTCGGTCATATTGGTGAGAAAGCTGTCAAAAAACTTATAAGCGAAATAGTTAAATCTAACACTGATCGTAAGGGTGGTTACACATCTATTATTCGTCTTGGTCAACGACAAAGTGATGGTGCCGAAATGGCTTTAATAAGGTTTACTTCCGGAGTTCCTGAATCTAAGACATTAAGTCCTAAGTCCTAATCCCGTTAGAAATGAACCCTACGGGTATATATATGAAAATCAATAATATAAAAATGATTGTAGTCAGCCACCACCCCAAGACGGTGGACGGTCTGTTACATTTCTAACAGGATGAAGACCTATCAAATAGATGCCACAAATCAAGCCCTTGGGCGTATTGCTACTCAAGTAGCGACCGCTTTACGTGGTAAACATCTCCCATCATATTCCCCGGAGAAACTTTCAGACGTGGAAGTAGTTATTTCTAATTTAAAACTGGCGAAATTTACGGGTAAAAAACTTGAACAAAAGACCTATTTCCATTATTCCGGTTATCATGGTGGTATCCGTGCCCGTAATCTTGGCGAAGAATGGGATAAAAATCCCCAGGAAGTATTACGCCATATTGTTTACAGAATGTTGCCTAAAAATAAAACTCGCGACAAAATAATTCAGAATCTAAAGTTTAATTAAATCAGGAAGCTAGGAATCTAGGAATTCAGGAACCTAGCCCCTAGAATCCTAGAGACCTAATACCCTAATTGTATGCCTATCAAGAAAGCAGTAAAAACAACCAAGCCAGTAAAAGTAATCAAACCTATCATTGATAAAGAGGTTGTTGTTGGTGAGCCAACAGAAATTATTGAGATTGATGAAAAGGGTCCTGAAAAATATTATGAGACCGTCGGCCGAAGAAAGGAATCAATTGCCCGAGTTCGTCTTTTTACTAAAAAATCAACAGATGTCCTTGCTTCAAACGAAGAAAAGGCCATCGTTATGGTTAATAAAAAGAGTTATATCAATTATTTTACCGATGTTAATCTTCAACATGTTGTTGAATCACCGCTTCGCAAACTCAAATCACTCAATCGATTTAAAGTTACGGTAATAGTAAATGGTGGCGGTATTGCCGGTCAAGCCGGAGCTATTAAACACGGTATTTCTCGTGCCCTTGAACTATTTGATGGAAATTTCCGAAAGAAATTAAAGAAATCCGGTTTCCTCACCCGTGATTCTCGTGCCAAGGAACGTCGTAAATACGGTCTCAAGAAGGCAAGAAAAGCGCCACAATGGAATAAACGTTAGTTTATATAAAATTAAATAAAGCCCGCCCCGCTTAGCGGGGCGGGCTTTATTTAATTTTATGCACACTTTTTATTTACAATCCACTAAGGAGTATTATCATTAACATAAGGGGGTGTCATGGTCGATTTTAATCTAACGCCACTTCATTGCCCGAACAAGCCAAACGGGGAAGACGACAAGGCATGTGGCCAAGGACCACCAGTATTCAATGGATTTGAATGTGGAACTTGCGGGTTTTCTCAATCGGAAGAATACCGACAGAATCATATTCGGACTCAGGATGCCTATGTTATGGCCATCCAACGTCTTACCGAGAAGTATGGTCTGAAAAGACAGGAAACAGTGTTCTAGGGCTAGGCGCAACGTCGCCTAGCCCACCTTTTTTAAAAATTAATAATATTCAGACCGGGACGAGTGTCTATTTCTATTATTTTTAGTCCGGAAGCATCCAAAGCAATATGATCATTGTCTCGGAACCAAGCTATGGCTTTGATGGGGTAATTAAAATGAGCGATAAGGGCAATATCACCAGCATGATGGACAGGTTGATAATTCGTATCAGTAAACCAATAGACCCAAAGTTGTCCTTCGCTGAACCAAGCCAGTTTTTGTCCATCTTTTGACAGCACTGCCGTTACATTGCCGGCAATTCTAATAGCCGGGCCATCTGAAACATTTACATAGAGCGAACCCTTATCTATATAGTATGGTTTGGTCATATCAGGAGTTGGTAGAGGGGTCGGAGTCGATGTAGGAGTGGGTTTTGTCTTTGGTTTGGGTGTTGGTGAAGGACTGCGCGAAGGTGACGGGCTGATTGAAGCCGAAGCCACAACCGGGTATAGCAAGTCCTTAATTTCTTGTCTGACGTTTTCTTTGTCTTGACCCGTTTGAGGCAAGAGCATGACATGGTTAAAATCTTCAACGAAACCCGCAATTATCGTGAACTTTTTCTGCCACGAAGACCAACCTTCCTTTTGAACACTGACCGTATAAGTACCCGGCAAAAGTCCACCAATACTTGCCGAATTTCCGAGAAGTGATGTAGAAGTTTTTAATTTACCATTAATAAAAATATCGGCTGATGTATTAGCATTTACATAGAGAGCTCCACTGCGGATAAATCGGCCTTCACTAAAGCTGTATTTATAACCTTGTGCATAGACCAAAACAATATAGCCAACGCCAAAAAATAATATAATCGCACAATAAAATAGAATTCTTCTGGTCGTTCTAGTCATTTCTAGAATATACAGTAATTTTGGTGTTTTGACCAGTGTAAATAATTTAGAAAATAAACTATAGTGAGCTGTCGTAGAACGCCGCTGGTTTGACTGAATGCGAGGCAGATTCGAGTATTGCGAGGAATCGTACAAGTGGTACGATGACGAGCAAACTGAGAATCTAACAAAGCAGTCGGTCAAAAGCCGCTCGGTAAGCCGAAGGCGAGAGCGTGCGACCAGCAAGTTGTAACATGAGAAGTATAGGCATTGATCTAGGCACAACAAATACCGTCGTCTTCCTTCCTCAGAAGGGGATTGTTATTAATGAACCATCGGTGGTGGCAATTTCGGTTTTAGATAATAAAATTCTCGCTGTTGGGACTGAAGCTAAAGAAATGATTGGTCGCGCGCCGGAAAGCATTATTGTTTCACGGCCGTTGGTAGACGGAGCCATTGCCGACTATAGGGTAACGGGTGCAATGCTTCGTTATTTTATAAAAAAAGCGGGTGGTGTTTTCAGGTTTTTTAAACCCGAGGTTCTTATTTCGGTTCCGGCGGGTATTACCTCAACTGAACGTCGGGCTGTAATGGAAGCCGGTCTTCGGGCTGGGTCTAAGGAGGTCTATCTTGTGAAAGAGCCAGTTCTAGCCGCCATCGGCGCTAAGATTCCAATCAATAGCGCTTCAGGCAATATGATTCTGAATATTGGCGGTGGCACCACGGAATTAGCGGTTATTTCGCTGGGTGGAATTGTCAATTCTCAATCCGTGCGGATTGGTGGTAATAAGCTTGATCAGGCCATCGTTGAATATATTAAGAAAAAACACAGTTTGGCCATCGGTGAACGCACGGCTGAACTTATTAAAATAAATATCGGTTGCGCCATTAAACTCCCAACTGAAGAAAAAATAAGTATCAAGGGCCGGGATCTGACAACGGGTTATCCTAAAACTATTGAGGTTACGTCTAATGAAATCACCGAAGCCATCGCCGATCAACTTCGTGAAATTATTCAAATAATCAAGACCGTTCTGGAAGTAACACCCCCCGAATTATGTTCCGATATTATGGATAAGGGCATCGTCATTTCCGGCGGTGGCGCTTTGCTTAAACATATTGATACGCTCATCACTAAAATCACTGGTGTTCCGGCTCGTATCGCCGATGACCCACTCTTTTGCGTCGCTCGGGGGACAGGTATCGTCTTGGAAAACTTGAGCGCCTACAAAAAGAACGTTATGACAAAACGGTAAACAAAGACCGCGACGGGCGCGGATCTTTGTCGGTCGGCGATGGTCGCGGTTTATCAGTTACTGTGAATTTTGAGTAACCCCTCCACGGTCTCTAGAATCTGATGATTATGTGCTGGCTTGTTCAAAACGATGGTAATGATTTTTGGATCAATTTTTTCTGGAACGTTTCCGGAATAAAGAACGATGGGAAGATCCCGCCAGATCGTTCTAACTTTTGTGGCTAACTCAATGCCGTTCATTTTTGGCATATCGAAGTCAGTCCACAATAGATCGTAAGATGGCTGTTCAAAGATCTTGATTAAAGCTTCCAGACCATCACTGGCTTCCACTACACCAAAACCTTTTTCACGGAGAAACTTCGCCATAAACTTTCTGATTAGCTCGTTATCGTCAGCAACAAGTATGCGCATGGATAACCCCCTTGGGTATAAATATACTACTGGATTTACATAAAGTCAAGTCGTAATTTGTTATTTAAAATGGTAAATTTCTGAAATGAAATTGGCTCTAGTTCATGATTGGTTAAAAAATATAAGTGGAGCGGAAAGAGTATTGATTGAGTTGCACGAAATATTTCCAGATGCCCCGATTTATACTCTTTTTTACGATAAAAAATTTACACAAAAATGGTTACCCGATGCGGATATCCGTGCCAGCTTTCTTCAAAAAATACCGCTGATAACTAAATTCTATTGGTTGTTTGCTTGGCTTATGCCGACGGCTATTGAGGCATTTGATTTATCAGAATTTGACAGAGTGTTGTCTTCCTCCGTTATTTTTTCAAAAGGACTTATTTTAAAACCATCCACCAAACATATCTGTTATTGTTATAGCCCTACCCGATTTTTATGGGACAGAAATAGTGAAGCACGAATCACGAATTATGAATCATGGTCAAGATTAATTTTTAATCATTTATTACGTCTTTGGGATAGAGCATCAGCCGATAGGGTTGACCAATTTATCGCCATCTCTAAAGTTGTTCAATCCCGCATCAAAAAATATTATCGCAGAGATAGTATTGTGATTTATCCACCAATGACAAAATTGTCAATTACGAATTACGAATTACGAATTAAAGATTCAAATTTACAATCCGCAATCCGCAATCCGCAATTTTACTTAATTGTATCTAGGTTGCATAAATATAAAAACATTGATATTGCGATTGAAGTATTTAATAAACTAAATTATCCGTTGATTATTATCGGCACTGGCCCGGATAAAGATCGACTGAAACGTCTGGCGGGCGGTAATATTATGTTTTTGGGGGAACAGGACGATTCCACACTAGTGGAGTATTATCGGGCTTGTAGGGCCTTTATAATGCCCCAGGAAGAGGATTTTGGGCTAACGCCGATTGAGGCCATGTCATTTGGTAAGCCCGTTGTGGCTCTTCGCCAAGGGGGAGCCGTGGAGACCGTTATTGAAGGCCAGACAGGTGAATTTTTTGACGATCCTATTCCGGAGACCTTAGCTGATGCAATTCGTCGGTTGAATGAAAATTATGCCAATTATAATTCTGAAACAATTAAGGCCCAGGCCTCTCTTTTCAGTCATGAAAAGTTTAAAAACTTAATCACAGAAATAGTTGCGTCGTAAATAAGGAAGGAGGATAATATAATTATGAAAATAAAAAACTTACTTCTCTTGCAGTCGGTCATATTGGCAGGCGGGACGGTTTTTGCCTGGTCAAAACTTTTACCACAATTTAGTAATTTTCAATCAATCTATGGGACCATTTTTCGTTTTCGTGATTGTATTATTCCTAATCCATTAGCCACGGCCTGTTTTTATGGTTCAATGGCTTTTATTTTTGTGACTGTTTTCTCATTCTTTATTTGGCATAAACCGGACCATCTCCATGAACGTTATCTCCGCAATCTATTATTATTCTGTGTAATTTTCGCGAGTTCAGTCGTCTCTTTCGAATTCGCCGATTATTATAAACTCTTTGGTGCTAATGCCATACCCATCACCTGTACTCCGGGCGTCTTTCCATTACTCACGCCCTGTTTTACAGGCCTAATGTTTTTCTTAACATCTTACATCATCTCAATTTTTGCCACCCGTCGGTTGACGTAGTTATTATTTATTTAGAGCCTTGACTTTCAAACCAGGAGGTAGGGATGGTTATCATTGGGTCAGCAGCATTTTTCAGGGTCTGTGCGTGTGGCGAACACGGCCAAATCGTATTTGCCGGTGGTGAAATTGGTTCTGAGGATTTTTGCTCAAAAGAGTCGGCGCTTGGAGCCAATGAACAGGTCGGCTTAATTTCCACCATTTGAGCCGACCCGTTTCATCTTGGATTTGCTGAAGGATTGCCCAAATTCTTAAAAAGTGAAATTATTTACTTACTAAAGCAAGGGTAAAAGCAATTTACGTTAATCAATGAAAATTCTGGTTAAAGTAAGACCATCGGCAAAAAAAGAATTGGTGGAAAGGATTGGACAACCAATACTAAATTTTGATGGGGTAAAAAAAGAAGAGGTAGATTTTTATAAAGTGTGGGTCAAAGAGCCGGCGGTTGATGGACGAGCCAATGAAGCGGTCATCAAAGCCCTAGCAGAACATCTTAAAATTCCAAAGGCATTTATTAAACTCAAGTCCGGACAAACATCCAGACAAAAAGTATTTGAAGTCCTTAATCATTGAGTTGACATCCCTATTTGACATAGGCATCCTTTGGAGATATAATCGGGTATCCCAGTTCAGTTTATCAATCGGGGCGTTAGTCGGCGGAGGTGGCGAATGGCGGGATTGGTGTTACGCGAGGTTTTGCAAGACATCGTGGCGCAACAAAGGTGGGGAGCAAATGCTTCAACCGAAGTCACGATGGACTCAACCCCCAGTCGAGACGATGTTCGTGTCTCACTGGTCAAGATCCGCCGAACGGCTGCCAAGAATGGCGTGAAGTGTCGCCATCTTGGCGGTGACAAACGAGCACCCCACTGCTCGTTTGAAGAGAACTGTGATGGTGACCCTTGTTTGTTGCCACCCAACGACAACATGGACTAGCCATCAGAGTTCCCGGGGGTTGCGCTGTCGCAACCCCCTCTTTTAATTATTAAACAAATGCCAACTATTACTTCTGTAAAATTCATGAAGGGTGTTATCGGAGATGACGAAGCCCTAGATGATGGTCGAGCCCATATTGCCTTAATCGGGCGTTCAAATGTGGGAAAATCAAGTGTGATTAATTCTCTCACTAAGCAAAAAGGCCTGGCTAAAACCAGCTCCTTCCCCGGCCGAACCCAAGAAGTAAACCTATTTTTAATAAATAAGTCATTTTATCTGGTTGATTTACCTGGCTACGGTTACGCTAAGGCCAACGAACAGGGCCGAGATAAACTCAAGAAAATAATTTTTTGGTATTTATTTAATTCTCACTACAAACAAAAACTTGTACTCTTGATTATTGATGCCAAAGTTGGTCTAACAAACAACGATAAAGAAATTCTCCGAGGACTTGAGGAACGTCAGAAAAATATTTTGATTGTCGCCAATAAAATTGATAAAATCAAAAATGCGGTCTATCTTAAAAAGATACAGGAAATTCAAAAAACGGTCGGCATTCATAAAATCATCCCTTATTCCGCTGAAAAAAATACCGGCGTGACCGAGCTAACTGAAGCGATATTTAAATCACTCCGTTAAAAACCATGTTGGCATTCACCAAAAAAGAGTTGGCCATAATGAAGCGTTTAGATACACCTGCTAAAGTGCAGGATTTTTTAAATCGGATTCCTATCAATTTTGAAAAAGACGGTGTAGATAGAGTTAAATCGCCGATTATGGTCTTGCGGGACAAAAGCGCTCATTGCATTGAGGCAGCAATACTCGGAGCGTATATTCTTTCTCTTCATAGCCATCAGCCCTTACTTCTTCATCTCGCGTCCACTCAAGAAGACATGGACCACGTTATTGCCCCATTCAAAACAAAAGGTCATTGGGGTGCTCTATCAAAAGGGAATCATGTCACCTTGCGTTATCGTGATCCTGTTTATAAAACAATACGTGAATTGGCGATGTCATTTTTTAATGAGTATTATCTGGAAAATGGTGTCAAAACAATGCGTAGTTATTCAAGACCCCTAAACCTAAATATTTTCGGTTCGCATTGGATGGTTCAAAATGAAGACCTTTGGGATATTGATCAAAAGTTGGATAAAATAAAACACTTTGATATCGCACCCAAGGAAATTATCCGAAAATTACGCAAAGCCGACCAGGTTGAGCGTAGGGCTCTAGATATTACTGATTGGAAAGAATAGAATAGACAAGCAAGGATTAAAATATCAGGATGACCCAGAACGAAGCCCTCACAATCCTAAAAACAGGAGCGAATGTTTTTTTGACGGGAGAACCAGGTTCAGGAAAAAGCTACACCATCAATGAATATGTGCGGTATTTGCGTGCTCACGATATTGAACCGGCCATTACTGCCTCAACAGGCATCGCGGCTACACAAATCGGCGGAATGACTATCCATTCTTGGATCGGAATTGGGATTCATACTGAACTAGATAAGCAGGATATCCATAGAATTGCGTCCAGTAAACACGTTGGCAAAAGAATCCGCGGGACTAACGTTCTGATTATTGATGAGGTCTCAATGTTACCACCAAAAACATTGGCGATGGTTGAAGCTGTCTGTCGAGAAGCCCGCCAAAATTATGAACCCTTCGGTGGATTACAGATTATTTTAGTCGGCGATTTTTTCCAACTTCCGCCAATTATTAAAAAGAAAGACGAAGGTGATCCCGACCAAATTGTTTTGTTGGATGAACCCGAAGCTCGTTTTGCTTATGATTCCTCGGCGTGGACAAGGGCTCACCCTATTACATGTTACCTCACTGAACAACATCGTCAGGACGATAAAAATTATTTAGGCATACTTTCGGCAATTCGGGATAACACTTTTAGTATGAAACACGTCAAACACCTTGAAGATCGTCGAACTACCTACGATAAAGTGCCAAATGAAGCACCAAAACTTTTTTCTCACAATGTAGATGTGGACTTGGTAAATAAAGACATGCTCTCACAATTACCGGGTGAACTAATGGAATTTCCTATGCGTTCTTATGGACCGGCCGGATTAGTGGCAACATTAAAAAAGGGCTGTCTCTCGCCGGAATTTCTAAACTTAAAAGTGGGCGCTTCGGTTATGTTCACAAAAAACAATCCTAGAGTCGGGTTTGTGAATGGGACACTTGGAATCGTTGAGGATTTTCGTGAAGACGACAATTATCCCATGGTTCGCACTCGCCGAGGCCAACTTATTACAGTTGAACCCATGGATTGGGGTATTGAAGAAGCCGGTATGTCCAAGGCCACTATTACCCAAATGCCGTTGCGTTTGGCTTGGGCGATTACGGTTCACAAGAGTCAGGGGATGAGCTTAGATGAAGCGGTCATGGATTTAAGCGAGGTCTTTGAATACGGTCAGGGCTATGTGGCTCTTTCTCGTGTCCGGCGATTATCAGGCGTCCATCTAATTGGTTGGAATCAGCGCGCTTTCCAAGTTCATCCCGAAGTTATATTCAAAGAAAAAGAATTTCAGATTTCATCCAGTTTAGCCGAAAAAGAATTTAAAGAATTGTCTCCAAAAATAATTACCCAGAGACACGAGTTCTTTATTAAAATGTGCACCGAAGGGCTGGCAAAATAGTCCAATTTTTGCTAGGATTAACAAGTGAAAGTTACTCTCATTACCCTTAATTATAATGGTGCCAAAAGCACTATTAAACTTCTAGAGTCACTTCAGAATCAGACCGATTCTGACTTTGCGGTCATAGTGGCTGATAATGGTTCCTCGGACATTCAACAACTTACGGACTATAGTGCCGATAAACCAATCCACATCATTGAAAATGGGGCTAATTTGGGATTTGCCGGAGGTAACAATCCTGCCTTACATTATGCCTTCCAAAACGAAGCAAACCCCGCCAAATCGGACGGGGTAAATTGGGTTGTTTTGATTAATAACGACACTTGGGTTGAGTCCAACTTTATCGCTCATCTAAAGGCCAATTTGAGCGTTAAGAAGGGTATTGTTGGACTACCCTTAGATGAGGGCAATAGGATTGCTCACGCCGGCCGAATTGAATGGCTGAAACCGACTCTCCAACATTGCGAATCAGAAATTAGGAATCAAAAATTAGAAAAATGTATTTTTTATCCAATAGGCGGGGGATTAGCTATTTCAAAAGAGGCCTACGAAAAACTGGGCGGATTAGATGAAAATTATTTCCTTTATTTTGAAGATGCCGATTATTCCAAAAGAGCTTGCGAGGCAAGAGTGCCGGTTGAATTTATTTCAAAACCGATAATTCATCATGCCGTTTCTCAAACGACCAATAAAATTGGTTCACCGCTACTTCTGCGCTATCACTATCGTAATGCTCTCTATTTTAATTTTAAAAATGCGCCATTAGTTTATAAGGTAATGGCAATTTTTTGGAGTATTTTTATTTTTGTTAAACAACTGGTTAAAATATTAATCGGTAAGAATCCCGCTGAATCACGAGCGATTGTGGCCGGCATCATTGATTTTTATCAAGAAAGGATGGGCCGTATCTCTCAAAAAATAAAAGTCGGCATTGAATGTGAACAAATTGAAGGAAAAATATGGGGTGTGGGAAAAATTATCAGCAAACTTCTGGAAAATATTTCTTCTCGGGCCGAACTAGAGAAGGATTTTGAATTCCATCTTTATTTTAAATCAGAAATTCCCAAATTATCATTCCTGGACAATCCGATATTCCATAAAAAAATCATTAGCCAACCCTTCCAACATAAATCATTCGTTTTATATTATTATTTATTCCTCCCCATAAATCTCTGGTTTGAACGACTTGACGTGATGTTTTTCCCAAATTACATGTTACCGATTATTTTTTTCGGTAATTCTCTCGTTATGCTGACGGAAGATATTTACTACGAGATGCGCTCAAAGCAACAAAAATTACAACACCGCCTGGCATATCGAGTATTTGCGACTTGGGCCAAATGGCAAGCCGATAAAATTATGGCTATTTCGGAAACATCCAAAAAAGAATTAACACGATTGTTTGATATTGAACCGAATCGTATCGTCGTAAACCATCTCGCCGTTGATTCCATAAAAATAGATCCGCCTTCCGAAACTGGAAACTGGAAACTGGAAACTGTGGACTATCTACTGTTCGTCGGCCAGGCCTTCCCTCGACGCCATCTCAAGGAGTCACTATTGGCATTTGAAAAGATTGCGAATGATTTTACGGATTTAAAATTTATTGCCATCGGACCGGATAAATATCAGGTGCCGACGGTTAAGCATTTAGTTGAAAGAATAAATACTAAACTTGGACGAGAGGCGATAATTCATAAGGACTACGTGGAACAAGGAGAACTTAATCAACTCTACGCGGGAGCTAAGGCCTTAATTTATATTTCCGACCGCGAGGCCTTTGGTTTACCGCCATTGGAGGCCTTGTCATTCGGTGTTTTACCGATTATTGCTGATAACCCCTTAGGCCATGAACTGCTTGGTGACAATGCTATTTTTATCTCTAACCCAAATTCAGTTGATTCAATTGCCGATGGATTACGCGAAGCTATGACAAATTCAGCACTCCATGAGAAAATAAAAGAAAACGCTTCGGAATTAGTCAATCGTTATACATGGCTGGCCCACACTGATAGGTTTCTGAACATAATCAAGTCCATGACTCATGAATAAGAAATTTCTGAATTTATTTTTTGCCCTGCATCTTATATTTGTTGCGCTGGTTTTAATTGGTGAACTTCCACGCGAGTTTGTTCTTTATGAAACTGGCCTCCTGATTTTATATTTTTTGTTCGCTTCCACTGAAGATGGGCTGATATTTTTTGTTCGTTCAATTCCGATTTTTATTGCCATTCCACTAACCACTAATTACGATAATCTAAACCAGTGGCGAATTCTGGCGGTTATATTATTTTTTAAGTGGTTACTCACACGAGAAACATGGCACTATTTTAGTGCGTGGTTGATTTTATTATTAAGAAAACCCTGGACCGTCATAAAAGAACATCCTTGGGTTGTCTTATTTAAAATTTTAGTAATTCTTGGTCTATTATCCTTATGGCAAGCGCCGGATAAAATCGAAGGGTTGAAAAGAATCATCTATTTTATCAACGCCGGTCTTGTCGGGGTTATCATTGCTTATCCGCCAAAAAATAAAACATTTATTAACCGACTTATTAAAAATATAACTATCCCTATAATTATTGTTACTCTTGTCGGTGTTGTCCAAGTTGTTATCACTTATTTTATAGATATTTATCAATTCATGAGAATTTGGGGTGAAGGGATTCAAATGCGGGAATTTGGCACGATGTGGTCCTATATCGCCGTTAATGTTGGCAACACCTGGTTAGCATATTTTGGAGACCAGTTATCTCTTAGGGTATTTTCTCTTTTCCCGGATTCCCATTCGTTTCCGATTTTTCTATTACTTGGCTTGCCGGCATTTTTTGCTTGGACACTCACCAAACCTCTGGGTAAAGCAGCGAAATTGCGCGATATGATCTTTACCCCGTTAGAAGTAGCCCCGCCAAGGTCCGAAGGACTCGCGCCTTTGGCGCGAGCGAGACTTCTAACGGGGTTTACACGCGGTAAGGTTGCCGTTCTCTGGATTCCTCTTATATTTTTGATGATGATTCTCTCCGGCACTAGAGGTATTTGGGCAGGCGGTATTACAATGATATTCTGGATTATTTTAGTGTTGACTTACATGAATTACATTAAAATAAATATAGAACGTATTAATATTTTTAAATATCTGTCTTGTTATTTAGTGATATTTTTTATGTTGTTCGCTGTGGCTTATCCAATATTTTCTTCGCCTCAATTTTTAGTATCAAAAGGTGACTCTCTTTTGCTTCAACAACGTCTTAAGTCACTCTTTGATTTCGGCGAAACGTCCAACAGTCAGCGTATTGAAATTTGGAAAAAAAGTTTGGTCTCTATTTCTAACAACCCGATTTTGGGAGTTGGTATCGGAAATTTCCCGGTTGTTCTTGGTCAAAATATTCAATTAAGCAAAGCAGGTTCTTCAGCGCATAATATTTATCTACAAGTGGCATCGGAAATAGGTATTCCGGCACTATTAACTTTCTTATTTTTAATTTGGTTGGTTTTGAAGCAAATATACAATAAGTTTATAGAGACACATGAACCGATATATCAGGCCTATTTTGGCGGTCTTTTAATCACTTTCCCTTGGGTTTTGGTCTATTTAATGACCGACGTCGCCATATTTGATGAACGGGCTCTTCTCTTATGTGTGATTACTCTTGCAATTACGGCCATACCCTTAAATGCTCATGAATAATCCTGTCATCTCCATCAATATAGTTGTTCTTAATGGTGAAAAGTATATTGAGCATTGTCTTAATTCGGTTTTAAATCAATCGTTTTCTCATGAACAGATTCAGATTAATATTCTCGATAACGGTTCGACAGACAATACAAGGATATTGATTCAGGATTTCGAATTCAGGATTTCAAATTACAATTTCCCGAAAGTTAATTTTATTATGTCAAACTTTAACTTTGGCCCTTGGGGTGGCTGGGAAGAATTACTCAAATATACCCAAAGCCAATACGTCGTATTTTTATCAGCTGATGTAATTCTAGAAAAAGATTTTATTTTAAATGCCGTCCACACACTGGACACCAATCCCAAACTCGGTGCTCTCCAGGCAAAAGTTTACCAATTTGATATTGCCAACCTAAGTTCTAATTCCTATGTCCTAAGTCCTAAAATAATTGATTCTTGCGGATTTAAAATTTTTCGCTCCCGCCGAGTTGTTAACATTGGGCACGGAGAAATTGATACGGGTCAATATAATAAAGCTGGTAGTGTCTTTGGTGTTGAGGGGGCAGTGCCGGTTCTGCGGGCCGAAGCATTGCAAGGCATTAAGGTTTTGGGAGAAATTGCTGACCATGATTTATTCTGGTATGCCGAAGATCTTGATGTTGCTTGGCGCCTTCGGATGGCGGGCTGGGAACAACACTACGAACCGTCAATGATTGCCTGGCACGACCGTCAAACGACCAAACAAACTCGTCGTGGATTACGTGATTTTATAAAAATTAGACAAACCATTTCTCTTAAAAAACGTCGTTTGGAATGGCGTAATATTCGCTGTACAATTGTCAAAAATGATTATATAATAAACATTCTGAAGGACTTGGTCTATATCTTGCCACGAGAGATTGCCATGACGGGCTACCTCCTAATATTTGAGACCGCTGTTTTCTTAGAATTATTTTCACTGTTAAAATTAATCCCCGGCATGATTAGAAAACGCAAGGTAATTATGAAACAAGCAAAAGTTGGCCCTTCCGAAATTCACTCTTATTTTTCCTAATGAAAATTTTTTCCCTCATCTATCGAATACGCTACGTTCTTATACTTGTAATTATTGTGGCAGGCCTATTATATTTGAACGCGACTAAATATCAGATTAATATTTTTAATCCGTTTGCCACCCGTGATGATGTTCAGCCATTACCGATTGTTACTCCGGATCCCGATTATGTAATGCCAGAGAAAGAATCAAATCGTCTCGATATATTAATTTTAGGTATTCGTGGAGAGAACGATCCTGACGCCGCGAGCGGGGGACCGTTATTGACGGACTCAATTCAGATTTTCAGTTATGATAAGACGACAAAAAAATCTTCTCTTATTTCTGTTCCCCGAGATCTTTTTGTTACTATTCACGACCAAAAGAAAGATAAGATTAATTCGGCCTACGAATACGGTCTAAGCCATAGTCCCAACGGTCTTCAGTTTATCAAAGATAAATTTTCTCAAATCACCGGCGTTTATATTGATCAGGTTATCATCTTTGATTTCTCGTCGTTCAAAGAACTCATAGACGAGCTTGGTGGTGTTGATGTAACATTAATGGTTCCATTTACCGAGACCCAACAATGGGGAGCGAGTTTTTCTTTGCCGGTTGGATTAAATCACCTTGATGGTCAATCAGCTCTTTACTATGCCCGTTCTCGATATACCTCAAGTGATTTTGATCGTTCTCGTCGCCAGCAACAAATCATGTTTGCCATTAAAGACAAGCTTCTGGAATTAAATTTTCTAAGTAACCCAGCGAAAAGTTTTTCAATTTTAAATTTAATTAGAAATGATATTAAAACAGATATTGGTGTTTGGAATATAAGTGAGCTGATTAATCTTGCTAACCAGGTTAAATTAGACCAAATAAAACGAAGTGTTATATCAACAGAAAACTTCCTCGTTGACGCTAAAGATAATGGCGCTTATATTCTACTCCCCAAAACAGGGACTTTTTCCGATATTAAAAAGTTTTTTCAAGACATCCTGCAATAAATTTTTAATTATCTATGTTATCTATCATTATTGTAAATTATAAAAATGCACCTCTTCTTCGTCTTTGTTTAAAATCGCTTCAACGTATTATTTCTCCGCCGACCGACGGATTATTTACTCATGAAATAATTGTCATTGATGCTTCAGCCGATGTTGATACTACCTATGTCGCTATTGAAGAATTCCCCCATGTTCGCTATGTACCATTTAAAAAAAATATCGGCTACACTCGAGGAGTAAATGAAGGGCTTAAGATTGCTAAAGGGGATTTTATGTTTATTATGAATGCCGATATTATTCCCCTGGAAGGAAGTTTGGAGACGATGTACGCCTATATGAAAGACCATCCTGAAATTGGTTTGCTTGGCCCTCAATTATTAAATTTTGACGGATCAACACAACAGTCCTGTTTCCGTTTTTATACACCACTTACAATTATTTATCGTCGAACATTTTTAAGAAAACTGCCTTTTGTTAAAAATATTTTAAATCGGTTTTTAATGAAAGATAAGGACTTAACCCAACCTTTGGCTGTGGACTGGCTCATGGGTTCGGCGCTGATGGTTTCAAAAAAAACTATTGAAATTGCAGGATATATGGATGAACAATTTTTTTTATACATGAGTGATGTTGACTGGCCTCGTCGCTTCTGGGAGAATGGATACCAGGTAGTATTTTTCCCAAAGGCCATGATGTACCATTATCATCGCCGAGAGTCGCACGGTGCGTTAGATATTCTTGATGCTATTTTTAACCACCGAACCCAACAACACATAACCGACGCTTTCCGCTATTTCCGAAAAAACGGTCTCCGCGAAGCATCTTACATCTAATTATTTATGATTAAAAAAATCTCACTGCCCCTGACCATTATCATTTGTCTAGTCATTGGTTTTGGGGGCGGAATATTATACACAAACAGAAATGCGTCAACGACGGCAATGATTCAACAGTTGGTGAATCAGGATACCGGCAAGATTCAAAACGTTGATTTTTCTCTTTTTTGGAATGTCTGGAACGAACTTTCTGCTAAATATGTAGATAAATCAGAACTTGATACCCAAAAAATGGTTTATGGGGCAATCTCGGGAATGGTTGATTCCATTGGCGATCCGTACACGGTCTTCTTTGAACCGGTTAAAGCCAAGGAATTTGCTCAAGAAATTTCCGGTTCTTTTGGTGGGGTTGGTATGGAAATTGGTGTAAAAGACGATATCCTAACTGTCGTTGCCCCTTTACCTGATACCCCTGCTGCCAGAGCTGGCATCCTGGCAGGCGATAAAATATTAAAAATTTACGACAAAACAACTCAAGGTCTTTCGGCTGAAGAGGCGGTCAGTATGATTCGAGGTAAAATCGGCACTAAAGTTACTCTTACTATTTCCAGTAACGGTAGCAAGGCCCGCGAAGTCACTATTACCAGAGAAACCATCAAGGTTCCGACGGTTGTCTGGAGAATGATAAATCAGGACAATAAAAATTACGCCTATATTCAGGCCTATCAATTCAATCAAAACATTAACAGTCAATTCAAAACTGCGGTTGAAGAAATAGAGAAGTCCGATCCAAAAGCGGACGGTATTATCCTTGACTTACGCAATAACCCCGGCGGGTTACTTGATTCCGCCATTAATTTAGCCGGATACTTTGTTAAAAAAGGTCAGCCGGTGGTTAGTGAAGTTTTTGGCGATGGCACCACAAATGAATTCACTTCCGATGGTAATGCTATTATGACTAAATATCGAACAGTTATTCTTATCAATGGCGGTTCGGCATCGGCGTCGGAAATTTTAGCCGGTGCACTTCATGACAATTTAGGTCTGAAATTAGTCGGGGAGAAGACCTATGGTAAGGGTGTCGTCCAAGAATTAGTAAATCTTGATGATGATTCGTCTCTTAAAGTTACTGTTGCCCGTTGGTTCACACCAGATGGTGTAAACATTTCCAAAGAAGGTATTGAACCGGACATTAAAGTTGAACTTACTGAAGACCAAAAGAAAAACATCATCTTCGGCGACCTTTCGGTTGACCCACAGTTACAGAAGGTGTTGGATGTTTTGAAGTAATTCGCTCCGCCGTATAGCTTTTATTCTTATTTTCGTCACCATTCCTCGTCCGCCGGACCCCTTCGAAATCTGCTCGGCCCTGAACAATCAAAACAACTTATTATCCTTTCGTACGAAAGGATAATAAGTTGTTTTGATTGGCCTGCGAGAGCTTTTCGAGAGAGGTCCGGTCTCCCTCGGAACTTGGTCAGCTCATCGAAATAAACGCTTACCGAATCGTGGTTTTGTGGGGCTGGAGTTTACTTACCATGGAGGGTCTACAATGGAAAAGAAAAGCCCGCGAGGCGGGACACGGACAGGAGTCCGTGGGGCTTTTCGCGGGAAGCTACTTAGTTGATTATCCAGGGGAGGATCACCCTCCATGTGGTGATACTGGCCATAATCAGAGGCAAACAACTTATTATCCTTTCGTACGAAAGGATAATAAGTTGTTTTGATTGGCCTGCGAGAGCTTTTCGAGAGAGGTCCGGTCTCCCTCGGAACTTGGTCAGCTCATCGAAATAAACGCTTACCGAATCGTGGTTTTGTGGGGCTGGAGTTTACTTACCATGGAGGGTCTACAATGGAAAAGAAAAGCCCGCGAGGCGGGACACGGACAGGAGTCCGTGGGGCTTTTCGCGGGAAGCTACTTAGTTGATTATCCAGGGGAGGATCACCCTCCATGTGGTGATACTGGCCATAATCAGAGGCACGATGACTCCAGAGAAGGCCACGAACTTTTTGAATCCAGAACTCTGTCTGAAGGCCTTTCCCCAAACCACAAACACAAATGTGTTTACCACGAGCTGACAAAATCCAGCAATCACGGTTAACCCCACGAACACATTTGTAAAGTTTGCGATCAGGAAGAAGCCAAGTCCTGTGATCCCTGAGATGGTCATCCACAACGAATTTCTATTTATCACAAGACCCTTCCTTTTGAAAAT
>MGJA01000008.1 GCA_001794025.1 Candidatus Yanofskybacteria bacterium RIFCSPHIGHO2_01_FULL_41_21 | reverse complement strand
TGAGGTAGCACAAGTATCCGGTATATTAAAAGAGAAACAGAGAGAAGCTACTACTGAAAGTTGCACTTGAGAGGGGAATTTACCTTTCCAGTAGTGTTTGTATTATATCACAATTTACATCTAAAAGTCAAGGTTGTGGAAATGGAGTGGAAATAGTAGGATTTGGGTACTTGTCCCGTTAGAAGTCCTGCTCGCCAAGCTTAGCTTGACGAGTCCGAAGGACCTTGGCGGGGTAACTTCTAATGGGATGAAGGTTATTTTATTACAAAATATAAAAGGATTTGGACAAATAGGGGATGTGAAGAATGTCTCGGATGGGCATGCCCGAAATTTTTTGTTTCCTAGAAAACTGGCAAAAATTGCCACAGAGAATACTCTTAAAGAAGTGGCAATTCTTTCCTCAAAACGAGAAGCGATGGCCTTAAAAAATCAAGAGACCGCAGAAAAGGCAGTGGCCATTTTGGCCTCAACGTCTCTAGAATTTAAAAAGAAAGCCGGTCCAACCGGGACATTGTTTTCTTCAGTCACCAGACACGAGATTGCCCACGAACTGACTAAACGGTCGGGGATGAAAATAGAAACAGAAATGATTGATATCGGCCCTTCGACAGGATCAGGGCAAGCTGAGCATGGCGAACATATCAAACATATTGGCGAACATGCTGTAACCGTTGATCTTACGAACGGTCTTAAAGCCGATGTGAAGGTATCAATTAAAAACGAGCAAAACTAAAATCTGCCGATAAGGCAGATTTTAGTTAATGACTATCTAAGGTAAATTTATTGAACCACGCTGACCACTTTTACAATCCTACGATCACCATTAAATCCGGTTTTGCGTTTAGTAGTGAATTTCACCTGACCAGTAGTCATGGCGTATATTGTATAATCCTTACCAAGACGAACACCTAGACCAGGAAGATATTTGGTGCCATGCTGACGAATAATAATATTGCCGATTTTAGCGGCTTGTCCTTGAGAAAGTTTAACACCAAGATATTTCGGCTGTGAATCGCGGCCGTTGGCTGTTGTACCTATCGCTTTTGTATGTGCCATATTTGCCTAAGAACGCAGTGATTAGCTGCAAATATGAGCATCCGCCTCTGGCGGACAAGCTCATGTTTCAATTACAATATTGTCATGTTATCAAAAATCACTTACTTCGTCAAACTCTGGGCTAAACAATATCAACATGGCTTATTTATTGGGCTTTGTTTAATTATTACAGCAGGGATTGGTTACAATATTGGTCGAATTACAGCTCTTCGAACTTCACCTAGTAAAAATGGCCAGTCAGCCAACATCTCTAACACACAACAGGGGACTGGGGCACTAAACAAGGCCGTCCCAACGATTAAAATAACTCAACCTAGTGTCAAACCTGCAGACCCCCGTGTCGTTGCTTCTAAAGCGGCTGGTTCTAAGCTTTACCATTACTCTTGGTGCTCCGGAGCCCAGCGTATCAAAGAAGCAAATAAACTCTGGTTCCCAACTGAAGCGGATGCCATCTCGGCCGGTTATACCCTTGCGGGTAACTGCCAATAATGGTATTATATACAGGCGAGTGCAGGAGTATGTAGTAAGCTCAAGACGCAAACTAGTGACCTCACCGAGGCTTAGAGGGCGAATCAGGGCGAATGGCTCCTGCCTCGCCCTCTTTTTTACTCTCAAATTCTAACGGTAATTAGAACGCAGCGGGCTTGATCGAATTCAAGGCAAATCCGAGCATTGCGACGAGTCATATAGACATATGACGAGGAGCAAGCGGAGGATTTAACGCAGAAGTCGGTTAAGAGCGTACTGCCGTAGGCCAGCAGGCCAGGCAGAGCGACCCGCAAGTTATAATATGGAGATTAGGAATATAGCTATTATAGCCCACGTCGACCACGGTAAAACAACCCTGACCGACGCTTTAATGAAACAAACCGGTATGGTCTCGGCTGATTTTACTATGGATACCAACGACTTGGAGCAGGAACGTGGTATCACTATTTACGCCAAAAACGCCGCTCTCTATTACAAAGACACTAAAATCAATATCGTTGACACACCTGGTCATGCTGATTTTGGTTCGGAAGTGGAACGTGTTTTACGCTCTATTGACTCGGTCTTATTGGTAGTTGATGCTCAAGAAGGCCCGATGCCTCAAACAAAATTCGTTTTAAAAAAAGCACTTGAACTGGGAATCAAACCAATTGTTATTATTAATAAAATTGATAAACCGGCTTCCAATCCCGATGAAACCCATCATAAACTTTTGGAATTATTTATTGACTTAGGAGCCAATACGGAACAACTGGATTTCCCGGTCGTCTATGCAATCGGTCGGTCCGGTGTTGCCAAACTTAATATGGATGACGAGGCAAAAGACCTGACCCCGATTCTAGATACAATTTTAAAATATGTTCCCCCCGCTAAATCTGATGCTTCAGCCCCGCTTCGTTTCCAACCTTTCAATCTCGCCTATGATAATTTTTTGGGTCGTTTAGGTATCGGCCGAATGTATGAGGGTACAATTCATATGGGCGATACCGTGTACATTCGTACTCCGGCTACTTTGCTTGGAACCGGAAATGATATAAAAACCCGAACCGGTAAAATTACAAAACTTTATACTTTTAAAGGTCTGGCCCGGGTGGAATCAGAATCCGCCGAGGCAGGAGATATTGTAATGGTAGCGGGAATCCCTGATATTTATATTGGGGAGACAATTTGCACCTCGCCCGATACCGAACCGTTGCCGGCCATTCATGTTGATGAACCGACAATTTCTTTAAATTTCTTGGTTAATGATTCGCCGTTTGCGGGTCGAGAGGGTAAATTTGTGACCGGCCGACAAATTCGTGAACGACTAGAACACGAACTTGAAGTTAATATTGGATTGAAGGTTGATTTCGGTGAAGGGGATTTATCTGCCAAGAGTGGTTCAGCTGTAGTCGGTAAGGTTTATGGCCGAGGAGAATTACACATCTCTATTCTATTGGAAAATATGCGCCGAGAGGGTTATGAACTTCAGGTCTCCCAGCCCCAAGTAATTATTAAAGAAGTCGGGGGAGTCAAAATGGAACCGTTTGAAGAGGCGATTATTGATGTCCCCGAAGAGACCTCCGGTATTGTTATTCAAAAATTAAATAAGCGAGCCGGCACAATGATGAATATGGAACAGCATCATGGCCAGGTTCGTATGACTTTCAAAATTCCAACTCGCGGTCTGCTTGGATTCCGTAATGAATTCGTAATTGATACCAAAGGCGAGGGGATTCTCTCTAGCCGATTTATTGATTTTGAGCCACACGCCGGCGATATCAGAAAACGGGCTGTTGGCTCTATGGTCTCCGGTGAGACGGGCAAAACACTCGCTTACGCTCTAGATAATCTCCAAGCGCGCGGTCGGCTCTATATTTCCGCTAATACCGAGGTCTATGCTGGTATGGTTATTGGCGATACTTCAAAAGGAGATGATATGACCGTCAATCCAATCAAAGGCAAAAAACTCACTAATATGCGTGCTGCCGGCTCGGATGACAATGTTATGCTGGCTCCACCCTACACTTTAACCCTTGAACGCGGTTTGGAAGTTATGGTTGAAGACGACTTTTTGGAAATTACACCTGCCAGCGTCCGCCTCCGAAAGAGATTTTTAACCGAAAAAGATAGAATCAAAGCCAATCGCTCGGCAGGTTAGACAAATTTTTCTCAGCTTCCTCTTGGACTATTTCTAGCAACTCTTCCTAATTTCTCTGACCAGCCGAAGCAACTCCTGTCGGGCCATGCGGCTTCGCTTTGCTCACCCGTTCCCGACATCCTCGGGCTGGTACCCAGAGAAATAGCGTCAGAGTTACTGAAATAGTTACCAATCGTGCAGATTGAGAAAAATTTGTCTAACCTACCTCGTTTCTTATTTTTATTAGGGAAAAGAAAAAGGCCCGCGTCGGCGGGCGTCAGATGACGCAGGCCTTCGCGGACTCTACTCAAGTATCCTTCTGACCAGCTTTGATGGCGCGGGACATGACACCAGTCCACTGTGACCGGGATCAACTGGTACAGACCCAATATCAAGATCAAACTTGATCTTCCGTTTACGAACACCCTTGGGGTCAAGGTAGAAGTCGCCAACCGACAACTCCTCATACCTCATGGTTTCGGTGTTTCTCAAAGCGGTATCCAGTTCATCCCGCAACTTCTTCATCGCGGTTCTAACTTGATCTGATTGTAGTAGTTGCCTGCTAAAGAGAAGGGAATCTAGTTCCTTTATACAACCTACGATTCGAATGAACTCTTGCTTATTCATCACCATCACAATCTAACCTCCTGCTTATAGATAAAGAACATCTCCGACAAGCACACCACGTGCTCGTGGGATATATAATAACATTAATTCTAAAAAATAGCAAATTTTCCTAAACCACCTAAAAATAGGTGATAAAAAAATTATCACTTTTCTCACAATCTGCACGATTGGCAAGCATTTCAGAAATTATCTTGATATTTCTCTGGGTACCGATCTGGGGATGTCAGGAACGGACAGAAGTCCGCATGGCCTGACAGGGGTGACCCCAGTCGGTCAGAGAAATGAGAGATAATTTCTAGAAATGCTCCAAGAGGAAGCCGTGAGAAAAGTGATAATTTTTTTATCACCTGCCTGACATATATTTCTCCCAATATTCATAGAGAAGGGCGGTGGACTTAATGTCGCCGACACAATAAAGAGCAATCTCACGACAACGTTTGTCTTTGAAATATTGCCCGACATCATGACCCGTGATGCCCTTGTCTTTGGGGCTTTCAATACCGAAGGCCTGGCACCATAAGTGAAGAGAGCGTTTGAACCGAACCGCGCCATAGTTGGTCAACTTGTCGTAGACGTCTAAATGGGGCTTATCGTAATATCGGTTATGCATCAGATTGACTGATGGTTTAATTTTAAAAATTGCCGAACGAATCATCATGAACGGACAATCAAACCCATAGCCGTTAAAGGTAATGAACTGATCGTAATGATTCGCTAAATCCCAAAATCTTTTTAAAATTTCTTTTTCGTCGGCGCAGGGGACCATAAGATAATCGTCTACCTCTTCCTCCTTCTCGTTATCATTTTGTTTTTGATAATAAACCCCGCCTTTATTTGTTTCGGGATTTAAAAAGGCAACCGCTACTACCCGACCGGTAAGAGGTGAGACACCCAGCATCTCGCGGATGACTTGGCGTTCGGCATCATCTTTAGCACTTGCTAACAATAACTCTTGAGCAGTTGGGTCTAAGGCCTCAAAATCCACACCAACGGTTTCTATATCAAATACGAGTTTAGGCATATTATATTTTAATTAATAAATCTTAATAAATCCTGACACTTAACGGGACAAATCTGAAAACTGACAGATTTAATTGATTTTAACTTAATGAGTATTTATTACAATCCCATAACAACAAACGGGGGACCTTGACTAATGAAGAGGGGTAAGGTGAAATATTTAACAAATTTAATTAAATAAAAATAATTCAAAACTCTAATTTATTAAAGGGGAGTGCCGTTTTTATCTTTACGGTACGTCGCACATTGTAGATTATGCGACGTATTAACGATACCATAACTGGTATCCACGGAACATCTATTAGATATAGTATTCTTGTCCGACTCTACGTGACTCCCAGTACCCTTCCATTCATCCTAGAGCATCCTGGGGCCTCAATATAATGGCCTATACCCCTCTTTAAGGTCTCTATTATAAAGAGGTCTTACGTGTCTCAACTTGACCCAGTGGCCCAACGTTCAACTATCAAGGTTAATTTCAAAATTTAAAAAAATTTTTTAAATTTTGAAATTAATTTTATTCTACGTATTTAATTAAATAAAAAATATTTTCTCGCTCGCCTGTCTTATAGTGTCCAGAAAGTAACCATCTCTAAATTATGGAGGTAGTTACAATAGAAGCCCTAATTTTTAAATCCCCGTAGGGGAGTCCCCCATCTTTGTCTATGTCTCTATAATCTAATCGTTTTTAGAAAAAAGCAAAAGATCTTTTCCAAATAATTTTATGGCCTTAGGCAGTGGCAGTATAGATAAAAAATAACGAAGATCCACAAGAGTTCTAATCACCCATCCGTAAAAACCGAAATAAGAACCAAATCCATCCAGATGAGCCACAGCAAATTTACCGCCTACAGGGGCTACCCAATGACCATAACTTGGAATATATGGATGTAACCTTTTTTGGAAAACAATACTATATAAATTTTCGGCAACAAGACGTCCTTGTGCTTGGGCAGTATAAGCTAAACCAGGAATCGATTTTTGTGTTTTAGAATCAACAAATTCAACACAATCCCCTAACGCAAATAATTTATCCGAATCTTGAACCTGAAGATTTTTATCAACCATAATTTTTGCCTTATCGGTTATGGGTAAACCATAAATTGTTTTCAGTAATTGATTTGCTTGGACACCGGCCGTCCAGACAACTGCAGTACCAGTAACTGTTTGGCCAGTTTTTAATTTAACCGAATCACTCAAAACACTTTCAACGACTGAATTTGTCATTATCACTACCCCTAAATCGGTCAGACGATTTATTATTTTTTTCCTTTCTGTTTCTTTGATTATCGGTAAAATAACTGATCCAGCTTCAAAAAGAATTGTTGAAAACGAACGCTGATTAAGACCATAACGACGGGCTAATCTTTTGGCACAAGTCATTAATTCTCCCGCGAGTTCAATACCAGTAAAACCGGCGCCAATAATTAAAAATTTTACAGGTGATGATAATTTACCCTGAGCCATGGCTCGAAATGATGTCTCAAGTTTATTATGAAGAGTCACAGCATCATCAGTCGTTTTAAATTGATAGGCATATTCACGAACACCTAGAATACCAAAATCAGCGGTCTGACTGCCTAATGCAAATATGATGTAATCAAAATCAAGTTGAGTGCCACCATCAAGAAATACCTTAGAATTAACAAGATCAACTGAGGTTATTTGGGCCTGAATGAAATCTACTTTTTTGTTTTCAAGTATGTCTTTGTAGGGAATAGCTACGGCACGTCGCAATTCCAAAGCAAAGGGATCTTCAGTTGGTTGATAGGCCGAAGCAACCTCGTATAAAGCTGACGTAAAAGTGTGATATGAATTTTGATCTATAAGTGTTACCGTCGCCTTATCTTTAAATTTTCTAGCACAATCAAGAGCACATCGGACACCACCAAATCCCCCGCCAAGAATAAGGATTTTTTTCATTTACTAAATATAATCCAAAGGATTAAGAGTTGCGCCAATCGGAAGCAGTCCTGAAATAGTACTTTGTTTGGTTGTGAAGGTCTTTGGAGCATAGACCATAAAATGAATATGGGATCCCGTAGAAAGCCCGGTACTGCCCATATTCCCAACTATATCCCCTCTTTTCACCTCTTGTCCGACACTAACCGATCGAAGTGACATATGAGTATAAGCTGTTACCAGTCCATTACTATGTTCAATAGCCGCCCAAACACCATAAGCATAGGGAGCATTTCCAACCGCAATAACTCTACCGTCTTCGGCAGAGTGAAGAGGTGTACCATATTTTGCGGCAATATCTAAACCATTATGAAAACCGCCTTTTTTATTATTACAACTGGGATAATTTCTACGGGCAAAAGCCGTCTCAATACACCCATATGACTGACTTTTGGTTCCCTCTGCCGGTTTCATCAATATTCCGGACCGAGCGATAGGCAAACTGTTAGGGTTAATAGCTTGACGTAATTGATCTTCTAGACGAAATATTTCAAGATTTGCCTGCCGTTGAAGTTCTTCGGTTTCCGCCAATAATTTCTGATAAGCATCCTCTTGACCTTTTGTCGTCGCAAGAATTTTGTTTTTACTGGATGTTGTGTCGGCTAATGATGCTTTTTGAGCATTTGCTTGTTGCCGAAGTGTTTCTAAACTCTTTTTCTTGCCCTCAAGATCCTCTTTTTGGGTTGAAAGCTGGGCTTCGGCTTTTTGAAGATTATTTACTACATCTAATAAGGTAGAGTTCACCGTTAATGCGTATTGCGCATCATTAAAATAATCAGAAAGATTTTCGCTCTTCATTAAAATACCAACCAAACTTTCATTATCACGTTTAGCGAGATATAAAAGTAACTGTCCAATCGTCAACCGCTGGTAGTCCATTTTTTCTTGCGTGGTCAGAATATTTTCTTGAACTCCAACAATTTCAACTTGGGTCTTATCTATCTTTTTGCCCGTTAATTTTATATTCGTTTCCAATACACCAATCTGATTCTTTAAATTCTGAATTTGATTTTTGAGGGTGTTGGCTTGAGCTTGGGTCTCGGCGATATTCCCCCGATATTGCTCGGCCTCCTTTTTTAATTGAGCATCTCGTTTTTCAAGTTCTTCAATCTCTTTTCTCAACTGTTCAATCTTGTCTTGATTCACATCAGCGTGAACTACTGGAACAATAATCCAGAAACAAGAAACAAGAAGCGCAAACCCTATTATTTTAAATTTTATTGACATTAGTAGATGTTTTTTAAAATCCTACCTGCCCGACTCCAGCCCGACAAGGTCATTCTGGCGGGGAACGATTCAGTCGTTTGGGCGGGAATTATATTTTCCCGATTGCTTCTTTGACTCGCTTTATGACTTCATCTTTACCAAGCACAACAGCTAATTGAACCGGGTCAGGTGATTTTTCTCTTCCAGATAAAACCACGCGAAGTGGCCAGAATACTACTCCCCGCCCGACCGAACGGTTGTTCGGGCTGGCTTTACCTGTATCTACGCTCAATAACTCTAACTTGTTTCGTAATGATTCATCAGTTATTGTTTCTAATTCCTCAACGACAACCAGCGTCTTAGTCAATGAATCTTTAACATCTTCAAGCGATGAGTCCTTCCATTTTAATAATTCTTTTTCGTAGACAGGTGCTTCCCATAAATACGAAAATTCTTGAGCGTCGCTTAATTTTTCCAGACGTTCAGTAATCAATGGCACCGCCAAGTCCGAAACATTTAAACCCGTTAAATTTTTGAACTCCGACGGTGTCAATCGGCGAATATACTGACTATTAATCCAATTTAATTTTTTCGTATCAAATATTGCTCCGGATTTATGGACTTTTGATAGTTCAAATTCTTGGATCATTTCTTCGCGAGAAAGAAGATCTTTACTGAATGTATAACCCAAACCACCCAAAAAATTAACAATCGCATCAGGTAAGTAGTCCTTCTTGTAGTCAACCACCGCCATCGCCCCATGACGCTTTGAAAGTTTTGATTTGTCAGGCGCCAAAATTAACGGCAAGTGCGCAAATAATGGAACAGGCAAACCAAGCGCTTCGTATACGAGAATCTGTTTAGGTGTATTAGAAATATGGTCTTCACCTCTAATGACATGGGAAATTTCCATCTCGGCATCATCTATAACCGCCGCAAAATTATAGAGCGGGTCGCTGACCGAGCGAGCAATACTAAAATCGCCTAAGAGTCCGGCCTTAAATTCAATATGACCCTTAATTTGATCTTCAAAAGAAATAACTTGTGTTGAGTCACCGACGTTTAATCGGATGATTCCCCCACCCTCTTTGCCAAGCGGAAGGTCTTTGTGGTTACACTCGTGTCGAGGTGGTTGTTTTTCAAATTCCTGACGTTGACGCTCGGCTTCAAGCTCCTCTTGAGAATGATGACAATAAAAGGCCTTACCTTCACTTAATAACTTTTCTAACGCCGTTCTATATAATTGTATCCGTTCACTCTGGTGAATAACTTCGCCACACCAATCCAAACCAAGCCAACATAAAGCCCCCAAAATACTTTCTTCGTATTCCTTAGTGGAGCGTTCCCTATCGGTGTCTTCAATTCTTAAATAAAACTTACCGCCCATTTTCTTGGCAAATAACCAATTATAAAGCGCCGATTGTCCCGTTCCTATGTGAAGAAACCCTGTCGGCGACGGCGCTATCCTAACCCTAATATCTTTATTATCCATTAAACTATTATACCCTTTAAACAAGTTGTCAGCAAAGCCCAAAATGCTAGTATTGCTTAGATTATCAAATTTGTACTAATAGCTAATCGCTAGTGGCTAATTACTATTCTATGTATATCCTTGAAGTCCTACCCCTTTCCACACTCCCCCCTCAAATACCCCAGATTTTAAGTTACTACCATGATTCAAACCTTCCTAAAGGCGCTGTAATTGAAGTTTCTCTCAATAACCGATCTGTACAGGCAACAGTTATTGATTCCTACAATCTTGACGAACAAAAAATCCTGGTCAAAAAATCATTATTTCAACTCAAAAAAATATCCCGTGTCTTGAGTGGGGAACCGGTTATTGCCGAATGGCAATTTAAGATTGCACTTTGGTTGGCTAATCATTATGTTGCTCCACTGGGTCTTTGTATGAAAGCAGTTCTCCCGCCGTTTTTTTTGAAAGCGCGCTACCCAACTGAACCCGTCAACTTATTTATTAATCCGCAACTTCCCTCATCACCTTCTTGGATTATCACACGTGCCCAAGATTCCGCCCAACAAATTAAATCTATTCTAAAAAATAAAAAATCAGGTCTGACTGCATTGGCAGACCAAATACTTATTATTGTCCCTGATAGTTCATATATCCCCTATTTTCTATCCGAATTTGCGGACAAAAAACCATCTATCCTAACTTCCGCCACCAACAATAAGGACTACCATAAAATTTGGGGAGGAATCATCTCTCAAGAAATAAAAATGGTTATCGGTACCCGCCAAGCCCTCTTTTTACCATTCACAAACTTAAAACATATTATCGTTATTGACCCGCTCCATGAATTTTATAAATCTGACATGAGTCCGAAATATTGGACTCCGGAATTGGCCGAAATGATTGCCGAAAATCACGGTGCTCAATTTATTGTTTTATCACCCTTGCTGGGTGTTTCGGCTTATCAGAAATCATTAGAATCAAAAATAAAAATCAACGACACCATGAAACCTTGGCCTGCTAAAATAACTGTCATTGATCTCACTGCCGAATTCAAACAGGGCTACATCGTCGGCGCATTAACTCCGGACGCCCGAGATGTTATGCGTAAAACACTCGCCCAGGGCGGTAAGGTCTTAATTGTCTCTGCCCGACGCGGATACAGTGGAATTTTACTTTGTCAGCATTGTGGATTTTCATTTAAATGTCCCCTTTGCGATTTGCCCATGCGGGTTCACCAGGAGCTCACACTTTCATTACTCTGTCATCATTGTGACCACACCCAACCTTATCCTTATTCCTGTCCTAATTGTCATAGTTCTCAAATAAAAGCCACCGGTCCGGCCGGTGGACAAAAAATATACGAGGAACTCCAAAAGATGATTGCATTCGGCCAATTAAACAAGACCCAAATTCTTCTCTTGGATACCGATACAACTCAAAACCAAACTGAAGAAGATGAAATTATAAATGAAACCAAGAAGCAAGGCCCGCACATTCTCATCGCCACCCAAAAAATATTTAGTTACGGCTATGATTTAAAATTTGATGCTATTATTATTCCTCAACTTGATGCTCTCATTGTCGGTTCGGATTTTCAAACCACCGAACGCTTATGGTATCACTTGGAAAAATTGTCGGATTTTGAACCACAGCAGATTGTTGCCCAAACATTCAATCAGATAGACCTTCTTCCTAACCTTGCTAGTCATAATCACAAACCGCTATATGAACTGGAACTCTCTGCCCGTAAAGCATTTTGGTATCCACCCTTCTGTCGTATCGTTAAGCTGACCTACACCCATACCGACCATCGCAAAGTCATTGCTTCCGCCCGCGCCACCGTAGAAAAATTAAAAATGGCGGTAATTCATATCCAAGCCCGAGATAAAATTCACCCTATCAAATCCGGCGAAGCCGGTGCGAAGCAATTTGATAGGGTTAAAATCACCGACACCTCCCGACTCTTTCTAAAAAAAGAACGCGGTCGTTTCACTTATACCATCATCATAAAAATAGCCAACGACTTCACCCCTCGCGATCTCCTCCGTTACGTCCCCACCCAATGGCTAATTGACTTAGACCCAAGAATAACAACCTAAAAGAAAAGCGGGTTTGATATTATCTCCCCCGCTTTGAATGACTATCGAACACTGCCAGTCTTTTGATATCGCTCCCAAATCGGCAACCACTCCTCTTTGAATAATCCGAGCTCAATGAGAGTCCAGTATTGCCCGTCGCGAAAAACGTGTTCTCGCCGTTCGCCCTCAATCTGGTATCCACAATGCAAACTGTACTGTAAGCTCCGTTTATTGAACATGTACACCGCTGAACAGACCTTATGTAAGTTCAGTGTATTAAAGATGTAATCAAGTAACACCATCTTCGCGTCAGTGCCAAATCCCCTTCCCCAATATTCCTTTTCGCCAATGACGGCACCGGTTGTACACACCCGATCTTTCCAATTGATTCCATGGACGCCCATAGAGCCAATTAGGAGACCTTCCTTGGTTTCGATAGCGAGAACGATATCCTTATCATCAGATCCCAGTTTTTCAACCCACTTTTCTTCTTGCTGTTCGGTCTGTGGTAATACACTTGCGATAAACTGTCTGACCTCGGGGTCATTAATCCATCTCGTAAGTGTGGGAATATCTGTCCTAGAAAATGGACGCAGATTGACAATTCTACCCGATAAGAATACGACTCTTGAGTCACTGGTCATCTCACCCTCCTCATTGTTAACGAGCTTACTTAGACAGAACGAAAACGCCCCGGTCTGTCTAACCGAGGCGCTCTTGAGAGTTGAAAATTGAGAGTTATCTTATATCAACATCGCCTTGGTTAAATAAACCTGAATAGCTGAGTAAATCAGCAATACCCCCGACACAGACGGAGGTAATAAACTGGCTATTCATTTGGCGTTTATGATATTTCATAATCATTTTTTAATAATACCACACATTATAATATTTGACAAGTTTAATAACTAGGAGATTATAGAAAGGCGAGCACGTGGCTCGCCTTGGTGGAATACCACCGTTTGTGTCGGATTTACTTCTTGTTTTTCCTTCTTTTATACTCCTCTCGCAAAATTGAAAACAATTCAGTAGCAAGAAATGGTGATATAACAACTAAAGCAAGGATAAGTGATTTCATTCGTCCTCCTGTCTGTTAATATAACAAAACAATAGACGAAATCAATAATCTGCGATATTCTAACGAGATGGATCCCGTTAGAAATGAACCCTACGGGTATATATATGAAAATCAATAATATAAAAATGATTGTAACTAGCCACCACCCTAAGACGGTGGATGGTCTGTTACATTTCTAACGGGATGGAAATAACAAAAATTCCCCATAATGTCTTGGCGAATAAAACCAAGACAATCCCAGCCGACGAAATAAAAGCGGGCAAATACACCCAGCTGATTTTGGATATGAAAAAGGCCATGGTGGATAATATGGGCGTGGGTCTGGCTGCAAATCAGATCGGGCTGGACTTAAGTATTTTTGTAATTGACACAAAAGTTGCTCTTGAAAATAAGGTACCGGAGGCCTACTTTAATCCTGAAATTACCGAATACTCAAAAGACACAGATAACATTGAAGAAGGTTGTCTCTCTATCCCGGGTTTTTATGTTGAAATCCCCCGCTCCAAAAAAATCATGTTCAAAGCCCTAGATGAATCCGGAAAAAAAATCAAATTCAAAGCCAAAGGTTTCCTTGCCCGTGTCCTTCAACACGAAACCGACCACCTCAACGGCTTAGTAATTAAAGATCGTCGTGCTTAAAATTGAGAACTTACTCTTTACCCCAGACCCAGGGAACCAGTCCCGTCGGTTCCCCCGCTTCGCGGGTCCCCTTCCACTACTGGGTTAAAGAGTAGGTTCTCAATTTATCACATATACTTATGAAAATAATTTTTTTTGGAACTCCAGATTTTGCCACTCGTCCGCTTGATGCTTTGATTACTAATAATTATTCTCCTATAGCAATCATCACTCAACCAGATGGTGAGGTGGGAAGAAAAAAAATGTTAGTTTCCCCGCCAGTAAAAATTACTGGCCAAAAACATAATATACCAATTTTCCAACCAGAAACACTAAAAGATGATGGCTTTTTTGAAATATTTAAAAACTTAAACCCGGATATTTGTATCATCGGGGGCTATGGTAAAATTATTCCTAAAAAATACTTAGATGTGCCCAAATTTGGTTTTATCTGTATCCATCCTTCTCTCCTTCCAAAATATAGAGGACCATCGCCTATCCAAGGAGCAATTCTAAATGGAGAATCAGAAACTGGAATCACTATTATAATTATTGACAGCGAGGTGGACCATGGTCCAATATTATCTGAAGAAAAATATACATTGAAACCAGACATATTTAAAGAAGATGCTGAAAAAGAAATTTGGAATCTTGGCGCAAAATTATTGATTGAAACCTTGCCAAAATATATAGCAAAAGAAATAACACCTCAACCACAAAATCATAACCAAGCTACATTTACTAAACTCCTCACTCGCGACGACAGCCATATTGACTGGTCCCGTTCCCGGCAAGAAATATATAATCAAATCCGCGCCCTCAACCCCGAACCGGGCACCTGGACCACTTGGCAAGACAAGATTTTAAATATTAAAAAAGCCGTCCTAATTGACGGTAAACTTTCTCTGGTCACAATCCAACTTGAAGGCAAGAAAGAAACTTCAATGTCTGATTTCCTCTCCGGTCATCCCAATTTCGATATCTCTCAATTAAAATAGTTACTTCCTTTAATAAAACAAACTCTCATCCTTCAGATGAGATGCGAGACGCAGGCGAGGAACGGAGTGAGCCGTACTAAGGGTACGGCGAATGAGTACCGCAGGCATTGCTGGACTGGCCGGCAAGGCGAAGGTTCACGCGAAGCGAGAATCGCCTCCGCAAAAGCCGGCCTTACGGCCGGCAATGCTGGAACCTGCAACGAAGCAGATCGCTGAAGGTGAGAGTTTAGTCAATCAACGGAGCGAGGGTCTTGTAATAGTCCAACTCGGCCTTACTGACCGGGGCAACTTGATCAGAACGAATTCCCAAACGAGCAACGGCCATCGGAGTTAAGTAGCGTTTACCGGAACCACTAATCTGGAAGACGTCGCGATTCAATGGTGAGAATTGATAGACGTATTGATTTGTCGGATAGAAGTTAAATTCTTTACGACTGATAGTAATAACGTCTTCGGCCCGATCACCATAAAATTCAAATATCTTTTTTGTGTTAATGACGGGACGAACTAAACCACCTTCAGTTAAATAATAAACCTTTGAATCACCTTTAACTTTAACCAAGTGGGCTCGAGGATATTTATCCAGTTGATATTGAGAAATTGATTGAACCATCTCAAGCTTATAACCGTAATCATAAAAGATTGCGCGTGAAGGGAAGATATGTTTTTGACCATTTACCAATGAGTAAATATCTTCGGAACTATCAACTGAGACCAAATTTATCTTCTGACCGGATAAATCTTTTGGCGCGGTAGCATTTTTGATAGTGGAATTATTACCGGAGCTATCTGAAACGGGATTAAAAATATCAAAATTAAGACGAACCGGTGTTGGCTGATAAGTGCCGGATGGAGAGGCAGTATTTCCTGATTGAGAATCACAACCGATTCCCACTAAATCAAGGGCTTGGCAAACAACCGCTTGAGGATCTTGAGCAACAAAACCGTCCTGGCTGGCTAAAATAGGATACAAAGGCATGACCGTTAAGGCCAAAATAATAGGTAATATAAGGGATAATTTAAGAGTTTTAGTCATGCTTGTATACTATCATATTTAATAGAGTTTGTCAACCTTATCTGTAAATATACCTGATTATGATACAATGATTTTATGGAATTAACCTCATCAATATTAAAAGTTAGTCATCTCAATGTCACCTTGGATGGTCAAAAAATTCTTCATGATATTTCGTTTGATTTAAATAGAGATGACACTGTTGCCGTCGTCGGTCCCAATGGCGCCGGTAAATCAGTTTTATTCCGTGCCTTGCTTGGTCTCATCCCCTACACCGGAACAATCGTCTGGGAAAAAAATATCAAAATAAATTACATCCCTCAACGTTTTACTATTGATAGTGATTTCCCGTTAACGGTTAGGGAGTTCCTTAATTTCAAAACTAAAAATCATCACACTATTCTTTCCGCTCTCCGTTCCGTTGGTATTACCGACGAGCATCATATTAATCACCACCTTCTTAATCAACGTCTGGGTTGGCTTTCGGGTGGTCAAATTCAACGCGTTTTAATTGCTTGGGCTATCATTGACCAACCGGATGTTATTTTATTTGACGAACCTACAGCTGGCATTGACGTCGGTGGCGAAGAAACAATCTATCACCTTATCAAAAAACTTAAAGATGAAAAGGACTTAACCATTCTTATTATTTCTCACGATCTAAATGTTGTATATAAATACGCCACCACGGTCTTGTGTCTAAATAAAGACATGGTTTGTTATGGCGCACCGACTGATGCTCTGGATCCATCGGCTCTTAAGGCCTTATACGGAGAAGCAACCTTTTTAACTCACGACCACCAACACAAATGAGTCCCGTTAGAAATGAACCCTACGGGTATATATATGAAAATCAATAATATAAAAATGATTGTAACCAGCCACCACCTCAAGACGGTGGATGGTCTGTTACATTTCTAACGGGATGAGTGACATATTTTTTCTTCAACTAATTATCGGTGGAGCGATTGGTATCGGTGCCGGTTATATCGGCGCATTTATGATTCTCCGACGGATGGCTCTTGTTGGAGATGCCCTTTCGCACGTAGCTCTGCCCGGCTTAGCGTTAGCACTATTATTTAATTTCAATCCATTTGTTGGGGCATTCACGGCTTTATTTGTCGCTATTGTCGGTATTTGGATATTAGAACGAAAAACAAGTATTCCTTCCGAGACATTAGTGGGTATTTTTTTCACTACCGCCCTTGCACTTGGTATTCTTTTGACACCTCAACCGGAATTATTGGAAGCTCTCTTCGGTGATATCGGTAATGTTGCCCGTATGGATTTATATATCACCCTTCCGATCATTGCTCTGGTTATGATTGCCTTAAAACTTATTTCTAAACCATTGGCTTTAAGTACGATTTCCAAAGACCTGACTCGCTCAATGAAAATACCCGTCAACACCATTAATTTTCTATTTTTATTAATGGTCGCTATTATTGTCGCTCTTGGAATTAAAGTAACGGGCACACTTTTAATGGGGGCCCTAGTTATTATTCCCGCCGCCGCCGGTCGTAATATTTCCCGTACTTTTTCCCACTACACATTCATGTCCGCCGTTCTGGGTGGCGTCGCCGCTATCAGTGGTATCATTATCGCTCATCAGTATGGTTTTACTCCTGGCCCTCTTGTCGTCCTCTCCGGTGGTACCCTCTTTTTGGTCTCCCTTTTATTTAAACAACAATAACAAAGGCCGACACATGGTCGGCCTCAGAAAGAGAACTCCATTATCTTCTTAGAACGGAGGGTTAGATTCGTCGTCTACTTCGGATGGCTGAACTACTGGAGGATGACACCTTCGGCACCCACAAGGCACCTCTCGATACGTTGTCTCGGGAACCATTTGCGGAGTTATGTAATCCCGATTTTCTCGCATTATGATTGAATAGACCTTGGCGATACCGGTACAGTTGTGTTCATTATCTTCACAACTAATACACCGATGTTCATGCTTTTCAGAAATAGGATCCTGAAACGCCGGTCTGAGACGACTTGCGTCCGTAACTCCAAAACATGAGCCCTCATATCCATCGCGACCAATCATCCGTTTAAACTTCAGGATATTGAGAAGATCCTCAATTGTCGGCATTGTTTATCCTTTCGTTGATACTAAGTTGGTACTGAAGAGAAATGTATCATAAGTTGTCTTTAGGCACAAACTGTAGTAATATATCTAAGTTCTAACCCGCCCGAACGACTTAAGTCATTCAGTCGGGCAGGTGTCTAATTACTAATTTCTATTCTCATGGCTATTCCCGTCAACGACTTAAAACCGAAAACATATTTTATCTACGAGGGTCAACCCTATGTGGTTCTTGAGACCCATCATTTAAAAATGCAACAGCGCCGACCAACGGTGCAGGTTAGTATGCGCAATCTAATCAATGGTAAAAATTTAGAACGTAATTTTGCCCAATCAGATGTCTTTGAATCGGCTGATGTAGAACGCCAAAAAGTAAAATATCTCTATGCCCATCGCGACCAGTACTGGTTCTCTTATGAAAATGATCCGAAACGATTTGAATTAAAAGCCGACATTATCGGTGATGTAGCCAAGTTTCTAAAAGCCAACACGATCATTGATGCTATCGCCTTTGAGGACACCATCATCAGTATTGAACTGCCAATTAAAATGGAATACAAAGTTACCGAAGCACCACCGGCCATCCGCGGCGACACTGCTCAAGGTGGAGTTAAACAAGCCACCATTGAAACCGGTGCTTCAGTTAACGTCCCCCTCTTTATCAACCAAGGCGACATAATTTTAGTGAATACTCAGACAGGTGACTATGTTGAGCGTATTAATAAAGGATGAGGACAGTATGCCTGCCTCGTGTTGAAATAAGTAAATAAAAAGAGTATATATCCTTTAAGGAGGACCCATGTCAAAACAGCAGTTCTTTGCAAAGAATCAGGGTCAACAAAGACAAATACCAATCATCACCACCGAAGAGGAGGTGGGAGAAAAGGCAAGAGAAGAAAGAAAGAACCTGCGTAATTTCATCATTCTAGTTTTTTCTTTCATAGTGATTATCGGCGGTTTCGCTTATTTTTTTGCAATACTGAAATGAATCCGCCACGGGTCAGGGATACAACAAGACCCTGACCCGTGGTCAACTAAAAAGAAGAGGCCCCACTAAGTGAGGCCTGAAGGAGGGACTGACGGCACACGAAAAGTGGAAGCCGTTTTTTTGTACTGAAAATTCTGACCAACCAGAAAACCCCATTGATTTTCGTATTGATGGATATCAATAGCGCTTTTTCTTCCTGTTCGACAATCGTGGTCAATTCTCTTTTGCGGTACATAAAGAGCCACCGATTTGATACCAAAAAACTTGCTTGGAAACTTGTGGGTTGGGACAATAAAAAATCTGTACCTATCACTTTCTACTACAACCAGAATAACAAACTCCGACAGTTTCAGAGCAACGGGATTCAGGGAAAATCCCCAATATATGTTCTTCGCTGAAGTTCTGGGATGGTGAGAATATCTGGTCAGATAGACGACGCAATGCTTTCCACCGATCAGAATAATCCTGCCACCCAGCCCTTTGACTGAAATAGCTTGAACTTTGAGTCCCAATGATTCCGCTTTCTCTTTCAAGGCAGACATTCCTGGATCACCTGAAAAAACCATTTCTAACCTTGCCAGCTTTGCCAAATTTTTTGACTCTCTTTTCCTGCGATAGTGTATTTTTCGCCTAGCATTTCCGTCTGGTTGATGAGGAATATGCAAACTGAAAAACCGCTTGTAAATCTGATCAATTCTCTGTTTTGAGATTCCGTATTGTCTGCCAATCTCTTTAAGAGATAGATCGGATTTGAATTTATCTCTTAAAGTATCGTAGTCAGGCAATATGTCCGCAAAGCGACTATGGGATCTGTAAAGTTCATAGTTCCTTCGTGCTTCTTGTGGATCCTGAATTGGTGTTTGTTTCCTTTTTTGATCCTGATCTATTTTCCGGCACTTAGAGCAAAGGTATCGGTCAGGGTATCTGACCTTTAGAATTTTTCCTCCGGCGCCACAACCACTGCAAACGGACACTTTGATTGGACATTCCATTGTTAGTTACCTCTTTTAAAGAACCGAAGAACCCGCAATATTATGCAATAAAAATCAACAAAATACAACTAGTCGGATCGCTTTTGAAAAATAAGTAGAAACACAGGAACGAGCGCCCAATAAAAAAGGGCAAGTTGATTGCCGAAGAATGGTGAAAGACCCGCTGGTAATTTATTTGCGATATCATAAAAACTTGGAGCAAGATTAAGAATTATGGAAATGATAAGCCCGATCTGAACCAGTCCCATCGTTACTACTGAAACAAAAGATGCTTCACCTAAATTAAATCTAGTTTTAAGAATTGACCGATTTAATAATCCGAAAACAATTGAATATAGTATCAAAAAAACAAAGACCCGCAGGGTCGGTAAATCATTCGTCAAAGATTGATTTTTTAAAATCCAACCAAAAAATGGAAATATTGTTTGAAGGGCAAAAGCGACATAAATTGAAAGTACAGAAATAAGCGTTCGTGTTCGCCCAAGCGTTAAAGCCATAAGTAAAATACCAACCACGACCAAAATTCCAAAGAGCTCGCCTGAACCTAGTGATGGCATAGATAGTGCTCCTAACCCCGGCACTGTAATCTGACTCGCCTTCTCCACCACGGCCTTAGTTGCCGCCTCACCGGCCGCCTGCGACGCCGACGAAGTCACCTCTCCAAAAGTAGGAATATGAAGCGTCTTCAAAAAATTAGAGATAGTGTCCATGTCTTTAAATTGTACCACAACAAATCATTGAGTGAAGTCATCACCATTTTTCTCAGCTTCCTCCCGGGCTATTTCTAGGTTTTCTTCCTCCTTTTCCTGACCAGCCGAAGCAACTCCTGTCGGGCCATGCGGCTTTTCTTTCAGAAAACCCGTTCCCGACATCCTCGGGCTGGTACCCAGGAAAAGAAGCGTCAGAAAATCTGAAATAACAACCGTTTGTGCAGATTGAGAAAAATAGTGATGACTTCGCTCAATTTTATTTAAAAAAATTAGCGACCGATACCCTAATCCCCAGCGAGAAATCCTAAAATCATTTTACTCTGAGTCACTTGGGGTATACTCTTAGACCCAGTAGCGGAAGGGGTCCCAGCGAAGCTGGGGGAACCGACGGGACTGGTTCCCTGGGTCTGGGGGTAAGAGTGGACCCCAAGTGACGATTGAGTCAGAGGTTGGGGTGGAGGGAACGAATTATTTCACACGAATATTGACGACTAAATCGCCGGGGGGTTGACCGCCTTTGCCAGCGTTGCCGGCTTGAGGAACGACGACATTGTAAGAATGAGGGAGATTGGCAGGTAGACGAACTTCAAGTGTTTGGCGGGTCTTGCCCCGACCGGTACCTCTGCAGGTTGAACATTCTTTTTCTGGTATCCGTCCCCGACCCCGACAAGTTGGGCAGGCAGTGATAGTTGAAAAAACACCAAACCCGCTTCGGGCTTGTTGACGAACTTGACCCGCGCCTTTGCATGTCTGACAAGTAATAATTTTGTAACCCTTGGCTACTCCCTCCCCTTTACACTCCAAGCAAGCATCCTGAATTTCATATTCAAGTATTCTGGTCGTTCCTAAATCTTTTTTACTGACGGTAACCTCAATAAATAAATCTTCACCTTTGTGTTCCTGTTCATTTCTCCAGCCGGCGGATTGATCCCGATAACCGCCGAACATTTCCGAAAACATTTCAAAAATATCTTCTGAATTTCCCCGACGCTCTCCCGTTCGTCGTCCAGCGGAACCGCCAAACATATTCCAAATATCTTCTTGATTAAAATTATATCCTCCGCCACCTGGCGTATTGTTGCCACCAAAACCGCCATCATTATAGGCATAACCAAGCGTATCGTAATTAGAACGCTTCTGCGGATCGGAAAGAACCTGATAGGCCTCATTCACTTCTTTGAATTTGGCTTCGTCGCCCGTCTTTTTATCAGGATGATGTTCATGAGCCAACTTGCGATAGGCCTTTTTAATATCATCCGCCGAGGCGGTCCTAGGTACTCCTAAGATTGTATAATAGTCACGGTTAGCCATTTTATAATGTCATTTTAATCCCGCACATAAAAACCAATGCTACGGATATATTGCCTTATTTTATCACAAAACTGTTGATAATGAAAGATTGTAAAACTAAGGTAAAATATGGGTAATTGTTGGTTTTTATGTGCGGGATTGACAACTTTATTCAATATGTGCTATACTTAAGGTATTGATCCTTCGTTTAGTAATTCCCCGATCCCCCAGTGGCTTGTGAGGTTCATCCTCACATCGAAACCCACGACGACCGGGCGAAACCTGAGGAAAGGCTCCAATGAAGTGGGCCGGAACTCGGCACCCGATCAGGTTGTGCTGGGGCGCCAACCTGAATAAGCAGGCGGGGTAAACGGGTAAGCCCTCGCCAAATACGCTGACCGTTCGTCTGGTCCTGGTGACAAGGTGGCACACTTGTCTAATACGGAAGGTGTATAATGCAACCATCGGCTCTTGGAGGTGCCACTCCCGAGCCGATTTTCTTTTTCCCCACCGTTGAAAAGAAATAATTTTTAATAATGCTAAAGGCAGTTTCTTTTCAACGGTGGAGTTCAAACAACCAGCACTTCCGCTTTCACCTCCCGTTCTTCAACCCGCACCACGTGGGTCTTTTTTAATATCCAATACAGAATCATGCCCACCAATATGCCTAACCAGATAAAAATAAATGATAACCCCCAGAGAATTAAGAATAAACCAAAGGCCAGAATCGGCGGAGCATATTGGAAATACGGTTTCATAACTCCGTTGATTTGTTGAAGGGTCTGGGAAGCAATTTCATTAATAATCCAGTTGCGTTGTTCGGCCGGAGCTTTAATTTTTTGACCGACTGTTCCTTCAACTATTTGTTTGAAAAATATCTGGGCCTGACTCGGTAACTGTTGAGCATCTTTAATTTCATTTAACAACGGGCCCTGATAAGCGGCAAAAGATATCATCACAAACAATCCCAACACGACCGGCATCAATCCATGATAAAACGCATCTTTAATATTAAGAACCCTTCTTTCATTAATCTCCCGCCTTACTCTTGTCGCCGACCAAAAATTAAATCCCAGAACAACACCAACCGAGAGTAAATTCAACCAGTTCCAGCCAAACGCCATTAAAAACGAAATCCCAAGAATCCCCGCGATACTCGCCGACCAACGTCTTTGCCGAAACAAGATGTATCCCAGCACAATAACCGCTATCAATAAAAGAAATGCCACAAAAGAAGGAAGTTGAATATCCACCCCCGTTACAGTATTAAACCCAACACTCTTCCCCGCTTTCCACATCCACCACACCAAAACCGCCACAAGTAAATGCCACACAATCAGTTTATAGGATTTAGCCATTAGAATTTAGAACTTAGTAACCCGAATTTAATTATTTTTACTATTGTATCTAAGTTTACTTTATCACCATAAAGCTCTTTTAAACGAATAAGTTTAATTTCTGGGTTAGGATATTTTTCATGACCTTCAAAATCTGTATCATCCATATCTTTCAACTTTTTAATCTTGATATCTTGAATAACGCCAATACCGCAATTTTCTTTTGTCTCTGAATTAATAATTTCAAACTCATCTCCGACTTCTAGATTTTTGTCGTCAAAAAGTCGCCAAGTAGTTCTTTTACTTCCATCAAGAATCAACTCAATCAATTCCGGTTTAAATTTAAGGCTTTTCATTTAATATTCCCATTTCTCATAATCTGGCTTTAATTCTAACCAATTATGATAAACTTTTCTACGCATTGCATCATTTCGTGCTTCAAAATTATCATTTGTTGGATCCATTTCAAACCACGAATTACTTACTGGATTAAAAATTTCTAGCCAAGCATGTCTATTAGATTTCTTCTCATCCTGACTTTCTAATATTCCGTGTATAAGTTTAACTGGAATTCCAAATTTTCTAAGTACTGCACCAAAGATACTAGAAAAAGCCCCACAAGAAATCATTCCGCGTTCTACCGTTTCAGAAAGTGGTGTAAAACGAGAGTCGGCGAAAGAAGAAGCTTTGTCTCTCTTTTCGCCATATAGATCATAAAGTGATTTCCTGATTTTTTTCAAAAAATCTCCAAACGAAATATTGAGTGGCAAATCTTTTATTTTTTCCCAAAGAATATTGGGGACATCTTCGTCTGAAGACAACCATTCTTTCTGATCTTCCTGTTCTTCCAAACACAAATCAGATGTTTTTATTTCAAAATTATTTTTTTCAATAATTTCTCGACTCCCGGGTTTTTCCAAAACAATAAGCGAGGTTGAAATCACTTTTTCTCACAATCTGCACGATTGGTAAGCATTTCAGAAATTATCTTGATATTTCTCTGGGTACCGATCTGGGGATGTCAGGAACGGACAGAAATCCGCATGGCCTGACAGGGGTGACCCCAGTCGGTCAGAGAAATGAGAGATAATTTCTAGAAATGCTCCAAGAGGAAGCCGTGAGAAAAGTGATTACAGCCGAGCGATTAGGATTCTTTGACTGGTGGCTCTTCTTTTGGTTTTTCTTCGGTCTTCGGTTCTTCGCTTGCCTTGTCCGCCGAAGCTTCAGTGGAGGAGGATTTATATAATTCTCCCCCAACCCGTTGAGCCGACTTGGAAAGAACTTCGGTCGCTGACTTAATTTCATCAACGTTATCCAATTTCAAAGATGAACGAACCTTCTTTATCTTATCATTCAATTCTTTTTTGTCATCTTCTTTAATTTTTGTATCGTTGTCTTTAATCATCTTTTCGGTTGAATAAGCCAACGTTTCACCCATATTGCGGGTCTCGGCCAGTTCTTTTTTCTTAGCATCTTCTGAAGCGAATTTTTCAGCATCGGCGGTCATCCGTTTCTTTTCATCTTCAGAAAGACCAGATGAACCTTCAATACGAATTGATTGTTCTTTGTTAGTGGCTTTATCTTTGGCTTTGACATTCAAGATACCGTTAGCGTCAATGTCAAAAGTAACTTCAATTTGAGGCACACCACGTGGAGCCGGCGGGATACCATCAAGAATAAACCGACCCAGAGTTTTGTTGTCGCTTGCCATCGCCCGTTCACCCTGCAAGATATGAATTTCCACCGACGGCTGGCTATCAGCTGCGGTTGAATAGACCTGGGTCTTGGCTACCGGAACGGTTGTATTTTTTTCTATCATCTTTGTAAATACACCGCCCATTGTCTCAATACCCAAAGATAACGGAGTCACATCAAGTAAAAGAACGTCGCGGATGTCTCCTTGCATAATTCCGCCTTGAACAGCGGCACCAAGAGCCACAACTTCGTCCGGGTTAATGTCCTTATGCGGTTCTCTGCCGAATAGTTTTTTCACTTCTTCAACGATCAGCGGCATTCGTGTCTGTCCCCCGACCATAACTACTTCGTGAATGTCGGAAATTTTAAGACCGGCATCTTCAACCACCTGTTTAGTAATTCTAATGGAACGTTCTATAAATTCATGTGTTAATTCTTCAAGCTTGGCTCGGGTAAACGAAATGGTGAAATGTTTTGGACCGGATGAATCCGCCGTTAAGAACGGAATATTCACTTCGGTCTGCAATGTACTGGACAATTCGTGTTTTGCTTTTTCCGCGGCATCCTTTAAGCGTTGAACGACAAGTTGATCCTTTGATACATCCATTCCGCTTTCCTTTTTAAATTCATCGATAAAGAAATGGATGATTTTTTGGTCAATATCATCACCGCCCAGATGAGTATCCCCGCCCGTACTTTTAACTTCAATTGTATCTTCCGAAACTTCAAGCACAGAAACATCAAAGGTTCCGCCCCCAAAGTCATAGACAACAATCTTCTCATCTTTCTTCTTGTTAAAACCATAAGCCAGTGCGGCAGCAGTCGGTTCGTTAATAACTCGTTTCACGGTTAAACCAGCAATTTCACCCGCATCTTTTGTCGCCTTACGTTGAGCATCGTCAAAGTAAGCTGGAACAGTAATAATCGCTTCTGTAATTTTTTCTCCTAGTTTATCTTCAGCGTCGGCTTTCATTTTTTGGAGAATCATTGCCGAAATTTCAGCCGGTTTTTTCCACTCACCGCCAATATTTACTTCAACGTCGCCTTGTTTACCTTCACGAATTTCGTAAGGTAAAAGTTTTTTATCCTTTTGTACTTCGGCATCGCTAAAACGACGACCGATTAATCGCTTCACTGAATAAATAGTATTCTTTGGATTAGTGACGGCCTGACGCTTTGCAGTAACACCAACATAACGTTCATTATTTTTACCGACTGCCACAATCGAAGGTGTGGTACGCACTCCCTCTTTGTTTTCCAAGATACGTGGCTGTCCCGCCTCTACTACTGCCATCGCTGAATTAGTTGTCCCTAAATCAATCCCTAGAATTTTACTCATGGATTCGTAAAATCAATTTTCAATTTTCAGTTTCCAATTTTCAATGTTTGAAAACTGAGCTATTGATAATTTATTGTAAATTGTTAATTGATAACTGTAAATTACTTCGTGATTCTGACTCTTGCCGGTCTGATTACTTTTCCGTGCATTGTGTATCCCGCCCTGACTTGAATTATTTTCTCGCCTCCTGTTTCTGTCTCTATTGCTTCATGTAATCCTGGATCAAACTTGCCTTTTGTTTCAATCTCTTCTAAACCATACTTTTTAAATAAATCTTTAAACTTCTTTATAATTTGCTCCAGGCCAATATCTTTGTACTCCTGAACCGCAAGATCTAAATCATCTACAATCTCCATCGTTTCTAAAATCACGTCTTCATTCGCAAATCTGACAAATTCTTCAACCCTCCGTGACTCGTCCTTTTTATAATTTAGGAAGTCAGCTCGTTCCCGTTTCCAATTGTTTAAGTACTCCTCCTCTTTGCTTACTTTATTGTTTGATACTGTTTGTACTGTTTCTTCTCCTTCGGTTTGTTTTATTTCTTCGTCCATATTGGTTTAATTTACAATTTTCAGTTTTCAATTTTCAGTGTTTGAGAATTGAGCTATTGATAATTTATTGTAAATTGATAATTGAAAATTATTATTTAGTGGTTATTTATTTTTCGTAATTGATCAGTTGTATATTTTATTAGGGCGATATTTTTTTCATAATCCATCCGTTTGGGACCAATCAGGGTAAGGGAACCGACAACATCACCCGGCAGAAGATATTTCGTGCACATGATGGTCTCTCCTTTAATCTGGCAGAACGGATTTTCGTGACCAATCAAAATTTGAATTTGTATTCCATCTGGCACGCCAAGAATTCTCATAAATTCACGCTCAATTAATTGAAACATCAAATCAAATCCCTCAAAGAAACTCGTCAACTGAAATAAACTGTCTACTTTTTGAAATTCAGGATGGCGAGATAAACTGACTAATCCTTGTTTGAAGAATTCTGCTTCTTCAGCTATTCCGGTAATGACAAGGTTCCCGGATTGCTCAGAAAGAACTCTGGCAATGGCTTTATTAATGGCTCGACTATCGGGACCGGCTTTGAAAAGTGCTCTTGTTATATCTTTTTTATTTTCTTGATTTACTTCCAGCTGACTTGGATGGTTTAATAATTTGTTTACGTAATACCGGTAGGCCTTATCGGTTGGCACCCGCCCGCCGGAAGTGTGCCGTTGTTCTAAGTAACCATTTTCCTCCAAATAATTCATCTCATTTCGGATGGTAGCCGGACTAACTTTCAACTTTGATTTCTTACAAACCAAAGCCGAGGGAATTGGTTTTGCCGTCTTCACATATTCCCGAATAATGAAGTCCAGCAATGTGTTTTGTCGCTTTGTCACATTCATGCAGACAGTATATTATAACTGGCACTCTCATGTCAAGAGTGCCAGCTCACTCCGGCATATACCCCCGAGTCGAGCGAAAACCATTGCCAATTCGAGGCAACCGACACCCTAACTCCCAGCAAGAAATCCTAAAATCATTTCACATTGAGTCGCTTGGGGGCCACTCTTAGACCCAGTAGCGGAGGGGGTCCCACTCTGTGGGGGAACCGACGGGACTGGTTCCCTGGGTCTGGGGATAAGAGTGGTCCCAAGTGATGATTGAGTTGGTAGTTGGGGTGGATGGAACGATATGTTACAATTTAAGAAATGGACAAACTCAAATCCTTTTGGCGGTCTCTTGGGCCAGGTTTAGTTGTCGGCGCAGCCGATGATGATCCGGCCGGTATTGCTATCTACGCCATCGCTGGAGCTAAGTTTGGCCTCTCAATTCTCTGGACTGTTCTTGCAACTCTGCCTTTCATGATAATTATCCAGCGCATGGCTGGTCGGATTGGTTTAGTGTCAGGAAAAGGACTGGCAGGGAATATGAAAAAGCATTATCCCGTATGGATGCTTCTTTTTATTACTGTCCTTATTTCGGTTGCTACTGTCATTAATATCGGCGCTGATATTTCTGCCATGTCCGCGGCGGTCAAACTCCTTGTTCCCCTTCCGTCTGTTATTATATCTATTTTACTATCACTTATTGTTATCGGACTTATAATTATACTTCCTTATCGTGTTATCGCTAAATATTTAAAATGGATTGCCATCGTTTTGTTTTCATATGTCTTGGCTGTCTTTTTTATATCGCCTGATTGGAGAAATGTTATGTTAAATGTTCTCATTCCTCATATAACATTTAGCAAAGAATACTTGGCCATGATTGTCGCCATATTCGGAACCACTATTTCGCCGTATTTATTCTTTTGGCAAGCATCGGAAGCGGTGGAAGAAGAACGGCTTCATTATCATGACCATATTCATGGCATGATTCCGGATATTAAACCTCATACTGCCAGCCGGTCTTCAGTCAGAATGAAAAACGAGATTGGTACCATGTACACAGATGTTCGGATGGGTATGATATTTTCTAATTTAATTACATTTTTTATTATGATTCTAGCCGCTTCAACCCTTTTTTCTCATGGTTTTAGTGAAGTGAGCAGTATTGAAGAAATGGCCACAATCCTCCAACCATTGGCGGGACACTACACTAATCTTCTATTTTTAATTGGTATTATTGCTTCCGGTATCCTAGCTATTCCGGTCTTGGCCGGTTCCGCCGCTTATGCTATTGCGGAGACAATCGGCTGGAAAGTGGGCTTGGATTATACCTTCGGAAAAGCCAGGCAATTTTATCTGATTTTGGTTTTAGCGACTCTACTGGGCATAGCTATTCCTGTCTTTGGTTTACAACCTATCAATATTCTTTATTATACAGGTATAATTTTCGGCGTTGTTTCGCCGTTTATTATCGCTTTGGTTATTCATATGGCTAATAATCCAAAAATCATGGGTCAATACACCAGCCGTTTGTTATCTAATATTATTGCCTATATACTGCTTATAATCATGACGGCCTGTATTATTGCCATGATTGTGCTATAGAATTTACTACTATGTTAAAAATCTACAACACCCTAAATAAAACCAAAGAAGAGTTTATTCCGCTTGATCAAAAAAGTGTTGGAATGTTTGTCTGTGGGCCGACAGTTTATGATTACATTCATATCGGGAACGCTCGGACATTTGTTTTCTTTGATGTCGTCGGCCGTTATTTGGAATTTAAAGGATTTGAATTGAACTACGTTCAAAATATTACCGACATTGACGATAAGATTATTACCCGCGCCCACAATGAGGGCAAAAAACCTGAAGAAATATCCCTCAAATACAAAACGGCTTTTATTGACGATATGGGTGGACTCAAAATTGCTTCGGTAAATAATTATGCTTTGGCCTCCGAACATATTCCTGAAATTATTACTCAAGTTAAGACCTTAGTTGAAAAGGGTTATGCTTATACCGCACCGGCTATCAAAGCCACCGGACCGGATGCTGTTGAAGTAGGAGACAACCCCTCGACTTCGCTCGGGGCAAGTGATGTTTATTTTGAACTTGCCAGATATAATAAGGACTTCCCTAACCAGTATGGCGTGCTTTCGGGTCAGAATCTAGAAGAATTAAAAGAAAGCACTCGCGTGGAAATGGAGGCCAATAAACTTAGTCCCCGCGATTTTGTCCTTTGGAAAGCCCAAAATTATTCCTACGAACCAACTAACGAATCACCGTGGGGTCTCGGTCGTCCGGGCTGGCACATTGAAGACACAGCCATTTCGGAAAAATATCTGGGTCAGCAATATGATATTCATGGCGGAGGCCAGGATTTAATGTTCCCTCATCACGAAGCTGAAATTGCCCAACAACAAGCATCTTCTGGGAAGATTCCGTTTGTAAAATATTGGATGCATTCGGGATTTCTTATTACCAAAGCAGACAAAATGTCAAAATCACTTAATAATTTCAGAACTCTCCGAGATACAACTAATAGTTTACCCCGTCACCCAGCTGAAACACTCCGTCTTTACTTTCTTTCCGCTCATTACCGTTCTCCCCTCGCCTATGACGATACCCTGATTAATCAATCCTCCGTCGCCGTTGACCGCATTGCCGACTTCCTTGCCCGCCTCACTAAAGCGTCAGGTGAAGAAAATCCTTTACTTGATGAAACATTAAAATCCTGCGCTGACAAATTCACCACTAGTATGGATGACGATTTTAACGCTCCATCAGCAATTGCCTCGGTCTTTGAACTTATTCGCGCCCTCAATCCCCTGCTTGCCAAAAATACTCTTTCCGCAGGCCAAGCAGAATCCGTTAAAACATTTTTCCAGACCACTGTTGAACGGGTTCTTGGTATTGTCCCTGAACCAAAAGAACAATCCATCCCACCCGAAATACTTGAACTCGCTGAACAACGCGAACAACACCGTCTTGATCAGGACTGGTCCAAAGCCGATTCTCTCCGCGCCCGCATTGAATCTTCCGGCTTCACCATCGCCGACACCCCTTTCGGACCTCTGATTTCTACTAAATAAAGAATTGAAAACTCGCCCTTTGCCCCAGACCCGGGGAACCAGTCCCGGCGGTTCCCCCAAAGGGTCCCCCTCCGCTACTGGGTCAAAGGGCGAGTTTTCAATTCTTTATCACTAAAACCACACACCAAGATAGCGTGGCAGAGGGAAATTTTCTCAATCTGCACGATTGGCTCTATTTCAGCAACTCTGACGCTATATTTATGAGTGAGGAGCAAAGTGATTGAAAATCATTTTGTCCGAACGAATTAAATATACAACGTATTTCTCTGGGTACCAGCCCGAGGATGTCGGGAACGGGTGAGCAAAGCGAAGCCGCATGGCCCGACAGGAGTTGCTTCGGCTGGTCAGAGAAATTAGGAAGAGTTGCTAGAAATAGTCCAAGAGGAAGCTGAGAAAATTTCCCTCTGTCCAGCTATCAACAGTTTTGTCCCCAGTCGGTTTATTTTTAACTTGCGTTGTTTTTTTATCTTGTAATAATGAGATATCACTATGTCATCTATTCCACCCGACAAATTACCCCCCCAGAGCATAGATGCCGAAAAATCAATCCTTGGTGCGCTGATCCTAGATAGAGAGGCAATTAACAAGATTGCCGATATTATACGCCCTGAAGATTTTTATCAGCATGGGCATCAATTGATCGCCCAAGCGGCGTTTACTTTGTTTGAACATCATGAACCCATTGACCTTTTGAGTTTGTCTAATAAATTAAGCGAGATGAATGCGCTGGAAAATATCGGCGGACTGGCCTATCTCACTTCATTAGTAAATTCTGTACCGACCTCAGCCCATATCGCCACCTACGCCAAGATTGTTCAACGTAAAAAAATGCTTCGTGACCTTATTGACGCCGCCCACCATATGATTGGTTTGGGCTATCGTGAGGAAGAAGAAGTTGAAGATTTATTGGATGAAGCCGAAAAGAAGCTTTTCGCGGTCTCATCAAAATCACTCACAAAAAACTTCCTTGATGTCGGCAGTACTCTTGACGGAGCCATTGAACGCATCACTACTCAACACGACGGCAGTTTGCGGGGTCACAAGACCGGTTATCTGGACTTGGACAATATGCTTGGCGGTTTCCAAAAATCCGATTTGATTGTTCTCGCTGCGCGACCATCAGTCGGTAAAACCGCTCTCGCCATCAACCTGGCCTATAATATCGCCAAACAAAAAATCCCTGTCGGTGTCTTTAGTATGGAAATGTCCATTGACCAAGTTGTTGACCGCTTTATCGCCCTAGCTTCCGGTGTAAGTTTGTGGGAAATGCGCACGGGCAAACTTTCACAAGAACAAGACGAGCTTCTTCGGGTCACCATGGCCTGTGACGAATTAAAGAATTTTCCTTTATATATTGACGATTCCCCTTCTCCGAATATTTTGCAAATGCGAGCCATGGCTCGTCGACTTCAAGCCGAACATGGCCTCGGACTTATTATTGTTGATTACCTCCAACTTATGAGCGGAAGACGAAATTATGACAGTCCCGTTCAAATGGTTACCGAAATTTCACGCGGACTGAAGGGCTTAGCCAAAGAATTAAATGTCCCTATTATCGCCTTATCCCAACTTTCTCGTGCCATTGAACAGCGAGACGGCCATCGACCAAAACTTTCTGATTTACGCGATTCCGGTTCTATCGAACAAGATGCCGACTTGGTAATGTTTATTCATCGTGAAGATAAAATGAAAAGCAAAGACCAAGTTGACCCCAGCAAACAAAATCTTGCCGAACTGATTATCGCCAAACACCGCAATGGTCCAACAGGGGAAATTAAATTTCGTATTGACCCATCCAGTTTACGTTTCCACCTTGATAACCAAGGCGGTTATACCGACGAATATCTAACCGGCGGTCAAAATATAGAAGAAATAGAATTCTAGTCCCGTTAGAAGTGAATCCTAACGGATATAAATAATGTTAATCATTAATAATGTAACTACAGCTTGCCACCACCTTGATATGGTGGACGGTTTGTAGCACTTCTAACGGGATGGATGAACGATTTAAACAAATAGCTAAATTATTCCAAAGATTGCCGGGGGTCGGTCCGCGACAGGCGGTGCGGTTTGTTTTGGCTTTATTGGATAAACCCGATTCGGAAATAGAAGAATTGGGATATGCGATTAGTCATCTAAAACAAGATATATCTTTCTGTAACCAGTGTTTTAATATAAGCGACAGTGCTGTTTGCTCGGTCTGTTCTAACCCATCCCGCGATAGGACAAAAATGCTCGTAGTTGAAAAAGTTACCGACCTGGATTCAATTGAAAAGACAGGGCTCTACAAAGGCCTTTATCATGTCCTTGGTGGAGCGATTAATCCCCTAGACAACGTCTTACCTGACAACCTTAGAATCAAACACCTTGAATCAAGAATTAATGTCTTAACTGAATCAGTCAAAGAAGTAGAGTTAATCCTCGCCATGAACCCCAATACTCCCGGTGAGACAACCGCCTTATATCTAAAAAGCCAGTTTACCGACAAGCCCAATGTCTTAATCACCCGTCTCGGCCGTGGATTGGCTTCCGGTTCTCATTTAGAGTACGCCGATGAAAGCACCCTTAAACATGCCTTAGAGTTTAGGAAGTAAAATATCGCCCCACTAGAGCGATATTTTAGAAATCTGCACTTTGGTAAATGGCTGACGGTGACCCTTTTTCTTTCTTTGACGGGTCTTTGATTTATATTTGAAAACCATCTTTTTCTTGTCCTTGCCTTCGGCAATAAGAACTTTGGCTCCAACAGTAGCGCCTTCAATCATCGGTTTACCAAGAGTAACTTTATCCCCATCAGTAATAAGTAAAACTTCATTGAAAGTAACGGTCTCCCCATTAACGTTTAATTTTTCAATCATTAAAACGTCGCCTTCTGCGACTTTGTATTGTTTACCACCAGTTTTTATTACGGCAAACATTGAATTGAATTGAAACGACCTGCGTTAATTAGATAACGGTATATTAGCGTATTTTAGATAAATAGTAAAGCCCCGCACATAACAAGGGCTGGCGATGCCATCAGAAATGGCCCTTGTTATGTGCGGGGTAAAGAGGGCGCACCGATGGCGCGCCCTTCCCCTGCTCTAATCTGTCTATTTCTTGTGTCGACGTATTGCCTTGTAAGGAGCAGCGTAAAGGAACACCCTCTCCCCAATTTCATCAACAATTTCATGAAAAGCCACGAATTGGACCATCCCCCGACAGTGCCCACACCGCCTCGTGAAAGATGTCTGGTCGTTTTTCCTAATCATGACATCTCTGAATGGTTCCCAAATCAAATGTCCGCACCTGGGACAAGGACAATTCTCGTCACTACCCGTTGTTACCTTTCCAACGTTTTCATTAGAAAGGTCCTGCATCCACTTGATGTCAGGTTCAACAATACTCAAGGGCTTTGCACTCATGTCTCCCCTCCTTTCTGTCTCTTAGGTTAGACGGCCAAAGGTTCCGTGCCCACTGTCTTTTGTTAACGGTAATTGAACCTTCGGCGGGTTTTTCCCCATCCAGAAGCTATGGATCTGCATTGCTAGAATTGGTACGGTTGGAATGAGCAAAATGTGAATTGTGCCGTAAAACGTATAGCCGGTCCAGATGCCAGTCAACCACAGAGAGGCGAAAAATAACCCAACGAAAGTCAACCACAAAGAACACCCCCCTACAAAAAGAGATGGCCAACCATGCCATATCTTAAAAAAATAATACCCTTTCTGTTGGATATTATCAAGTAGTAGCGCCACGGAGAATCGAACTCCGCTTCCATGCTTGAGAAGCATGTGTCCTAACCGATAGACGATGGCGCCGAAATTTATTTTATTTATATTATATTTTAACACATTTTTATTATTTGAAAACCCGCCATGAATCCAGAGGATTACATGGCGGGGATGAAAAATTTCACTGACTGAAACTTCTATCCAAGCGGCTAGGTATTTCTGTTGTGGGCCAGGCCAACGAACTCTAATGCGCGTGAGTAGTACCAACCTAAATCAATCTCGCCCTTTTTCACTGAAAACTTCGGCGAATTCTGGTTGTAGTGGTGATTGTTGTGCGAACTCTCACCACAGGTAAGGATTGCCAGGATTTTTGAGGGCAAGTTCCTGGAGTTATCAGGGGTATCAAAGTTGCGATACCCCCACCAGTGACCAAGCCCATTGATGACTCCGGCAGCAAAACCGGGAATCCAGACCATTTCCACCAGCCACATTGGAAATCCGACGATTCCAAAGAGCCAGAGGTTTAGGACAAAAGCAATGACTGGTCCCAACAAACTAAACTTGAGATAGAACCAACGCCTTGCTATTCCTTTTCCGTATTTGCGCAGAACAAATTCATCATAGGCCGCATGGTGGTAGAGTTTGGTCCCATAGAAAAACACTCGCCAAACACCATACATGACCGGACTATGAGGATCTTCGTCGGTCTCTACCTTTGCGTGATGCTTACGATGAACGGCAACCCATCTGATAGTTGCCATCGCCGTAAAAATCCACAGCCAGAACTCCATGGCATAACCAACAAACCGATTGAAAGTTATGCTCCCGTGGGTCTGACAACGATGGAGAAACAGTGACACACAAGCCGTTGTAATATGTACATCGACAAGAGTGATGAGAATGTAGTACCAAATAGGCAAATTTGACCATACTGCTCTAGTATTGACCCACATTTCAATTGACTGCAACCATCTCGGTGGCCAAAGGGCAAAAAAGACAAAACTTGCCAATATTAACCCTAATATCCCGAAAATTCTGAAACGCTCATTTAGCGTGAGGTCTCCCGATTCTACGGATGTCGTTTCTATCTGAGACATTGTCCCCTCCTCTTCATGTTCATGTCAAAAAACCAAAAGAACTCATTAACCCTATCCTCTCATATTATGAAGATAACTGAAACTATTTTGAAAGCCAACGACGAGATTGCCGAACAAGGAGATCTTTTTTATTTTCGGGATGAGCCATAATTTCTTCCACAATTTTCTCCATCCGCATTCCTTGAGAACCTTTAACCAAAATGAGATCGTGTTCGGAAATTAGTTCCCGAACTTTTGATTTGGCGTCATTTGAATTATCAAATACAAAGACCTCTTTTTTTGATCCGACGACGGTTTTACTAAAAGCCGAAGCGATGTTTTTAGCCCGAGAACCAACACATATGAGAACATCTGCAATTTCACCGGCGAACGTGCCAATAGCAAAATGAGCTTTTTCGGAATATTTGCCCAATTCAAGCATGTCCCCCAAAACAGCAACTTTACGGAGAGCAGGTACATCGCGAAGTGTTTCTAGCGCTAAATGAGTAGATGCCGGTGAAGCATTATAGGTGTCATCAATAATATTTGAATTCTTAATGCCTTGCAGAATCTTTAGACGACCTTTGGGACCATGATATCCCCGAAGGGCCTCAGAAATTTGAACAAGATTCATTTCTAGGACCAAACCAACTGCCGAAGCGGCGGCGGCTGACCACGCCTGGGACTTACCAAGAGAACCTTCAATCATTATGGGAATAAAATGACCGCCTTGGTTTAATTTGAAATTTACTCCAATCGGTTGACCCTCTTCATTGCTTATATATTCAACATCTGATGGACGAATTTCTGCCCCTTCACTAAAACCATAAGTGATAACTCTGGCCTTTGTTTTTGATTTCATCTCCAATACCCGATGGTCATCATGATTTAAGATAGCAAAATCACTGGTTGATAAAACTTTCACTAAATTGGACTTTTCATTAGCAACGGAATCTGCTTCCTTAAAAAATTCTACATGGACAGGTACATCCCCTACTGTCGTAACCACAGAAATATGTGGCCTATATTTACGGGCCAGTTTCTTAATATCTCCGGGCTGATCCGCACCATATTCAAGAATCAACACTTCCGGATAATCAGAACTGAAAAGTCCGAAAATTGCTTTAAAAAATGTTTTGACGCCAAATATAAAACTCCCACCTTTTTCATAATATTCATCGGCCGAATTATTTATAATATTAAACGGGAGACCAACTTCGTTATTCAAATTCCCTTTCGCAACACGAATTTTTTTAATTCTTCTCACTACCGCGCCAACCATTTCTTTTGTCGATGTTTTCCCGGCATTACCCGTTACGCCGATTATAATCGGGCGGAAACGCCACAAATATATTCTAGCCAAAGTACCAGCAATAATTTTAGATAATATATACACGTTTTTTGCTAATGGCTACCTGCCTGAATGACTGAAGTCATTCAGTCGGGCGGGAGTCCTAATCGCTAATTACTATCTAGTAGGCGGTACATTGTAATAATTTAATAAATAGGCGACGACATTACGAAAAGTTGGCGACAAACTGTCAGCGGCGAAAGTAATGTCTTGGGGTTTATCCATTTTGATTAGGATTACGAACTTGGGATTTGAAGCCGGGGCGAAACCAACAAAATTGTGAATAAACACGCCTTCCTGATATCCGCCACGACCATCGGCAATTTGAGCCGTGCCTGTCTTACCGGCCACATCATAGCCCTTTATGCGGGCTTTATCAAAGCCCTTGTCAACGACGCTTACAAGCATAGTTCTGATTTTGGCTGATGTTTTTTCTGAAATTGGGATACTGGCGACTTCGGGTTGGGTAACATCTTCCGTTCCCCCTTCGTGAATAACCTTTTCAACAACATATGGTCTCATCAATTTTCCGCCATTGGCAAGAGCAGAATAGGCAGTAATAAGTTGAATCGGCGTCACGGCAATACCCTGACCGAATGAGGCCGTCACAAAATTAACCTTCCGACCACTATATAAATTAGCGACGTCTCCACTTACTTCACCCGGCAAATCCATGGCTGTTTTTTGTCCGAATCCGAAATTTATAACGTAATCCAAGAAATTATCTTGACCAACCAGATTTTCCACAAAAGCGGCGCCGGTATTTAATGATTTTTCCAAAATTTGAGTCATCGTGACCGTACCATGAGCCAAATTATCAAAATTATGAATCTGGCGACCAGCAATATCAATTATTCCGGGATCGGTATAAGTCGTATTGGGTACGACTTTTCCCAAATCAATACCCATCGCCATCGTAATTGGTTTAAAAGATGAACCGGGCTCAAATATTTCCTGAATGTTGCGATTAATATACGTACTTGTTGGTGACGAACTGTAGTTATTAGGATCAAACGTCGGTTCATCCGCCATGGCAATAATTTTACCGGTTTGAGGGTCTTGAATAATAATAGTTCCACCTGAAGCATGCCATTTCGTCAAAACATTATGAAGTTCGGTCTCGGCAAATATCTGGACATTTCTATCAATAGTAAGAACAACATCATCTGGACGTGGGGCTTTCTCATCAGTTGCCTGACCGCTTAGTTCATCATTAAAATAACTTTCAATTCCATATTGGCCGAGCCGGCCATTTTCGCCAAATCCCAGAAATCCTATAACTTTTGACAAAAAAGAATTGGCTGGATAAAACCGATCTGTTTCATGCCTAATTCCAATACCTTCTATATCAAGTTTATTTATTGCATCGGCCTGTTCAGTTGTAATTTTGCGAGCAATAATTTTTGTCGCTTTTGAACCGCTTCCAAGCAATATTTTTAGGTCGTCTTGGTTAAGATTTAGAATTCCAGCGAGCTGACTCGCTGTTGTCACTGAATCGGTTAAATTAGCGGGGATAACATAGACCAGAGGAAATTTTTTATTTGTAGCCACAAGATACCACTGATTATCCATTGTGCCGGTGACTTTCGGATCTTGAACAAAAATGTTTCCTCTAATCAAAATATTGCTTATGTTCTGATTTTGGGCCTGAGCTGTTTGAGTGTAGAGCGTATGACGAATGTAGGAAAGAACAAAAAGTCGCCAGCCAATAATGCCAGCAACGATAATAACACATCCAAAGATAATTTTTATCCGAAGAGTATCATTCCTCATAATTTCTAAATCCTAATATCTAAACTCTAAACAAATTTTAAATCCTAAATTCTAAATAAAAACTGTCGGGGTTTAAAATTTGATATTTGGAATTTGTTTAGGATTTAGAATTTCGTGCTTAGAATTTATCTCTGCAAGGCGACATTATTGTTTTCAAATACATAAACAATATCTTTGGCCTCAACTAAATGCTTATCCTTGGCAAAAGCCATTGCGGCCACCGGATCCTCGGTGGTTGACTTCTCTAAAGTAAGCATACTCTGGGTTTCGGTGAGTTGAATTATCTTATTCCGTTCAGTAGAAACACGATACTTCCCTGATGTAACCGCATTAACCCCGGCAATGTAATATGAAAAAGTAACTACCGCAAGGCAGATTAAAACTATATTTAAAACGACGACAGGATTTGAGAATACTGACCAATCAAACAAATAGCGTTGAACATGACTTGGTGAAGAAACTGCAGTCACGGTATATCACGAAGGCATTCCTGCTCCATGTATTAACAAACTTCTGATTTTAGCCGATTTCTGTGTTGCTGGCTCCGATGCTCGACGCCATACAATATTAGTATGGCTTACTCCGCTTCTTGCCAGCGCCTTGAACTCACCTAAAATCAGAAGTTTTTATTTTTTATTGTTAAACCTTCTCTGCAACCTTCATCTTCGCACTTCTTGATCTAGGGTTCTGCTGTTGTTCCGGCCACGTCGGTCGAATCGTACCTTTGACGGGCTGAATAATTCGCCCGGCCTTCACTTGTTCTTTGAATATCTCCCGAACAATCTTATCTTCATGACCCTGGAACGATATCACTACAATCCGTCCACCGGGCTTTAAAATATCAATGGCCGTTCTAACTCCTTTAACAACATTCCCTAACTCATCATTGGCCACGACCCGTAGGGCCTGAAATGTCTTAGTCGCGAAATGAATCTTACGATGCTTATACCAGTCCGGGACCGCCACATTAATCACGGCCACTAAGTCCTCGGTCGTCATAATTGGTCTTTTCTTACGATTAAGACCAATGCTTTCCGAAATACTTCTGGCAAATTGCTCTTCACCATAGTCCCGGATAATCTGTTCAAGCTCTGGGACATCATAAAGATTTACAATCTCGCTAACAGGTACCCCACCTGAAGGGTTAAACCTCATATCCAATGGCTCATCTTTTTTAAATGTGAATCCCCGCCCACTCATTTCGTAATGCCATGAGGACAATCCCAGATCAAACAAGATACCATCGGGCTGGAAATCATGGTCTTTGGCAATCTTTTTTAAATTGACATACGAATCGTTGACTAGAATCAAGTTTTTTCTTAATTCATGATTTGCCAGTTGCGATTCAGTATCTTGAAAAAGAGTTGTATCCCATTCAATCCCCAAGACAACACCATCGGGTTGAACCCGTTCGGCTATCGCTAAAGTGTGCCCACCACCGTTCATCGTGGCATCAATGTATCGTCCGCCTCGCCTCGCCGAAGCCTCCGGCGTAGCGCGGGCCGATAAAAGATATTCAAGAACTTCATTTAAAAGAACTGGCGTATGCATATCAAATTCCTAACTCTCTCAATTTTTCTGCAATACTATCGGAATTTTTTTCTAAATTTGCCTTATAGTTCTCCCATTTCTCGTCATCCCATATCTCAAGGCGACTATATAAACCGGCAACCACGGCTACTTTTTTTAAACCTGCATATGTTTTTAAATACTCGGGCACTAGAATGCGTCCCAGACCGTCAAATTCCACTTCTACGGCGCCGGATAACAATAAACGGGCAAATGAACGTGAGTCCTGTTGAACAATGGGCATATTGCCAAGTCGTTCGGCTAACTTCGCCCAGTGCGCTGAAGGGAATACAAACAGACAATTGTCTAATCCGCGAGTAATAACTGCCCCTTCCCCTAATTCCTTACGAAATTTAGAAGGAATAGAGAGTCGTTTCTTCGCATCCAAGTTGTGTTTGTATTCGCCTATTAACATTCCACTTTCACCCACTTAATACCATCTATTAGGTATAATATCCCACTCTGAAAATGAATGCAATGTTGATAACCCAGTACTGCATCCGAAAATCTACTATCTGGGTACATAACTTTTTAATACGTTTTGTGCGCCCTGTAGGGATTGAACCTACGACCCCAGCAATGTGAATGCTGTGCTCTACCACTGAGCTAAGGGCGCAATAGAATCATATTAACATAATAGGCCTCTAATTTTGAGGTGAGTTCAAGGCGCTGGCGAGAAGCGGAGTAAGCCATACTAATATGGTATGGCGTCGAGCATCGGAGCCAGCAACGCAGAAATCGGCCAAAATTAGAGACCGATTTTATTAACTATCTTTTCGTGCGGTCCTTCTAACAACACCCTTACAAATCGGTCAAACATATTGAAGCGGTAATCAAATTCTTCTTTATCCATTAAAGTGAACTTAATTTCTGTGCCGATTTCGGCTTCAAGAGAACCCAAAAAATTACGGAGCTTGGCGCGGTTTATTTCATCGCCGACGATAAACAAATCGGCCGGTGCGTCATATTGATTAATAGAATCCGGATCGCTCAAAAAAATTCCGGAAATAACCGCTAACCGAATCCGGCCAAGGTTGGAAACTTTTTGAATCATTCTTTCTTTCTCCCCCGCCGATGATTTCAAAACTAAACTTCTCAATTCGGAGAAAAATTCAAAATCCTGATTCAAAGTAAACCGTTCAACCTTAGGGCGAACCTTTGGTCTCTTTTTTGATTTTACTGATTTATTTTTTGTTTTTGTTTTAGAAGCCATATCTATTTTCTGTTTTGTCTAACAATTGTAATTTGTTTCAATAATACTAACTCCTCTTTTATTATTTGAGGTTTCTCTTGGATACGTTGCGCAATCTCCCGAACACTAAAATCGGCGGGATAATTACGGTAAAGAAACTTAAGAATCTTAACCCTGACTTTTGACCCGAAAAGGTTATCAAGTATTGGCTTTGACATTTAGGGTTGAATTAACTTAGAATGACAATAAGATACTTGAATTCGGTTTAAATAGCAACTCAATGGAAAAAGTATTCATCAATCCGGTCGCAAAAGAGATCCTCATTAAGGGTAACGCCAAAGAAGGTCCGGTTGATTTGTTCTCCTATGACAACAACACTAATAGCCAAGCCCTCGGAAATCTTTTTGTTATCGGAAATATTCAAGGCCGAACCATTGAAAATTCGGATGATATTGATGTTGGTTATGTTTTAAATCTCGTCGCTTCCCTCGCCAAACGTGAATATTATTCCAATCCTGACGCAAGTCCCAAGGATGCTTTCTCCGGCGCCCTTAAAAAAATCAACGGAGTCGTTGAAGAATTTTTCAAAAACAAGGAGACCAAAATCAACATCGGTATTTTCGCGATTGCCAATGACCAAATCCATATTTCTAAACTCGGCAAGTTCAAAATAATTCTCGCTCGTGAAGGTAAAAATATAGACATCCTCAATAATATTCAATTATTCAATAAAGAAACAATTGAAGAAAAAGAATTTTCTAATATCATCTCCGGGAAAATTATTGAGGGTGACCACATTCTTGCTTTTTACCCAAGTCGCAGTACCACTGCCCGAGAAAAATACATAAAGGATAACTTTCTTAAGACAACTCAAGACGAATTTACCGCTCAATTGATGGCTATTAAAGAGACCAAGCCCGAATTTGCTTGCGCTGCTCTTCATATAGACATTCAAAAATTCACTGAACCCCTGCTTGTCGGTCGTCAGGCCCAACCCCAACCCAAAGAACTTCAGCAGGAACCGGTTGAAGAAGAGACCACTGACGACTTGACGCCGGCAGTTCAACTTGCTAATACTGAGTCCAAGAAAGAAGATACGACACAGGAAAAAGATCCTGCCCCCGTAGCCAGAACCGTCGTTAAGCTCTCTCCTGAACCGGCTATACCGAAAATTATCCCCAGCGAATTTGCGCGTGGAAAAAGAGAACTCATTTTTTCTAAACATTTTCGCCGATTTAAAAACATGAATACTTCACCCAAAAGAAAAGCATATGCAATGGGAGGTGTCGCTGTTATTATTTTAATAACTGTTTTCTCACTCAAGTCATTTGTATTTGTAGATGCAACGACTCGTCAACTCAATGCTGTTATCACTGAAGCTCAAACCAATCTTAAACTCGCCCAAGATAAATTAAGTCAAAGTGATTTTATAGGTGCCCGTGGATTATTAATCAGCTCCTTGGCCAGTATCAGTCAAAGTGAATCAACTAACGGCTCCTCTAAGAAGGCCGATGAGACCAAAAATCAATTGATGCTCGCTCTTGATAGTATGGACAATGCCATTGATGCGACATTAACTTCCCCGATTGATATTCCTGCGGACTCCGGTACGGCTAAACTTATTACTTCTTCCGGAACCAATTTTTATGCCTATCTGGAAGGAAAGCCCGCCCAAACGACTGATGGCGTTCAGTCGAGCGGGGACTCTAATTCTTTGTTAAAAATTTCTGCCGATGGGACTGTTGCCGGCACTACTCAAATCAAAGATATCTCCCCTTCAGCCATATTCAGTAGCGATGCTTACATTGCTTTGATTGATGCCAATGCTAAAAAAGTCACTTCTTTTTCAATAAGCAAGTCCGCTTTAACCACCAAGGAATTCTCAAGTGATACGCTTGTCAATCTTGAGGTCTATCAGGATAATCTTTACGGCTTAACGTCCACGAGTATTATTAAAATAACTGATGTCGCCCTCGGCAAGACCGATGTTCAACCTTGGCTCGCCTCTGGCACGACTTTAGTCAACAATGCTTCGCTCATTGCGGTTGATGGTGATATTTATATTCTTTCTTCAGACGGCGTTTTAACTAAATACTACAAGGGCAAAAAAGTAACCGACGTCAAAACCGTAATCTCGCCTGATTCGGGCAGTATGCTTCTTACTACCACTGATTCGCCGAATTTGTATCTTGTAAATGCTTCTACCGGTAGAATATACATTTTTGCCAAAGATTCCGGCGTCGTCTCAAAAACATTAAAAATTAATTCTGCTCAACCAATCTCCAGTGCCACCCTTTCCTCCGACGGCACTATCTATATCCTCTCCGGCAACAAAATCTGGAAAGTAAACTAATTCTTAAATTAACAAACCAAAAACCGGTCCCACTAAACGGGACCGGTTTTTGTATAAAACTTACTTGAGTTCTACAGTTCCACCCGCCTCTTCAATCTTTTTCTTCATTTCGTCGGCTTCGGATTTCTTGACGCCCTCTTTAACTGTTGAACCGGGCTTATCAGTCATTTCCTTGGCTTCTTTGAGGCCTAGACCAGTAATTTCACGAAGGGCTTTGATAACTTGGATCTTTGCGGATCCGGCGTCTTTCAAGACGACCGTGAAACTATCTTTCTCCTCACCAGCTTCGGCGCCTTCCCCGGCAAGGGCTGGGCCAGCAGATGCAGCAAACGAAGCAGCCGATACACCAAACTTCTCTTCTAATGCCTTCACCAAGTCATTCAACTCGGCCACAGACATCTTTTCTATTGACTCAATAAATTGATTTTTATCCATATTTCTAGGAATTTAGGTATCTAGGAATCTAGGGTGCTTAGTTTCATGCTAGCTTCCTAGAATCCTAATCCCTAACATCCTGATTATACCGTTTCCTTTTGTTTACTAACTTGATTAAGAACTATCGCTAGACCTGATAACGGGTAACGCATCATTCCCAATAAACGACCAATAAGAACTTCTCTGGAAGGCATCTTGGCCATTTCAAGAAATTGTTCTTTGGAAATAAACATACCGTCCACGAATGCCCCAAAAAACTGCAATGCCGGATTTTTCTTGGCAAAGTCATAGACCTTCTTGGCGATACCATATGATTCCTCACTGTTTACTCCGTTCTTATCTTTAACCGGACCGACAACGAGTCCAAGTGAGCCAACCATACTATAGACATCAACCACGGCATCCCCCGACATATCCTTGGTCGCCATTTCCACCAATGTCTTCTTAGTGACAACATACTCTGATTTAATTTCCCGTAAAAGACGTTTTAACTGAGTCATTTGAGCCACCGACAAACCTTTTTCGCCAGTGCGAGCAAATGACGTAAAAACCGTAATTTGCGAATTCGGGAGTTTACTCTGCAACGATTTCAGTTCTTCCTTTTTTTGTGTTCTGCTTTTCATTGTGTATATTTAACAAAAAACTACCATTATCCGTAGTAGTTCGACCAAACAAAACGAGAGTTTTATTCCCATTCGGCGCCACTTACTGCCCTCTGTCGGGCTGGACGCTGTCTCTACGGTTATCTTAGTATAGTAACAAACTAAGTCCTACAAAGCAAGGGCTTGTTTAACTTTATCCATATCCCTTTCTAATTGTTCCATTCTTTTATCAAATCTGCCGTTGATTATAACCTTCTTGATTCCAGCTACGCTTATTTCAAGCAAATCAAACCTGTGAGATATGTCTTTAAATTCTCTAGCCGAAGAACTGGCTAAAAAATTGATCTCTTTTTGAATACTATTAAGACGTTTATCAACTGAGCCAAGACACTTATCTACTGAATCAAAACGTTTATCAACAAAATCAAAGCGCTTATTAATATTAAGCGAAAGATCCTCTATACTCATTGGTCTTTTTGTTTTTGTCATATTGGTAATCTTAGTAATTAATTCTGCTCAAGGCAAGTGGATATTACAACCCTAAGTACTTACGCCTATTTTGAGTATGTTCAACCCCTGTTTTAGAAAAAATAATCTGACTGCCGTCACGAGTGGAGAGATAATAAAAGTAGTCCCCTTTAGGATTAAGGGCGGTTTCAATAGAATTAAGCCCGGGATTAGAGATTGGTCGGATCGGTAAACCGGACCGGGTGTAAGTATTATAGGGTGAATCAATTTTAATCTCCTTACCAACCCCGATTTGAGTAACATCACAATCTTTTATCTCTTTTTCAGATTTTTGAAAATTGGAAATTGATAATTGAAAATTGTTAAGGCATGCTCCGTAAGCAACCGTGGCGTCAATTTCCAGTGGCATTCCCAATTCAGTGCGGTTTGCAATAACCCCTGATACCAAATACATATCGGATTTGGTGCGGGCTTCTTTTTCAATAATAGATGCAATGGTTATAATTCTATCACGGGCCGGCGCAGTCAATCCCCCGATTAATTCCTTGGTTTTTTCTTGACCGTTTAACTCCATTTTTTGCTCAATTTCTCCAAGTAAACTATCCGGCCGAAATCTATAAGTATCGGGAAACAGATATCCTTCTCGCGAACCATACGCCGACGCAAATTCGCCTTCTTTAATAAGCCCTACGTCCGTGAGCCGTTTATCAATTTCCCAAATATTTGAGCCCTCGGGGATAAAGACCTCTATATCGGTTGACACTCCATTGCCTCCCGCAATTTGAACAGCAATGTCATTAAGAGTAGCACCGGCTGAAATAGTATAATCCCCCGCTTTAAGATTCCGTTCCCAACCCAAACCAATCACATAGAATTTAAACACTATCGCACTACGAACTAAATCACGCTCTTTGAGTATCTTGGCAATATCAGTCAACCCTTGACCGGAACCGATATGAATCTGTTGGGCCGTACCCATTACCGACGTCGGAACAAAAACAACCCAAACAAACCATAAAACCATCACAGCCACCAAAACGGTGACTGTGATATTGATCTTTTGTCTATCAATTTGATACTTCAACACCAGAGCAGGAATCTAGGTGTATAGGAATCTAGGGTGCTTAGTTTTATACTAGCTTCCTAGAATCCTAATCCCTAATATCCTGATTTTAGATTGGTTCCTGATTGATACCCTTGTTTGGTGGAACTTGGCCCGCTTCAAGTTGGCTAAGTTTATCTAAGACGGTCTGATTATCTTTATTGGCTTCAATCGCGAGAATCTTTTTAACTTGAACAATGGCATTCGGAATATCTTTGCGTTCTTCGTAAATCAAAGCCAGATACCAAAGAGCATTAGAGTAGTTCGGTTGCAAGACCAACACTTGTTGTAAAGTATTGAAGGCCTTGTCTTTTTCATCATTACGATAATAGAGCAAACCTAACTGGAATAACAGATTGGGTTGATCATTATTGAACGGCGCTATTTTTTCCAATTGTTTAATGGCTTCTGGAAGTTTATTTTGCTGGTCATAGACAATCCCTAAATTATAAATGGCCAAGCCAAAATTAGGCGACATATCTACGGCTTTCTTGAAATTTGTTTCTGCTAAAACAAGTGACTCGTTGGCTTGTTGAATTAATTGGGCTGAGTCCTTATTGCCGGATGCCGCTTGACGCAACATTTGGGACTGGGTGAGATAAAGATTGCCGATTGAATTAAAGAATGTCGGATCGCCGGGACGTAATTCTGACGCTTTTTCATAAGCACTGGCAGAAAGAGCATCCACGCCCCCAACCAGACCAAGAAGGTTTTGATAAATATTACCGAGATTATTCCAGTTTAATGATTCGCGAGGGCCTAGTTCTGTGGCTTTCTTAGCGAGATTAATGGCCGAACCCATATAGTTCTGGATACGCGCCGTCTGTTGGGTATCGGCCGGATCGGCTTTCTTGTTTAATTCTTGACTCAAAAGACCCAACGCCGCTTGGGAGGCGGTACGGTAATAGGCATCGCTCTGGTTGTTCCAATTCACGGCACTAACTAAATTCGCTGAGGCCTTATCAATATCCTGTTCGGTCAAGGCCTTGGCGTATTGGGCATCGGCGATATAGGCCGAGATACCGAAAAAGGCGCCGACAAGAACCAGAATCAACCCGCCGATAAATCCGAGGGAAGACGCCAAAGAAACCGCAATGTTATGTTCGGCGTCATATTCTTTAGAGACGTTTCCCCATAATGACAACACGGCCAGAGCAAGAACGAGATAGGCCATAAACATCAAGGTCATGTTAAACGGATAGAGCAAGAAAGCCGCCACCACCGCGACCAAAGTAGTCCAAATATATTGAGCATTTGTTCTACGAACCGCTTGTTTGTCACGAATAAAACGAATAACGCCTTGAATCATCGCCCAAACCATCACTAACAACGCTAAAACCATCACTAATCCTCCGCCAACGACAGCATTAAAGACCTCGGATGTCCCCGCAAAAAACTTAGCATTGGAAAGTGTGGAATCAATAAGTTTAGAAGCGCCGTACTTATCAAAGGCCATAGAAAACATGGTCGGACCATAGCCGGTTGCCATACTTTCTTTCAAAGCCGATTTAGTTACCTCACTGGACAATCCAAATGATGGCGCTATTTCCGTCGGAAGACCGGATTTAATTACACTAAGATTAAAATTAACCACCATCAAAAAGACCCCAATAACAATCACTGTCATTGGGACGATAAATCTGGAAATAGAGAATTTTTGATTGACTAAACTTTCAAAGGTAATCCAGCCAGCCATACCAACGATGGCAATCGTCCAGAGAACCCACCAATTGATAACCACAAGAATGGCAATTGCCACAACTGTTCCAATAATATTTAAATATTTAAATATTGAAACTTTTTGTTTGCTTCCCCCCAATAAAGGCAGGCAGATAGCCGCCAGAACCCCTAGCCCGTTAACGGAGCCGACCGAATTGAATGCGGATGAGTCGGCAAATTTTAATACTGATATATTTAAATATTTAAATATATGAAATCCGACAATTTGCAGAAAACCGAATAAAAACACCAGCGACAAAGAAGCGGTAATGAGGTTCGTCAATGTTCGGCCTTCATCTTCAACCGAATTTACAATCAAGAAATAGATGACAGAAAAAGCGGCAATTATCATCAATGACCCCGCCAAATTACTGGCGGTGCCAAACAAACTGTTAAATCGTGACATTGAAAAGACCGTCGCCACCACCGTCGCGCCAAGAATAGCCAAAACACCTTTATCAAACACGTTCGGACGCCACGCAAACCGCCCACTGGAGACGAGTGCCAACAACCAAGCAATCAAACCCGTCCCTGCCACCGCCAACACCAGCAAGCCCTTGTTCATTTCCAAAACATTCGTCGTCCATGGCAAAAATAATAAAGGCATCAAAAAGACGCCCACCATCAACGCCCACCGGACAATTGTCTGATAGACCTTAACCCCTTTAACTGCCTGTTCGTGACTCGTCCCCGCCATAGCTAATACTGCTTCCTGCTCGCCTGTGGTGAGCTCGTCGAATCCGCCTGCTACCGATTCCTCAAATGCGGAATCCATGAGATTAATGTCCATCACTAAAGACACTTAAAGAGTCGCCTATCCGTGCATTCATCTCCGGATGGGCGGTCCCTCAAGCATTGATTATTGGCTTAATTATATTACCTTTATAATATTATTGAAAGTACAATTATACACAGCTCACACTGATCAAAAGTGATTATTCCTTGTGCATATGCACAAGGAATAATCACTTTATAATTCAAAGTATTTCTTTATTTCTTTTGTTCTAAATCCTGGTGAATCAGCTAATATTATATCGATATAATCGGAAATGTTTAATTTTTCGCATAATTTAGCCAATTCATCTTCACACTCATAGGGACAAACAAAAACACTACGCTGTAACATATAAAACCCCCATAACTTTAATTTGTTCCTCAACTTGTTGCGACTTTTATTGTGTTCCTGAGGAATGTCAAAAATAATAATTCGCCATTTATTATCTTTGGCGATTTTATTGAAATGAAAATACCTTTGATAAGAATTCGTCAGCCATTTTTGACCCTTTTTAGTAATTTTAAATTTATCTTTTTCTAAATGAACTAGTCCGCGACTATGTAGATTTCTAAAAGATCTATAAATTTTTTTGGGATCATAACCGGCAAGACGAAGATCTTTGTAATGCATTGATTCTCTTCTAAAAAGATTCGGAGTCATTTCGTCTATAGATTCAAAAGTTTTTCCCAACGCGGATATTATAGCTACTAAAACTTGGCGTTTTTTCATATGACAAATTATAACACGGATTATTTACTGTGCATATGCACAAGAAATAATCTGTTAAGTGGTTTTTGAATTATGGGGTTGGGGTAGGTGTACTTTCGGGTGTTATTGATGATGGTGTCGGTTCTGGTGTAGCGTCTGGGACAGGTGTCGGAGTAGTATCAGGAACTGGAGTTATATCTGGGGTTGGTTCTGGGGTAGGCGCAGGTGTTGCATCAGTAACTGGTGCTGCATCAGGGGTTGGGGTTGGGGTAGGAGTAACATCCGATGTTGGTGCTACGTCAGGAGTCGGGGTGGGGGTAGGGTCAGTTGATGGAGCAGTGGCCGGTGTTGCTTGTGGTGAGCTTGTCGAATCCGGGGTCGGGGTGGAAATTATGTCTGTATCAAAACCTTTTCGTCTTGCAATCACCAGCCAGTCAAATGTTCCGTTATCTTGGGCATTCAATTCTTTAATTACGAAACCGTATTGTGACTTGGAATCAGTGTAAAGCTGCCCTTGCATCATTGAGGTTGGGGTTACGATTACTCTAATCGGCGCTTTGTCGGAAATAATTGAGGAGAAAGAATAGTCAAAATAAACCCTGGCTTCGCCAGCGACGATTTGCGACGAACCGGAAAGTTGAATCTCCCCTCTTGTTGAATCCACGCCATAAGTCGTCAGATATTCATTATTCTCGGCTAAATCAACTTTGGACTGGTCAGACGCTTGCGCCGAATTGCCCGTAAATAATGCCTTGGTCGCATCATCCGCCGTATTGGCAATAGTAATATCTCTGGTCCCCCAATTACTAATTGCTTCAGAGATTGAGGTTCCAAAATTGGAAATTGATAATTGTAAATTGGAAATTGCAAAATACGTTTTGCTTATGCCTTCTTTGATGATATCTCCCGATGCCCAAATTGACTGAACACGAGTCATGACCGCATTCGCCAATGTCGCCAACACATCAGTCGGTGAACCGCTTGAAGAGACCGTAACCGTTCCCGAACCACTGGCAGTTGTTCCAGTAACAGTCGCCACACTCGGCACCCAATATCCGACATTAACAAGAGTTAAAACCCTATCTACTATTGCGTCTTCCATTGCGATACCGATAGTCATGCCGGCCGTGGTGGCTTTTATGGCCACACCAGGCTGGTTATCGCTTAAGGCCAGCCGATCACCGACTTTAATCGCGCCATTTTCCGCCGAGACCTTTACTATGGCCTGTCCCGAAAAAGCGATTGAAGTTGAGACGCTATCTGAAGTGGCCGGCGTAGCGGTAACAATGCCTGCAACTTGATTTTCATCAGCCGGAGTGGCAACGACGAACCTTTGGGAACCCGAGGCGGGCCGAACAATATCTCCGACTTCAAGATTAATCGCCGAAATATTTATTAAATCGTTATTGATGTAAGTATTATGAGCGAAAATATCATTACCAATAAAATTATGAGTGCCTTCCACTTCAATATCATAGACCCGTTCCCGGCCGATATGATTAACTGCGACAATTTCGTCCCACAATACATCGTCTGTCCCGATGCCGATTTCATTTTTCGGCACGGCAATTTTCATACCCGGTCTTAATTCCGATACTTTTGTCCACGTCCCGGTGCCGAGATTGCTCATGCCGCTCTTTGAGCGTCCCGATGCCGATATTTTATTATTATTTATCTTTTTCATATATTTATTTTGTCCCGCTGTTCCCGCTTTTCAATAGAAGGCAATTTCGGCAGCGGGACATCGTACCACTTTTGCCACGATTTGCTTAGACGAAAAACTTTGGTCCGAACGTCATGATAACGTTTAATTAAATCGTCTATCAGGTCCGGGTCGAGGGCCCCGGTGCCGATTTTGTTTGTTGCCGACCTTTGGTCGTCACTTTGTCCCACTTGGGACAGGTCTCTGCTTCTCAACGAAGAGGCAACCTCGGCAGCGGGGCGATAAATTCCTTTGGCTTGCTCTAAGTATACCACCATTTTATTACAGCCAGACATGACTTTTTCCAATAAACCCAAGCCGACGGCATGGTCTCCGAACCTTACTGAATGAGCTTCGGCAATCCATAGTGGCAATGAAATCGCGCCATTTGTTAAATTCTCCAAAAACGGGTACTCAAGTATTATCAGTTTAGGTTTTAAGTCCTTCATAATAATCACCGACAAGGCCAGTGTCTGCTGATAAACTTCTAAATCCGTGAACTTATGCACGGGCTTTTTTGGCGCATATTTTTTAAATGTAGTATAGGTCATTATAATAATTTACAATTTTTATTGAAAATTTATCTAGACCACTTTTACTTTTCTGCCTAAGTCCTCATTTGGAATTTCAATTGACGTTCCGCGACTCTTCAAAAATACCTTTTTATTCTTCAAGCGGTGGGTAATTTTTTTGACGACGTGCAAGGGATAAAATTCAAAATAATCTTTGCCGTCAAACCAGGCGCATTTAAATTCATATAATCGCAAACCGGTCAGGCGGGACAAAGCCAGCGCGTACCAGGTTAGTTGTTCAATTGGTTTCTCTTTAGCTGCATTTGGCTTAAAATCAAGTATATGAACCTGCCCATTGCGCACCTGGATTAAATCAATATGTCCAGTCAGCAACCTTGGTATTTCCTCGCCCTCATTGAGCACTTCAAATCCCAAATCATTTTCCATGTGACCGATATCTTCTCTTCTTATATAGACCGGCACCTCGGTCGCCACGGTCACCGAATCGTTGGCGAGCATAAATTTTTGCAAGGCCTCGTGGCGCTGTTTATTATCCTTGACGGCTTGCAAAACAAACTCCGCCAGCCGGTTGGCGTAATTCTTTTTTGAACGGACAATCATCTGGGCTTTATTAAATTTTGTCTTGACTTCCGACATCCGCCCGCCTTCCTGAAAATACTGGTGCGGTGTCTCGCTCGCCACCGCTTCCAGATAATGCTTCAGTGATTCAAAGCGGTGGTGCTTAAAATCCTGCAAGACCAGTTCCATTTTCGCCCGATGAAATCTATATCGGTACAACTGCCGATGCGCCATAGTTACTTCTTCCACAACATTTTCCGGTTTAAACATTTTCATCCCGAATTGACGCAACCGCGAATATCGGCACAAGGGCGCATATTCCACATACCATCCATTTAAAGTGGCTGCGCCGGGATTAACGCCATAACGCTGGTTTATAAGTCGACATGTCTCTTCCAACCCATACCCCAAATTGTAAATACTGATAGCGTCAATAATCAGCTTGGTCGGATAATGCTTGCCTTTGATAAACTGGGCAGTAAATGTCCGTTTGCAATTTCGGCACAAATACAACTGGACCAGTTCCAATTTCTTTTTTCGCATTCCTCGCTTCATGAAGTCCTTGGAATTGCAGTAGGGGCAAAAATCGGCGATTTTGCTTTCGCCAATATTGACCGCCCCGCTGCCGACATTGCCTTTTTGTTGAGAAGCAGAGACAGCGGGACGTATCATTTTCTTAATTTTATTGAATATATTCATGTTTGATTATCTTTGATTATCCACATATCCACTTGACACCTTCATGGATAGGAGTATAATTACTGTATACGCTGATAGTTCGTACATTGCGGACATTATCAGGTGCTACAAAAAGGGCCTCTTTCAAAAGGGGTTCTTTTTGTTTTGATGTTTCGGTCATCTTTCTGTATAATAAATGTGTGGATCCGGGCCCGTGGTGTATGAAGTAACATATCAGCGTTAGCACCTGATGAAAGGGGTGCAAACCCCCTCGGGTCCACTTCAAAGAGTCCCAATTGTTCGGGGCTTTTTGATTTTCTATGATTTTCATATCACGACTTGCCTCCCCAGTGCCGACATTGCCTCTTCGTTGAGTCGCAGAGACCTTTTCTATATCACGACTTTGGAGGGTCGCCATCTCACGAGTTTCGTAAAAAACGACACTTACCCCGCTATCCGTGATATAGCTTCCCCTTATTTTTTGTATTTTTTTGATGAATTGATTCATTGTAAATTCATTGAAAATTGATAATTGAAAACTGAAAATTATGACCCCAGTTTTACCAGATATGGATGATTTTTGGTGGTCCGAATCTTCCTCCCCGACTTGGTAACCAATTCATACACCTCTTGGACGCCCATGTCCATAAGCGCGTTCACGCGAGCGAATTCCACCCGGCCGGTGGCCTCATTCAGCGACTGGATTTCGTCGCCTGCAACAATATCTTTTATTTCAACTTCATCAAAATCAAATTCGCCTTCAACGTCGGCATCGGGACGGGCTCGCTTGCGCCTACGGCGCAATCTCGTATCTCCGGTCACGCATTGGGCCTCTAATTTGCTTGTAAATGCCTCAAATTGCCCTGTCAAAGCGTTTGTTTTGTTATCAAGCTCTTTGACCGCTTCCAACAGGAAACCGGTGAATTTGGGGTAATCTAAAGAACGATAGCCGTCAGAGCCGACAGATACCAGTTCCGGCAACACCTGTTCCACATCCTGGGCGATCATACCGATTTGACGGCTGGAAGGCATACCTTCATTTCTTGGATTATTTAAATCCCAACGATAATAAACTCCGTGAAGTTGATTCAGGGATGAAAGCACATTCAGAGAATCCGAGATGGGGGTAATGTCTATTTTTAATCTGGCATCGGAAGTGGAACACGATGCTCCCCCATCGGAAAGGACTCCGGCTCCGGGGTTGCCACCCACGCAGACATAGCCCTGGGTGGTCAAAGCGGCGATTTTTACCTTGCCCGTGCCTCCAACTTCTAAAGCTTGCCCTGGTACCGTCGTCCCGATGCCGACGTTGCCGACATTATCTATCGTGACCCTGTTGTCCCCACGATGATATAAATACATCTTCTGATCCTGAAAATTCGAAGTGAATTGAGTTCGAAGAGTTCCTGCCTCATACAATGCCAAAGCGGCCCCTTCACCACCATCAGCACTGGTGTCAGTATTTGTAATACGAATAAAAGTATTTCCACTTGCCGTACTTTTTGACACTTCCAATAATTCACTAGGCCCCGTCGTCCCGATGCCGACGTTGCCGCTATTATCAATTCTCACTTTTTCCGAAAAAGTTGTTCCATCTGCTGTGGAAAGTGTACCAAATTTAAAATTATTGTTACTTGTGTTTGGAACAGCAAATGTAAATCCGTCATTCGTACCAATAGTGACCTTAGTATTTCCACTTTCATACAACGAGATAATCTGAGCCGAGTTATTCGCGCCAAATGAGAGCTTATTCCCCGGCCCCGTCGTCCCGATGCCGACGTTGCCAGTTTTATCTATTCGCAACGCTTCTACCAATGTTCCCGCATTTCTTGAATAAAATTGAAGACCCCCAGAATTGTCGTCTGTAATACGGTTTGCTCGAATCAATGCAATACGTTTATCGGCACCAGTAGCATAACTGTTTAAAAAAGCCATGTCCGCTGCTATACCATCCGAGCCAGTTCTGCCTCCGTAAATCTCGATGGCGGGTTCCGCACTCGTGCCTGAACCAACGGTCAAGACACGACCGGCATAAGCCGTGATATTTGGCGCCGTCGTCCCGATGCCGACGTTGCCATTAAAGTAGTTTGGGGCGGAACCGACTTGAGTGAAGTTGGCGGAACGAAGACCTTTGATGATATCCAGTGAACCGGCGAAAGAGTTGGAACCGGTAGAGTTGCCAGTGAAAGTCCCCGTTAAGACCTCATTGCCACCCACAGTGAGATTACCGGCGGTAACAAAACTGCCAGCTGTAACACTATTGGTCGCCGTTAATGATTTGGAGATGTTTAAACTGCCAGCAAAACTGTTACTGCCTGTACCGGAAGAAAGGAATTGGGCTAAGGTGGTAACGTTACCGGTAGTATGGAGGCCTTTATCTAAATTGATACTTCCCGAGAAAGAATTAGAACCGGTATTTGTGGAAGTAATAATACCGCCGAGGGTTAAGGTGTTAGAGATAGAGGCCGTGCCACCGACTTCAAAGGCGGTGTCAAGGGTACCTCCATTGTTGATACCCAATGATGTTCCGAAATAACCTGTCTGCCAGCGATAACTTGCATCCCCTAAGTCATATGTATTATCGGTGGCGGGGTCAAAGTTACCGGAAATGGAGGCACCGGCACCGAAGATTGTGCTTCCATCAAAGTATGCAGAACCATCTACTTCCAGGTCTCCGGATATTAAGAGGTCATTACTTGCGGAGAGTGAGTGACCGGTGGTGGTGGTGCCGAATCTGTTGTAACTTGTTGATGAGAAGGCACCGATTTGGAGGGTACCAAAGAGACCGTAGGAAGCGGAAGCCGTGCCTTGGACTTCAAAGACGGTAGAAGGGGTCTTACCGATACCAATCTTGAAACCGGCTCTTTGAATATAGAGGTCAGCGTCAAGGGTGGGACTGTCGGAAATAGCGGTGAAGTCCAAAGTATCGGCGGTTAAGTCACCATTATCAATATTGGATATTGAGTTACCGGTCCCATTAGCGTTAAAAGATATTCCGGTTAAGGCGCCGTCGATGGCAATGTCCCAATCATTAGTATTAATTGACCCGACATCGCCGTTGTCACCAAAAACAAAGACCCCGTTAAGATTAGCGTTGCCGTTGATTCTTAAATCACCGCCGGAAGTGATTGAACCCGTGGCATGGATGCCTTTGGTTACTTCCAGACCGCCCGAGAAACTGTTGGAACCGGTATTTGTGGAAGTAATGATACCGCCGAGAGTAAGAGTGTTGGAAATGGAAGCGGTATTTGAAAGCTCAAACGGAACCGAAAATGAAGCGCCATTGTCGCTTATCCGAAACTTAGAAACATCGGAAGAATCTTTAATTTGGAAATAATCATTTGAACTCTGGTCCGCGGCACCTTTAAGGACAAGCTGGGTAAAATTATAGCTTGGTTCCGGATTATCTACGGTCTGAACGAAAATCGGAAAATTCAAATTAAAACGCTTGTTGGTTGAATCCCACTCAAGCGCGGCATTAACCGTAGGCAGACCTCGTTTAAATGTGACGGACATATCTTCAGCATCCGCCGAAGCATTGTCAGAATTAATTAGGAAATCCCGAGCGGTAGTGCCGGAAATAGATGCTGTTGATGCTTCTAGAGTCGTAATATTGGCGGTATCAACATATAGCGTCCCCCAATGATTGGTAGTGGAACCAAGATTGTAGGCATTGGTGAACGGAATAAGGTCGCTTTTGACTGTAGAACCGACGGCTAAAGTGGTTGTACTCGTAGCGCCGATAACGACATTACCTTCAAATGAAGCTGTCCCCAAAATTTCCAAATCCCCGGAAACGAGAACATCATTAGAAGTGGAAATATAATTAGCATGGTTGGTGGTACCGGTCCCGAATCGGTTATAACTGGCCGATGAGAAACCACCGACTTGAATCGTATTGCCGGTTAGGAAATAGGAAGCGCTTGCCGTGCCTTGGAATTCTCCCCGACCTTGGACAGTAAAGAGAGAGGTCGGTGAATTCGTCCCAATACCGACGTTGCCGGCAAAGTAATTAATCCCTGTTCCGGTTTGAGTAAGATTACCGAATCGGAAGCCCTTAGTAAGTTCAATGCTTCCAGCGAAAGAGTTGGAACCGGTATTTGTGGAAGTAATAATACCGCCAAGAGTTAAGGTATTAGATATAGAAGCAGTTCCTCCGACTTCAAAGGCGGTGTTTAATGTTCCGCCGTTGTTGATGCCTAGCGAGGTCCCGAAATAACCGGTTCGCCAGCGGTAGCTTGGGTCGCCAAGGTCGTATTGATTGTCGGTGGCGGGGTCAAAGTTTTGGGATAAGGAAGCTATGGTACCGGCAAAAGCGGTTGACCAGGATAAAGTGCCAGAACCGTTTGTTTTTAGAAAACCGTTGGTTGTTTGAGAGGAAGGCCAGGTGTATGTTTGACCCGCAAGGGTGGTGTTTCCTCCGATTGAAGCATAACCACCGACTTCAAAGTTAGTAGAGATACTGGCGATAGATGAAGTGAGTTGATTTAATCCTGTAATGGATTGATTGTTGCCGGTGACTAATCCGCCAAGGGTAAAAGCGTTGATGGTTAGGGTGCCCGTGGAATTAGAGATTGTATCCGTTTTCAGGTAGGTTGATTCAAATCCGGATGAAGCGGAAGCGTTAGAGAAGTTTGATTGACCAATAACATTGAGAGTACCGGAGATATTGGTATTTCCGTTTAGGGTAAGGCCGGTACCGGTGATTTGGGCAGCCCGAAGACCTTTGGTGATATCTAAACTGCCCGCAAAAGAGTTACTGCCTGTTCCGGAAGAAAGGAATTGGGCAAGGGTGGTAACGTTACCAACAGCGTGGAGACCAAGGGCAACATCTAAACTACCTTGAAAAGAGTTGGAACCAATTGAATTACCAGTTAGGGTACCTGTGAGGGTGGTGTTTCCGGTTACACCAAGGGTACCGCCGATGGTGGCATTTCCTCCGATACTGGCAATGTTACCTATCTCAAAGTTATTGGAAACACTGGCATTGGTGAAAGAAGCAAAGGGAGAGATGATACTGGTCCCAAAGTAACCGGTTCGCCAGCGGTAGCTTGGGTCGCCAAGGTCGTATTGATTGTCGGTGGCAGGGTCAAAGTTTTGAGATAAGGAAGCGATGGTACCGGAGAAAGCGGTTGACCAGGATAAAGTGCCGGTACCGTTTGTTTTAAGGAAACCGTTAGTTGTTTGGGAAGAAGGCCAGGTGTAGGTTTGACCGGCGAGGGTGGTGGTACCGGAGATAGAGGCGGTGCCAACAACTTCAAAATTATTAGAAACTGAAGCGTTATTCAAAAAAGTATTCCCTTCAACCGTGAAAGAACTACTGGCAATATTAACTGGTTCATTAAATTCAAATTGTTTAAAAGTGGAATTCCATGTCAGTTTCGCATCCGGAGTTATTGAACCGCGACTAAACGCTAAGTAAGCATCTTCAGAATCAGAAGCGGTATTATCGGTATTGATAACAAAAGAACTTGATGTCGTGCCGGCAAAATTTAAACTGCCGGAGACCGTAATATCACCGGAGAAATTTCCGTCAATTGCATAAAGATTTACCCACGGTTGTGCTAGTGAGCCCAAATCAAATGATCCCGAAGGAATAAGTCCCGATAAAACACTGCCACTGACTAATAAATTATTAGTAGTGGTCGTGCCGGCCAATCGAGCATTACCGTTCGCATCAAGAGAAAACTTACTGGAATAGACCTCAAATTTTGAATTACTCGGATTTTTTGAGTCGCCAAAACTGGCGCTCTTTCCGACACCTAAATCACCAAAAGAACCGAAAGGACTCCAGATACTTGAATTAAAAAATCCCGGACCGTAAGAAGTTATGGTTCCGGTTGAGGTGAGACCCCCAACTGTAATTGAGTTTGAAGTCGTATTTCCGTTTGAAGTGACAAAGTTGAGATTGATGTCTCCTTTTTTAACACCGTCCAAATATTCGGCATTAAGATTTTTAATCAAAGTCATATTAGAAATCTTAATGGTGCCTTTGCTTATGACGAGATCACCATTGGTGAGAGTGACATCTTTTCCGAAAACCGCATCCGAAAGAACTCCGAGTTTGCCATAAACAGTTAACGAGTCCATTAGCTTGGTGGCGCCGGACACGGTTAGGGTCTTCCCAATAATCGCATCCCCGCCGACTTTAAGAAGTTTTCCCACTTCAACATCACCCATCAGATGGACATCTTCATAGGTTAGGTTCCCATTTTTAGTAACGAAGGCGAGGGTAAAGTCCTGGGAACTAAGATTATCAATGTAATCAGCATTAAGATTTTCAACTTTAGTCAACGAATCCACCACAATCGGCGCCACGCCCTCCGGCGCATGGCTCCGAAACTGACCTTCGGTTTCAATATGGCCGTAAATTGAAATATTGCCGGCCTTATCCAGAATTAAGACCTCATTGGCATGCGTCCCGGCAAAATGGCCATCAATCGTGGTGGCATCGTTGAAGGCCTTTTTAATTTTTTGAGCAACGGCATCTACTTTTCCAAAACTGAACCCGCCGATAAGAACAAAGATTAACACTACAGCCGTAATCATAACGGCCATTAAACGGACAGGAGATCGGGTTGTTGATTTTGCAAAACGATCAAAATGTCGGAATCTATGAATGGAAGAATTTATTCGTTCCTGAACAAATTCTTCAACCTCGGGGTTTAATGGCGCTGATTGATTCGCTTGGGTTATAGCCGGAATTGATGCGGTCACACTTGAAGTAAACGTTTCCAACGAATCAGATAATCGATCCAGTTTTTCAAGAACTTTATTCTCTGAATTATTTTGCGGAATTACAGGGATAGTAGGTGTTGGTATTGTAACCGGAGCTGGCGCAACATTAGGAAGTACTGATGGCACCGATTCAATCCCTTGTTTTGTATTTCCTAATTCCTGATTCCTAATTCCTAATTCCTGCTTTTTTTCTTGCCCAAATACTTGAGGATTAAGACGTTTAAATTCTTCCACTAAATTTGAGGAAGACGAAGCAAGTTCCACGGTAGGACTGAATTGTTTGGCTATCGGTGAAAGAAGGGTCTGCTCTGAAATATAACGTTCTAACGCTTCATGAGTTGTATACCAATTCCGCCCAATTTTTTTAGCAAATATTTTTCCCCGTCGCGCCAATAAACTTAAATACTCTTGCGAGTACGGTGCGTGACGCGTCGCCTCTTGAATTGAGATCCATTGAGAAGGTAATTTTTTGGGCTGATAATCGGACATAAAAAAACAGGAATTAGGATTGAGATTTTATAAGCAATTTTCAATTGCTTGCACTTTTATTTCGTTGTACAATTAATGGGCCATGGGCTTCGTTTTCCGACGGGGCCAAGGCGTGCATTCCTTCCCGCCCTTCGCCAAGAAGGGCGGGATGTTTTTTCACTCAACTGACGTTCAGACGTTCATTCCTTTTTTAAACTTTTTTCCACTTATCCGATATGATATCGGATAGATATAAATCTTGGCTTTAAATCTAGTTAAATTGTACCATCGGGTATCCAAAAAAAGTGGATAACTTCGGGTCCTAATTCCTAATTCCTAATTCCTAATTCCTAAAAATCCAGATTTTACTTTAAAAATCTGGATTTTTGATTTACTTATCAACATTACGTATTTACAGGGTATAAAGGTATGCTATCTTTATAAAAGGTTGATAGATTTAAAATAAATATCTTCTATAAAAATTTAAAGATATTATCTATTAAAAGTAGTAATGTATATCAACCAAGAACCCTAAAAATAAAACCACTAAATTTATGCCTAAAAAATTCTTGACTGTGAATGATGTCGCTAGATTGTTGGGTGTTAGCCCCTTGACGGTTCGCAACTGGGATCAAAAAGGAAAGCTACGGGCTTATCGCAACCCTGTGAATAACTATCGGATGTATAAGATAGAAGAAGTAGAAGCTATCCTTAAACAAATAGAACATAGTAAGGATGGTTACTCGCCAGTTAAAATAAAGATAGAGTCAGAATGATAGAAACAAAAAACTGTCCCGCTTAGGCGGAACAGTTTTTTGTTTGGCGGGTTTATCCGCCGTAGCTCCTGCCTGCCGGCAGGTTAACGAAGGCGGGGACGCCAGGATTCGGACCTGGATACCTGGTTTTGGAGACCAGAGTCCTACCATTGAACGACATCCCCTTCTCGGACTTCTATCCGGCCTGCCGGGTAGTGAAGCCTGAACATATTTTTGCTGAAAGCATTTCGGGCTTCTACTACCCGGTCATACGCGCCTCCTTGTGAGGAGTTCGCTTTTTGCACTTTTTGCAAAATTTCTTTAACTCAATCTTTCTTTCAACCTTCTTTTTATTCTTACTGGTGTAGTAGTTTGCACTTTTACAAACCGTACACTTCATCCTCAATAAATTATCTTGTGGCATAATTTCTATTGAACCACGTAATATGTTTAGTACTTAACTATTTAAATACTACTAAATATGACGTAATTACTGGTTAATTATCTACTACTTCCCGCCAGAGGCGGGTAACTTTTTGTAACCAATCGCTATAGCTCTTGGACAAAAACTTAGAGCCGTTGGTCAGGATTGAACTGACGACCCCCTCCTTACCATGGAGGTGCTCTACCACTGAGCTACAACGGCATAGAAATTGTCTACGAATTATTTTTATGAGTAGGCACAATTTCTATGCCCGCCTCTGGCGGGCCACCTACTAATTCTTGCGAAAATCTTGAACAACCGCAAGTTTCAACGCGGTCTGCAAAAATTTTCTTCCTTGCCCTGTTTTCAAAAATCTTTCCCTTCTTTTGGCTTGAATTTCTTTATTGTATATCTCTTGATACACAATAATCAATGGTCTACGCTTCAATAGAGATACTGTCTTGCCTGCATTATGTTCCTTGAGACGACGTTCTGGATCTTCTGAATATCCAGTATACAATTTACCGTCTTTTTTACTTCTTAAAACATAAACAAAGTAACTCATTGTTTTTCGGCCCGCCGGAGGCGGGCACTGAGTTTTGTATCCAATCGCTTTTCGCTCTTGGGCAAAACTCGTGTGGGGGCGGTAGGATTCGAACCTACGAAGGCACACGGCCGACAGATTTACAGTCTGTTGTGATTGACCACTCCACCACACCCCCTTACTCTATTCATCATATTGTAAACAAAAATCGCCATTTCGGCAACTATTGGAGCCGCCTCCCAGATTTGAACTGGGAACCTTCACTTTACAAAAGTGCTGCTCTACCGTTGAGCTAAGGCGGCAGTGACTATTTGATTGTATCTGTCTTTTTTAATAACACTGAATACTTGCGGGCAAGAGTTTGGTTATCGGGATTAAATCCCAGCCCGGCTTCATAGGCCTCTTTTGCGTCTGGAATAATATCCATCTTTAAATAAAGGTCTCCGAGTTTTTCATACAAATTTACATTCTTTGGATCTTGAGCAATCTCAATAATGAGCTGTTGTTCTTGGGCCTTCAAATCCTCGGGTGTCGGTTCAGCCACTATCTCCATGTGTTCTGGCACAATTACTTCAGTAGAGATGTCTGACTGAATTGAGGCGGTGTGCTCTAGTTGAGTAGATAGATGAGAATGGCGTACTTTCTGAATCAAACGAGCTGATGCGTGGTCTATTTTTAAAAACACTAACCGCATCCAGCGAAGTCCTTTTTCAATTTCTTGGAGGGTTACTTGGCGATACTGATGCCATGGAATTTGATTAAACCACGCAATTAATTCGGGGAAAAAATCTTTAAAAATATTATCACTGACTTCATTGGACTCCGGAGATAATTTTCTAAGATACGACATCTTCCGACTTACAATAACAGCCATACCAATGACTGAGATACCAATAAAAATCAGAGGAGTGATAATAAACATGCGATAATTACCCACGAGCAAAGCGAGTGGCCATAATTATCAGCATCCGCCTCTGGCGGATAGCTCTATGGCAACCCGCCAGAGGCGGGTGAAATTTTAAATAAAATTTCATATCTGAAATACCTGGAAACGTCCAATTTGGATGTTCTCACCCAACTTGGCAATATGCGATGTAATGAGATCGCGAATGGTCTGTTCCGGATTTTTAATAAACGCCTGTTCCATTAATTCTTCTACATTCTGAGGATTCATGGCCGTAATATGAAGAGTGAGGTCATGGGCTAATGTCTGAAAAATTTCGCCTCGACTTACAAAATCGGTTTCACACAGCAACTCCAGTATACAACCGGAAAGTTTATTATTGTGAATATAGGAATCCACGATACCGGCCTTAAGGTCACGCCCGGCTTTTTTCGCAGCAATATCCCCACCTCGAGATATTAATAGTTCACGGGTCTTATCAATGTCGCCACCCGCTTCAATCAAGGCCTTCTTAATATCCGCAACCGATAATCCGGTCTCATCCCGCAACGATTTAATCTGATCAATATCTGCCATAGTTAGGACTTAGAACTTAGTTTTTAGAACTTAGAACAAATTGAACTAAGAACTAATTACTAGGTCCTAATTACTGTGATGTTACAGCTGTCAATTCTCGCTTGAGAGCATCCAAAATGAGGTCAACTGATTTCTTGGAACGATCATTAGCCGGAACGATATAGTCCACGGACTTGGGGTTTGAGTCGGTGTTTGTGATAGCAACACAGGCCACACCCATCTTCTTTGATTCATGAAGCGGAAGGGCACTTTCTTTTAAAGATGACACAAAGACAACATCAGGCATTCTAGTAAGCTTCTTCAGTCCTTCAAAATGAGTAGACATCTTGTTCATCTCACGGGTCAACATCAATCGTTCTTTTTTAGTGTATTTATCGTAAGCGCCCGTTTTCAGACCTTTTTCCATTTCTTCAAGTTTCTTAACACGATCATTTATAATCTTAAAGTTCGTCAAGGTTCCACCAATCCAGCGATCAATAACATAGGGCATATTTAGGGCCTGGGCGAGTTCTTTAATACCACCCGATGATTGTTTGGTTAGACCAACAAAAAGCATCAAGCCACCGTTCTCGGCTGTCTTTTTTAAAAATTTGATTGTATTAGTTAATTCGGTTTGGGTCTTTAGAAGATCAATGATGCAAATACCGTCTCTAACGATATAAACATAAGGCGCCATTTGGGGGTTATAAACGGTCTTTTTGCGACCAAAATGCGTACCCGCCTTGAGCATATCTTCATACGAAATAAGGTTGTCTTGTATAGTTTCCATCCCGTTAGAAGTAGTAACAGCCATCCACAGTTCTGTTACAGTGGATACTGCACTAATAGCTGGTTAAATTTATCATATTTATAGACCCGTTAGGGTTACTTCTAACGGGATCCATAAGCTTTACCATAATACACGATTTATTTAGACAAATCAAGGTCCAAAACAAAAGGCCCAGTAGTAGAGCCTCCGATTGCCTTACGGCACAAATTACTTTCGGAGGTTCACTACTGGGCAGGCCCCGACATCGTGGGGCCCGCACGAAGTGCGGGGCCGATTGTCGGAGCGTATCTTTTTATCCTACAACCTCGTGGCCCTATCCTTCAAAACTTCATGTGCTTTCTCAAGCGCGATGCAGGAATTATCATTTGATTCGTTTAGACGCAAAAAACAGGTTATTGAAGTAAAGACGTCAATGATGACCTCATTGATGACTTCAGGAGATACTTGAACTTCGAGAGCTTCCGTCTGGGCTTCAACGAAAGTTGTGAGTTCGCGTCGTCCGAGTGAATCGGCCCACGGAACCAAGAGCGCTGTCAACAATTCTTTGATTCCTTCGTTTTTCTCAATAGATTCAGAATATTTTGTTTCCAACGATGTTCGCCGATCTTTTTCAGATCCAAGCACACGGACCGTCTCATCAAACAGTCCCTGACTTACGGCCAGTTGTTCTTGGAGACGTTTGATATATTGGTGGTTTGTTTCAAGAGCTTCCCGATATCTCTCTCGATTTGGATCCTGAACACTTGCCCAGTATGTAATCCAATCTTTCCAGGTAACACGCACGGTTTCACCTTTACCCAGACATGCGATGAACCTTTTGGAACCCGTCCGAAGCACTTTCTTCCGCTTCCTCTCACTTTCCTTCTTCGTTCTCATCATTTCAAAGACCTCCTTAACCTCCGCCGATTATATAATAAGAGCACTCCAAAGTAAAGAGTGTGATTATTTGGTGTGCATATGCACACCAAATAATCACAGAGGGTGGAGGCGAGGCAAAGCTTTACTTAACTTCGATAGTCATACCTTCAGACAGGGCATCAAAGATGGGGTCAAGGTTGCCGAGCATAATTTTTTCAATATTCCCCCAGCTTTTTTTGATACGGTGGTCGGTGATGCGGTCTTGAGGAAAATTATAAGTCCGAATCTTTTCCGAGCGGTCACCGGTACCAACTTGTTTGCGACGCTCATCGGAAACATTTCCGGTCTCTTCCAGACGCTTAATCTCCAAAAGCTTTGAACGAAGAACTTCCATCCCCTTTTCCCGATTGGCCTGCTGGCTTCGTTCGGAACGGGAAGAAATAACAATCCCCGATGGTTTATGTAAAATTCTAACGGCCGTCTCAACTTTATTAACATTCTGTCCGCCCGGCCCGCCGGCGCGAGAAAAACTGACTTCAATTTCATCAGGCCTAATCACCAGCTCACTTTCAGTGGCTTTCGCCAAAACAGCGACGGTAATGGTTGAGGTATGAACCCGTCCTGATTTTTCGGTCGCCGGCACTCGTTGAACCCGATGAGCGCCGGACTCATATTTCATTTTTTCAAACGCATCCGAGCCATGTAATTCAAAAACGACGGATTTATATCCGCCCAAGGAGTTCATATTAGAATCAATAACCTCAAATCCCCACCCTTTAAGAGCCGAGTATTTTTTGTACATGCCGGCTATTTCAGCGGCAAAAAGAGCGGATTCATCACCACCGACCCCAGCCCTAATTTCAATAATTGCCTCATGACCATGCTTCACGCCGGCTGGTTTGGGCTTAGATTGATTCTGCCACTGCTTCCAATCGTATTCTGACATGAGAGAAATCTACTTCTTAGCTTTTGGTTTCTTGGCGGCGGCAACGCGCTTTTGATATTTTTCAACACGACCACGAGTATCAATGATTTTTTCGTTACCTGTATAGAACGGATGACATTTGGAACAAACGTTAATTCTGATATCTTCAGCAGTTGAACCGACATGCCAAGTATGGCCGCAGGCGCAGGTCACTTTGGTCTTGGGATAATATTGTGGATGGATTTCGGTTTTCATGGTTATTCTTTCTTTGGTTCTGGAGCTGTAGCTGGTACTTCTGTCTCATCAAGGACAGCATCGGCATCTTTTTCTTTTTCAACAATCTTAACGTCATCAATTGTCTCACTTGGGGTTTCAAGAGACGCCGCCAATGCTTCTTCAGAAATTGGCTCTTGAACAGTCGCTACAATTTCATCAGCATTACCAAGAACCTCAACTTTATTATCTACTTTAGCGTCTTTCAATAAAATCTGGTCACCAAAAGCGACAAGGGTGGACATATCAAAGTTAATTTCATGAGGCAAGTCCTGGGGCAATGCTTCAACTTCAAGTTCGTTAACATTACGTATAAAAATACCGCCATCCTTAACCGCTTGGGACTCACCAATAAACGCCACGGGAATCATTGTCTTAATTTTTTGAGAAAGGTTAACTTTATAGAAATCAGCATGAATAATGGCGTCCGACGCCGGATGACGGGCAATATCATGAATAATCGTGGGGTAGGTCTGTCCATCCACACTAATATAGACAAGAGTGGATTCCCCCGCCATTTTGAATGTTTTATTGAAATCCTTATTAGGTACCTGGAGAGCAATCGGTTCTTGGTCTTTGCCATACAAAACCGCCGGAATAAATCCGGAATCGCGAATCTGCCTGACCTTGCTCCCCATCACCGTCCGTAATTGAGCACTTAATTCAATTTTGTCATGTTTAGTAGTCATACCAGGATAGTAGAACTTCGACTTGCGCTTTCTAGTTTTTCCAGATAAGAGCTAGATTGAAGCTATATTAGCTAATATACACTAAGTAGTGTCTTATGGTAAGCGCTTGCAAAACCAGTCGAAGTTTCACTACCTGGCATATTGGTTTAAATATACTAACAGAAAAAATCATTCCTTACAAGTATAAAAGAAAGAGCCCGCGAGGAGCATGGCGTCGCAAGACGCGGGCTCTTCGCGGGCTACTGGGTGCCGACGGTTGCTCCGTCCCCTTTCTTTTCGTCTTTCCGACTCTTAAGATCGGCGAATACTTCGATGGCAAACTCGGCGAGATCCTGCTGACCACATGCCGCCAACAGAGAGGGCAGGGCAGCGTGATCTTCAGCAATCTTGTATGCCGCGTCGGCGGACATCTTACTCTGATACAAGACATCGAGGATAGTCATTACCTCTGCGGCTTTCGAGGACGCAAGGGAACTTGTGATAGTGATACCGACTGGCGCATTGATGAGCTTGAACGACAGAACTTCGTGAAACGGTCGCTTCCCTGTCATGTCTTTTCTCCAAGGAACCCTGCGAAACCCCGCAGCAGGCACCATTTTGAAAATTCCCCTTTGAAGTGCAACACCAGTACAATGGGAAGATGACATATAAACATCTAAATCAGTCAGCTCGGGATCGAATTGAGGTTTTGT
>MGJA01000007.1 GCA_001794025.1 Candidatus Yanofskybacteria bacterium RIFCSPHIGHO2_01_FULL_41_21 | reverse complement strand
TTAAGTATTTGCTTTGCCCAATTAAAAACTAACAACATAAATTTATGAACAACAAATTTTTTCTCTACGCCCGCAAATCAACAGATGTTGAGGATAAACAAGTTTTGAGTATTGAAGCGCAGATCACAGAATTGCGCGCTTTTGCCAAGCAAAATAATCTCTATATGGTAGAGGAATTTGTAGAGAAACAATCAGCCAAAATTCCGGGCCGTCCGATATTTGGCAAAATGCTGAAAAGAATTGAACATGGCGAGGCGGACGGAATTTTGGCTTGGCATCCGGACAGATTGGCGCGCAATTCTGTAGATGGTGGACAAATCATTTATCTCATTGATTGCGGGCATATTGCAGCGTTGAAATTCCCTCAATTCTGGTTTGAGCCAACGCCGCAAGGAAAATTTATGTTGAATATCGCTTTTGGGCAAAGCAAATACTATGTGGATTCTCTTTCCGAAAACACGAAGCGTGGTTTGCGCCAAAAAGTGAGACGGGGCGAATATCCGAGCGTTGCGCCTATCGGCTACATAAATGATGTACGAACTAAATCTATCGTTGTTGACCGCAAGAAAGCTCGGATTATTCGCCAAGCGTTTGAGCTGTACGCAAAAGGAAATTCGCGGTTAGAGGATATTTCAAACTTTTTGGCGCAACGCGGGATATTCTCCCGCGGCGGAAAGAGAATCCACAAGACGAGGGCGACTTTTATCCTTTCCAATCCGTTCTACACCGGATTATTCAAATATGGCGGTGAACTCCACGAAGGAAAGTACGAGCCAATCATCACAAAGAAACTTTTTGATATGGCGCAAGAGATTTTACACCAACGAGGAAAGCCGAGGTATAAGCAAAAGAATGAACCGCAAGCATTTTGCGGCCTTATCTCTTGCGCCGAGTGCGGGATGATGATAACTGCCGAAAAACAGAAAGGACATATTTACTACCGCTGTACCAAAAAGAAAATCAAATGTTCTCAACCTTATGCCCGCGAGGAAGAATTGGATCGGCAGTTATCATCTCTTATTCAAAAAGTTTCTTTGCGACCGGATTGGGCGGAAAAATTGTTAGCAATGGCAGAAAAAGACAAAGCGGTATCCGCCCAATCCGTTTCTGCTTTTGTTCTTGAATCTCAAATCAAAATCCGCGCCATACAAACGAAGCTCCAGCGACTTCTGGACGGCTATTTAGAGCAGGACATTGAGCGAGAAATCTACCGCGAACAAAAAACAAAACTCCTTTTGGAAAAGAAGTCGCTGGAGGAGAAAATGGCGCGGATTGAACAAAAGCAGAATGATTGGCTCGAACCGTTCCAAAACTGGATAAAAGTCGCTTTAACCCTCGTCAAAATCGCAAGGGATAGCAACCTTCTTGCGAAGAAGGTTGCTGCCAAAGAAATCTTTGGCTCGAACCTGCGCTTGGCGAGCCGCGCCGTGCGCGGCGAGCCAGTGCTTCCATACCTTTCCGCGCTTCGCGCGGCCGAATCGGTCGGGCAAAAATCGGAAAGTTTGATTGTGGTGCCCTCAGTAGGAATCGAACCTACATCTATCCCTTAGGACGGGACTGTTCTTATCCATTGAACTACAAGGGCTTTTAATAGTTTTAATTCTTGCCACAATACCATTTTTATGGTAAATTTTCAAACGAAAATAATATTTTTTGGGCCTATAGTAAATCGGTATTACGCATCCATGGCATGGATGAGGGCCGGGTTCGATTCCCGGTAGGTCCACCAATAAATAAAAACCGCCATTCGGCGGTTTTTATTTATAATTGACAAAAGTCATCTTTTATAATATTAAGAAAATACAGGAGGTTAGTTGTATGCGAGTAATTTTTAAAGGTTCGGAGGTTTCGCCTCCGCCTGGGTTAAGGGAGCTTCGTGATCGGAAGGTTTCGCTTGTCAGGGTCAAAGTGACCCATAAAGACGGCAAGCCAGATCCGCGTTCCGAGAAATTGCTCGGGGATGTAGCGGATTTGCTTAAAGAGCTTGAGGATTTTAGGTTCGCTCATCCCGAATCAACGGAAATGGTCATGAAGATTGAAAATGATCTTCTTGATGCTTTTCCAGAAGCGGAGTAGATCCGCCCACAACAGGAGTGTTACATGAGTATACACCTTCCCCGGAATTCATTCCGGAAGAACGCCAGCGTGTTGCCCCACCCGGTACAACAGTTGGCGTTTTGTCTTTATTCTATCGCCCCGAGTTCTTTTAGAGTGGATTCAAAAAGGCGGATGGCGCGAAGGGCTTCGGCATGACGAAGAAAATAATTAGAGTCATGGGCTAGGTGGTTGCGGATTTTATGGGCCTCCCAAAGATCGTCAATAGAAAGAAGTTTGGTTTTATCTATATTCATTAAACGTTCCCCCATTGTGTCGCCCGGAAAATAATTTCTTAAAACATTATCTACAATCGTATCGGCTTCAATCACGGCAAATTTCCATTCACCTTCGCGGATGGAATCAATGTGACGTAAAATATCATTCCATTGTTCTTGGAGTGGACCTGCTCCAACGGCTTCCGCCACCAACACTTCCTGGCTTGCCAATTTGGTGTCAAACTCTTTTCGTTTAATTATCAAAAATACGGTTGCTGCGCCCAAGACGATCGTTATGAGGACAGAAATAATTTTCAAAACAAACACGAATGAAGAATCCAAAAACGCACTCTGCAAATTGATAACCATATCAGCCATATTAAAACTCCCGACTTGGAATGAAGTCCATTGATGAAATGCGATTAGAAGTTGATTAAAAAATTCTTCAATCATTTTTATAATAGTGCTTGTTCTAATTGGTGAGCGACACGAAGTAAAGTGGTCTCATCAAACGATTTAGCGATGATCTGGAATCCAACGGGCATCTTGCTGGTTGAACCAAGGCCACACGGGATTGAAATACCTGGTAGTCCGGCTAGATTCAAAGGGACGGTATAGATGTCCTCTAAGTATAACGCAAGTGGGTCGGAAACCTTCTCCCCTATCTTGAAAGCGGTGTTGGGTGTAGCTGGTCCGACGATAATGTCAACATCTTTAAAGGCATCATCAAAGTCCTTTTTAATAAGGGCGCGAACTTTTTGGGCTTTAAGATAATAGGCATCGTAATAACCTGACGACAATGCATAAGCGCCAAGCATGATTCGACGGACTGGTTCCGGACCTAGGCCTTCAGTTCGGGATTTAAAATAAGTATCAATCAGATTTTCTCCGTCTTTTGCGGAATGACCGTAACGGACACCATCAAAACGAGCTAAGTTCGCCGAAACCTCACTGGGCACAGCGACATAGTAGGCAGATAACGCATATTCAAAATTAGGAAGAGAGATTTCTTTAATTTTACAACCAAGATCTTTGAGTTTTGTAATTCCAGCTTGCACCCGCTCAGAGACCTCTGCAGAAAGTCCGGTGCCCTGCCTGCCGGTAGGCATGGCAAAAAATTCTTTCGGAACGCCGACAGTCAATCCTTTTATAGAATCATTGAGTGTGGTCGTGAAATCTGGCACTTCGTCATTTACGGTTGTGGAATCAAAAATATCATGACCACAGAGTGCATTGAGAACAATAGCTGAATCCTCAACGGTTTTAGTCAGCGGACCAATTTGATCAAACGATGATGCCATAGCAATCAAACCATGACGTGATACACGCCCATAGGTTGGTTTTAATCCCACAATGCCACACATAGCGGCGGGTTGGCGAACGGAACCGCCTGTATCGGAACCAAGCGCGAAGACACAAAGATCTCCGGCGACGGCCGCTGCGGAACCACCTGATGACCCACCAGGGATGCGAGAAACATCCAAAGGATTTTTAGTTGGACCATAAGCGGAGTTTTCGGTAGATGTGCCCATCGCAAATTCATCTAAGTTTGTTTTTCCGAGAAATGTAACCCCAGCATTACGAAGTTTTTTAATTACCGTTGCATCATACGAAGCGATATAATTTTCAAGAATCTTTGAACCGGCAGTTGTACGGGTTCCCTCAATGAGCATGTTGTCCTTTACGGCAACCGGAATTCCGGAGAGCAAGGAATTAGGAATTAGGAATTTGGAATTAGGGAAATCAAAAACTGAGAGATACGCGTTTAGATTTTTATTTTCCGCATTAATTTTGTCTCGGTAATAATTAAAAAGCTCTTCGGTAGAAATTTTACCTTTATCTAAATCTTCCCGAGCTGTCTTAATAGTGTAATTTTTATTCATTTTTGCTGGCCTGATTCCTAATTCATAATTCCTACTTCTTGTTCAAGATTGAGCGCACTTTAACGAACCTTTCTTTGCGAGTTGGAGCTTGGCCGATAAGCAATTCTTCCAGTTTTTCGGTCATTGGAAATTCTCCACGCGGTTCATCGCTACGGGTTGCATTTACCAGTCCCGTGGTTTGATAAAGCGGTTCTACTGAACTTGTGTCGGCCTTATTTAGTTTTTCAATGTAACCCAAAATCGCCGACAGGTCTTTCTTCAGCTGTTCCCTCTTCTCCGGCGCCACCGTTACTCGCGCCAATTTTGCAATATGGTCTAGTTCAGAATCGCTTAGCATATCCTAAAAATATCATATTTGACCTTCTTTGCCACCATTGACTTTTGTTAGAATTAGGCGTATACTTAAGAAGTAATTAAATAGTACTTTATTAACCTGTTTTTAAGGATTACCGCAGAATATAGCGGCTATATAAATGGCATTTATATTCTGCGGTAAAAAACCGTAGGTCGTTTACTTAAATCTCGCATGACGTGGGACCAATAGTAAGCGGACATCTCAGAATGGAGACGGCAATGGGGAAAATCACTCTCGACCAATCCCACGCAATCATGGCGGCTCTTGCCACGAACACTGACTGGTCCACCATCGATTTTGATGGCGCGGGACTGCAAGACCGAGTCATGCGTGACATGGCGGGAGCGGGTCAGCAGTTCACCACCTTCCTGCGTAACGGCGCGCGGGTCATCGTCGGAGAGCCGAGAATCATCCCGATTGACCGGTCCAAGCCGTTCAATCCCGCCGAATTTATCGGCGCGGGGTGGACAATCTGGCGGGGTCCGGCAGACGGCGATGGTCTCTCGGGTGACGAAGAACAGGATCTGCGTTCGCTCGCCCTTGCCCAGATTGACTTGAGCGCGATTGTGCTGAAGAGCACACTCAAGCCGGGCGAGACCGCCGTCGGTGGAGAAGAAAAGCTGAAGCGTCTCAAGGTGTCGGGCGAGATTCGTTTGGACGCTGGCGCTTTCAAAGCGCTGTGGGACAATCGTGAGTTGCTCCCGGCTCGCTTCAAGGAGAAGACGAACGGCAACACGACGTACATCTACTGCGACGGCACGGTGTTGCGCAGTCCGCGCGGCTTCCGTTGCGTCCTGTGCTTCTACTTCTTCGACGGTGCGTGGAGCTGGCGCTGCCGCTGGCTCGGCGATGACTGGGGCGTCGGCCGCCCGTCCGCCGTGCTCGCAAGTAATCAGGCCTAGGTTCTGGGGCACTAAGTTCTGGCTCTCGGGATCTTTGATCTCTGCCCTGATGGGCTACGCGTCTGACGCGTAGCCCATCAGGGATATTTTTATCCAAAAAATCTTGATATAATAAAACTGGCACCAGGTGAATATGCGGGCGACCATGGTTTCTCGCTACCGAAGCCAGTATCCATACATCCAGAATATTTCCGACCATGTGTTTGAGATAGCGCGGTGTATGCAGAAACTTCAAAAATTGAAGATACTTGGTGTGGGATGCTAGGGCATTACGATGCCGAAGACAATAGAACCCAAGATCGGCGTGGGCCTTCAAAGGGGGCAGGGACAAAGAAGGCATTTCACACAACGCAGTCCGAACGGCAACCGTTACGTCCTGTACTTCTACTTCAACGACGGTGCGTGGAACTGGAACTACAACTGGCTCGACAATGACTGGAACGTCAACAACCCGTCCGCCGTGCTCGCAACTCTCTTCATTTCTCCTTCGATTGCCGAGCGGCAGATTCGGAGGAGTTTTGTTTTATAAGCTGACCGTTCCAACCACCTAACATTTTACCGATGATTTCAATCTTTAGTGAGAGTGCGATATATTTTTGGTTTTGGAGAGAGCCCGCTTCCCACAGGATCATCAGCAATATTTTCAATGTATCAACTTTTTGGATTGTTGAGCGGACATAAGGCAGTTTTTCTTGACGCGGTAAAAAACTCGCGACAGCGAGTGTTTTTATAATTTCAATCCAAAGATTATCTATTTGCTGGCCAAGGGTGTGCCTGTGCGCTTTAGGTATGGTTTGGTAATATTCAAACCAGAGCAAGTAAGCCATCTTCACTTCCTGTAAAAGTGGCAGAAGCCGTGGGGGGGGGGGCTTACAGGGTCATAATTTTTGTGAGAATTAAATTCACTCATAGTTACGATAATATCATATCTCTTGAAAATCTCCTTGAGGCGTGGAAGGAATTTCGGGTCGGAAAAAGAAAACGCAAAGATGTTCAAGAATTTGAACAAAACTTGATGAGCAATATTATTTTACTGCATCGCGATCTCGCGGCCAAAACATATCGGCATGGCGGGTATGAGGCCTTTAAAATTTCCGACCCCAAACCTCGAAGTATCCACAAGGCAAGCGTTCGAGACCGACTACTTCATCATGCCATTTACCGTATCTTATATCCATTTTTTGACCGAACATTTATTTATGACTCATATTCTTGCCGGATTGGAAAAGGGAGCCATAAGCCCTTGAATCGTTTTCAGTTATTTGTAAATCAAGATAGCTACAATAATACCAAAACCGTTTGGGTTTTGAAATGTGATATCAGAAAGTTTTTTGCTTCAGTTAACAAGGTTGCGCTTATGCAAATACTTGACAGTTATATAAGTGACCAAGATGTACGATGGCTGATAAATCAGATTATTAGCAGTTTCCATTCTATAAAGCCGACTATCGGCTTGCCACTCGGCAATCTCACCTCCCAATTATTTGTAAATATATACATGAATAAGTTTGACCAGTTTATGAAACATAGTATGAAAGCGAAATATTATATCAGATACGCTGATGATTTTGTGGTAGTATCACATGATAAATATTGGCTTCAAGAACTTCTGCCGAAAATAGGAGATTTTTTGTCTGAAGAATTGGGACTGAGTATTCATCCAAATAAGGTCTCAATCCGGACTATTGCCTCCGGTGAAGATTTTCTGGGTTGGGTGCATTTTCCCAATCATCGGGTCTTACGAGCCGCAACCAAACGAAGAATGTTTAAACGTATTAAAGAGCGTAAAAATAACAAAGCAACCCTTCAGTCGTACTTTGGTTTATTAAGTCATGGCAATGCCAATAAGTTACAGGAGCTTATAAAAGTTTTTTGAATTCTTCGTCTGTTAAACCTGCATCTCGAATGATACCCTTCAATGTGTAGGGGTTAACTCTTGTAGTCCGAGGTATAATAATTTTTCTTGTACCGTTTGTCATACCGACGTGTTTCTTTCCAAATGTTTTTGCAATCCAAAAACCGCCCTTTTGAAGGGCCGTTACAACTCGCTTTTCAGATAAGTCGGTGAACAGCATACTTAAGAAGGGAGGGCAACCGTGACTTCTTTTACTTCTGATCCCTTAAGTTCATCTTGAGACATGAAGAGATATGCAAGGATAGCGTCTTGAATATTGCTTAATGCTTCTTTTTTTGTCTTGCCTTGACTATGACAACCGGGAAGGGCTGGAACGTGTACGTCATAACCATGTTTGCTTTTGTGAATAACTGTTAAATACGTCATAATTTTATTATATATTATAAGAGCTTTGGAATCAAACACTGCTAAAAATGAAGCATTTTTAAAAACTCTTGTTCATCTAAAATCTTTACGTTCAATTTTTCAGCTTTGTCGTATTTGGAACCGGGATCGGAACCGGAGAGGATATAGGACGTTTCTTTGCTGACGGAGGAAGAAACCTTACCGCCAAGAGAGCGGATTTTTTGACCGGCTTCTTCTCGGCTCATTGAGTCCAAGGTGCCGGTGATGACAAATGTTTTTCCGAAAAGTTTACCTCTGACGATGCCTTTGTCTTCAATAATCTTTAATCCTGCTTTCTCAAACTTTTTTAATATATTTTGATGGTATGGACGGTTGAACCATTCAAAGATACTTTGGGCGACCACAGGACCGACATCCTCAACAGCAGTTAATGCTTCTTCGCTGGCTTCGGATATTTTTTTGAGGGTGTGAAAATGTTGGGCCAAAACACGGGCGGTTTCTTCTCCGACGTGCATAATACCTAAACCATAGATGAAACGTGCAAGCGGAACATTTTTGCGTTCAGCAATGGCTTTAATGGTATTAGCGCTGGAGACCTCGGCGAAACGGTCCAGATTTTGAATATCTTCAATTTTGAGGGTGAACAAGTCGGCATAATCCTGAACCAGACCCGCATCCATTAAAGCATCAATGATTTTTGGACCAACTCCGTCTATGTTCAGGGCATTGCGGGAACAGAAATGATATATCGTCTCACGCTGGCGGGCGGGACAATCGGTGTTTGGACAATATGAGGCCACCTGTTTCGCCTCCTTTTTGATGGGAGTGTTGCAAACAGGGCACTTTTTGGGTAAATGAAAATCTTTTTCTTTTCCTGTTCGTAATACAGGCAAGACCTGTAAAATATCGGGAATAACATCTCCCGCCCGACCAACCATAACCGTGTCCCCTATTTTTACACCAAGACGTTCTATTTCGTCTGTATTATGAAGCGTAGCCCGACTGACCGTAGTTCCGCCAATAGAAACCGGTTTCAAGTGGGCTACGGGCGTAAGAACGCCGGTTCGGCCGACTTGGACCTGGATATCTTCAACAATCGTCTGGGCCTCTTTGGGCGCAAATTTATAGGCAATACCACCACGAGGAGCTTTGCCAACAACGCCGGCCTGTTCATAGAGTCGGTTGTCATTTATGGAAATGACAACACCATCTAATTCGTAATCCAATTGCCCCCGTTCTTTTTCCCAGCGATCTCTGAATTTTTGGATCTCTTCAATGGTCTGAACCACTTTCCCGTCTGGGTTTGTGGCGACACCCCAAGTGTTTAATGTTTCATACTTATCTTTTTTTGTCTGGAATTTATTATCCGCGTCTATAAGATCGTAGGCATAGAAATTTAGTTTACGACTGGCAGTAATTGATGAATCAAGCTGACGAAGCGAGCCGGCGGCAAGATTACGAGGGTTAGCATATACCCGCCCGACCGAATGGTTTCGGCCGTTCGGGCGGGTCTTCCCACCCTTCTCTTCTTGTTCTTTATTTATTCTTTCAAATTCTTTTTTGGTCAGAAATACTTCACCTCTAATGTATATTTCTCCAGAGGTCGGGCTATTTAATTTTAATGGTATAGATTTGATGGTCTTTAAATTTTGAGTGATATCTTCACCGATTAGTCCGTCACCACGAGTAGAGCCCTGGACAAAGACACCGTCAACATATTTTAATTCCACGGCCAGACCGTCCATTTTCAAATCGCAATAAAATTCGGGAATATTTTTAACATCCAGATTTGCAAGCCGATCCAACCATTTTTGGACGTCTTCCTGCGAAAAAGCGTCATTAAGGGAGTTCATACGGGAAACGTGCTCAACTTTTTTAAATTCTTTTAGGGGTTGTCCCCCAACTCGTTGGGTTGGTGAGTCGGCTGGTGTCATATAGGGAAACTCTTTTTCTAAATCAACTAATTCATGAACGAGAGTATCAAAAGCAGCATCGGAAATTTCCGGTGCATCTAAGGTGTGATAAAGATATTGATAGTGACTAATAAGCGCACGCAGTTTTTCAATGCGTTTGATGGCCTGAATTTTATTCATAGATGAATAAAATTATCAATTTACAGTTTTCAATTTTCAATAAATTATCAATGAATCAATTGATCAGTTATTCAATCATTGGAAATTGTGAATTGGTAATTGTAAATTTCCGTCTACTTCTACGGCGTTATCTGAACATTTACCTGTAGAGAACGACTGACGCTGTTATATGTGCCAACCGCTTGAACACTAAGGGGTGCGGGTGTAGCCGAGGGCTCACATCCTGTTGGCGGTATAAGTGTGTAGGTAGCGCCGTTGGACATAACTGGCATGGCCGGTGACGGTAATGGTGGATTTTCCCGGTAGGTATAGAGACACCATTCAATAGCGCTATCAGCGGCATATATGGCACCGGCTGAACCGGCTCCGGCGTCACTTATTACTCTAATTCTTGGCAAGTAAATAGTTGCCAGAGCTAGGGTTATGGCCAGCATACTCCCCAATATTAAAAGCGTAAATATAATTACGGATCCTTGTTGGTCCCCGCCTGCTGGCCGGGGTAAATTAGAATTCAATTTGAACATCACGGGAAGAGACGGCGGTCTCTAGGTTAGCGGTTACGATTTCTTTACCGGTTTTATTTTGAATTGATGTAAGAATAGCGACCCGAGCTTGCTGATTATCGTCTGGGTCAGAACCTAAAAGGCAAAAATTCAAACGGGAAAAAGACACAGTTGAAGAACTTAAATCAGTTGTGGCGCTTTCATCAACACTAATACGCTGAAGAACATCATTCAGAAGATTGTATTTTATAACACCATTGACCGGATGTCGGATAGTCAATTCGGTTAGTGTACAATTTGGTGAATCCCCTGATGGATTTTGATCGCTGTCCATTATTTGGCTAACTCGTATCTCTCGCGACATCAGTTCCATAATAAAGAGGCCGTTTTCCTGAATTTTTTGAGAAGCAAAAGCTCGGCGTTCGGAGGCGAGAATCTGCACAAATAAACCGCCAACGACGATTGCGATAATTGAAAAAACAAAGGCCGAGACCAAAACCTCAATAATCGTAAACCCCGCACATAATGAACCGTAGCCACTTCGTGGCTTGATTCCAAAGCGGTTCTTTATGTGCGGGATAAACCCACTTTGGTTTTTTGCTGATTTATTTTGAAAATTATTAATCATTTCCAGTTAAAGAGATGCAATTCGGCATCAATACTTTTGTTTATACTTCCGCGACTGGTCCACGTTACAGCGCTAACAATTTTGAGTTCGCCCGTGTTAATTTTTGTGATTGTTATAGCTCTACTGAATTTTGTGGATGTGCCGGTAGAATAATTATATCTTCCATTGTCTAATTTAAGTACCGGGTTGCCGTTAAGTGAAAGTAGTGTATTTGAATTCCATTCAATTTGGTAAGTACCGTCGTTTAAACCAGAGTCAAAAGCCCGACTATTGAACCAATTAGTGTCTCGAATAGCCCGAACAACTTCAAGCCCCTCTTGGGCTAAACCAGCGGCAATCAAGTTGTCTTGGAGAGAAGCATTAACTCTTGTTATAGAATCGGAAAGGTTAAGAATCGGGATAAGGACAACCGTTAAGATTACCAGTGAAACAAGGGTTTCAACTAGAGTAAAACCCTTTTGGAATTTCATCCCGTTAGAAGTTCTACCGAACGTCCACCGCTTCAAAATGGTGGCAAGTTTAGGAGGTTTCATATTATTTAAAATGTTATTCATGTTTGAGTTAACTTCTAACGGGATTATCAATATTCTATTTTTCCGGATGGGTCTATGGATATGGTTCGGCAATTTTGGGAACAGGCCTCTCCGGCAACACCTATTTGGATACTAATTGGTGAGCCATTTAATGAAGCATCATTATCCAAATATGTTTTTGGGTCCGGTGGCAGAAAGAAGATGTCTAAAAATGGGTTTTTCATTTCAACACGGGAATCAATGAAAGTCCTGGTTATTAAAATAGAATCTCGGTTAGCGTTATAACGTTTATCCATAGTCGCACAACTTGGGTCTGCGGTGGCGGCGTCTGGTCCAACATAGATAGCCAGTTGAGTTGGACTAATATAATGAACGCCGTAACCGCATGGATTATAACCGTTATAAATCGTACTGGAAACGGTTTTTGATTGGGCTTCACGGATGGTCGCCATAACAAGATTAGCATTCTGCTCAATATTAATCCGACTCCTAGAAAAATTGAGGATAAGAGAAGTGCTTAAAAATCCAATAATTGCTGCGACGACCAGTATTTCAACTAGAGTGAACCCCGCCGTTGAAGAGTCGTATTTTTTTAAAAAATTTAAATTAGCGTGTCTACTAGTAGCACGACTCTTCAACGGCGGGACAGGCCCTCTCTTATCGGAAAAATGTCGTGAGTGGGAGTATTTCATGATAAAAAATGACGGAAATAATAGTGGAAATAGCCAAAAACGAACCTAGAGGTATTTTGTCTTTGAGTCCAACCCTTCCTAATATCAGGAGAATGACCGCTACAATTGTGGCTGACCACACTCCTCCAATAATCGCCAGGAACCCTAATGGGTAGCAGAGAATTAGACCAATAAGAAGGGCTAATTTTACGTCGCCAAAACCCAGATTTTTACCCTTGGATACTGCGTAAAGTATAGCAAAAAAACTGGCCGAGAGTAATGCTGTTAAGAAGTATGAAAGTGGGTTTTGGGTTTTGGTGATGTCGTAAATTGTGAAAATGACAATAGTCGGCAGAAGGATTATGTCGGGTAATATTAAATAAAATAAATCAAAAAACAGTAAACTTACTAAAACAAGCAGAGCGAAAACGGTTACTACTGATTCAAGACCTAGTGGCGGTTGACGCAAAGCGAAGAAAAAAGCCAGGACGATAGCAGTACTTATTTCCACAATCGGATATCTGATATGGATTGTTGTATGACAATACCGACACCGCCCTCTAAGTATTATGAAACTTAAAACTGGGATTAGGTCATACCAGGCCAATTGGTGATGACAGGCACGACAATGAGAACGTCCTCCAATCCCTTTTCCTTCGGGTAAGCGCCACAAAAGAACATTTAAAAAACTGCCATAAATAAGACCACCCAGAACAGCCAGAATTATTAAAAGTATCATTGGTTGAATTATATCATAACAATATAAAAACCCCTGACTTAGCGGGGGTTTTTATATTGTTATGATAAGAGGTTACATATTTTGACCTTGGTCGTAGACACATTCGTTATCTGTTGTATCACTGTTTGCGCAGGCCTCAGCGACACCCGGGGCTTCCCCTCTGCCATCAACGCCTCCCCTGGCGTTACCTGGTCCAGCCCATGCACTAGCATTAATGTCGGCATCGGCATTAAGAGCACCAAGAGCTTTTTGTTCAAGTTCGGTCCAGACCTGGTACTGTAATTTAGCAGCGGTTTTTGTTTTGTAGCCGTAAGTAGTAGCAGCAACTAATGGGTCGGTTGGAACCCGAACCATGTATTTACTTAATTCGGTATTAGTAATATCGGCCGGATATGAACCATTATCATCATAGTAGAGTTCCACAGAAGTTCTTAACTGATTAACATCAGCAATACGCTTGACGTCTCTAGCGCGTTGACGAGCGACACCTAATTGCAGAAGAAGTAAGGTCGCCAAAATACCGATAATAGCGATAACGACCAACAATTCAACTAACGTAAAACCTCTAGAGAGACGAAAGTGTTTTTTAATAGACACGGTTGAAAATTAGATTAGTTTATTAGCTCTATTATGAGCCGTTCATTAGAAAGTACAAGTTAAGATATCAACACTCACACCTAGTCGGCTTCAGCAACACAATTCTTAATTCTTCTTTTCAGTTGAAGGTAAGCATTTCCACGCAACTTTATACTATATTCTCTGTGTTTTGCGTCGGATTGAGAATAATAAGCTTCATAATATATAACTTTCCAATGCTTACCCGCTGTTGTTCTTGTTGTTGAAGAATTGTGTTGCTCAATCCTCTTTTTTAAATCTGATGTATAACCAAAATAAAGACCCCCTTCATCATTTTTCAGAATATAAAAATAATACATAAAGCCGACTAGGTGTGAGTGTCAACACTAAAATTAACCCACCATACTATAAATTGGCAACAAAATACTGGAAACCAAGATGGCGACACCGAAACCAAGGACGAGGACCAGTATTGGCTCAATTAACTGGGTGATGCTTCCAATGGCTGTTTCGGACTCGGACTTATAAAATTTAGAGACGTGTTCAAGCATGTAGTCAAGCTTGCCCGTCCTTTCCCCGATGGCGACCATAGAGCTGAACAATGGTGGCATTTCGGCATATTGGCTAAGAATTTCGGATATATTACCGCCATTTCGAACATTTTCCTCGGCCGCGATAATGATTCTTCTATAGTTTTCATTGCCAACAAGGTCGGATGCTATATGCAAAGCATCAAGAATTGGTAGCCCCGACTTAATGAGGGTAGACAAACTCTCGGATACGCGAGCCAAGTAAAGATTTTGAATAACTTTTCCCAAACTAGGCATAGTGACTAAGAAGTTGTCTCGCCAAATCTTACCTTTAGTTGTTTTTAAGAATCGGACGGTTAGAAAGCCCCCAACGATTAAGACCAGTAAGATGTAATAGAGGTAATTATTAAGAAAGTCCGTACCGGCCATCAGTATTCTGGTCGTGATTGGTAATTCGGTGATGCCCGAGTCCTCAAATATTGAAAGCAATTGGGGTAAAACGTAGACGCCCATAATCAGCATAACGATAATCATGGCCGAGACCACAAAGGCCGGATAAATTAACGCTCCTCTTATTTTGGAATTAATACTTTGACTGCGTTCAAGGTAATCAGCCAGATATGATAATGATGCCTGAAGTTTACCGGAGACCTCTCCGGATTGGACCAGTTTAATATAGAAAGTGGTAAATACCTTGGGGTGGTTGCTTAGGGCCGATGACAATGAAGAACCCCCTTCAACATTTTTGGCAACATCCATGACTATCTTTTTTAATCCCGGTTTCTCGGTTTGTTGAGCAAGAGTACGAAGACCTTCGGCGAGGGGCATATCGGCCTCAATGAGTGTCGCCATTTGACGTGTGAACACAACAATATCTTTTGTTGTTGTTCTTGATAAAACCTGGTTCAGGTCTTTAGAAAAAACGTCTTTCTTAAATTCTTCAAGTGATAAAACAACGACTTGTTTGCTGTGAAGAATAGAAATAGCGCTATCTTCTGATGGCGCGTCTATAATCCCCTCCACAATCTGACCGTCTGCATTTTTGGTTTGGTATTTATACTCCACTTCTTCGCTCCTGCTGGAGCTTCGAAGTGCAGGCATTTCTTGCTGGTGAGCGAAGAAGTGCCCGTCCGAAGCTTTAGCGTAGGAGGGCTATTCTATTGATTTTGATTATAGGTTCGCATGAGTTCCGGGTTTATAGAATAGAATTCAGCCCGCTCCAAGCTTATCTCTTTTCTTCTGACTAAATCAGCCAGTGATTTATCTAACGATATCATGCCGACGTTTTGACTGGTTTCAATGGTTTGATCAAGCTGTCTGGGCTTGTTGTCTCTAATAATAGTCCGAATCGCGGAGGTGGCAATCATGACTTCCACTGCCGGAATAAGGCCACCCTGAATTCTGGGAATGAGACGTTGGGATATAACTCCGGAGATAGTAGAAGCGAGTTGGCTTCTAATTTGTGCCTGTTGATTTGGTGGGAAGCTTCCGATGATTCGTTCAACCGTTTGAGAAGCACTATTGGTATGTAAAGTGGCAAAAACTAGATGGCCGGTCTCGGCAGCGGTAATGGCCGCGCTCATGGTCTCATAATCCCTCATATCACTTAACAAAAGGACGTTAACATTTTCTCTTAATGAAGCCCGAATGGCCTTATCAAAAGAAAGTGTATCTTGATCAATTTCCCGTTGGTCCACAATACTTTTTTCCGGTGTGAAAATATATTCAATGGGATCTTCAATAGTGATTATTTTTTCGCCTCTTTCTTTGTTGATGGTACTAAGCATGCTGGCCAGAGTTGTTGATTTGCCTTGACCGTTTGGGCCAACAACAAGGACAAATCCTTGGGAAAGTTTAGTAAATATGTTTAGTATCGGAGGCAGATTAAGTTCGGCTAAGGTCTTAATCTGGGTTGGAATAAGTCGAAGAGTGGCTGCGTAGGATCCCTTGGTCTGATAAGCGTTAACACGATAACGGTTTCTGTTCATCTCAATTGAGAAGTCCAATTCTTTTTCTGAAACGAAACGAGCCAAACGGTTTGGGCCAAGAAGGGCGGAGATGATTTCTTTTAAATTTTCTGAACTTAAAATTTCGTGATTTACGAGAGGGACAAGACGACTGTCCACCCGGATTGTTGGATGAACTGAAGGTGAAAGATGTAAATCCGAGGCACCATTTTGGGTGGCGGTTGCCATTAATTCTTCAAGATACTTTTGTGGATCGTTCATTATTAGGAATTAGAAATTAGGACTTAGGAATTGATTAGGCGCTCTCCCCCGCTTGAGCGACTTCCAGTAGTTCCTCTAATGATACTACACCTTTCAGTACTTTTAAAATGCCATCCTGAAACATCGTTATCATTTCTTGACGCTTAGCCTCGGCGCGCATATCCGATTCGGAAATATTCCCCAGAATTATCTTTTCAAACTCGGTTGTCATTTCCATCATTTCAAAAATACCCAATCGTCCTTTGAAGGCCTTACCGCCACAGACCTTACAGGGATTTTCAAGGTTGGGTTTATGGATTTCATAACCATTTTTTGATAAAAATTCTTTTTGATAAGAAGCGGGCATATCTTTTAGGGCGGTCTCAATGATAACCGTCTCGGCCGGGTTGGCCTTAACCTTTAGTTTGCATTCCGTACATAATCGACGTAATAGACGTTGAGCGGCCGCGACGTTTAATGTGGAGGGAATAAGATATTTCTCAACACCCATATCAATAAGACGGGGTACGACACCAATAGCGTCATTGGTGTGGAGTGTAGAAAGCACGATGTGGCCCGTCAAAGCGGCCTGGGTGGCCAAAGAAGCCGTTTCCTTGTCTCTGATCTCTCCCACCATAATGACGTCAGGGTCCTGACGAAGAATGTGGCGTAATCCTGAAGCAAAAGTATATCCGATTTCTTCATGAATCTGGGATTGGTTGACACCATCTACATAATACTCAATCGGGTCTTCAAGCGTAACAATATTTAAATCATCAGTGTTGATACGTTTGAGCATTCCGGCAAGCGTGGTTGATTTACCGGAACCAGTCGGGCCGGTAATAAGAATGGAACCGAATGGTTTAGCCATAGCCCTAACAACAACTTCCAAAGAACGTCCATCAAGACCCAAATCAGGCAAATCAATTGAACCGGAAAGCGGATCTAAAATACGCATCACGACTTTTTCTCCATTTTTGGTGGGAAAAGTTGAGACACGAAAGTCAACCTTGCGGTCATTGAGGCGGGTAGAGAATCGGCCGTCTTGGGCCAACCGGGTCTCATCAATTTTTAGGTCTGATAAAATCTTGATACGCGTAACCACGGCCGAGGCCAGGTTTTTGGGGAGAGTGAGAGCGATAACAAGAATGCCGTCAATACGAAACCTGACCCGAACTCGGTCCTCAAAGGGTTCAATATGGATATCCGAAGCCCGTGATTCAACGGCGTGACGAATAACGACCGCCACGATTTTGGTAACCGGCGCTTCAGCGGTTATTTCTTCTAGACCTTGGCCGGGGGCAACCGTAACTTTTTTATCAAATTCTTCATTGAGTGATTCAATCGCTTTTCCGACTTCTCCGGAAAGAGTCCGATAGTTTCTTGTGATGGCATTGAAGTCCTTGTAAGTAATGACGTATTTCTCAAGAGTAAGACCCTTATCGGCAGCGACAAATTTTAGGGCTTCCAAGGCCTCAACGTCTTCCGGGTTTAGAACACCAACCCTAAGAACCGAGTTTTCTTTTCCAAAAGGCGTGATTTTGTAAAAATTGACCACGTTTTCCCCGACGTCTTTGAGGGCCTCGTGGCTAAGCTCAATATCCGCGAGATGCATAATTGGCAGTCGGTAGAGTTTTGATTTAAGGGTGGCGAGATCTTCATCGGATATAATTTCTTGTCCAATTAAAATTTGACCCAAGTCCCCCCCCTCTTTCTTGGCTATATCTTGAATATTTTCACCCTGTTCAGGAGTAATAATCTTGGTCCTGATGAGTTCTTGGAATAGAGTCGTGGGTATTTGTTGAGGCATGACTATGTTTCTCAACGAAGCGAGCAGTTGCTGCGACGCTGAGTTGCTAGAAACTTGTCACCCCCTCACTCAAGCTGAAAAGAGTGAGGGGGTAAACTTTTGTAACCAATCACCGCGTTCTTGGACAAAAGCTTATGGTGCAAAGATGTCTTTCTTGCCGGTTATCCCGGGATTGACGGGTGATTCACCGGAGGTGATAAGCCCTTTGTAGGTGGAATTATCAAGGACCTTGAAATCTATTTTTAGATTTTTAAGCGTTGACAAGCCATCCTGACTTCCGACAGTTGGTGGCGGTATCATCGCCTCGGTAGGTTTTATCCATTGACTGTAAATAATATAACCACCGATAAGTCCGACTAGGACAATGAGGGCAATATAAAGTTTTGAAGATGATTGTGAGGGTGTCATTGTTTTAAATAATAAGCATTCCCCTTAATACTAAAATTTATAATCGGAGAATCTTCAGAAACCGGACTGGCACTTATAGATATAATATCAATGAGACGGATGTTTCTTTCAAGAGCCATTAGGAAAGATTTAAAGGCCAGATAGCCACCATTAAGACCAAGGTCAATTAATTGTGTTTGATAATCTGCTGCTCCAGGATTACTATTTTCACTTAAAGCAATTGTTGTGAGTTGGAGTCCATTTTGAGTGGCAAGGGCTTGAATAGAAGAAAGAAGTTCCGGTACGCCCTTTTTTTCGGGTACCATGGATGCAAAACGGGTTATATCCGTGGCTTTATTGGAATATTCTAAACTCAAGGCCTTAATATTGGATAAAATATCGCTTCTGGTCTTAATGATATCGGTTCTCTCCGCGATAGCGTCGCGTTTAACAAGGATATCATCATAAGCCGGCACAACCATTGTCCAGAAAATAATTCCGGCGATGGCAACGAGGGTGGCTCCAATGTATGTTCTGTATAAATTCATCCCGTTAGAAGTGTTACGAATTGTCCACCATATTGTAGTGGTGGCAAATTACATATGTGTGATTTAATGATTTTCATAATTTTATTTGTAGGGCTCACTTCTAACGGGATGAATTAATTTTTTAAGAATTTGGTCTCATCAAACTTAATCTTGATATTGAAGTCCAGTTTACCGGATGTAAGCGTGCTGACACTATCAAGAGAGACATCTTTAACTGAATTATCAGCCACAAAGGCGGCCAATTGTCTGGCGATAGTGGTGTAGTTATCACTAAGGGCTCTGACACGGATACTTTTCTCGCCTAAGACGGCCGAAAGTGATTTAAACTGAACGTTACTTTGTTGGGCAGATTCAATTTTAGAGAATCCCGTAGACCAATAGATATGATCTTCAAGAATCCGACTAGTTAAAACAATTTGTTTGGAAAGGGTGACTAAATTTTGTTCAACTTTTTTATCGCGCTGGGCCTCCAGGTCGGCGAGTTGTTTGTCGGCGGTACTGATTTGGTCAGTGAGATTATTGCTATACATCCACAACCCTCCAGCAAATAGTAATACCAAAACAACAAGACCAATGCCTATGAGAATCAATCTATTTTCTCCGGGAATTTTAATGTCTATCTTCTTTCTGGTCTCGGGGAGTAATTGTAGTCCGCCTTTATCGGCCACCGGGATAGTAGAAATTCGACTTGCGCTAGCGTTTTCTTAGGTTAGCTACAATGTACGAATATCTAGATTATTATGATCGGATGTAGTATTACGAATGGCACTAAAGAAAACCAGTCGAATTTTCACTACCCGGCCATTTATAAAAATTAAATCGATTCTTTTATATATTATATCCCACTATTTCACTTTCGTGTCTTTTGTTGTCAACATGTTTATTTGTTGGACCCGCCAGAGGCGGGTAAGTACCCGTTACCAATCGCTTTGCTCTTGGACGGCTACTTATATATCTCGCATTGCCAGACCCGCGGCTACAGCAAAAGTACTGGCCAGTTCTCCAATTGCCGGGGCAAGACCTTGGGGATAGACGATTCGGGCAAAAGCATTTCCGGCGAATACTTCTTGGCCAAGTTTTTGTTTAAAATAATTCAGGAAATTGGGCATGTTGACCATTCCCCCGACCAATAATATGCGGGCCACTTTCTCGCCTCGGGAATTTTCAAACGAACTTATGGTTTTTTTGGTTTCAAAAGCCATCATATCAATAAGGGCGCTCATGGCTTCATTGATAATATTTTCATCGTTCGGTTTCATTCCCAGACGTTTTTTGAGTTCGTCGGCTTTTTCAATGCTGATATTTAGGGAACGGGAGATACTCTTGGTGATTTCAAATCCGCCAACTTCGTAATTATGGGAAAGACGTTCGTAACCCTTACTAACGATGACGATTGACGTACTTCGTCCCCCGATATTTACGATTGCTGTTGGGGCGAGGTCATTACCAAGAAGGGCTCGGATAAGAGAGGAGTTTTCCAATTCCAGCGCTTTTAAATTTAATCCGGCGCCAGCCATTATGCCTTGATAGCGGGCCGTTTCATCTTTAGGAACGGCGGCAAGAAAGATTTCTACCGTTGGTTTAGTGCTTTCACCGGTAACACCAATAATAGACCAGTCCAATATAACTTCTTCAAGAGGAATGGGTACATATTTACGGGCCTCAAATGGAATGGCTTTAGCCAGCTCATCTTCGGACAGATATGGCATTTGAATGACGGTAGCAAAAGTTGAGAAAGCCGGGATAGAGGCAACAACATCACGGCCGGATATTTTGGACTTACTAAGAACTTCTTTAATCCCCCAAATAATTTCACTGTCAGGAAGTTTTAAAATACTTTGCTCCCCCGCTTGAGCAGTCGGACTATTGTTGGCATTCTTGTTGTTCTTCATTTCAAACAGACCATAGTTTTTAAGCGTGAAGCGATTACTATTGGTTTCAAGCTCAACGATTTTAATCGAAGCGGTACCTATATCAATACCGAGTTTGCTTTTTGATCCAAAAAGATTAAACATACAGAGAGATTAACTAAATCAAGTATATCACAAGAATCTTTTGTCAATGTCATGATTTATCCCCATACTTTCGTATAAGTATGAAAGTGAGCCCACTACCCGACTATGTTTAAATGGTTTATTGACCTTGTCTTTCCTTATCGATGTATCGTTTGTGGAAAATATTTGAATCATGAATATTTTTGTCGTTCTTGTTTTAATTCTTTACCCATCAAAAAACAAAATGAATGTATCGGTTGTCAACGTCCGACGCCTTTAGGTAAGACCTGCACCTTTTGTCGGGACTCATATGCCGTAGATCAACTCTTGGTGGCAAGTGATTTTAAAAACCCCGCAGTTGCTTCTACTATTAAACTTTTTAAGTATCATTTTTTGCATGATTTAGCCCAACCTCTTAGTCAGTTATCTTTTAAATATCTAGACCACCTTGCTAAACGGGACCATTTTTCCATGGCTCAAAATAATCCCCTATTGGTCCCGGTTCCGCTCCATAAAAAGCGTGAATATTGGCGGGGATTTAATCAGGCCGAATTATTAGCTCGGTTGATTGCTCGTCATTATCGTCTGGATATTGGCGAGGGATTAGTTCGTTCCGTTGATAGTATCCCTCAAGCCAAACTTGAAAACAGGCCCAAGCGTCTTTTAAATGTCCAAGGACTGTATAAATGTAAAAAGCCCGAAGTTTTCAAGGATCGTCATGTAATTTTGGTTGATGATGTCTGTACAACCGGTGCCACCCTCAACGAATGCGCCCGCGTCTTGAAAGACGCGGGCGCGGTATCGGTCATTGCCCTGGCCATTGCGCGAGGGTGAAAGATATTTTTACGGCCTTTTTTTGAGTTTGCTGATTTCTTTATGTAATTTACCGATATGAATTTCTAATTTTTTAGTTCGGTCCGTATGCTTGGCTTCCAGCTGGTTTACATGACCGGCAAGGGTTTCGGCGATGACCATCATATCACTGACATCCTCTATTGCCAAAAGAATAATAGGGGGAAATATTCCGGAAACCTTATCCTCTTTGGGGTGAATTTGGCGGGCATTTAAAATCATAACTTTGCGTCCGATGGAAGGAAACTCATGGGCAACTTCAAAACCCTTAAAAAATGTGTTTTTAGGTAGAATATTTTCCAGAAGTTTTCGGAGAGAAGGGATATTCCATTGTCCGTTCCCAAGTTCGTAGACAACCTTATTTTCGGTGTCTTTGGGTTCAACTTGAAACATTCGGTAGAAAGATTCGTTAGCGGTCATTACACGAAGGTCCTGGTCAAGAATTAAAATCGGTTCTCGTACTACATCAACCACTGTTTTGATGTAGGTCCAACTTTCTTGCCATAAATGTCCAACAAAATCAGTCCCAACGTGTTTGGAGGTCTTTTTTGTGGTTTTTTTAATTTTTTTCATACTAGTAAAGCCGTAATAAAATCATAATTATTACACCTTGCCATAGTGTATTTAGTGTGTCATGCTTCGGTCAAGATTTATGATAGCATCAAAAAAAGAAGCACAACAACAGAAAGTTCTAACTAAAGCCCATCATGATTTTGAAAAATCTCTTAATTTATATGCCTTTTTTAAGATCCACAATCACGCTTTGGGTGAGGATTTAGTACAAGACACTTTTGTAAAAACATGGGCCTATTTGGTCAAAGGCGGGAAAATTGACTTAATGAAGGCCTTCCTCTTTCACGTTCTCAATAACCTTATTGTGGATGAATATAGAAAACACAAAACAGTTTCACTTGATGTTCTGTTGGAAAAAGGATTTGAACCAAGCTCTGACGATTCCGGGCGTCTCCACAATATTTTAGACGGAAAGGCCGCCCTGTTTTTAATTCAGCGTCTTCCAAAAATGTATCAAAAAGTGATGCGAATGCGTTATGTACAAGATCTGTCACTTAAAGAAATTTCTCTCATTACTGGAAAATCAAAAAACACCATCGCTGTCCAGTTACACAGGGGCCTTGAGAAACTTAAGTTGTTATACGCTTCTAAATAAACAAGGGGAGATCACTCGTTCGGACACCTCATTCTAGGGACATGTTAGTTGAATGTTCATCCCCAATGAAGCTTTCGCCATAACTAATTGGTTGCATCTTTGTAGTATTGCCCACAAAAATCCTATTGTATTCTTCTTGAATGCTTTTTGACCAGGCCTGTTGGTCCCCCACCATTCGTTTTATGGTTTGTAAACCAGATCTGGCTACTGCTAGTTCGTTTTGATTATAATTTCTTCCAAAGACAAAACTGAGTTGAGAAGACCAGAAAAATAATCCTCCAGTAAAAACAATAATTGCCAAAAGCGAGACACCTAACGTAAACAAAGACCGCTCATGGTACCGAAGGTCTATATATTCAACCACATCCCGCATATCTTGCTGGAGTTTAAGATTTTGCAGTTTTGTGATTATGGACCGAAACATTTTTGTTTTATTTAAGAATCATTTTCATCTAATTTGGCTGCGGCTTCAGGTGTTGACACTGTCTTACTCATTAGAAATAGTCGGATAATACCTACCGCCACAATCCAGTACACAATCATTGCCAAGAGCGTAGTCCATTCAAAAACACTGCCTTGGATATTGGTCTTTTGGAAAACCGCCGCAAAGGGAGCTATAAATGGCTGGCTAAGTCCATAGATGAAACTTGTAAATCCGGCTCCGGCATTTGCTCCCGTTAGTTTTAATAGAAAACGAAAAAGAAGTATTACCTCTAGAACCGAAAGAACGTACCAGACAATCTGGGTGCCTTTAAATAGTGGCTTTGTACTGGGCGAATTGTATGAATCCATATGTTGATTTCTATCCTGCCCCACGCTTGGCAGAGGAGGATAGAACATTTAATGTTTCTTACTTATGATGACGATCTTCCCTCTTATATGTTACAGAGGGTTAATTCTATTTTTGTGATACTCTTGTAATGGAATAACGTTCTGTACGACATATACTATTGTAATGAGTAATATAAACATATGCTTGAAACAATTGTCATAATTTTGGTAGTTCTTTGGCTCCTTGGGTATAGTTTCAAGGTTGGTGGTGGCCTGATTCATACCTTGCTCGTAATAGCTCTAATTGTCTTCATCTTTAAGATGCTGACATAACGAAAACGAGCCCCAATCTAAAACCGGCCTAGGCCGGTTTTAAGGTGGTTGCGGAGGGTAGTGGACGATATTTAGAACCTACTTCGCCCATCCGAAGCTTTACGCGAAGGAGGGTTGGATGACCTGTCTTGTGTCTTTGTTTATACCAAGCTTATCTATTGGCTCGGCGAAGATTGATTAGAATTATTTAGTGATATATAGTGACCAGTTCATATCACTTTTACCACAGATTTCCCCTTTTACACTAAGAGTAATACATAATATATAATCTTTACCATCACTATCTACCTTATATTCAAAGGACTTCCCAGTAACCGGGTCAGACACACTCGTGGAATTGCCTAATGTGCTTGGATACTGCCAGTCCGGAACGTTCTCTCCAGTGGCTTGAGCTATCTTATTATTGTTTATATCTTGTTTAAACCCAGTCTGAATGCTTTTAGCTCGCGCAACTCTCAAATTATCAGCCACAACATCAGAAACCGTTTTAGGATTTGGGCTTTGAGTCGGTGTTGGCACCGGTTGCGTAGTGGAGGGAGTCATTGTTGGGGTCGGCATTTCGGTTGGTGTGGGGCTAAGCGTTACTGCATTATTTTTACTGTAATAAAAATAACCAAGAGCGCTTCCCCCAATAATCAAAATCCCAGCCAATATTAATATTAAAAGTTTTCTGTTTAGTTCACGATTTGCCCTCGTCGGATTAGTTGTGACTGAAAATGAATTAGCCCGACTTAGGGCATCATTAATATCCCCTTCTTGCCATCCGGAACTTAGAAGAGATTTCCTAATTTCTTCTACACTGATGCCAGCAGTTATTTGCTGGTTAACATAATCAAGTATTTGTGGGTCAATCATATTGTTATTATAACAAAATATTAATTTACTAAAACATATTCATGTCTGTAAAACTTGGCGGAGAAGGTGGGATTCGAACCCACGAAGCTCTTGCGAGCTTGGCAATTTAGTAGATTGCTCCGTTAAACCGCTCCGGAACTTCTCCAACTCTTTGATTAGTTTAGCATTCATTTGTTGATAAAACCAGACCCCACCTGTGCTATTATGGAGATATGGCTGAGCCGGTTAATAGTAAAAGGGTAGAATTCTCAAAGGGCTTCCAAAATAAGTTTATCTTGTCTGTACAAAAAAAGACAAGCTTGGGTGCAAACGACCTTGCTAGACTCGTGGGTGTTCATCGGAGAACAGTCACTGATTGGAGGCGAGAGAAGTTCCTTATAACTTTCGGCGCTCTTAGAAAGCTTTGCAAAAGAGCGGGACTCTCTATGCCTTCCAATATAAAAATTAAAGATCAATTCTGGTATATTTCCAAAGGAGCCAAGAAAGGAGGGCGTTCTCTAATTCGTAAATATGGCCGAGTCCCCGTAGACCCGGAATACCGAAAAGAAAAATGGAGACAATGGTGGGAACGTGTAGGTCGTTTCGACCCTAATTCCATTCCCAATGTTTCACTCCCCTTCCGAAATCCTAAGCCATCGTCTGAACTCGCTGAATTTTTTGGAATTATGATGGGTGACGGCGGGATGACTTCACGACAGATTTCCATAACACTCCATCATATTGATGACCTAGAGTATTGTCACTACGTAGTAAAACTCATAGAAAAACTTTTTAAAGTTATTCCGAGTGTAACTCATGTTTCTTCGAAATCAATAAATAAAATAGAAGTTTCTAGGACTGGCCTAGTAACATATCTTCATTCGCTCGGTATAGTTATTGGCAACAAGATAAAACAGCAGTTAGATATTCCCCGATGGATAAAAATTGATCCTAACTTTACCAAGGCATGTGTTCGAGGTCTCATTGATACTGATGGTTGCGTTTTCACTAATAGGTATAAAGTAAATAATAAGCAGTACTCTTATAAGAAAATTGATTTTGCCAGCGCGTCAGCACCTCTTAGAGAATCCATGATTAGCATCTTGAGGGACTTAGGAATGACCCCTTCCGTTAATGGCATACATGTAAGATTAAATAGTAGGCCAGATGTAGAAAGATATTTTAAAATAATCGGTTCACACAATCCCAAACATTTAAAAAGGTATAAAGCCGTGATATAGTAACGTGGTTATTTGCGGGAGAGGTGTCAGAGTGGTCTATCGTCCGACTTTGCTAAAGTCGGAGGGGTCTTAAAGCCCCTCGCGAGTTCGAATCTCGCCCTCTCCGCATGTGTAAAAATGGCTTAAACACGAGTCATTTTTAGTTGCTAATTTATGATTTTTCTGGTAAAATATTAATCACGCTAATGCCCAATTCTACTCCACAAACTATTTCAACAAACCGGCCACCAATCGTGGTAGTGCTTGGTCATGTTGATCACGGCAAGACAAGTTTGCTGGATGTTGTCCGCAAGGCCAATATTGCCGGCGGTGAATCGGGAGGTATCACCCAACACATCGGTGCCTATCAGGCAGTCGTTCACCCCGCTGATGGAGGGACTCAAGGTAAGATGATTACATTTTTAGATACGCCCGGCCATGAGGCCTTTAGCGCTATTCGTTCTCGGGGAACTAAAGTTGCTGATGTAGCGATCCTGGTTGTAGCGGCTGATGAAAGTGTTAAACCCCAGACCCAAGAAGCCATTAGAATTATCAAAGAGGAAAAGATTCCTGTCGTCGTGGCAATCAGTAAAATAGATAAACCAGGAGCAAATGTCCAGAAAGTTAAACAGGATCTAGCTGGTGAAGAAATTCTCGTTGAGGACTGGGGTGGAACTGTGCCTGTTGTTGAAATATCAGCCAAAGAAAAGAGAGGCATCAATGAATTATTGGACATGGTTTTGCTTGTTGCTGAATTGGAGGACTTGAAAGAAGATCGTTCCTTGCCCGCGACCGGCGTTATTATTGAATCAAACTTAGATAAGCGCCGAGGATATGTTGCGACCGCCCTTATTCGCAAGGGTATTTTGTCTGTCGGCGACTGGATTGTGGCGGGTACGATAATTGGCAAGATTAAATCAATGGAGGACTTTACGGGCAACCGTCTTGAAACAGCCGATCCATCCCAACCAGTATTAATTACAGGGTGGACTAATCCTCCCGATATTGGTCGTGAATTCACGACCGCTTTAACTAAAGATTTGGCCCAAGACATATCGGCTTCAAACATTGACCTTACTCCCCTGTTCTGTTTCTTGAAAGCCAGTCATACCCAAATGGATCCTTCAAAGAAGTATTTGAAACTAGTAATCAAGACGGATGTTTCCAGTTCTTTGGAGGCCATTGAAGCAGCGCTCAAACAGATTAAATCCGAAGAAATTGCCTATACCGTATTGAGTTATGATATTGGAACTATCTCCGATTCAGATGTGCGAACAGCTGTAGCCGGTGGTGGTTCTGTGATTGGTTTTCGTGTTTCTGTTGAAACTTCCGCCCGAAAGTTGGCGGAGAAAGAACACGTGAATCTTGCCACATTTGATGTCATTTACGAACTGATTGAATATATCCGTAAAAAGATGGCAGGATTATTAGATGCGGAAATTCGTCGGGAAGTATTAGGCAAAGTCAAAATTCTCGCCGTTTTTAAAAAAGATGCTCGGGCCCAAGTCATTGGTGGCCGGGTCTTATCCGGTAAACTGGTTCGGGGCGCTTTTTGTGATGTTATACGCGATGGTCAAAGCGTTATGATAGCGAAAGTCGGTCAAGTTCAACAAGCCAAACAAGATGTACCTGAAGTAGCTGAAGGATTGGAAACCGGAATGCGAATTGATATCATTGATTCTAAGACCGCGATTGATATTGAAGTTGGCGATATTTTAGAAATCTATCAAGAAGAAAGCATCGCAAGGACATTGTAATCACAATGAAGGTGCTGTGGCGAAGTGGAAACGCTGCGGTCTGTCTGGCTTCGCCAGATCTCGCGAAGCGAGACAAAAGAAATATGAGCTATTTTACGTATGTCTTAAAAAGTCAAAAAAATGGTGATTTTTATGTCGGGAGTGCTGAAAATGTTAGTATTCGTTTAGCACGGCATAACAACGGTGAAGTTCGGTCGACAAAAGGATATAGACCGTGGCAATTATTAGAATCACATTCTTTCGAAACAAGAAGTGAAGCAGTTCAATATGAGAGATTCTTAAAAAATCATCAGCAAAAAGAGATATTGAAAAATAAATATGGTGCAGTGGTGAAGTAGCTAACACGGCGGTCTGCAAAACCGCTATCCGCGGGTGCAAATCCCGCCTGCACCTCCGAGGTTCGGTGAGTGGTCTGTCTCCCTTCGGGAGATCCCGCGTAGCGGGACAAAACCGTTATTCATGGGTGTCATAGCTTCGCTAGATCTGGCGTAGCCATGACAAGTCCCATCATGGCCTCAGAATTTAAAATTGCCCAGGTGGAGAAATTGGTAACCTCGAAGCACTTAAAATGCTTTGCCCGCAAGGGCTTGCCGGTTCGAGTCCGGCCCTGGGCACAATATCAAAAACAACCCCCCACTTTTTAACTAAAAAGTGGGGGGTTGTTTTTGCTGTAAATGAATGCTATATCAAGTTTGAGGTCTTTGAAAACATGGCCAAGAAAAGTTTTCGTCGGACGTGGAATGGACGACTGACCGTTATCGGACAATTTGGTGTCGATGTCGCACAGAAAGTATGTTCTGGCAAACCAACTGCTTCAAATCATTTGGGCGGCGATCTCTATCATGCTCGGCGCCATATGTTTACTGAGGTCAAAACATCTGGATTGAGTGGGGGGCAATTATTCGAGAAATTCAGCTTCAACAACACCACGATGACTTGGAGAAGTTTGACCGTGAATACGCAATTGTGTTCTATCAGAACCGTCGATGGTTAAGAGGTAAATATTATAACTTGCCGATGCGGGTCGGCAAGACCAAACGTTTGCTTCGGCAGTTCCTAGTTGGACACATACAGGAGATCTATGTGTTCCACATTAGTGTCATCTGGGCGGTTTATGAAGCTCATCCCGAACTTATAAAAACCTACCAGTTTAAAGAGGGACCGCGACGTGTGTTCAAATTGACTCGTAGGCTGATCAAAAAGTTAGCGAGCAATAAGCAGGAATTCTCTGATCTTGGGCTCGATCCAACTCAATATGAGTTTACTGTACGGCACAAAAACATGCGATTGGATGGCTCAAACCTTTCTGTTTGCGTGTATCAAATCACTTCCCGACCCCAATCCATAGATGATTCATTTGATGTCGCAAACTTCGACGTCAAGACAACCTAGTTCGATCGCATCGTGTGCAATCGAACTAGGTTTTGTTTTTTATTAAGAAACTTTTTATAAACTTGCATTATCTAATCCCTTTTTATATAATTAAACTATATGAAACCGGTCGGAAAAGTTACCCATTATTACGATAAGATTGGGGTGGCTATCGTAGAGTTAGCCACGGGTCTTAAGGTGGGCGACAAAATCAAATTCGAGGGCCACGGCTCGGATTTTGAGCAGACAGTCAGCTCAATGCAGGTTGACCACGAAGAGGTTCAGCAGGCCAAGAAGGGCGATATCGTCGGTCTGCAGGCCACTGGCAAAGTTAGAGAAGGAGCGATTGTCCTCAAAGTTGAAGCCGAGTAAAATTGATAGTCGGCCCGATAGTCATTCACCAAAAAAATAATTTGGAGCATATTGTACGCTCACTAAAAATCCTCCGAAAGGAGGATTTTTAGATGCTATTTCTTATCATGAAACTTTTTGTGGATTTCCCGAAGTTGGGTATCAGTGACGTGGGTGTAGATTTGGGTGGTGGTGACCGAGGAATGTCCGAGCATGGCTTGGACGGAACGGATGTCAGCACCATTTCTTAATAAATCAGTGGCGTAGGAATTGTGAGAAATAAATCCGTCAGTTATTAGATTATGAGTTTGTTTAATACCAAAATCAAAAACTTGCTGTTCTTTAGTTATGATACGGTCTATTTTCTTAACCTGAAACCAAATTAAATTTTTATTTCGTGTGATATTGTTAAGGATTGTATAGAATTCTTTAAATTTCCCGACTTTATCAAATTTCTTCAGTTCAGCAAGAATTTTTGAAAGAAGATTTTTTGTGAGTGCTAATTTAGTGTGACGCTTAAAATACTTAATGCCGCATTCTTTTTCTAACCTTTGGTGGAACCCCCTTCCCTCTGGTATTCGGAGTGACTCTAAAAGCTTCATAATTATGGGTTGGCATGGAATTTTATCATGCTCTATTTTTTCTTTTTGACCACAAATAAGTATATTCTTTTTGAGTGTGAGAATCTGTTTTTTGAACTTTCTTTGGCTGTCTTGATCAAGAACGTGGAGAGTAAATATTATGTTGGGAATAATTTTACCCTGTGGAAGCTTTACTACCCGTTTTCTTTCTAAGATATGACTATCTATACCGAGCCTTATTAGGAGCATCTGGATATCTTTGAGGAGTTCCTTACTGGAAGAAAACATCTTGATTGTTCCGCTATTACCCTCAGCATCATATATTCCGGCCAAAAATTGTCTAATTTCCTTATTGGTGGCCTGGAATAATTGGGCAGGGATACGCTTATATGGAGCTGTTCCAATCGGGATGTAATTCCTTAAAAAAGAAACCATTTTTTTTGAATAGAATATTAATTCGTAAGAGTCGGACTTTCTTTTTACTAGAAAAGGTTTTTTATCGAAATTTCTTTCAAAAATATTACTATAAAATTCAAGGAATGATTTATCTTTGTCATATATCTTAACTCCCCTAAATCTTTCATTTATTACTCCATCACCTAGTGTATATCCAATAAGTCGCCAAACTTCTGGTTTCAAAAATTTATGACCTTTCATTTTTATTTCCTTTATACCGGCGAGGTGTGTTCCGAGCTGGACATTTTGGGCCTCCATTTCTTCAATTCCACTTGCTCCTATCGTGAAAAGGCGATGTTTGGGAGTACAAATTATCTCATGTCCGTCAGCTTGTATTCGAAGAAGTTGTGTTGCTGGGTGACTGAATTTTTGAACCACTTTTTTGTCACCAATGACAGATTTTTTAAAATCCATACTTTTGACATAAATATTATTGTTCTGAAACAATGTCAAAGCCGAGCAGATTTTGTCATTTAGGAAAATTCTAGTTTCCCTATGTAGACAGTGTCTTAGTGTATGAGGCGAAACGTGTTTACCCATTATACCGGCTTTGATGGCATATTTTTGAACAATACGTTGAATTGAGCGGGGGGTAAGACGAAGGTCAGAGTCCTTGCTAAATTTTCCTGATTTTGGAATGCGAATAAACAACGCCTCATCAACATCAGTCCGTTTGGTGAGGTATTGGGCAATGTGATCTTTGGCGTCATCTGACAGAAAAACTAAACGAATTTTTCGTCCCTTTCCCAACACTGATAGTTCACCTCGTTTTACGTCAATCTTATTACGATCCATTGAACATAATTCGGAGACACGCATACCGGTTGAGAATAGCATCCGAAGCATAGCCCGATCTCGTAAAGCATTTAATCCGGAACCATCAGGGGCATTTAGGAGACGGTCCAATTCAGTGTGTTCAAGAAAAGTTACGTGTCTATCCTCGGCTCGGCCCAATTCAATCTTTTCCGCGGAAACGCTTTTTACTCCCCTCTTGGCTAGATATTTCAGAAAATTACGAAGGGCAATGATGTGATAATTCTGGGTTGTTTTCATTAGAAGTTGTCCGTCTTTGTTGGTGAGGCGATTTAAATGCAAGCGATATTGGCGGATACGTTCGTCATCAAGATCTTCTGCTTTATTAACTTTAGCGAACTGAAGAAAACGATCCAGATAGCGCCCATAGTTTTCTAGGGTTTTAGGTGATCGATTCTTTTCTATTTCCAAATGTTCCAGATATTGTATTTTTAGGGTCCGTAAGTCCGCCATATCTAAATATTATACATCTTTATGTCGCAAAATATAAGCGTGTTTCGTTGATAAACGAACCATTGCAAGCAATAAAAATCCGTGATAGAATACATTCAGTTTCAGTTTTAATGCTAGCCACTAGCCACTATTCGCTATTGGCTAATCACTATTTCAAATGGCCCTTACCACACAACAAAAATCAAAAGTTTTGGAACAGGTTCGGATTCACGATAAAGATACTGGTTCAGCCGAAGCCCAGATTGCTTTATTTACCAAAGAGATTGAGTCCCTGGCCAAACACTTAAAGAAGCACGGCAAAGACAACAGTTCTCGTCTTGGTCTTTTGAAAATGGTAGCCAAACGCAAACGTCTCATGGATTTTTTGAAACGCGACAATCCCAAGAGACACACAGCCCTCACTAAAAAGCTCGGGCTCTAAATAGCTTCTTAGCTGATTAGCTTGTTAGGAAAACCTAAAAAGCTAGGAAGCTGATGAGCTAGTAAGCTATTTTGAATAAACTCACAGTTCCCCAAAGAAAAAACCACCGAGTTGGTATTTTCGTAGATGTTTCCAATATGTATCATTCGGCCAAGAATCTGTATAAGGCCCGAGTTAATTTTGCCGAGCTTTTAAAACTTACCACCGCTAATCGCGAATTAGTCCGGGCCATTGCCTACGTTATTAAATCCGATACTGAAGAAGAAAAAGCGTTTTTTGGCGCCCTAGAAAAGGCGGGCTATGAATTAAAATCCAAAGATCTCCAAATCTTTCCAGGCGGGATGAAAAAGGGTGACTGGGACGTGGCTATCGCCATTGACGCTATTACTCTTTCCAAACTTGTTGACGTTGTGGTTATTGTTTCCGGTGACGGTGATTACGAACCCCTAGTTGATTATCTAAAGTTTAACGGTACCATTGTGGAAGTCGCCGGTTTCCAACGTTCTACTTCAGCCCGTCTTATTGAGGTCGCCAATAACTTCCTCAACCTAGAAGAAGTGAAAGACAAAGTGTTGCTTAAATAAATGAAAGTGCCGCCCCGAAGGGCGGCGTTTTCAGACAATCTTGACCCCTTTCGTTCTTGGGCTCAATACTCCCTGTTGTTCGAGAGCAGTATCAACTTTGTCACAGAACCAGTCCATAAATGCGCTGGAAAAGCAGACATGAGTTGGTTTTCCTGTGGCACTGTCACCGTTCTGAAAGAACAAGGTGGCACTTTCTTCGTCATCTTCGTCCTTGGTGACCAAATCGACGAGACATGAACTATATTCCTCTGGCCCAAGGAGTTCAATTGCTTCACGAATTGATACGAAACCGTTGCGTTGCTTGAGCAGTTCAGTGAGAGAGTTTATCTTATTTTTTTCTTCGGCCATAAGGTCCTCCGATCGGTAGAATAGTATTAATTTTTAAAAATGACAATCCAGTTGCATTTTTACTTTTATGTGCTAAAATTCCAATAAGTTAATTAACAACCGACAAAAGTATAAAGTAAGCAATCGAAATGGGGCAATTTTAGCCATACTTCTTAAATTGATTTGAGGCGTGTGGCCAGGATTGTTTTTTACCCGAATCGTTACGACGGGGCGGGCTCTCTCTTTTGTTGGTAATCATACATGGCAGAAGTAAAAAAATACTCTACCGAGTTTGCGGGTAAACCGCTGACGGTGGAAGTTGGGCGTTTTGGCGGTCAGGCCAATGGTACGGTTAGTGTTCAGTATGGTGAAACCGTGGTTATGGTTAATGCGACCATGTCCGCTCATGTGAAGGCCGTGGATTATATGCCGTTGCAAGTTGAGTATGAAGAAAAGTATTACGCTGCCGGTAAAATTAAAGGTTCCAAATGGATTAAACGTGAGGGTCGACCCACTGAAGACGCTATTCTTACGGGCCGGCTGATTGACCGTTCAATTCGTCCTCGTTTCAATAATAAAATCCGCAACGAAATCCAAGTCATTGCGACGGTTTTATCGTTTGATGGTATTAATGATCCCGATATGCCGGCATTATTTGGCGCTTCTCTGGCCTTAATGATTTCCGATATCCCCTTCAACGGCCCCGTCGCTGGTATTCGTATTGGGCGCCTGCCAGCCAGCGAGGCAGGAGTTGACGGTAAATTGATTCTCAACCCGACTTATCAGGAACGAGCGACCAGCGATTTTGATATTGTCGTTGCCGGCACGGCCGATAAAATAAACATGATTGAAGCCGGCGCCAAGATTATTCCCGAAAAAGATATTGCTGGTGCTATTTCCAATGGCTTTGATGCTCTTAAGGGCTTGATTGATTTACAAAACAAAATCGCTGGAGAAATCGGCAAGAAGAAAAAAGAACTTGAAATTTTTGTTCATGACGAAGCTTTGTCGGCTATGGTGAAGAATTTTTCCGGACCGAAACTTCAGCTTGCTTTATACGCCCCTGGCAAAGAAAAAACTGCTTTCTATGAGGGCTTGGGTCAAGTTAAAGAAGAATTGATGGCTTATCTTAAAGAAGAATTCAAAGACCTCTCTGCTCATGAAGGCGATGCTGAACTAAAAAAGAAATTGGACGAAGCCGGTATTATCTTTGAAGATGAAATTGACCAGGCCGTTCACAAAAATATTCTTAACGAAGACAAGCGTCCCGATGGTCGAAAAATGGATGAACTTCGCCCACTCTCGGCTGACACTTCTATCCTTCCCCGCACCCACGGCTCAGGTTTATTTAATCGCGGTACTACTCAAGCGTTATCAATTCTAACACTCGGCGCGCCAGGAATGGAACAATGGTTTGAATCAATGGAAATTGATTTGACTAAAAAGCGATTCTTCCATCACTATGGTTTTCCTCCTTACAGTGTTGGTGAGGTTGGTCGGATTGGGGCGACGGGTAGACGAGAAATTGGACATGGTTATCTGGCGGAACGTTCACTTGAACCTATCATTCCTGAACGGGCAGATTTCCCTTATACTATTCGTCTGGTATCGGAAATACTCTCTTCAAATGGCTCGTCTTCTATGGCTTCGGTCTGTGGCTCTACTCTTGCTCTTATGGATGGTGGTGTTCCAATCAAAGCTCCTGCCGCCGGTATTGCCATGGGATTAATGTTGAGCGAAGCGAAATCCGCCTCTGGCGGAATGAAATATAAAATACTCACTGATATTCAAGGACCGGAAGATCACCACGGTGATATGGATTTGAAAGTAGCCGGTACGGCTACGGGGGTGACGGGTATGCAAATGGATGTGAAAATTGAAGGTATTACTCCCCAGATTGTTGAAGAGACATTAACCCAAGCCCTCAAAGCTCGTTTGGAAATACTGAAAGTTATCACGACGGCGATTAATACTCACCGGTCCGATCTTTCTCCACACGCCCCAAGAATTCAAACCGTGAAAATTAATCCCGCCAAAATTGGTGCTTTAATTGGACCGGGAGGTAAAAATATCAATGCCATTATTGAACAGACCGGCGCTGAAATTGATATTGAAGATGACGGTTCTGTATTTGTAACTTCAGCCACTTCGGATGGTATGGATAAAGCATTGAAACTTATCAAACAAATCACCTATGAGCCCGAACCCGGTGATGAATTTGATGGCACGGTAGTAAAGATAATGGATTTTGGTGCTTTTGTTGAAATCTTGCCGGGCATTGATGGTTTGGTCCATGTTTCAGAAATGGCCAATGAACGTGTTAATCACCCCAGTGATAAAGTAAAAGAAGGCCAGAAGGTTCACGTCTGGGTGAAAAAAATAGATGACCAAGGACGTCTCAATTTAACGATGAAATCTCCGCGGGACTAAGTAAATTATTAACAAAAGACGGCCCTTCTGGCGGTCTTTTGTTAATTTTAAAATTGAGCGAAGCCGTTGTCATTTGTTTGCATCTGCACAATCGGTTCTATTTCGGAAGCTTCGACGTTATTTCTCCGGGTACCGGCCCGAAGATGTCAGGAACGGGTCGCCAAAGGCGAGCCGCATGGCCTGACAGAAGTTGCTTCGGACGGTCGGAGAAATAAGGAGAGGCGACCAGAAATAGTCCGAGAGGAAGCCGTAAACAAATGACAACGGTGGAGCGGTGTGTATAAAATAATTTGCGCTTGTGATATGCTGATAGTAATAAATTAATTCTCACCACTATGGACGACAAAAGTCCAAACTCATCAGTTCCCCAATCAAACATAGATGATTTAGTTAAAGAATTAAGTCGTCCGCAAAATTATCCACCTGCGTCTGCTAATGGGCCAACTTCTTCTATTCCAAATCAGGCGCCAAAACCAATACCACAGCCGGCGCCGGCTCCTTTAACTCCAAGTATGCCTTCCCGTCCGACTCCTCTCCCGACTTTACCACCGACTCCGTCGGTGTCTCAAAGTCGAGGATCCTCGATTCCTCAACCCTCGACTCCAGTCGGGGGAGGAATCGGGACACCACCAGTTACTCCTTCAGTTCCAAAAGAATACCAATCATCTATTCGGACAATGGCTGATGACATGGCTAAGATTAAAGCCGGTCAACAACCTCAAGGTGTTAATATTCCCAGGAAGATTGATAATATCCCAACAGCTCCGGTTACTCCAGTTGTTCCGACTACTCCCGTTCCAATGTCACCAAAATCAGGACCAACTGCGAGTATGCCTTCGGCCACAAAATCAGCCCCTTTGTCGACTGCTCCCAATCAAAGTCAGACACCGAAAACCCCAACTCCTGCCCCAATTCCCCGTCCGGTTATGCCTCCAGCTACTCCGTCCACTAGAGCGCCAGAAACAAAATTTGATCAAAAGAATCAATTCTATGTTCCACCAACAGAGGATAAACCGGTTGGTTCCGGTTCAAATTCAAGGAATCTTATCTTTGTTGGTATTGCTGTAGCAGTAGTCCTTCTCGGCGGTCTTTATTGGTATTTTATGATTCGTACCGACCAAGTTGCCATGGAGTCCCCAATTCCTACCTTCACTCCCCGTCCTACCGCCACACCAAACCCGGATGTATTATCTACAATATTTACAACTCGGGGTGGAACAATTGTTCTCCCACAATCCGGAGATCCAACGACTGCATTTAGCAATAGTATTGGTGCCCAACCTGTAACTTCCCAGACCTTTGTCGTGATGGATATATCTAGCGGGGCTTCCTCTAGTAGCGCTCAACCCCTTACAATTTCCGGTCTCTTAAATCGCTTTGTGGTATCGTATCCGCCAGCATTTCAAACAGCACTGGGTCAAAATTATAAATTCTTGTTGTACGGCCAAAAAGAATCTTTTGACAGTAAAGGTCAGCCGGCCACCAACACAATTCCGGGTTCTCGATTTGTAATAATTAGTGAAATAGCCAGCTCCTCCGCCAGTATTCTTCAGGGTTGGGAATCAACCATGAGCAATGATTTGGCAGGGATTATGGGTATTACACCGGCCAAAAATATCGGTCCATTTTTGACCACTAATTATAGTGGTGTATCAGTCCACTTTAAGAATTTTCCTTATCCCGATCACTCCATTGATTATGCCCTGATGCAATATAACGGAAAGACCTATTTGATTATTGCCGGTTCTCGTGAAGCAATGTTTGCAACCATCGATTCTTTCGCGGTTCTAGGAAAATAGAAGTCCTTAAATAGTTTTTAATTAAACACCCCGCCTTTTTATAAAAAGGCGGGGTGTTTATATCCTGTCACTAAGTGACATTTTTGGTGACACTAGTGACATGGTGACATTTATAAATGTCACCATCGTGTCACCATTAAAAGACACCTGTTTAAGCCATTTATTTGATGATGGTGACATTTATAAAACTGGTGACATTTTTGGTGACACTTATCCACATTGACACCAGTGTCACCATGGCACTATACTAGATGAGTAAGGGTAAGTTGCAGTTATAGATCTTTGAAAGTAGCTGGAGGTTTGATAATAATTATGGACCGCCGGCAAAATTGGGCTTGGGGACTCAGTGTCACACTCGCAATTAAATCTTAAAAGCGACTATCTGGGTCCTCTTTTATTTCTTGTTTATACCCGCTCGTACTCTCGCAGGGCACTGCGTCGCCTTCGCTCCTTGTTGCTTTTTTTATACATTGGAATAACATAAGTTCTATGACTTCCCAAGATTTAGAAAAATTAACCCAATTATTAAAGGAGGAAGAAATTCTAGCCCGTAAAGAATTGGGAGAGGTTGCAGTTGCTGATCCGGCTTCAGGTGGATTTCAGCCCATACCAGCTGATTACGAGGGAGATGTTCGTGAAGATGATATTGCTCGCGAAGCAACAATTACGGAAACCAATACAGCCCTTGAACAAGAACTCAAACATCACCTAGAGGCCATTTTAAAAGCCCAGGAGAAGCTCAAAACGGGCCACTACGGCATTTGTGAGAAATGTGGCGTAGAAATTCCCATAGAACGTCTTTTGGCTATGCCTATGGCCCAATTTTGTATTGATTGTGCCGGATAATTTTGTTTTAACTTTCCACTCTTGTGTCTGTTCGCCTATTCTCGGCCTCAATAAACGGAATTGATGCTCAACTGATTGAAGTTGAGGTTGATTCAACTCCCGGTTTACACGCTTTTAATATTGTCGGTTTGCCCGATAAAGCCGTTCAAGAATCCAAAGAAAGAATCGCTTCGGCTATCCGGACAAATGCCCTTATTCCTCCTAGTGCAAAACACAAGAGAATTATCATAAATCTTGCCCCAGCCGACATTCGTAAAGAAGGTCCTGCTTATGACTTACCTATTGCAGTTGGGTACCTTTTAGAAACAGGACAAGTAAAATTTGATACGTCAGATAAAGTGTTTTTAGGTGAATTGTCTCTAAATGGAGCTATAAAACCAGTTAATGGTGTCCTTTCAGCCGCAATATTAGCTAAAAATCTAGGATTTAAAGAGATTATTGTTCCTGTCACTAATGCCGGTGAGGCCTCAATTATTAAAGGTTTGAATGTGTTTGGGGCGAGTACCATTACTGAACTCATTGATCATTTGAGTGGAATAAAACCTTTGAAGCCAGCAAAATATCAAGCACCTAAGACAATTATCTCTGAAGATGATGGTGAAGCATTCCGTTTAATAAAGGGTCAAGAAACCGCCAAACACGCTCTAATGGTGGCTGCGGCTGGTGGGCATAATATTCTTATGAGTGGTCCCCCGGGTTCTGGGAAGACCCTTTTGGCCAAGGCCCTAGTTGATTTAATGCCTAATCTTTCGTTTCCTGAAGCAATTGAAGTAACTCGTATTTATAGTTCTCTAGGCCTTGTGAATGGCTCGTCCCTTATGTCTAATCGTCCATTTCGTAGCCCACATCATACAAGTTCAGCTCCAGCTATGGTTGGTGGTGGGACCAGCCCTAAACCAGGAGAAATTAGTTTAGCTCATAGAGGAATTTTGTTTCTTGATGAATTGCCCGAATTTCCCCGTCATGTTCTGGAAAGTTTAAGAGAACCGCTTGAAGAGGGTCTAATCACGGTCTCTAGGGCATCTGGATCAATACAATTACCCGCTAAATTTACTCTTGTCGCTGCAATGAATCCTTGTCCGTGCGGTAATTATGGTGAGTTAAGGGCCGATTGTATTTGTTCACCCATGAATGTTATCCGTTATCGCAAGAAAATCTCCGGTCCCCTCTTGGATAGAATTGATATTCAAATTAATGTTCCGAGAGAAACGTCAACAATCAATCAAGAGCCAATGCCGATCAAAAAGTTCAATGAAATAAGAGAAAAAGTGGCTAATGCTCGGGCTACCCAACTTGTCAGATTTAGGAATTCAAAAATATTTACTAATGCTGAAATATCTTATAAAAACATTGATAAATGGTGCCAATTGGAACCGGAAGCGGAAAAACTTCTTCAAAATGCGGTGGCATCTAGGGCGTTATCTCTTCGGGCATACCACAAAATAAAGAAACTTAGTCGGACAATTGCCGATTTGGATAAGTCAGAATTAATCAAACCTAATCATATTGCCGAAGCAATTTCTCTCAAGATTAATGAGAAGTTACTGGGAGAAAGTAATTAAGTTTTTTATATTAGTTCCGTCCGAAACAAAAAATCGCCTTTAGGCGATTTTTTGTTGGAATATTTGATTTTTTAAAGCGAGGAACCTGTTCTAAGATCCAGATAATGGGTGCTTAGCACCATGAACCTCCCAGTGAAGGTGGCAACCAGTAGAACGGCCAGTACTGCCCATAATGGCTATTAATTGACCTTTAATGACTACTTGTCCGACGGTTATTAAAAGTTTGTTGGCATGACCAAAAAGTGATTCCGTGCCATTGGGATGAGATAATTTAATTAATTTACCAAATCCCCCGTTATATCCAGTATCATCAACTGTCGTTGCTGTTCCATCAGCATCGGCGAAAATACTAGTACCACAGGAAGCCGCAATATCTACTCCATTTCTTCCGTGAAGCCCTTGGCTAATTCGGCCCTTAGTTGGAAGCGCAAAATAGTCACCAAGGTTGGGTAAATGGGCAAATGTTGACGTTGCTGTCTGGACTTTGGTTTTAGGTTGCGTCGTCATTTTGCCTCCTGGTACTATTATTTCGTCGTTTATATTTAAATTGCCATTTTCAGAAATATCGTTGAAAGATTTGATTTTTTCTTCATCAATCCCATATTTTTTAGCGATTAAACTTACAGTATCGCCACTTTTGATTTTATATATAACCCCAGAGACCGGCGGAATCCTTATAATTTGTTCCGGTTTGATGCTATCCACGTCCTTTAAATTGTTTGCCCAAATAATATCATTGACGGTTACTCCATAGTCGGAAGCGATAAATGATAAAGCGTCTCCGGGTTGGATGGTGTACTCAATAATCTTGTTTGGCTTGATATCGTTGAGATAGTCGGTTGAGGCCGAATCAATACTTTGAATAGAACTATTTTGAATGGTATATGTTTCTGGTGGAGTATCTTCTCCAGGACCTCCCCGACCTTCATAAATAGTTGAGGGGTTAGCTGGATAAATGATTGAAGTGCTTCCACCCATCAAACTGCCGATGTCAGTTAGTTGGGAGTTTTTATCAGTTGGGATGATAGAGGCCGATGTTTCCTCTATGTAATGCCGGACGACATTACCGATAATACCCGATTGGTTACTCCCCGGCCCCTTAATGATAATAAGGATGAGAGCAATTCCAAGGATTATTCCAAGCTGGTTCCTTTCAGATTTAAGAAAGCGTCCGAGATGACACGAAAAAGGCCGAACGGCCGTTTGAACTTTGCGAGCTTTATTTGTGAGGATAGTCCTAATGGGATCGGGGGCTAAAAATGGCCTAAGAACGGAAAAATTCTCTTGCGAGAACGTACACCTAAGGTACCATACTTGACCCCCAAAGGTCAATCAGTTCTATCCACACCGTGTGGATAGAAAAAAGTGTTAAATTTCATCTATGCCATTAAGAGGAACAAGTGAACTGGGATTTTTTGCCGAACATTATGCGGCTGAATATTTAAAATCCAAAGGTTATGAAATCAAGGGGCACAATTATCGTAAACCATGGGGTGAAATTGATATCATTGTTGAGAAAGAGGGGATAGTTATTTTCGTGGAAGTCAAAGCCAGCAAAAAAGATATTGCGGGTTTTGAACCAGAGCTTCGAGTGAATACCGATAAGCGTCATCGGATGGCTCGCATTGCTCGGACGTACCTTTCGGACAATCATTATCCAGACGATCAACCATGGCAGATGGATGTAGTTGCCGTTGCTTTTGTGAAAGAGCGGGGAGTGGCAAAAATAAGACACTATAAAAATATTGAATAGGTTTTAGGAAATAGAAATTAGGAAATAGAAAAAATTTCAATTCTAAACAAAAACAGCAAAAGGGGATTAAAATAAGGCCATTTTTAGGGCATAAAGTCAAGCTTTACAAAATAATCAAAAGGTGATATAATAGAAGTATTCAGATGGTTAGGGATGTACCCTGACAATCAAATAAGTTCAGTTCGTTTTCGCCCTTGTGCATGATGCGCAGGGGCTTTCAGGAGAGTGCCATGAAGAAGATGATTCTCGCGCTGTTCGCTGTTCTCGTACTTCTCGCGTCGGCCACCACGGCCAACGCGCAGATCCGTTGGGGATACGTGCCCCAGTCGATTGAAGGTTGGTACTACCTGGTTCGTGGGGACCAGGTGGGAATGCTCACTGCCGACAATTTGGCGATGGTCCGTCGGATGGGTGATCAGTACCGTCGTGCCCGGATTCGGACGGTGGTCAGCGATTTCGGGTGGAATGAAGAGGCACGTATGTACGGGGTAAGTAACCCTCGAGGGTTCTTCCCTTTGTACAATGAACAAATGCGGCATCTCCCTCCAAACATGCGTCAGCGCATTGAGCGTGGTGCGGGAATCGTGATGGTTGTTGACGGTATTCGTCGAGCGGCCATCAACCCCAGAAGTCCATGGGGCTGGGTAGAGGCAGCGGCAGGTGCCGTTCTCACCAACGATTCCAGGTATAGAGGGGAACCCAAAGCCCCTCGCGGTGAAATCCTCATGGAGGATGACCCGCAGGTCCAGCAGATGCCGGCGGGGCAGCAGTCCCAGACGTCTTCGTATCCCGGCCAGCAGGCGGATCAAGAGATGGTCTACCAGCAGGCACCTCCGGTGTTGGCCCCTCAAAGGGCCTTTACCGAGGAAAACCTGATGGTTTCGGCCCTTGCCAGGCAACTGTATGGCAAGTGCTGGACTAGGATTACCCTTCTGGAACAGCTTTCCAAGTACGACCTGACCCCACGCGACGTCAAGGACGTCGCGCGTGGTTCGATCTACATCAACATGTGGGAGTCCGATCTCCTCCTGATGGCCAAGGACGGGTCGCTTGACCAGTGCTTGGTTCCGCCAGGTGAGGAAAGGATTTTCATCCTCCCCGCGGGAAACACGGGGGTCAACGCCCTCGTGTATCGCCAGAAGAACGGGCAGGCGGTTCCCGTCACCGGCATCGATATGGATTGGGTGTCGCTGGGCGGTTCGGAGGGTTGGATTATCTCGTCGAAGTGCGAGGGGCAGCCCTGCCGTCAGTAGGTGGGGTAGAGAAATACAACTCGTCAGGCGAGGCATCCCGCCTCGCCTGACAAAACTCTTTTCTATGAGGTGATACTATGGCAAGGGTTATTGCATGGCTTCTGGGTCCCGGCCTTTTGTATCTACGAGGGGGGATTCTTCTTCTCGCGGGTATCATGATCTCGATCCTGTCCTCCATGGACATCAAGTCGTGGTGGTTCTGGATCATCCTAATTATCCTTCTGGGAGCGGGGTGGCACTTCCGAGCCACTATCTTGCGAGTGTTCAACGGTATCTGGCGGATCGTTCTGATTGTCGGACTGCTCCTGTTGGGAGTGACTCTGTACAATCGGGTGAGTACGGATCTCTGGCCGGCGGCAACGGCGACAGCGAGGTCGTTCTCGCTGTGGTCGCCGAGTTCCTGGTGGGGTTCGGCAAAGGCCACCGTCGCGCCGACTGCTGGACAGGCCGCACCGAACGTTGATATGACGACCCCGACGTTGCCGACGTCGCAGGTCGTTGCCACTACTCCGGTGGCTCCTGAGACTCAACAGGCCGCGCCGGCCACTGTGGCGCAGGGTTGTCCTCAGGGATACGTCTGTGTCCCGGAGCAGACGGTTCCACAAGCCACGTTGCCAACCACCTCCTCGAGCCAGTCGGTTCCGCCATCGCCCCAAAAGGGCGGTAAGAGTTTGAGGGAGCTCATGCGAGAGACTTCTTCTGAGGAAGCCCTTGCTATGAGCCGTCGCTTTTCAGGCGACGAAAAGTAAGTACGGGCCGAAAGGCCCACGCGACTGCGGTATCGGGCGAACCCGATACCGCAGTTTTTTAATTTTTATAAGACGATTAAAGTTTGACAAAATACTAAAAAACATAGTATAGTATGAATACGAAACAGAGGACGAAAGCTCGTTTACATAATATTTCAGAAACCCGTTAGGAGGTCTATGATGACAGGACTGGACATGGTGATTTGGTTACTGGTTTTATTCATCATCTTTGCTAAGCCGAATCAGGTTCCGCAAGATGAGCGTTGGGTGATGACGATTTTCGGGAAATATTTCCGGACTCTCGACCCCGGTCTTCAATTCACGATTCGGGGTATTGAAGAGATTGCAACTTCAAGACAGACCGAAACCGAGAATATGCCAACTTCAACAACTGAAGCTGGGCAGGTAGAACTTATTCGAGAAGACGGAATTGATAGAAGATACAAGAAAACACCAAAAGGTGTTCGGTCTACCCGGATATTCAGCCGCATCTTCATCGTTAAAAACACCATAACCCAAGATGGTATCACGATTCCCGAAGTCCAATTTCAAATTGGTAATCAAATGGGAGAAGATCCCGATGCTGCTTACAAGAGTACTTTCGCGCTTGCCGGGCCAGTCCGAGAATCACTCAAAGTGATTGCCAATGGTACTATCCGAAGTGTCTTCGGTAAGCATCCTCTTCAAGGAACTGAAGAAATTCCAGGAATTCTTGATAAACCTGATGTCATCAAGAACGAAATCATCGAAGGGATAAGTGATGGGGTGGAACATTGGGGGGATAAGGTAATATGGTTCAAGATGGAGGAAGTTGTTCCACCAGAATCAGTAAGGAAAGTTCTCCAGGCCCCATTTGAGGCAAGGAAAGCTGGCGAGGCGTTGGTGGCTACTGCTACCCAGAGCGTTCTCGCAGCTGAACAAGAAAAGAAAGCCAAGATTACTACTGCTGAAGGTGAGAAGCAGAAGATTATCTTGGATGCTGAAGCTCAAAAGCAGAAGGAGATTCTTGAAGCGGAAAGCAAAGCCGCGCCCCTACAAAAGGTTGCCAAGATTTTTGGCTGGAGAAAGGACGGAGACCCAGCCCTAAAACTTAGGACATCCCAATCAGCGGCGGACTATATGACCATTGACGACAGGACAAAGGCGGCACTGGAGATGGGTAAAGGTGCCGGGACCTTCGTATTTCACGATGGTCAGAATGGTTTACTGGAAGGCGCCGTAGGGGTCGTGGGGAAGGTCTTCAGAAAGATTGAAGCCAATGAAGCACCTCCGACGAAGCCGTCGTAAGGCGGGTTGTACGTGGCCGGTGAATGATACCTTCGGGTATCAGGCGCCGGCCGTTTTTTATTGGCCCCGCCGTTGAAGAACAGTGGTTTCATTTTTTATTGTAACGAGATATTTCAACACCGATAGTCACTATTAGGTTTCAGTTCGCTCTTGTGGGGTCTTACTGTTCTTCAACGGCGGGGTTGAAAAATAACCTAAAAAAGCTATTATAAGCGGGATGCAATATATTTCTCACAGTCCTGAAGATACTCAAAAATTTGCTAAAGAGCAGGCATTGGAATTAACGCGGGAAGGTGGCGGTAAACCAATTGTCATTGCTTTGGAAGGTGAACTTGGTGCAGGCAAAACGACTTTTACGCAGGCCTTTGCCGAAGCGTTAGGGGTGCAGAAACATTTAAAAAGTCCCACTTTTGTTTTAATGAAGCATTATGGCATACATAACGTGCCCAATTATCACACTCTTTATCATCTAGATTGTTACAGATTAAATAATTCTGTTGATTTGATTCCGCTTGGCGGTGGAGATATTGTCCATCTTCGGGGGACGATTATTTTGATTGAATGGGCGGAACGAGTAGCGGATATTCTCCCAAAAAATCACTGGATAATCCATATAGACCACCCGCCAGTTGGACGGGCAGGTGTCTCGGAACAAACAAGAAACATATCAATAACAGAAAATAATTGAGAACCGACCTTTAAGACCCAGTAGTGGAAGGGGACCCACAGCAGTGGGGAAACCGACGGGACTGGTTTCCTGGGTCTGGGGCGAAAGGGTTAGTTCTCAATTATTATGCAATTATGAAGAAGCTGGTTTTAATAGATTCCAATGCGTTAGTCCATCGGGCGTTTCATGCTCTCCCGCCGACACTTAATACTTCCACGGGCGTTCCGACAAACGCTATTTTCGGATTTATGTCGGTGATGATCAAGATGATTAAAGATTTAAAGCCGGATTATATTGTAGCCACTTTTGATTTACCGGGGGCGACTTTTCGGCATGAAGAGTTTGCTGAATACAAGAGTCATCGTGTTAAAGCACCGGATGAACTTTATTTGCAGATTCCGTATATTAAGGAAATTTTGACCAAGTTTGGTATTCCAATTTTTGAAAAGGCGGGATTTGAGGCCGATGATTTGATCGGCGCGTTGGCGGAACAAGCCAAGACCGTTGATGATTTGCAGGTTATTATCATGACCGGTGATTTAGACACGCTTCAGTTGGTGGAAGGGGACAAAGTTGTTGTTTTCACGCTCCGTAAAGGTGTGACGGATACAGTTACTTATAACGAAAAAGAGGTTAAAGCCCGCTACGGTTTGGAACCGTCCCAGCTCATTGATTTTAAAGGTTTGAAAGGCGATCCGTCCGACAATATTCCGGGAGTGCCAGGGATTGGGGACAAGACGGCCTCAATGCTTATCGGTACATTTGGAAGTTTAGAGAATTTATATAAAAACATTGAAGATATCAAAGATAAAAAATCAAAGATAAAAAATAAAGAATTATCAGAAAAACTGATTCAGAAACTTATTGATAACAAAGACCAAGCGTTTTTTTCTAAACACTTAGCGACGATTATTCGGGACGTTGATATTGATTTTGATTTAGGGAAAACTGAATGGCGGAAACACTTGGACAAGTTGGCTCTTGAGAAACTGCTTAAGGACTTGGCCCTGTATAATATTGTGAAACGTTTGGGAGAAATAAATGGGAGTACTTCAGAGCCGGCCAGCTTATTTGATGCCCCCAAGGATGATATCAAAACAGTTTTTGCCGGTTCGGCAGACGAGGTGGGAAAAATATTACACCAATTGGAATCTGCAGATGAAGTTGTTTTGGATATTCATCTGGGGATTGTATTGCTTAGGTTTTCAGACAAAGACGGCATCGTTTCCAGCCAAGGGTTCCCTGAAACAATATTAAAAGACGGAAATGTTTTGACCCAATTCGGTAAAATTATAAGCAATCCGAATATTAAAAAAATTGGTCATGACATAAAGATGATTTACCGCTGGGCACTTGAAAAAGGAATAACCCCCGCCGGGTTTGTATTTGATACAAAGTTAGCCGCCTATCTTTTGAATTCGGAGGTTAAGGATTTTCTTCTGGAAAGATTGTTTTTCTTGGAATTTGGACGGGACATGGGGCCCGAACCGCTCAAACGGCTTGGATATATAGACATGCTCAAGGAACACTACGAGATGAAATTAAGGGAATTTGATCTGACGAAAGTTCTAAACGATATAGAATTGCCGTTAAGTCCGATCTTGGCTTTAATGGAACGGGCGGGGATTAAAATTGATGTGAAGGGATTGGAAAAACTTAGCATTATTATCACGAAAGAACTTAATAATCTTGAAGAAAAAATTTCGAAAATGGCCGGCGGAAAATTTAACATTAATTCCCCCAAACAATTGTCGGTGGTGTTGTTTGATCCGGCACCTGCCGGACTGGATTTAAAAGGCAAGGTCCGTAAGACGGGCAAGGGAGCCCTTTCAACGGCCCATGGCGAACTTGAGAAACTGGCTGAAGAGCATCCGATTATTAATCTTATCTTAAAGTATCGTGAACTTCAGAAGCTCAAAACAACCTATATTGAACCGTTCCCGACCTTGATTGATTCAGAGGGGCGGGTCCATACAACTTATAACCAGACCGGTACCACCACCGGACGATTATCAAGCCAAGATCCAAATCTGCAAAATATCCCTGTTCGGACCGAGATTGGCCAAGAATTCAGAAAAGCATTTATTGCAGAAAAAGATTTTGTTCTGTTGTCTTGTGATTATTCTCAACTTGATTTACGGGTTGCCGCCCATCTTTCAGGTGATCCCGACATGACCGATGCTTTTAAGAGGGGAGAAGATATTCACACCAGAACCGCTGCTAATGTTTTTGGAGTTGACGCTTCAGCCGTAACCCAAGAAATGCGCCGGCAGGCCAAGACGTTAAATTTTGGCGTTCTCTACGGTATGGGCTTGCTGGGATTTCAGCGGGCGTCTGGTGTGAGCCGGGCAGAAGCAAAGATTTTTATTGATAATTATAATAAAGAATTTTCGGGGCTGGCCAGATTTATGGAAGAAACAAAACAGAAGGCCCGGAAAGATGGTTATGTATCAACACTTTTTGGTCGTCGTCGGCCGATTCCTGATATCCTTTCAACTATGCCAATGCTTCGGGCCAGCGCTGAACGGATGGCCATTAATATGCCGGTTCAGGGTACTTCAGCCGACCTTATTAAAATCGCTATGATTAACGTTCAGAAACTTATTGATGAAAAATATTTTAATGATCCTTCGACGGGCTCAGGACAAGCTGTCAGGATGTTGCTTCAGGTTCATGATGAACTGTTATTTGAGGTCAGACGAGATTTGGTTGAAAAAGTTTCAAAAGAAATTAAAGAAATTATGGAATCGGCTCATCATTTCAATGTTCCGATTATTGTTGATGCCAAGTGCGGTGATAATTGGTCCGAGATGGAGGAAATAAAATAAGTGGATAATTATTTACTATTTTATAGTACCATGAGAATATATCTAAAATGATAAAAAAGATCTCCGTTTTTTGTGGTCTGATAGTTTTTGGTGTTTTATCTCTGCCTAATGATTCCAGTGCTGCCAGTGTTTGGATCTCCGGTAAACCAGTATGTGCCAGTGGTCCTTATTCAGTAGACATAAGTTGGGATGTGGCCCCAGATTCGACTTGGGGCTATTTTGTTGATGTGACTCCCGATATTTCTTTTGGAACTTTTTGGAATAAACAGGTTTCAGGGGGATCAAGGTCTACCCAAGCCATAAGTGGCTTCGGGGCTTCTCAATTTGGAGAGCCAACCCCATCTGGGGCGATTCAATTAAATCCTGGTACCACATATTATACTAGAGTTTGGAGTGGAACCCATTACCCAAATAGTTCTCCGGGTATTTCTTTTAATGTTCCCGCTTGTACTGCTCCTGCCCCCACTCCGACTCCTGCTCCCTCTCAACCTGTAATCAGCGGTCTCCCGACTTGTTCAAATATTGCTTACAACGCCACCATCTCTTGGTCAGGCACCCCTAACCCAAGTTATGGCTTCTATGTAGATGTAGATGATGATTCAGGTTTTGGTTCCTTCTACAACAAAAATGTCAGTTCCGCTACATCAACCACTACTTCCGGTTTTCTGGGAATATATCCAAGTCAAAACCAAACCCTATCTCTTCAACCCGGTATAACTTATTACACCCGAGTTTTTAATGGTCAGCACAGTACCGCAAATTCTTTTTCTGTACCGATATGTCCCACTCCGACACCGGTGATAATAGAAAAACCTTCTTGCACAAGTGCGGGGCCTTCAAATGCAACTATCGCATATAACGCATCCACCCATGATGTTTATGCTTATGGTGTACAGTCAACTTCTACGGTTTATTTTCCATCTTGGTCGTCCGTTGATGGGCAAGATGATCTTATTTGGTATCAAGGATCAAATTTAGGAAATGGAACATGGAAGGCAACAATAGATTTTTCTAAACACAAAGTGGGCAGAGTTGATTCCGGGCAATTCTATTCTCACGTATATATGAATGGTAATGGTTATGAGAATATTCCTTGTGGAACGGCTGATTTTATTAAAAGTTCTTCTCCTACTTCCACCGCCACTCCAACCCCCGCTCCTTCCCAACCTGTTGTTTCGGGTCTTTCGGCCTGTTCATCCGGCGCTTACAACGCCACTATATCTTGGTCAGGCACCCCTAATTCCAGCTACGGATTCTATATAGACGTGGATGATGATTCAGGTTTCGGTTCCTTCTACAACAAAAATGTCAGTTCCGCTACATCAACCACTACTTCCGGTTTTCTGGGAATATATCCAAGCCAAAACCAAACCCTATCTCTCCAACCCGGTACAACTTATTACACCCGAGTATTTAATGGTCAACACAGCCAAGCCGGCTCTTTTTCTGTTCCTGTTTGCACTACACCGACGCCGACCTCTACCCCAACCACCACTCCGACCCCAACAACAACTCCAACTCCGACTATTACACCTACACCTACGATAACTCCCTCGCCTATAATCACACCACCAATTCTTACGCCACAACAAAAAGGTTGGCATTATGGCGGATTAGATATTATTTTTGAGTGGCAATACCATTGGGTGAGAAGCAGTGATGGTTATTGGGCAATTTTTTCAGTTGGCGAAACATCGTCATTTGGATCGGCCCTATTAATCATAACGGGAACTCCTAACGGAACTATTACGACCAATGTGTATCCTGGCAGTATAAGTGCTTCCAATTCAGGGTTCAGTGTTACTTTTACAGGATCAGGGGTTAGTTATAAAGGGTCAGAGGAAGCTGGTGGAGATCGTGTGATTATTACCACGCCCGGATTTAGTTTTAATGGACTGTTTGTTGGTAAAAAATTATTTAATCATGGGGATGTACAGGTCTCTCAATCGGTCGTGTCTCCTGGTTATTATTCACAATTAATGTCAGTTAGTGGAAATATGAGCTTTGGTTCACATGCTGTGACTCTAAATCAAGATTTATCCGAGAACGATCATCAGTATGGTCAATCTTTTACTAGTTCCTCAGTTGCCTCTAATAAGTTTTCTGCTTCAGTTTCTTCAAATGGTACTGCCTTAAACCATGATTGGATTTTTGCCAATATGGGGCAACTGACAGTAGCAGTGTCTATTTTAAGGAATCCAAACAATGTTTCTCAGTATTTTGCTAATTATGCTTTGATCCAATTTGGCGGAGAAAATGTCCAAAAAGTTTCTGATATTGTTGTTACCACATTGGGAACTTATAATGATGGATTTAGTAAAAAGATTCAGATCACTTCTGCTAGTGCTAATTTAAATCTAATAATTGATATTCCTCACTCTCCTTCTGCTATTGTAGGAAATATCATGCAAGAAGATGGGGGGGCGACTGCGGTGGCCAATTTTCGCAATGTATCTTATTCAGGGTTTGCTATAAAAGAATCGACTAACCGAAATTTTGGCACCCCGGCACCTGTTCCAGGACCGGGACCAGGGCCAGGATCGCCGGTTGGATCGGCCCCAACTAAACCAACCGTCTCCGTCTCATGTTTAAACGGGACCGGTAACGCCACCATCTCTTGGTCCGGCACTCCCAATACTTTTGGTTTCTATGTAGATATTTCAACGAGCGTGCTAAGTGATGGGAATTTACCGAAACCCTTTTGGAATAAAAATGTTTCCGGAACCACTTATTCTACCGAAGCTCCAACAGGGTTTGGTTATTATCCGCCCGATATGCCTTTACCGACCCTAGTCCTTAATCCTGGCACCTATTACACCCGAGTCTTTAATGGCCAGCACAGCACAGTAACGCCATTCAATGTTCCAAATTGTGGTGGAGCGACGGCAAGAGCAAGCTTTGTCACGACCGATACTTCAACCCAAGGAAATTGGAAAAATAATTATGGTAACGAGGGGTCGGTTATCTTTAATGAAAGTTCAAATATCTCCAATTTTACCGTAACTCCAAGTGGAAATTCATTGTGGACTTGGTCCGATAATACAACCGATATTCGGGCTTTGAACAAAAGCTCTTCAAGTGCCAGGATTGCGGCGGTAGCTTATGCACCGAGGACATTTACCGTTGATGTAGTGCCCAAAGATAACAATTCTCACCGAATGGCTCTTTATTTTTTGGACTGGGATAGTAAGAATCGAGGGGAGACCGTTGATATTCTTGATTTGGCAACGGGCGCCGTTCTGGACTCCAGAGTTGTTAGTAGTTTTGTGAACGGTAAATATTTGGTTTACGATATTTTAGGAAGTGTTCGTATCCGTATTTCACTTGTGTCCGGAGATAATGCTGTCTTGTCCGGAATATTCTTTAGTGGTAGTTCTTCCGTCCCACCTCCACCCCCACCAGTTGGAACAGCTCCCGGCCAACCAACTGTTTTCGGTTCCTGTTCTGGTAATCTGTATAATGCCACCATTTCATGGTCAGGTACTCCCAATCCTACTTATGGTTTTTATGTAGATATATCAAAAGATGCTGGTTTTCCTCATTCGTTCTGGAATAAAAATCTTCCCGATACGGTCGCCAGAAGTTCTTATTCAATACAGGCCCCGGCAGGATTCGGTTCTTATCCTGGCCCCCTTCCTCAATTAGTTCTTAATCCCGGGACTTATTACACTAGAGCATTTAATGGCCAACATGGCCCTTCTGCTACTTTTGTTGTCCCAAGTTGTGGAGGAGGACCTACATCAGGTTATGACTTTGACACAAATAACAACGAATTTGTTCTTACTGATAAAACCGCAATGGATCCTTTTCAGGGAAAGGGAATCTGGTTGAGTAATGAAAGAATTAAGGTCTACAGAAATGTTCATGGTTCAAACTGGAGTCCGGCAAGACAATATTCAAATCTAGCATCAAATAATGCCTACACATTGAATCCATTAAATAAACTAATGCCTACCAGCTCCGGAAGCGGGGTGGTGTATGTAAACGATGGAAGCACATATTGGTCTAACAATCCTTATCAACCGGGAATAAATGAAGATAAATTTGAATCAAGGGTTGGCTTAGGTTATGTAAAAGAAGGTGTAACTTATAAAAATCTAGAGACCTCGGTAACATATTTTGTTCCAGATTATAAGCATTCAGATCCGGTTATTATCCAACTTGTTAATGTAAAAAATATTGGTTCAACGGCAAAACAATTTAAATTTTTCAGCTATCAGGATATGGCGCCAGATGGAACTGCTTCATTTGATAGTATAACTAAAACTTTGACCATAGCTGGTAGTCCGAATATGTTCTTGACGAGCACAGAAGGCATGATTGGTTATGATTCTTCCAAGGCATCATTTTTGGGGTCTGGCGCGGAAGGTAATCCTCAAGCAGTCGTTTCTGGTAATTTAACAAACTCCCTAGCGTCTTCTGATGATATTCTTGCTGGTCAAGTTAATATCACACTAAATCCAGGTGAAAGTCGTGAATTTGCTTTTATTGTCGGGACATTTAATAGTCAATCCGAGAGGGACGCCTTGATAGTTAAATATAAAGACATAAATACTGTAAAATCAGTCCTGAATTCAACTAAGGGCCTCTATAAAACAACAACAGATAATATACCCGGACTAAGTTCAAGAACAGCTAAGCTTCAGACCCAATTAAGAATTTTAGGATATTCTGCCCTCTCAACCTCTATGTTCTGGGATCCGTTCGTTGATAAGTTAACCCTAAACCAGATGGGGATATACAATGAGACCGTTAATGCCAGGGATACTTCGCAAATAGCCCTAGGGTTGTTATATCTGGACCCAGATTTGGCCAGGCGGGGCATAGAAAGTTATCTGGAAAGCGCCCAGTTTTCTAATGGTCAAATTCCATATGGTCTTAATATTTTTTCTGATGGCTACAGGTCTAAGCCGGACAATACCCCTCCTGTAATTGGGTCAAACAACTTAGGGTGGGGGTCAGATAACGTTGGATGGCTGGCTTTTGCCGCGTGTTCCTATGTAGAAAAAATGGGAAACTCCAATTGGCTAAAAACAAATATACAATACAGGAATGGTTCTATGGATACCGTTTACAACCATATACTAAAGGCATTAAATTATGAATTTGTTAATAATATTAAGCCAAATGGATTATTAGATACACAAGGTGGTGACTGGATAGACCATTTTTCTGGTTCAGATTTGATTCATGGTGAATCAGTTTATTCTTCGGCTCTTCTATATAATGCTACCAGAAAGTGTATTCCTTTCATGAATTATACTGACCAGGGTACATATTACCAAAGAGCCAGTAATTTAAAAAATTCCATAGAAAATAACGGTTATGATCCGGCATCTGGGAGATATTCAAGGTTAATAACAACAAGTGGCCAGAAGATTGGTAGTTCATATGACAATAGAACTTTTTCAGATATGGCTATGATAGGACTTACAAACAACTTCACAAGCCAGAGAGTGAAAAATACTGTTTTAGGTGCATATAACAACAATCAAGGTTCAGGGAATCTTGTTTATACGCCAAGTTATACTACTAATGAAGAATCCAGGTTGGGAGTTTATTCAAGACCGAATTGGTTCTTTGATAATAAGGTCTGGGCCAGGGTTTGTGCCTTGGTAACGGTAGGTTTAAAGAATCAAGGGCTTAACAATGAAGCAGAAGATAATTTTGTTAAGTGTTTGCCTGACAGATGGACGAGTGATAAATATGCTTCATTATTTAATTATATTGAATTGTATGACCCCAGAGGCAATACCCAACTAAATGGTGAAAGTTTCAAGATAGCGGGATGGTCTCTTTCTGATGCCGTAGATGATGCAATGATTATTTGGTCACAAGCCCAATTAGCATCTACAAACCTCGCTTCTAGTGCTGGTCCGTTTAGTTTTGTGGGGAGCTTATTTTCAGATATTTTCTCCGCCCTAAAGGCCCCCTTTAAACTGTTCTAGAATTTATTGGACTTGGTTTCGTAGTTCTGGCATGATTTAATCATGCCAGAACTACCGGAAGTGGAAACAATTGTGAGGGAATTACGCAAGGATCTAGTTGGTCTGCGGTTTAAAGATGCTTGGACAGATTGGGCCAAAACATTGCATCAGGCAGGGGGATTAGAGCGTTTCAAAAAAGAAATCAGAAATAAGAAGATATTAAGTGTCCGCCGCCGGGCAAAATATATTGTTTTAGATATTGAAGGTAGGAAAACTATCTTTATTCACCAAAAAATGTCGGGCCATTTGTTGTACGGTAAGTGGGTGTTCAAAGATAAAAAATGGACTAGCACTATCGCGGGACCCTTGCGTGATGACCGAAATAATCAATATATCAGGGTGATAATGGGTCTAAATAATGGTTATCAGTTGGCTTTGGCGGATTTGCGCCGTTTCGGAAAGATTATTCTTGTTGATGACAAAAAAGTTGATGATTTAAAAGAGATTCGCGAACTTGGCCCGGAGCCGTTGGAAATTTCATTTTCAGAATTTAAAAGATTGTTCACCAATAAAAAGGGGAGAGTTAAGCAGGTTATTATGGATCCACATTTCATTGCCGGTATCGGTAATATCTATGCCGATGAGATTTTGTGGCGGGCAAATTTGCATCCAATATCAAGGGTAGAGCATTTGGATGATAAAGATCTTAAAATAATATATATGGCGATGGTAAGTATTTTAAAGTCAGCAATCAAACATAAGGGTTCAAGTATGGATGATTACAGAACACCTTCAGGTACGAAAGGTAATTTTCAAAATCTTCACAAAGCGTATCATCGGACTGGTGAAAAATGTAGTCGGAAAGACGGGGGAGTGATAAAGCGTCTCAAACTTGGCGGTCGGTCCGGTCATTTCTGTCCTGTTCATCAAGTGGTAAAGTAGCCATGATATAATAATTAATATGATTAGGATAAAGCGTAAAAAAATTACTATTGGTGGAATTGTTATAGTGCTCGGATTATTAATCTGGCTTTTTAATTCTGGCCGTAGTTTTACTATTGGTTCATCACCTTCTGATGAAATATCTAAAAAGCCCAGTTCCATAGCTGGTCTTAATTGTGAAAATGCTCAACGTCGACCAATAGCCGTGATGATGGCTTCTGACCCGGAGGCCAGACCGTTATCAGGTATTGGTGTAGCTGATTTAGTGGTTGAGATGCCGGTGACACCCAACGGAGTAACTCGATTTATGAGCGTGTATCAATGTCAGACACCGAAAGAAATAGGTTCAATTCGTTCAGCTCGGGAAGATTTTATTCCCTTAGCCGCGGGATTTAATACTATATATGCTCATTGGGGCGGGGAACATGGTGCTTTGGCTGAACTTGATAGTCATGTTATGGATAATATCAATGCTCTTCAATTTGACGGCACGATATTTTATAGAAAGTCGGGCGTTAAACCGCCTCATAACGGATTTTCCAATTTGGATCTGATCTTGAAACAGGCGAACACATTTTATTATAGTTTAACGAAGGATTTTGTCGGCTATCCGCATGCTGATAAAATGCCCGCCAAAAATATTTCTAATGTTGCAACGACAGTAAATCTTTATTCATATCCAAATAATGTTTCATGGATATATGATCAAAGTACAAATCTATATTCTCGCTCTCGTGGAGGAAAGCCGGAAATTGATAAGAATACCAACCAACAGGTTACAACTAGTGTAGTTGCTGTTATGAATACGACCTCACATATTTTGTATGAAGGTGATCAATATATTGTGGTGAAAACGACAGGAGAGGGGAGCGCTGAAATATATCAGAATGGTATAAAAATCACTGGGACATGGAAGAAAGACCCCAAGAAACTTGATTCAAAACTATACTTTTATAATTCCAGCGGTGATGAAATCAAATTTGTGCCCGGCCAGATTTGGATAGAGATTAACCCCACTTGGCAATGATTATTTTTCTTTATGGCGATGACACATTTCGCTTATACGAAAACCGTGAGTCCGTAATTAAGAGCTATAAAGCCAAACATGGTAGTGGTTTTAATTTTTTTCGTATTGATGCCTGCCCGAACGACTGGAGTCCTTCAGTCGGGCGGGGCGCATTACCATCGGTGATAGCTCAAGTGACGGAAGCAATCAAAAGTGTTTCACTTTTTGACGAAGTAAAACTTATTCTTATTAATAATATCTTTAGCAATTTACAGACGGCGAAGGATTTACATGAACTTTTTACAAAACACAAAATCGCTACCAGTAAAGAGATTGTAATCCTAGCCACCCATTCAGGGACTGTTACTCAAGCCAGACCGAAAGAATTATTAGCATTTCTTTCTGACTCAAAAAATCTAATTCGTAATTTTACAAATCTTGAAGGGGCTCAATTGCAGGCCTGGATTAAAAAAGAAGTTGCTACTCTAGGAGTATCATTTGCATCAGGGGCATTGGCAAGGTTTATAGCGATTGGTGGAATGGATAGTTGGGCTAGGATTCACAATCTTAATAAATTGGCTAATTACTCCAAGAACACTATTTCAATTGCAGATATAGACCTTCTAATCAAAACCGAGACCGAGCCAAATGTTTTTGAATTTATTGATGCTCTCGGGTCTGGTCGTAAGGCCCAGGCCTTTTCATTACTCTGTGGTGAACTTGCCCATGGTCGTGATCCGTACTACCTTCTTTCAATGGTAATGTACCAATTTCGTAATATGCTCATGGTTAAAGATTTTGCCGATAGAAACATTTCTTCAGCCCAAATTGCTCAAAAAGCCGGCATCCATCCTTTCGTGGTCAAGAAAATGCTTTCCGCAACGGCTCGTCTTTCTTTAATTGATATTAAGCGTCTCTATCAAGAAATACTTGACCTTGAACAGGGGACAAAACAGGGCAAACGTGATTTGGAAGACGGTTTGTTTATGCTTGCTTTAAGTTAGTTTTTGTGGTTTAATGATCACTCTGAACCAGGTAGTGAACTCCCGACTGCCTGGGCGATTTTTAAACTTCGGGAGATCTACTACCTGGATGCTTGATTATCTTCATGTTGGTAATGCTTTTGACTTGGCGGATCCGCATGACCGCCGGTTGTATAGAATATTGGAAGTTTTTCCAGGTTTTTTGGCCTGGTCTACTTTAGCGGTGGTTGTTCTCGTTTCTTTTAAAGCACCGGTCTTTGCCACTTTTTTTATTATCCTTTTTGATATCTATTGGCTCATTAAGACCATTTATCTTTCTGTCTTGACTCGGTCATCATTTTTAAAAATGAGGCACAATTTGAAGGTTGATTGGACTAATCGACTCGCTTCTGTTCCTGAAAATCCAAAGTTACAAGGAATTGGCGCGGAAAACATTTTCAATCTCATTATTTTGCCGGCATACAAAGAGCCATATTCCATCGTCCGCGATAGTTTAAATGCAATTTTTAAAAGCAACTATCCTAAAGATAAAATGATTGTGGTTTTGGCGACTGAAGCTCGGGCCGGTGTGCATAGTGTTGAATTGGCCCGTCAGGCCGAAGCGGAGTTTGGTAATGCCTTTTTTAAATTTATCGTCACGACCCATCCCGATAATATCACCGGAGAATTAGCAGGAAAAGGATCAAATGAGGCCTGGGCGGGGGAACAGGTTAAAAGGGAAATCATTGATATACTGAACATTCCTTATGACCGAATTATTGTTTCGGTTTTTGATATTGATACCGTCGTGCCGGCTGATTTCTTTGCTTGCTTATCTTGGTACTATTTGACAGCACCGGATCCGTTGCATTCTTCATTCCAGCCCATTCCAATCTTTACCAATAATATTTGGGAAGCCCCGGCTTTTGCTCGGGTTTTTGCATTCTCAACCACATTCTGGCAAATGATTCAGCAGTCCCGTAAAGAGCAGATGGTTACTTTTTCTTCTCATTCAGTTGGGTTTCAGGCCTTGGTTGATGTCGGTTTCTGGCAAAAGAATGTCGTTAGTGAGGACTCGCGTATTTATTGGCAATGCCTCTTGCGTTATGACGGCGACTGGCAGACCGTTCCCATGTATTATCCCGTCTATATGGATGCTAATGTCGGTCCGACTTTCTGGCAAACTCTAAAAAATCAATATAAACAGATTCGTCGTTGGCATTATGGCGCCGAAAATAATCCTTACTTCATGTTTGGATTCATTAAGAACAAAAAAATTCCTTCCAGTCAAAAATGGCATCAAACACTTATTCAGGTTGAACGCACTCATTCCAGTCCAACCAATGCTTTAATAATCTTTTTATTGAGCTGGCTTCCTCTTTGGGTCGGGGGACTAACTTTTACGACATCAATTCTTTCTTATAACTTACCTCGTATCACCAGTGCTATTATGAACATCGCCCTGCTTGGTCTCGTAACCTCGGCGATTATGAGTGTTATTTTACTTCCCGAAAAACCGCCTCAATACGGCCGGTTTAAATGGCTCTGGATGGCCCTTCAATGGCTTTTGTTCCCCATCAACTTTATTTTCTTTGGCGCCATTCCCGCCCTAGATGCCCAAACCCGTCTCATGTTTGGTCGGTATATGGGTTTCTGGGTAACACCGAAAGGCAGAAAGTAGGACTTAGGAATTAGAACTTAGGACCGATAAAAAACCGAAAATTTGACAGATATCTATGTTTCGTGTTATAATTGGATGATTAGGAGGACACAGGCATGAAGAAAAAGAGAGAGGGATTTTTCCGGCGTTTGTTGAAGAAGCTTCGTCGGCGCAACGGCTCGACCATCACTGGCTGCCGCCCCAAGCAACAACCAGTTCGGTTCTAAGGTCTCGACAGGGAAGGTCTCACGCATGGCGTGACGCCTCCTGTGTCGAGGCCTTTTCTTTTACTCAAAATGAATAATGGATTGGAATCTCAATAGTTGTTGTTTTAGTTCGGGGTGATTGGTTAAGTTCTGATCTTCGGTGAGAATAAGTCGTGCTTCAGCGCGGGACTTTTTAATTAGTTCAACGTTGGCGAGAGCAGCCATTGCCAGGTCAGGGAGGCCGGATTGGCCAGTGCCGAAGAATTCGCCGGGTCCGCGGATGGCCATGTCTTTTTCAGCAAGAAGGAAGCCGTCATCAGTTGTGACAAGAGCTTTCAATCGTTGGTTGCTTGTTTTTTCGGCGCCGGAAGTAAACAAAAGACAGGTTGATTGATGTTCGCCCCGACCGATGCGTCCTCGGAATTGATGAAGTTGGGCGAGACCGAAGTGGTCGGCGTTTTCAATCATCATCACGGTGGCGTTAGGAATATCTATGCCGACTTCAATGACGGATGTGGAAACGAGAATGTCGGTAAAACCCTCTTTGAAACGATTCATGATTTCCGTTTTTTCTTTCGGTTTCATTTTGCCGTGAAGCATACCTACTTTTAAATCTGGGAATACCAATTCGGATAGTTTTTTGTATTCCTCCTGGACCGCTTTCATATCTTGAGCTAAAGCAAGTTTTTGTTGCTTGGCAACTGAAACCTTACCCTCTCGCCCCAGACCCGGGGAACCAGTCCCGGCGGTTCCCCCAGAGGGACCCCCTCCGCTACTGGGGCTTAAGGGTAAGGTTCCAGTTGCTGTCACAGTACTCACCTCTATGCGCGGGCAGATGACAAAAACTTGTCGGCTCGCTTTTGCTTCTGAACGAATAAATTGATGGGCCTCCTGTCGGCCGGAAGGGGGGACAATGCGGGTGATAATTTTTTGGCGATTCTTTGGTTTTTCTTTAATGATAGAAATATCCAAGTCGCCATAGATGGTGAGGGCGAGAGTGCGGGGGATGGGTGTAGCAGTCATTGATAACAAATGGGGAACAAGTTCCTTATTTTTGACAAGGGCGGCGCGTTGGGCGACACCAAAGCGATGTTGTTCATCAATGACAACCAGGGCAAGGTTATTGAACTCAACGTCTTTTTGTAAGATGGCATGGGTTCCAATGATTATTTTAGTGTCGCCTCGGGCAATGCGTTTTTTAATTTCCGGCTTCTTGCCCAAGCTATAAGTGGTCCAAGCGGTAGAACTCGTCAATAATCCAACTTCAATATTGGTATGAGCGACAAGCTTGCGAATTGTTTCCATATGTTGGTGGGCAAGGACTTCGGTCGGGGCCATGAAAACGGTTTGATAACCATCCTGGGCGGTTTGAATGGCGGCAATTAAAGCGACGACGGTTTTGCCGGAACCGACATCTCCCTCCATAAGCCGATTCATGGGGTAGGGCCTTTCAAGGTCTTTTAATATTTCCCAAGCCGCTATTTTTTGATCTTTGGTTAATTCAAAAGGAAGATGTCTGATAAAGTCGGTGACTAGTTCCTTATCAAACGGGATAGCGGGAGATTTGAGCTGGTTTATTTTTCTTCGTTCAAGGAGGGCTTTAATTTGGAATAACAGCAAATCGTCAAAGGCGAGGCGTTCTTTGGCCTGTTCGGCTTCGGCCAGAGTGAGGGGATAATGAATTTTTTGCAGGGCAGTGGTTAGGTCAATGAGGCCATTCCGCATTCGGGATTCTTCGGATAGATGATCCTCAATAACTAACTCGGAAATAATGGGCTTAATTAAAAATCTTAGATACTTTGAACTGACACCCTCGGTTTCAGGATAAACAGGGATAAGGCCATGGGTGTGAGTGAGGTGATAGGCGAAATAATCGTCGGTGTGGAGCTTTTCATAGCTGGGACTGGCCAGATATAGTCCACGCTTATCAAGTTTAACGGTTCCGGCCAAGCTAACGCGGGTGCCCTCAACTAGTGTGGTAGCGATGTAGGGTTGGTTAAACCAAACGGCTTTAATTGTATCCGAATCGTCTTCAATGATGGCCTCAATGATTACTAACCGTCTGGGAAAGATACGTCGACTACTAATTTTGACAACGGTGCCTTGAACGGTAGCTTTTTGATCGGGGACCAAGTCGGCGATAGGAATAATCTGGCTGTAATCCTCATAGCGAGCGGGGATATGCCACAACAAATCTCGGAGGGTTTTAATGCCCAACTTATGAAGGCGGGGAAGATTGCGGGCACCGACATTCTTTAATTTCTCAATCGGAAGAGATAGGTCCATGTTGGCCCTTATTGTACTCTTTTTTTAAAAACCATAAAGAGTCAACTAACTGGGCAAAGCCACAAAAACATGTTAAAGTAATTGGACTTTAAGTTTGCTCTCGTCGTTCAACGGATAGGACGTAGCGTTGCGGACGCTATGATAGAGGTTCGATTCCTCTCGAGAGCACCAATAACTAAAACTACCACGAATTCGTGGTAGTTTTAGTTATTGTATTAGATTCCTATTAGTCGAACGATGTGGTCCAAGAGTGATTGCTCATGCTCTTTTTCTGGTACGTAGGATACCATGGCTTGGCGGATTTCCAAAGGATTCGTTTCTCCTAGAGGGACTTTAATTTTTGAGGTATAACCCTTTTTTAATTCAATGCTTAACTCTTTTAAATTGGGCTGATATTCAATCCAGAAGGACTTCATATCGGCATAGTGGTGGTTTTGATCGTCAATTGAGACACCGGTGGCATGAACTTTAATTTCACTTTGACGATGGGGCCTGGTCATATTTAAATTAATGACAACAGCAGATAAAATAAGCACAATAGGGAAAAGAAAATCATTAGTGAAATAGACAACAAGGCCTGCGGTAATTAATAACCCAATCGTGGTATATATAACTTGTTTTCGCCGATGAGGCGGGGAAAGATGTGTTGACCAACGAATATCCGATGCTTCCGGTATGATAGGAATTTCGGTCTTAACTTCAATGGCCGGTTCTATGATCGGTTCCGGTTCAGAAATTTTTTCTTTTTTTCTTAAATCAATTGTTTGGGACATAGACGTTTTCATTATAGATCTTTTTGAGGGATTCCTCCATACTTGGTATTGGTTTTTGACCACCAAGGGTTTTGACAAGTTCTGATATTTTATTGGTACAGAAATTGAGTCGTTCAATAATGTCTTTTTCTTTCAGTCGTATTGTCCGCCAGCCGAGGGATTTAAGAAATTTGTCTTTCTCTCGGTCTTTTAAGACCTGAATTTTGGTGGAGTGGGCTTTAAGATTATCACATTCAATCGCAATTTGACCCTGCCGGCAAAATACGGCAAAATCTAAGCGGTATTTTCGGCCATTTTTTGAAATCGTATATTCGGCAATGGTTTTTATTCCTAAACACTTAAGCGCTCTTTGGATAATTTTTTCCGTCGGCATTACGCCATAGAGTTGAAGAATATCTTTTGCTGAAAGCAGTGTCTTTAGATTAGTGAAGCCAAAAGAGATTCATCGCGGAATAATGTTTTTTATTGGCTGAGAAAGTTTGATAACCTTTTTAAATTCTACTCGCAGATAATCGTCGTTTGCTCGGGGATGAGTCGGTTCATATGGTAGTAAATTAATTCTTTTCGAAATTGTCTTTTTGGAAATCGGCGCGTAATATCTTATTTGTTTACCTGTTTTTCTAAAACCAGCAGGTTGATAGAAAGCGATGTATTCAAATTTACGTTTCGGTAGATGGGCGACCGGAATTCTGTACCAGTGCTTTTTAAGAAGAATTCTCTGATCCCGTTTATTTTTCAGTACTCCTACTAAAACAGTTTTAATATTGACTGTGGCTTTCATGGCGGAGGGGGTGAGATTCGAACTCACGGGTCCCTTGCGGGACGTCGCATTTCAAGTGCGATGGAATGAACCACTATCCGACCCCTCCCTAATTATTTTTTAACATGATACTGCGGAAGCGGGAGGATTCGAACCTCCGATAAGGTTGCCCCTATGCCTGATTTCGAATCAGGTGCTTTCAACCGCTCAGCCACGCTTCCTAAGTATCAATAATACCGTATTTGGCGGTTTTTTTCCAGAATCTAAAAACAGAACCTTGAGGATTAAAAGTGTGTTATTTTCGTATCGTACGAGCCCAAAATAACACAATAAATTAGTTTTCTTTATATCTCTTTTCTATCTCGGTCGCGACCTTTATATCTTTTTCAGTCACTTTACCGCCAACATCAAAACGTTGGAGTTCAAAGAGGACTTTACTATATAAAATATGGGTGTCGGGGTGGTGGTCCATGGATTCAAAGTATGGTGCGAGTTTTTTGACGAATCTCAGCGAATCCATGAAATCTTTGAATTCAAATTGTTTTGATATTTTATCGTTGGCAAATTTCCAGCCCGGGAGCTTTTTTAATTTTAGTTTTATCTCTTTTGATGTAAGAATAATAGGTTTCATGTGGTGTTAATGGTGATTGTACTACATGAACTAGGAAAAGAAAAACCCTCCGGGCGGACGACGACGACAAGCGACGACGAGCGGACGAAGGGTTATCTGCAGATGCAGGCGGGCAGGTCACGGCTGGGAGGTCGTGACACTGTGTCTAGCGGGTTTGGGGGCGGGGAAAAGAATTACGAAAGAACTTGTGATTCCTGAAACTTCTGTCCACGGCGAGTGTGAAGGACAACGGGGCCCATGGTCTTCTTGTCGGCACACGTCGTGCACCTAGTGGCCCACGGAATGACCTCAATCCTCTTGTAGGGTATTTCTCCGTCGCAGTCCACACAGGTACCAGTCCATCCTTGCCCTAAGAGCTGGATGGCTTTTTCGACTCCACACCGCCGCCCAAGCACGAGATTGAGATTTCTCAATCTCCGGGCCTCCGTTTCCTCGAAGGCACTCCTCTCACCGAGATCTTTCGGGAGATCCTCCTGTCCGGACTTTCTGCTGAGGTTCCGAACCTCTTGATTCAGGACCGCCTGAAGTTTCAGAAGCTCAATCTTTCTTCTCGCCGGATCCATCATCCTGCCACCTCCTAAACCTTGAATGATGAAAATTCCCCTTTGAAGTGCAACACCAGTACAATGGGAAGATGACATATAAACATCTAAATCAGTCAGCTCGGGATCGAATTGAGGTTTTG
>MGJA01000006.1 GCA_001794025.1 Candidatus Yanofskybacteria bacterium RIFCSPHIGHO2_01_FULL_41_21 | reverse complement strand
ACCTCAATTCGATCCCGAGCTGACTGATTTAGATGTTTATATGTCATCTTCCCATTGTACTGGTGTTGCACTTCAAAGGGGAATTTTCATGGATAGTCCTTTTCTTTTACAATCACGGTAATTACTCATGAATTATAGTCGCCGTTCTCTCAACCGAGAAACGGAAACGAAAGTTTTCAAAAACCGGATAGGAGACACTGATGAAAAGAATGGCTATCACTGTTATCGCGTCCCTGTTCTTTTGGGCTGGCGGAACTGCAAAGGTTCAGGCCCAAGAAATCACCTTCACCTCCAAGGCCAGACAGATCTACCTCGGAGCAAACGGAGACCCGTTTTACAACGGCTTCGTGCCACAGTCGGACTTGTCCTTGGCTTGGGAGAATGGTTTTTACGGAGATGTTTGGTTCTCTACCGCTCTTAATGGACGAAAGGACTTCGACAAAGAAGTTGACATCACCTTCGGAAAATCCGGAAAGATCGGCCAGTTCAATTACACCACCAACATCAACTATTTCGTTCTCGTTATCACCGACGTGATGAACGTCAATGGTGAAACGAACCGAAACCTGCAAATCAATCGTAAGGTCAATCTCGCGCCTTTTTTGCGGGGGGAAGTTTACTTCCCCGTCCATAAAGGTGGACCTCGCCAGGGATTAATGGTGGTATCGGGAATTCGGAGTTCCAGTGAACTCCACCCCCGAGTTATCCTTCTGGCAAACTACTGGTTCAAGATGGATTCCGGATGCTTCGGATATGACCGAGCATTACTTGGACAAGGATTTGTCGGTCTAGGATTCAAGGTCAACGGAAAAGTGACCGTAACACCGGGTGTTACGGTATCAAAGCCACTTACCTCCGTCAGTGACGGGCGGAGATTCCAGTCAAACCCGGAAATCGCGATCTCGTATCGTTTTTGAAGTAACTCGCTCATCCGACCGCAGGATGAGGCGAGAGTTTCATCCTGCGGTCGCCTCCTTCGGCGACCGCTTTTTTAGTTAAATAAAGGAGAGCGAGCCATTAGTGGCCCGCTCTTTGTGCTCTTGGTGCCCTGTCATGAATCGGGACTCCTTTTTCCTTGAGTTCAGATACAGGAATCCGGTGTTCCAAGAAAAAGATCTGACGCCGAAGCTTTCTTACAATTGCGTCACGTTCTTCCTGAAGCTCCCTTATAAGTACGTCTCTCCTTCGAATCTCACGATTCTTCCTCTGAACTATCCTCCAAATTCTGAGATGAAATCTCAAAGAACGAAAACTTTCTTTACCCATCCGGCGTCACCTCCCTGTGTTAGTTATAAAAAAATAAAACTCATGTCACAAGAAAAACCTGTGCATAACGATCTTTATTTATAACATCATCTTGCGCAAGGCGCAATATTCGCAATCTTTGTTGTCGCAAATAGTGGTAAGAAATTTGCCCGACCAGATGCTTTCAACCAAATTTTGGATTTCTTGTTTAACCTGTTCAATATCCGTTGATTCTACGGGCAGAGAAATGATGGGACAACGACCTTTGGAATCGGGTTTGATAAAAACAAGGGCGGGTTCAATTGTTTTATTTTTATATTTCTGATTTTTATCAAGCAATATTTTATAAAACACCAGTTGACGGAAATAGTCACGATTACTGTTCTTTGTTTCTCCTTTGATAGCATTCACACTCAAGGATTCACGGGTCTTATAGTCAAAAACAAAAACAACGGATTTGGTATCCAATACAGCGTCCAATTTCCCATGCAAGTTTAGTGTAATAACTTCTTTCTTGTAATTTACTTCTAGTAATTGCTCTGCCCATGTCTCAGTAGCAATTGTACCGGCTTGATTAATATGAATTCTCAAGGCAGTCGCCACCATTGGTGCATCGGAAACAAGTTCTTCAACCGCGGGTTCTTTTTCAAAAATAGGTAATAATGAATTTTCAAAATATTCACGAACGGTCTTCTCAATTGAATCTGAAATTGACGATTCACTTTTATCGGATAAGTGCCAAATACTAGCCATGGCCTCATGCATTGCATTTCCTTTTTCCGCGCTGGCTGAAGGCGGTTCAGGAAGTTTCAAAATACTTTTAAATAAAAACCTGTTGGGACATTCACAAAAATGATTAAGAGCGGTAACCGAAAGTCCCCGTTCTAATAATGAACGTTTGGCGTATTCAATCATTTCCGTTACCCGATTTAAATCAATATCCTCTATAGATTGTGAATCCGTATCAACCAGGGCTTTAGACGGTAAATCAATCTTAGAGACATATTGTGGATCCAGTTCATCCAAGAAACGTAACGGGGATAACGGCCGTTCAGGGCTTTCTTCTAGGGGTGAGATGAGGCAAGCGTGACCCCGGGCGCGAGTTAATGCAACATAAAATAGACGTCTAACATCACGAATTTCGTCTCCTTCTTCTTTTTCTCTTGGCAGAATAAAGTATGCCCCTCGACCGCGAATAATCCAGGACTCTTCCGTAGCGTACGGCACAAAGACATAATCAAATTCTAACCCCTTTGAGCCATGAGCAGTCATAATTCTAACTCGAGCATCGGATGCGCCGGTACTAATTTTAATACTTTTACTGTCTGCCGAAGCACGATAAGCCAGTAAGTCGCTAATTAACTTCATTGGGTCGTCGGTATTGCCCCGACCAGCAAGCTCTGAAGCAAGTAATATTATTGCCCGCCATACTTCAGCTGAAAGCGGGTCTCGGGAAGCCAAATTATTAATACCGCTCAATTCTCCGGCCAATGTGAGATACGCGATTGCTCCGGTGTGAGTAATATTTTTTTTCAATACCGCAATTGCGGAAATTTCTTTATCAATCTCACTAATTTTTCCGCTACGGACAGACCTGATCAATCGGGCTTGGTTTTCAAAATCAAGATTCCATAATCCACCGGCAATTGTCTTGGCTAACGCTTCAATAGCACCGGGATCAGTAAGAAATTCAATGAGAGCAAAAAACAGCACGCCGAGGGGATGAGAAAATATATCAATTCCACGTTCGGCGGATGCCGGAATATTATGACGTTCACAAATTCTCAGTAAATGTTCAACTTCACGATTTCTTCTTGTGATAACAGCAATTGTCTTTGCCGGATGATTATTTAGAATATTTTGCACTTCATTAATCAAATATTCATCGCCGGCTACTGTATTGCCCGCCATAACTAAATCAATTGGACGTGGTGTTTCATCTGCTTCGGAGTGAAGTCGTACCCGAAGATTAGTATGCTCACCGTCGGTATAATTATTTTCAATCATTGAAAAACTCGCATCCAAAATATTTTGATGAGATCGATAATTTGTCTCAAGCGGAATCATCCGCATTGATTTCCAAATATTTTGAAACTGGAGAAAATTTTCAACTGACGCACCCTGAAATCGATAAATGGCTTGCTTCTCATCACCAACCACAAATAGATTTGGCGTATCAAAGAAATTAGCAATTGTGCGAATTAATACATTTTGTGAATCATTGGTGTCTTGATGTTCATCAATAAGAATGTATAAAAACCGTTCCTGAAGCATTCTTAACAGAAGTTCATCGCTGCAGAGAGCAAGCAGAAGCTCAATGATTAAATCATCATAATCCATCTTCCGCTGAACTTTTTTTAATTTTTCGTAGGCCTCATAAACATCAGCAAACAATATTGTTCGCTCACATTTTTCAATTCGTTTTAAGGCCTCGGCTTTAAGTTTGCCTTTGGTGGAACCACGGGAAGATATTGATTCCTCGTCATTCTCTGTCCGTTTAATTTCGTCGGTCGCAAACGCACGAACCATCTCCGGTGTCCAGGCCTCTTTTTTAGCGTCGCTAATCGTGCTGATAATTTTAGCCACATAAAAATCCGGTTCACCAAAAGGTCGCAATTTTGCGAATCGTTTTTCTTTTAAAATATCACGGACCAACATTTCGGCTTCAACTTCGGTTATTTGTTTAGTTCGTGAAAGATGGGGAAAATGGTCATCAAATTCACTAATGACTGAATTCGCAAATCCATGATAGGTATGAATCCGAATGTCATTGGCTTGAGGCCCGACAATTCCTCGCAAACGCCGTTTCATTTCTTTCGCTCCCGCTTCGGTAAAAGTCAATGCCAAGATTCCTCCAGGCGGTGTGTCGGTTTTTAATAAAATATTGGCGATTCGTAATGTCAGAATCTGGGTCTTCCCCGTTCCCGGTCCGGCTATAACCATCACCGGCCCCTCAATCGTATCCACGGCTTCTTTCTGGGCCTTATTGAGTTTTTTATATTGTATTTCAAACTCGCTCATCCCGTTAGAAGTAGCCCCGCCAAGGTCCTCCGGACTCGCGACTAGGTCGCGAGCGGGACTTCTAACGGGATACATTGAATTAGTATAACACTTTTACAAATTGACAGAGTGGCCCCGTCTCGTTACAATCTTTCTCGGAGGGATAGATCATGCCAATTGACTTCAAGTAAATGGAATACCAAACCGGTATCAGTCAGGTGACAGTTGAAGCAGCACTTCGGGCAGGAGACAATCCGGAAGCAAAAGTAGCAGACGAAGAAGCTGCTAAGCGTTTCAGAATCTTTTCTCCAATCTTGTACTGTGAATTGATTGTATATCACAGACAAGGTATTCCTCTGGGAAGCCCTTTGGACTTCGCTGTCATCAGACACATTGCCAAACGTTTCCATGTTTAATCACTAACCCCCAAGGAGACAAGTAAAAAATGTTCAAAAAGTTCTTTGAAATGCCCGTGCCACGTATTATGACTGCTATCTTTTCTCCGTTTATCGTTTGGGCTATCTACTTAGACGCCCAACCACAAACTCTACGTGGACAGATAGTGTTCTGGACAGGTATGGCTTTAGCGGGAATGTTTAGTTGGCTCTTTATTATCTACATCCTTGAACCGTTCTTCAAAATGACCGACAAAGCCATTGGCAAATTGTTTGGAATAACTCGGGACTAAATCACCGCACCCTAAGAATGCGCAAAACCGCATCGCTTTTACAGGGTGCGTTTTGTTTGGACATTTTTAAATTTTTATGTCATAATTATTACAATGTTAATTGATGATATTACAATCAGAATAGTCGCTGGAGATGGTGGAGACGGAACGGTCTCTTTTAATAATAATATGATGTCTCTTGGACCAACAGGTGCGACCGGTGGCACGGGCGGGCAAGTATTTGTTGAAGGCGTAGCTGACCTAGGAGCTTTGTTGCGCTTGCGTCATAGCAAGGTTTTTAAAGCCGAAAACGGCGGAGTTGGCGGACGACAATTTAATGACGGTAAAACCGGAGATGACTTAACTATTCAGGTCCCGGTCGGGACGGTTGTCCATAATCTAGATACAAAAATAGATAAAGAAATCACTAAAATTGGCGAGAGATTTATGGTCGCCCAAGGCGGACGAGGTGGAAAAGGTAATTATCATTTCCGTTCTTCAACCAACACTAGTCCCAAACAATTTCAAAAGGGCGAAATCGGAGAAAAATATACCATCCGTCTGGAGTTAAAATTAATCGCCGATGTGGGTTTAATAGGCCTGCCTAACGCTGGAAAATCCTCTCTTTTAAATGAACTGACCCGCGCTAAAAGCAAAGTCGCTAATTATGCTTTCACTACTCTAGAACCACATTTAGGTGTCTATTACGATTTAATTTTGGCTGATGTGCCGGGAATTATTGAAGGCGCTTCTGACGGTAAGGGTCTGGGTGTGAAATTTCTTCGTCACGTTGAACGCACTAATACACTTTTCCATCTCTTGTCTGCCGAATCAACCGACCCGATCTCTGATTACAGTATCATTCGTAAAGAACTCGGTGCTTATAATCCGACCCTGCTTAAGAAAAAAGAATATCTTTTTATATCTAAGTCAGACATGATTGAACCGACTGAACTTAAAAAGGTAATTACAAAACTGAAGAAAAAAAATCCAAGCGTCACTCCCCTCTCAATTCACGACACGGAGAGTTTGGAACGAGTAAAAAAAATACTCAATACTATTACAAAACAAAAAACGGCCGACTAGGACCGTTTTTTGTTTTGTTGTTTTTTAATTCTTTTTATCTTCAAGGGTATTGGAAATTTTAGAAATAAGGTCATTTTGGTTTTCCAGATGTTGGAGAATTGTTTCAATTTCCTCTTCGGCCTGAACATTTAATTCAAAATCGGCTTGGGCGCGAACTTCTGCATGCTTGCTTTGGAGGTTTTGACCCACTAAAATTAACGGCAGAAGCATAAGCTGAATCATATTGGAAATAAACAACCAGAGCACAAAGGCGGGATAGGGATCAAACCGCATCTCAATTGGTCCGACAATATTCCACCCTATCCATCCTAAAGTCCATAATAATAAAATCAGGAAAAAACCCATTGTTCCAATGGTTTCAGTGACGGTTAAGGCAAAACGCTCAAGAACCGAGAGTTTTTCTCGATGTTCAACGTTTACGTTACGGATGGGACGACGTTTTTCCCTGAGTTCTCTAACGGATAAAGGAGTATGAACCATATACAAACAATACCATATTTATCTAAATATAATATCCACCGTGAAAACTAACGCTTGAAAAGAAAAAGAATAGCTGCACCGGAAATATCGGCCATAATATCGGCGAGAGTATCAAACAAATCACCGCCATAAATGTAATGACGAATCAGTTGATTGTCTTCAAAAAAAGAAAACGACGTTGAATATTCCATTATTTCCCAAAAGACACCCACAAAACTAGCCAGTGCCATTAATATGAACAAACGTTGAAACTTACTCAGCTCCTTAAGATCGTCCCCCCAATAATTACTAAAAAACCAAGCGATAACAAATCCGCCCGCCACATGAAAAAATTTATCAATATATGGGATAGTATCGTAGATACCAAAAAAAGTAACCACAAATGTTCCTAGAAAAATTACGGTCAATCCGGCTAAAAATGGTTTAATTGTTTTGTTGGTCATAATTAAGAGATTGCGCGATAACGATTTATAGCAAGCGGAACGAATATAATCATAATACCAAAAATCCACGCTAATGAAAACCAGATATTATTACCCACGGGTAAACCAAGAGTCAAAGCTCTAACAGTATCCACTGTATAAGTGATAGGATTATATTCAGCAAAAGTTCCAATAACAGAAGACATGCCTTCAACCGGCACAAAAATAGAACTGCCAAATGCCAGTGGAAAAACCCAAATAAAACCGGCTACTTGAGCGGTCTCGGGTGTTTTAACTGCCAGACCGATTGCCGCCGAAACCCACGAAAATGCAAAACCAAACAAAGTAATTAAAGCCACAGCACTAAGAAAATTAAAGATACCGTGATCAATACGAAAACCAATTAATAGTCCGACAACTGTCATTAATCCCACTGTAAACAAATTACGAATGAGATCAGTAATGGTTCGGCCAGCGAGCACAGCTGAACGAGCCATTGGTAAAGAACGAAAACGATCAATCATTCCACGCGACAAATCATCAACTAAACCAATCCCCGTCATCATGGCGCCAAACAAAACGGTTTGTACTAAAATACCCGGCAGAAGATAATTAATATATTCATCTGTACCAGTTTTTATTGCGCCACCAAAAACGTACGTAAAAAGCAACAGCATCATCACGGGCTGAATAGTAGAAAAAATAATAAGTTGCGGGATACGAACAAACTTAACCAAATTACGTTTGGTCATAACTTGGATATCGGAAAGAGTATGGTTCATAGATGGGTAAATTATAATTTAGGATTTATTCTGCCGTATGTCCTGTCAAAGTCAAAAACACGTCATCTAAACTGGGCCGGCGCAGAACAATGTCATTGATTTTAATATTCGCGACATCAAATTTCCGAACAACATCAACTAATACTGAAGTTCCTCCGGTCACTGCCATAGTGATAATATTTGTATCTTCATTAATATGAGGAACTTCATTGCCAAACTGAGTAATTACACCAACGGCCTCATTAATAAAACTACGATCCGCTACATGGAGCTCAAGAACATCTCCACCAACTTGTTTTTTTAGTTCATCAGCGGTGCCTTGGGCAATAATAGAACCGCGATCAATAACGAATATTTTATTAGCCAGTTGATCAGCTTCTTCCATGTATTGAGTAGTTAAGAGTACGGTCGTGCCATCCTTAACAAGCTCACGAATAACATGCCATAAAGCAAACCGACCGCGTGGATCAAGTCCTGTTGTTGGTTCATCTAAAAATAGGATCTGGGGACGAACAACTAAGCTTGCAGCTAAATCTAATCGGCGACGCATTCCTCCGGAATATGTTTTTAAAATACGATCACCGGCATCATCTAAATCAAACTGTTGAAGAAGTTCTTCAGCTCTTTGGCGAGCTGAAAGAGCTGATAAGTGGTAAAGACGTCCCACCATTTCAAGATTTTCCCGACCCGTTAAGGATTCGTCCACAGCAGCGTATTGGCCCGCTAAACCAATAACTGAACGAAGTTTTTGGGCATCACGAATAATATCAAACCCTGCTACGCGAGCCGAACCATGCTCCGGAGTTAAAAGAGTCGCTAAAATACGAACAAGGGTAGTTTTACCAGCGCCATTTGGTCCGAGTAATGCCGTCACACTTCCCCGTTTTACATCCAAACTGATATTATCCAAGGCCTTAATGGTTTTGTTGTAGATTTTAGAAATATTTCTAACAGTAACAATATTTTCTTTGGACTCTGTTGTAATCGGCTCGTGGAAAATCTCAATATGGTCCAAAAAAACATTGGTGAGATCGTGAACTTGCCAACCGGCAGAAATCAAAGAATCTAGGATTTGCTTATTAGACATCCCGCGCCAACGAGCTTCTTCCACATATGAAATTAGGGGGTGATTAGACATATATAAAGTTAATCAGACGGCCATTAGTGTAACAAAAAAAGTCCAAAATATCAAGTTTTGATTTGTTTATTGAACTCTATTAATCTTCCTTTTGTTCCTGTTGTTTTCCTTGTTCTTGTTTTGTATCAATTCCACCCTCATCACATTTAATTTTAACGCGATCGGCAACATGATCCCGTCTATTATCAGGTTGTTTTTTAATTGTATCTAGAATATCTTGGCAAAATTTTTGACGAACTTCTTTTTTGATTTTAGGATCTTGGACATCATCAAGACCGGCCTCTGTCTCATCTTCAAAATCTTTATTCAATTTATCAATACGGATTTTGGATTCTGAGGAAATTGGTTTATCAATATTATTTTGATTATCTTTTTTATTTATTTCTAAATTATTTTCTTCTAATTTAACAACCTCTTCTAACCGCCGATGAGCAAAAATCTGATGAAGTTCTATCTGTTTGGTGGATGAACTTAAACCTATCCGGATTTGTTCACTTATCCGTTTAAAATTATAAAAAGGATTAGTCGCTGATACATTATTAACATCAGCAAACACAATCATACCGCTAGTCATTGAGAATATTGCCACAATGGCCACAGTCGCATACTTCCACAAACGAGGATGCTTGGCCTGAATACTTATATCTGATTTTTGTTCGGCTATAGTTACAAATCGTAATTTGGCCGATTTCAAGAACGCCCGGTCGGGTTGGGTATATTCACGAAAATATTTCTTGAGCCGTCGGATTACTAATTGTTCTTTGATAAAATTAATCATTTATTTAAATAAGGAATAAGTTTTTTGCGCAACCGATGAATCGCCACCCGTAAAGCCGACTCGGTCTTATTAGTTACTCGAGCAAGATCTGTATAAGACATATCCGCGATAAAGTGAAGTTCAAATAGTTCCCGTTCTTCTGTTGAAAATTTTTCAACAATATCCATGATTTCTCGGACTTTAGAACTTTCGTCTGATTTTGCACGCTCTTCAGTGATATTAATGCCTTCATTGGGTAAATCGGCAAGATATGTCGGCTTCTTAAGGCGGAAATAATCAATGGCTGAATTGCGGGTAATTTGCCAGATCCAAGCCGTAAAATTTCCACTCTCTCTGTTAAACTGGTCAATACTCTTAATGACTTTTAAAAAAACTTCTTGGGTCAAGTCCTGAGCCGTCTCTTTATGCCGAATTCTGGCCATAAAAAAGGCATAAATGGGCTTAGAAAAGTGGTCAAATATCTTTTCCGCTGAATGTGTATCCCCTTTTTGAAGGGCTTCAGCGTGGGTATTAAATGGGTCTTTAATTGCCATAATATATACGTTTATACCGGGCTTATTGTTTCTATGTCTGTACCATTCATTATAGCTGATTTTTCTTATTTTCCGAACCTTTTGAGATATTAAAACATGGCCATACGGGTTGCAACCCATATGGCCATGAAACTACATTTCCAAATATACTACTTGCCACTCTTCTTCTTTCTCAAGACGAACATGGATGTCAACTTGGAGATCTTCTGCTAATTCTTTGGCAAGGTTCACGAATTGGTCCATGTTTTGCCTGCCATATACATGAAGGACCCAGTTCTTGCCATGAGCCCCCACGATGGGGTACTGGATCCATAGGGTGGCTAGTCGAAATTTTGGAAGCCCTTGCCACTTCCACCACAGGAACTTCTTTGGTTGAAGTTTACTGTTGATAATGACGCTACGAAAAGCGTCTGGCTTGCTTTCTGACTCATTGTCATACGTGCTGGATTCAGAGGTGACATAGTAGTCCCCCCGCTCCTTTAGCCATCTCTCGGCTCGGACGTGCCTTGCCTCAGCTACTGTAACTTTCCCCATGACTAGCTCCTTCTCAAGGAACAGCTATGAAAATCTCATAGCTTACCGCGAAGTCTTTTGAAAATTCCCCTTTGAAGTGCAACACCAGTACAATGGGAAGATGACATATAAACATCTAAATCAGTCAGCTCGGGA
>MGJA01000005.1 GCA_001794025.1 Candidatus Yanofskybacteria bacterium RIFCSPHIGHO2_01_FULL_41_21 | reverse complement strand
GGTATATTAAAAGAGAAACAGAGAGAAGCTACTACTGAAAGTTGCACTTGAGAGGGGAATTTACCTGAACTGTTAAGTGCTTAGTATAAGTGATAATTAATTATACGTCAAGTTGGTCGGTAGTGGATAAATATTTTTAATGAATTGTAAAGTATCTGATATAATACATGGAAGGTCGATTCAGTTTTAATTTTAATATCTAAATCTAAATAACAGATGAATCCCGTTAGAGACATAGCTCATGGCTTATTTATATAAAGCGGTGGCTAATAAGTTTAACGGGAAAGTAATTAACACTAATTAGGCAAGGTTACGGTCAGACCGTAACCTGTCTCTAACGGGATGAATAAAACATGGATAGTTGTTATCGTCGTTGCAATCGTAGCCGGAGCATGGTGGCTTAATAAGGGTAGTTCAGATTTGTCATTGTCTCCTGATACTAGTACTTCTCCAACACCTGTGGGTGCAACAAAGACACCGGCAGTTTCAAAAGCCACACCCAAAGCTTCACCGACTGTTACATCAAGTTTGTCTTATACACAGCTTGTTGCGCAATATGGCAGTAATAGAATTCAGTTTGATCAGGATTGTCATGGAACTCCGGGTTCAATGGTTCTAAAGAGCGGGACATCTATATTGCTAGATAACCGTTCTAACAAAACGCAAGTTATATCATTGAACGGCGCTAGTTATACGCTTGTTCCTTATGGTTATAGGGTAGTAACCGTCTCAAGTTCGCCTTTACCCAAAGATGTCGGTGTTTCTTGTAACGGTGTTGTGAATGCGGGTATGATTAATCTTCAGGCCAATATTTCCGGTCAATAGATTTTATTGTCATCAAATCAAAATGTCCCTTTCGGGACATTTTGATTTAGTAGGGAACTTGTACCCGCTCGTATACATACACACTACTGTGCTTTAGTACTTCCTCACTCACGTTCGGTCGCTCTTGCAGGGCACTTCGTCGCCTTCGCTCCTTGTTGCGGGGGTGAGATTCGAACTCACGACCTCCGGGTTATGAGCCCGGCACGCTACCGCTGCGCTACCCCGCGATAATTACTGCTCCGTCATTATACTATAAGCATTGAAATAATCAAGAAAATAAGATATAATCTGGTGGTAACTCTATGTCGGCGTAGCTCAGCTGGTTAGAGCATGGCATTCATAACGCCAAGGTCGCTGGTTCAAGTCCAGCCGCCGACACAACATAAAAACTTTAGGTATGTTAATATAGTAAGAATCATGGATCCCGTTAGAAGTCCCGCTCGTCCGCCTCTGGTTGGACGAGTCCGGAGGACCTTGGCGGGGCTACTTCTAACGGGATGGAGAGAACATATAATTTTCAACTTGATACTTTTGATTCAGGGCTGCGTCTTGTAACCGTGCCGATGCAGGGGACGAAAACCGTAACCGTTATGGTTATGGCTGGTACGGGTTCCAAATATGAAACCAAGGATATTAATGGTATTTCTCATTTTCTTGAACATATGATGTTCAAGGGCACGACGAAACGGCCGGGTCCTCTTGATATTTCTCGTGAACTTGACGGTATCGGTGCCCAATACAACGCTTTTACCAACAAGGAGATGACGGCATATTATGCTAAGGCCAGTTCAGACAAGCTTGATGTTGTTATGGATGTTGTCTTTGATATTTATTTAAATTCTAAATTTGAAGAAGCAGGCATTCAAACGGAAAGACATGTTGTAGTTGAAGAGATTAATATGTATCATGACGAACCGCGCTGGATCGTGGCTGATACTTTGGAGAAACTTTTATACGGAGACCAACCAGCCGGCTGGTCAATTGCTGGTGGAAAAGAGACCATTCTTGGATTGAAACGTCAGCAGTTTGTTGATTATTTCAATTCTCACTACATTGCATCCAATACCGTAATCAGCATTGCTGGCGATATTGATTCTGTAGTTGTTAAAGAAAAAGTTCAGAAATATTTTGAGAATATCCGGCAGGGAAGCAAAGTTGAAAAATTGGCGGTGACAGAAAAACAATCTGGATCTCAAGTAGAAATTTTTAATAAGGCCACAGACCAGACCCATTTTATTCTTGGTTTTCGGGCGTTCAATACGTATGATGATCGCAAATATCCGTTGGGGGTTTTAGCAAGTATCCTCGGCGGGGGAATGAGTTCGCGGTTGTTCAGTGAAGTTCGTGAAAAGCGGGGGTTGGGATATTATGTTTCTGCATCTCTAGAGACCCAAACCGATACGGGATTTTTTGAAGTTGATGCCGGAGTTAATAATGACCGTGCACTTGAGGCAGTTTCTGTTATTATGGAAGAGCTTAGGAAAATAAAAAATGATGGAGTAACGGAAGCAGAACTTAAACGAGCTATTGATAGGACAATTGGGGGGACGGCCTTAGCTCTTGAACACTCGGATTTCTTGGCTCAAAATTTAGGCGGAAGTGTTTTATTTGAAAACAAAATTTTGACCCCGGAAGATGATTTAGATAAAATTAAGGCAGTAACCCTTGAAGATGTAAGGTCAGTTGTAGATGAAATATTTAAAGAAGACAAACTTAATTTGGCTATTGTCGGTCCATTTAAAGATTCCGAACCTTTTAAAAAATTATTAACTCTATAACATGGCCGGAGAGCGTATTCAATTAGATATCCCGAGTAGTACTATCATCAAAGTCATTCTACTGGTCCTTCTTTTCGTCTTCCTCTATATTCTCAAAGATGTCGTCATCATATTCGTATTTGCTTTAATACTTGCTTCCGGTGTTTCACCGTTCGCTAATTGGTTGGATGATCGGGGTTTCCCGCGTGTAATTGGGGTTTTAGGTTTATATTTAATCATGCTTGGTCTGGCTGTATTTGTGTTATCGCTCATTGTTCCATATATCTCGGATGATATTAATAGATTGACCGCTGTCTTGCCTAAGGTTGTTGAACGGGTCTCTTCAACATTGGAAAATGCCCAACAGTCATCGCCCCAGTATCTTGATTTTTTGAGCGAGATTCAAAATATGCTTTCGGGATTATCATCGTATCTTCAGCAGGCCTCTCAGTCGGTTGTAGGTCTGATAGTGAGTGTTTTCGGTGGTGTGTTTTCGTTTGTGGCTATTTTAATCATATCCTTTTATTTATCCGTTACCCGTAAGGGTGTTGAAGTATTTTTGGGTTCGGTGGTGCCGGAGAAATATGAAAGTTATGTTATCAGTTTATGGAAACGCACCGAAATCAAAGTAGGCAAGTGGATTCAAGGTCAACTTCTTCTCGGATTAATTGTTGGCCTCATGACCTATATCGGTCTTTCGCTTCTTGGTGTTAAGTACGCCCTGATTCTTAGTTTATTGATTATGGTTCTTGAATTGGTGCCAATGGTCGGTCCTGTTGTCGCCGCTATTCCTGCCGTCTTTCTTGCATTTCTTCAGTCGCCGTCCCTAGGCCTTTGGGCCGTCGCTTTGTATATAGGTATTCAACAATTAGAAAATCATGTCCTTGTTCCGGTCATTCTTGGTCGTACTCTTAATTTAAATCCTGTTGTGATTATCATTGCTCTCTTAGTCGGTCAACAGCTGGCCGGTATTCCGGGAATGATATTAGCCGTTCCCATCTCAACTATTATTGTTGAGATGTTAGATGATGTTGCGCGACAGAAAGAATCCCGTCGTCAAACTAGTTGAGCGCACCGCCAGTCGCTTTGCGACTTTTAAGGCGGGCTTTTCAATCGATTTCTTCGTTGCAAGCTCCGTCTCTCCTTCGCCATAGCTTTGCTATGGCTCAGTTCGGTCCTGCTGGGCGAAGTTTCTCGGGCAGTGCTTTAGTCAGCCCAGAATCGCTCTCGCTTGCGCCTTGAATCTAGCCAAGTCAGAGTATTAGAGATAATATATATTGATGCAAACTCTTTTTATTGTAGCTACACCTATCGGCAACCTCGCTGATATTTCTCCGCGGGCAATTACAGTTTTAAGTAATGTTGATTTAATTTTGGCCGAAGATACCCGAGTGACACGCACCTTACTTGAACACTATAATATCAAAAAGGAATTATTAAGTTACCATCAACACTCGGGACGGGGAGTGATTGGTAAGATTATAAATTTCCTTGAAAACGGAAAAAATATCGCACTTGTTTCCGATGCAGGTACTCCTGGCATCAATGATCCCGGTAATTTTTTGATTCAGGAAGTAATTAATAATCTTCCTGAAACAAAAATTGTTCCAATTCCTGGAGCCAATGCTGCTATCTCAGCCCTTTCCATAAGTGGTTTTCCAACCGACAAATTTACGTTTCTTGGCTTTCCGCCCCATAAAAAAGGCCGACAAACATTTTTCCGAAACATTGAAGATATTACTCACACTGTGGTATTGTATGAGTCAAAGCACCGGATTATAAAAGCATTAGAGAACCTCCGCCAGCTGGCGGATGGTCGGCCATTGGTTGTCTGTAGAGAGATAACAAAACAATTTGAAACCACCTATCGCGGTACCGCCGAAGAGATATTAATGAAATTAACCGCCAACAACCTCCTTGGCGAATTCGTGGTTGTGGTTGGACCAAAGCCAAAAAAACAAAAAACAGAAGATGAAGAATAAATTTTATAACAACGAGCGAGGAGCCTATGAACGCAGTTCATATAGTCCGAGCGAAGTTGTTATATAAAGTTGAAAACTTTCTATATCACTACTACATTACCTTATGTAAATGCGGAGCCGCATATTGGTTTTGCTATGGAATTGATTCAGGCCGATGTTATTGCTCGTTATCATGCTCAATTGGGCGACGAGGTTGTATTTAATACCGGTACTGATGAGCACGGTGTGAAGATATACAGCAAAGCGATTGAACAAGGCAAAGATCCGCAGGATTACGTTGATGAATACGCCGAAAAGTTTAAAAACTTGGTAAAAGTACTCAATTTAAGCAGTACCAATTTTATTCGGACTACAGATGATTATCATAAAAAATCAGCTCAAGAATTTTGGAAACGATGTCTTGCTAATAGCGACATATATAAAGCTAGTTATAAAATTAAATATTGTACCGGTTGCGAACTGGAAAAAACCGATTCCGAACTTGCTGACGGAAAGTGTGGACTCCATCCGAATTTACAGATAGAAGAGCGAGAGGAAGAAAACTATTTCTTCAAGTTTTCTAAATTTCAGAAATCACTTCTGAAATTTTATGAAGATAATCCAACCTTTGTCTTGCCGGATTTTCGGTTCAATGAAATAAAAAGATTTGTTGAGGGTGGTCTAAATGATTTCAGTATCTCTCGTTTGAAATCAAAGATGCCGTGGGGGATAGAAGTCCCCGGCGATCCCGAACAGGTGGTTTATGTCTGGTTCGATGCGCTTATAAATTATGTTTCTACTTTAGGATGGCCCTTCGACCCCGCTCAGGGCAAGCCCGATATGTTTTCTGATTTTTGGCCGGGAACCCAAGTTGCCGGAAAAGATAATCTTCGCCAGCAATCTGCCATCTGGCAGGCGATGTTGATGTCGGCGGGATTACCAAACTCAAAGCAGATATTAATTCACGGGTTTATTAATATAGATGGTCAGAAAATGAGTAAGAGTTTAGGAAATGTTACCAATCCGTTTCCATTAGTAGAAAAATATGGCGTTGATGTTTTGCGTTATTTTTTGTTGCGCGAAATCCCATCCACTGAAGACGGTGATTTTTCGGAAGAAAAACTTGTTGCGCGCTATAATGGTGACTTAGCCAATGGTTTAGGGAATCTTGTTGCTCGGGTAGCCACCTTGTTGAGCAATAATTTTAATGAAGGTTTTGAATTTGACGAGAAACTTGTTGATTCGGAAACCAATCAAGCAATCCAAGATTTTATTACTAAATACAAAGTTAGTATTGAGAACTTCAAACTACATGAAGTCCTGATCGCAGTTTGGGAATTAATCGCTCGGGCTGATAAATATGTAAATGATAATAAACCCTGGGCTCTCGCTAAAAAAGACACAGAAAAATTTAAAATAGTAATGACCAATCTTGTTGAAATGATTTATCACATTACGAAGACCCTCGCACCATTTATGCCTGAAACTTCAGGAAAAATTTCAGATGTTTTTGATTTTAAAAAAGAAGAAGCCGGCCTCGAAGGCCGGCGACTGAAGGTGCGAAAAGGTGGTGTGTTATTTCCACGTATTGAACAGTAGTGATTTGATCGTCTGGTATCCCTTGACTCCAATTTCAAAGATACCCACGACTATCATTCCGATGCTTACTATGATGAGCGTACACAAAATTTCAAAGTCCCCAGGAAATTCTTCTTCCAATAGTTGTGTTCTCATGAGGCCTCCATTTTTATATTAATACATAAACGTATATCTAATGTCAATAATTTTTGATTCTCACTGTCATCCTCAATTTCCGCAATATGATTCGGATAGGGAAGAGATGATAAAACGAAACCTAGAGAAAGGTGTTTCTATGATTGCTGTTGGAGCAGATTTAGAAACATCAAAACAGGCAATTGAACTCGCCAATAAATATGATGGCTCTCCTTCACCCGATGGCTTCGGACGGGCAGGTATTTGGGCGACGGTTGGTTTGCATCCCGATGATATAAAAGACGATTTTAAAATTGAAGATTATAAAATACTGGCCACAGACAAGAAGGTAGTGGCAATAGGGGAGGTCGGCTTAGATTATTATCGCAAAGAAAAAGAACAATCCTTTGACCAGATTAAAACAAGACAGAAAGAAATTTTTTCCCAGTTTATAGATTTATCTTTAGAAGTAAATAAACCACTCGTGCTCCACTGTCGGAGTGAGAAAGGTGGTCGTTCGGTTCACGTTGATGTTATAGAGATTTTAAAAACTGTAAACAGTAAACTGGAAACTGTAAACTCACCACTTTGTGGTGTCGCCCATTCTTTTACAGGAAGTATTGAAGAGGCACAAAAATATTTAGATCTGGGATTTTATCTCGGTTTCAATGGAATAATTACTTTTACTAAAGAATATGATGAGATGATTAAAAATATTCCGCTAGATAAAATTCTTATTGAAACCGACGCGCCATGGCTGACCCCGGAACCAAATCGTGGTAAAAGAAATGAACCGTCGGGGGTATTTCATGTTGCCCAAAAAATTTCTGAACTTAAGGATGAATCTTTAGAAAAAATAATTGAACAAACTAATCAAAACTGCAAAGAACTTTTTAAAATTTAATTCTTTAATTCTTTGATTTTTAATGGCGAATTAGCTATATTAGATACACTTATATGTCTAAATATAATCCGAGTAAAATAGAGAAAAAGTGGCAACAGTATTGGGAAGATAAAAAACTTTATCAGGCGGAGGATTTTGGACACGATAAAAAGAACTTCTTGTTACTGGTTGAGTTCCCGTACCCATCGGGGGACTTACATACGGGTCACTGGTTTGCTTTTTCGGTGCCGGATATTTATGGACGTTATCTGCGGATGAACGGGTTTAATGTGATGTATCCAATCGGTTTTGACGCTTTTGGTTTGCCAGCGGAGAACGCGGCTATTAAACACAATATTCATCCGCGTGATTGGACTAAGAAAAATATTACCAAAATGTCCAAACAACTCCGCTCCATGGGTGCTGGTTTTGATTGGTCGCGAGAAGTCAGCACCATTGATCCCGAGTATTATAGATGGACTCAATGGATTTTTATTCAATTATACAAAGACGGATTGGCCTATCGAGCCGAGACATTGGTGAATTGGTGTCCACAAGATAAGACCGTTCTGGCGAATGAGCAGGTGATAGATAATAAGTGCGATCGTTGTGGAAGTGTGGTGGAACAGCGCAATCTTTCACAATGGATGTTCAAGATTACTTCTTTCGCTGATCGGCTCATTGATGATTTGCAGGACTTAGATTGGCCGGAATCAACCAAGTTGGCCCAGATAAACTGGATCGGACGTTCGGAAGGGGCGAAGATAAAGTTTCCAGTTTCCATCCGCCAGCTGGCGGACCAGTTTCCAGAACCAGAAACTAGAAACCAGAAACTAGAAACTTCTGTTGAGGTTTTTACAACCCGACCCGATACTTTGTTTGGGGCGACGTTTTTGGTGGTTTCTCCAGAACTTGCCCAGAAGTGGATGGGCATGGGTTGGGAAGCTTCACAGGAGGTAAAGGATTATATTTCCCAGAGTTTGAAAAAGACCGATCTTCAACGCCAGGAAGAAACAAAGGACAAAACCGGAGTTTCAGCAGGTTTTAATGCCATAAATCCGATGACTGAAAAGGAAATCCCGATTTGGATTGCCGATTATGTTCTTGGTCATTATGGCACTGGCGCAATTATGGCCGTGCCGGCCCATGATCAACGTGATTATGATTTTGCGAAGAAATACGGTCTGCCGATTAAGGAGGTTGTTTTAAATGAAGAAAAGTTTATTGGAGTTGCCAACGAAAAAGAGGGGGTTCTGATAAGTTCCGGTCAGTATGACGGTATGACATCCGAAGAAGCCAGAAAAAAGATAACTCAATTTTTAAAAGAAAAAGGGTTGGGGGAGTTACATAAGAATTATCGTCTCCATGATTGGGTTCTTTCCCGTCAACGTTATTGGGGTGTGCCCATACCAATGATTAATTGTTCCGATTGTGGTTACCAGCCGGTGCCCGAAACTGAATTACCCGTAAAACTTCCGCCGCTTAAAGATTTTATGCCTGCCGATGACGGGCGTTCGCCGTTGGCGAAAGCAGGGAAGTGGCTGAAAGTAAAATGTCCCAAATGTGGCAAGAATGCCGAGCGGGAGACCGACACCATGGATACATTTGTTGATTCGTCGTGGTACTACATGCGCTATACCGACCCCAAAAACGAAAAAGAATTTGCGTCCCAAGAAAAAATGGCTAAATGGTTACCGGTACCGTTGTATTTTGGCGGGGCGGAACATAATACAATGCATCTTTTGTATTCCCGTTTTATTACCAAGGCCCTACGTAGTCAGAATCTGATTGATTTTTCAGAACCATTTTTCGGTCGGCGTAATCACGGATTCATTATGGATTCGACGACAGGCCAAAAAATGTCAAAATCCAAAGGCCAAGCGGTGGATCCGGATGAGCAAGTCGCCAAATACGGCGCCGACACAATGCGAATGTACTTTGCTTTTATGGGGCCGTATGATCAAAATTATGCCTGGAATTTTGACAGTGTTCTGGGGGTGCGGAGATTTTTGGACCGGGTTTGGAATCTCTTACAACCAGTATTAAGTATTAAGGGGCATGTATTAAGCGAAGACAACACTAAAGAATTAGATATTTTTCTCAATAAGTCAGTGAAAAAAATCGGAGAAGATATTAAAGCCCATAAGTTTAACACCGGAGTGTCAGAGTTGATGAAATTAGTTAATAAGTTTGAGGAGTTCAGAAATCAGGGATACTTAATACCTAATACTAAATACGTAATACTTCTGAAATTACTTTCTCCATACGCCCCCCATATCGCAGAAGAGTTGTGGATAGAAGTGCTTGGAAACAAGACATCAATTCATTTAGAGAAATGGCCAGAAATTAATGAGGAGTTGTTATTAAAAGAATCAGTGACTCTTGTTGTTCAGGTAAATAGTAGAGTCCGAGATACCATGAGTATAAAACGCGGTCTTTCGGAAGACGAAGTCAAAAAAATGGTGTTGGCTAACGAAAAAGTCAAAAAAGAAATTGAGGGTAAAGAAATAAAGAAGTTTGTTTATATTCAAGATAAATTGACGAATATCGTGGTTTAGAGTAATTTAGGATTAACAGAAAGATTAATAAGCTGAATATCAATTAAAGGATTTTGCTCATTGTTGGCGGAAACTTCATAGTAGATATCAGCTATCAGAACGATGACCAGTGAACCGGATAGAGATTTTGTGGAGTTTATTATCAAAGGGATTGTTAATAATCCCGATAAAGTGGAAGTGGTACGAACGGTAGATGAACTCGGTGTTTTGTTGACGGTCAAAGTGGCTTCGGAAGATATGGGTCTTTTAATTGGCCGAAGCGGTACAACTGCTAAAGCAATTAGAACATTAGCTCGGATTATCGGTATGCGTAATAATGCTCGTGTTAATCTAAAGATTGAAGAACCGGAAGGCGGTCGGATGGTCAAAGAAGTTGAACCGATGGCCGGTCTTGGTGATGGTAAGGAGAAGACACTAGATGAAGCCATGGAAGGCCTTGGAGATCTTTAGTCCCAATCAACAAATTAAAGAAGCCCGCATTTGCGGGCTTCTTTAATTTGTTGTATAGTATCAGAGAGGTGATGCATGTGGATTTGTGGGTCTTGTAGAACATCTGCAGATAGAAAATCTTCTTGGGAGGATGCTAAGGGAGAACCAATCCCGAATGTAATCAAATGTGAGAGGTGCGGAGAAGACAAGGTTTGTTTGTGGTTCGGACCGCTGATAAAGTCATTCCGTCAACAAAGCAGTCAGCCAAGGCGGGCTCATTAGCCCGCCTCAATTTTTTATGAAATTCGATATCATCACAATTTTTCCAAATATTTTTTCCGGTTTTCTGTCGGAGTCATTGCTTTCCAAGGCAATAAGGAAAAAACTCATCACTGTTAAGATACACTATTTGCGCGACTGGACCGAAGATAAACATCAGACCGTTGATGGTAAACCATATGGCGGAGGACCGGGATTAGTTTTTAAAGTTGAACCAATCTTCAAAGCCGTGACGGCTTTGAAGTCAAAAGTTAAAAGCAATAAGTCAAAAGTAATTTTATTTTCTCCGCGCGGGAAGAAATTTAATAATGAACTGGCAAAAAAATGGTCAAAACTTGATCAGCTTATTTTTATATGCGGTCGGTACGAAGGCGTGGATGAACGAGTAGCAAAATATGTTGCCGATGAAGTTATTTCAATCGGGGATTATGTATTGAATGGGGGAGAAGTCGCCGCGATGGCAGTAATTGAATCGGTCTCTCGCCAGCTTCCTAATTTCATGCATGATGCCGATTCCGCTTCAAAAGATGACCACGCCCAGTACACCAAACCGGAGGTGTTTGGTATTAAGGGGAATGTATTAAGGGGTAAGGGTAAAAAACAAAAAACAAAAATACTCCGAGTGCCGAAAGTTTTGCTTTCGGGTAATCACAAAAAGATAGACGAGTGGCGGAAAGGCAACAGTAACTAAAGGGGTTGACTCTTAATTTTGAGCGAGTATACTAGAGAGACCATTAAGTTTAGTAGTGATTTGGACCTTAGAGACCCAACCACTACCCAGTACAATTAGACACATAGTTAAACCACGATTGCCCCTCGAGTTCCTCGGGATAATCGTGGTTCTGCTTTGCTCGCCGAAGCCTTTGAGGCGAAGGAGAGATATTGTTGAGAACTGGGTCGCCTTCGCTAAAGCTATGGCGACCAAAGAAAGAACATTGTCAATTTCATATAGTTAACCAGCAAATTTTCTGCCCGTCTCGGTAGCAATACCCGACGCGGTAGATTTCTTAAGAGAGTTTGATTCTGGCTCAGGATGAACGCTGGCGGCACCGATAAGTCATGCAAGTCGAACGGTATAGTCGCAAG
>MGJA01000004.1 GCA_001794025.1 Candidatus Yanofskybacteria bacterium RIFCSPHIGHO2_01_FULL_41_21 | reverse complement strand
ACCTCAATTCGATCCCGAGCTGACTGATTTAGATGTTTATATGTCATCTTCCCATTGTACTGGTGTTGCACTTCAAAGGGGAATTTTCATAAGTCGACTATGGAACGCACTGGCCCAGTAAGCCTAGCTGATTCCAAGCGACAAGGAGAACAGTCATGTCAGTCAACATCTATCTCACTGAGGTCGTACGAAACGCTGAAGGTTTTAAGTCGGTGCCACACGAAGATGGTAGTGGCGACAAGATGACAATCCATGGGATGAATGTCTTTCGGCAGCACGGTCGCTTATACGTCATGCACGGTGATCGCGATCCGATTTCTGAAGTCCTGAAGGAGTTCGTCGACGAGATTTCGTACCACGAGTGGATTCCTCGGGTGGCCCCACGAGAGTCGGGTATCTACAAGTGTGGGAGCGCAGAAGGAGAGCTGATTCCGGACAACGCTGGCGGAAAAGAACCGAAGTATCGGATGTCCTTCAGGGCGAAGACCATGGAGGACATCTGGGAGCTTGTTCGGCTCATTAAGATCGGTGGCATCCGTCCCATCCAGAGCTACGAGGGACCGCAGGGTAGCAAGTCGGCGAAGGAGCTCGCTGAAGAAGTTGTTCGTCTCGAGAATGAGAACAGTCGACTGAAAGAACGTCTGGTCGACCTCGACAAGTTGTCAGAGATCAACCTCAATCTCCAAAGGCTCCACGCGATGCTTCTTATAAGTCGGCGGCCTCTCTGCCAAAGGACGAAAGTTCTCACCGCAATTTCAGATGTTCTTTATCCCAGAGACAAATAGGCCGAGTCATAAGCCCTTGCAAGGCGAAACATTTCAAGGCGGAGGGACAGCCACCTCCGCCGCCCGCCCTAATCAAGCGGGATTTTTGATACAAAAAATGGTCAGTTGATTCAAACGAAAAAATCTGTTAAAATCCAGGTAGTAGAAGTTGCCGATGCGACTTTTCGCCGCATTTAAAAGCGTCAACTTCACTACCTGGTATGAACCAAATGCAAGAAGAAAACAAGCCATTTCAAGATTATCGGGAGCCGGGTTTAGGCAGAGAGATGCTCGCATTTTTTTGGGAGACGATTAAGATTGTTGTTGTTTCCTTGATTATTATTCTCCCGATTCGTTATTATGTTGTTCAACCCTTCTTTGTGAAGGGGGCGTCCATGGAGTCCAATTTTGAAGACGGCGATTATATTTTTGTAGACGAATTGTCATACGGTTTCGGAGATCCGGAACGAGGCGATGTCGTTATTTTTCGGTATCCGCTTGACCAGAGTCAGTTTTTTATAAAACGAGTAATTGGTCTACCGAACGAAACGGTGGAAATAAAAGAAGGAAAAGTTATTATTTATAATCAACAAAATCCTATGGGTTTTGTTCTTGTAGAATCATACTTGGATGTGGATCAGGAGACCCAAGGAACATTTCGTATGAAGCTTGATGGTAATGATTATTATGTATTAGGCGATAACCGTCTTCGCAGTTCTGATTCTCGGGTGTGGGGTGCGTTGAATCGGTCACTCATCACGGGCAAGGCCTTTATTCGTCTCTGGCCATTCTCAAAAGTTGCAAAGATTCCAAGAGTAGCTTACTAGCTGATTAGCTCCCTAGCTTATTTCAAATGGCAATTATCCACGGGTATAGAGAATTAATCGTTTGGCAAAAAGGAATGGATTTAGTAACGGAGATTTATATCCTAACCGACAAATTTCCAAAAGAAGAAATGTATGGGCTTACTTCTCAAATGAGACGTGCGGCGGTTTCAATAGTTTCTAATATTGCTGAAGGAAGAATGCGCGGGCATATAAAAGAATATAAACATTTTTTACTTAATTCTTATGGTTCTGGGGCTGAGCTTGAAACTCAGGTCGAAATATCTAAGAGGTTGCATAAAGCACTACATTTGAACTATAGTGTAGTCGACTCGAAGTTGTTGGAAGTAATGAAAATGTTAAACAGTATGATTAATAAGCTAACCAGCTAATAAGCTAATGTCTAAAATGAAAGCAAAACAAATCCAGTCAGTTCGAGGAATGCACGATATTTTGCCTGAAGAACAGAAATATTGGCGGTATATTCAAAAGAAGGTTGAAAATTTGCTGGAGTATTATGGTTTTGAAAGGATTAGCACTCCGGTTTTAGAGCCGACCGATTTGTTCAATCGTTCTGTTGGCGAGACATCCGATATTGTTTCTAAAGAAATTTACACCCTCAAAACTAAAGGCGGAGATATGTTGGCCTTACGACCCGAAGGAACGGCACCAGTAGTTCGCGCTTATTTGGAAAATGGGATGAATGTTCGTCCTCATCCCGTGAAACTCTATTATATTGATCCAATGTTTCGTCATGACGAGCCACAGGCGGGTCGTTATCGCCAGTTTTATCAATTAGGTCTGGAAACAATTGGCGATGGTTCGGAAGCCGTTGATGCCGAGATGATTTTTATCGCTTACAAACTTTTGGATTCTTTAGGCCTTGATGGCTATGATGTTCACATTAATAGTATTGGCGATCAGAACTGTCGGCCGGCCTATATCAAAGCCCTCAAGGACTATTTTCGTAATCGGTCTAAGAAACTTTGCAACAACTGCAAAAATCGTCTGAAAGAAAATGTTTTACGTATTCTTGACTGCAAGGAAGAAGGTTGCAAAGAGACCGTCAAGGAAGCGCCTCAAATGATGGACTTTTTGGATGAGGCCTGTCGATTGCATTTCAAACATGTTTTGGAATTTCTAGATGAAGCAAAAATCCCTTATATCCTTAATCCCTATTTGGTTCGTGGTTTGGATTATTATACTCGGACTGTTTTTGAATTGATTCCTAATACTGAAAATACCAGTCAGCAGTCCACGTTACTCGCCGGTGGTCGTTATGATCGTCTGATTGAACAGCTTGGTGGGGTCAAGACCCCGGCCGCTGGTTGGGCAATGGGTATGGAACGCATCATTATAGCCATGAAAGAAAAAAATGTTCATGTTCCTGAATTGGGAATGAAACCGAAAGTATTTCTGGTTCAACTAGGTGAAGCCCCCAAACGCAAGGCCTTGCCTCTATTTGAAAGTTTTCGTAAAGCGGGGATTGAAGCCAAGTCCTCCTTTGGACGAGATAGTATCAAATCGCAACTTCGTATTGCTCATCGGCTCGGTGTTCGTTTTGCTCTAATCTTTGGTCAAAAGGAAGCTCTTGATGACACGATTATTCTTCGCGAAATGGATACCGGCGTCCAAGAAACCATCCTTCTTGAACGGATTATTGATGAAGTCAAAAAACGACTCAAGGCGTAGCCCCTACTAATTACGAATAGAACGAATTTACGAATGACCGCAGCTGATTTCATTTGTATATTTGTATAGATTAGTAATTTGTAGGACCTTATGATTACAGATATTTTTTGTAAAATTATTAATGGTGAAATACCGGCGGAAGTGGTTTATCAAGATGATCATGTTTGGGTTATTAAGGATATCGCGCCTCAAGCACCGGTTCATTTTTTAATTATTCCCGTCAAACATTTTACAGGTCTTGATGATGTCGCTGAACATGATGAAGCTCTATTGGGCAAATTGTTTCGGGTCGCTCACGATATGGCGAAAAAGCAGAATCTTGATAAAGGGTATCGTTTGGTTGTAAATGAGGGTGAACATGGCGGGAAGCTTGTTCCTCATCTCCACATCCATCTCCTCGGAGGCAAAAATCTCAAGTAGAGCCCAAGAGCAAAGCGATTGGTTGCTATACTTGACCCCCTCACTCATGCATTATTTCTACGTTTTACGTTCTAAGAAAGATAATAATTTATATTTTGGATACTCGAGTGATTTGAAGAAAAGATTTATGGAGCACAACAAAGGACACGTAGTTTCAACTGCTGATAGAAGGCCTTTGGAACTGGTATATTATGAGGCGTATAAATCAGAGAATGATGCGAGAGATAGAGAACGTCAAATTAAACGTCGAGCCAAGGCCTTCATCAGCTTGAAACGAAGGTTAAAATGTAGTATTATGTAATTATTGCTGTTGAGTGAGGGGGTTCTGAATTTTACATCTACTCGTTTCACTCGCAGGTAAAATTCGAAAAGGAGGTTGAATATGGTAGAAGTAAAAAGAAAACCAAATGAATCCATCGGCAGTTTGATGCGCCGATTTAATCGCTTTGTTCAGCAGAGCGGTGTTTTGTTGAAAGCAAAAAAATCTAAATTCAGAATTAAAAAACAAACCGAACGCCGAGAAAAGAACGCCGCCATCATGGGCATTCACTTAGCCGGCCTTCGACGTAAACTGGAAAAGCTTGGTACTTACGACAAAGATGTTTTTGATGAGGCTAAACGTAAACTCAAACAAGAAATAGACCTGTAATTCATCAAGTTCGTAAAGTAAAAAGTTCATAAAGTCAGTCAGGAAACTTTATAAACATTAAGAACTTTATTAACTTTCAACTATCGTGCTTAAAGATAAATTAAAAGAAGATATGAAAAATGCCCTAAAATCGGGCGATAGTGCTAAGCGTACTCTTTTGGGTATGGTTATGGCTTCAATCAAAAATAAAGAACTTGAAAAGCGTGGCAAATTAATTAAGACGATTACCGACCCGGTCCAACTTGAAGCGGAGAGCCAATTAGACGAACAAGAGACCATGGATGTTTTGGCTTCCGAAGTAAAGCGTCGTCGGGATTCAGTATCTGAATTTGAAAAAGGCGGTCGCCCTGAATTAGCTGAATCCGAACGCGCCGAAGCCGAAGCTCTCATGGCTTACCTACCGGAACAGATGTCTGATGATGCGCTTCGGGCTTTAGTTCAAAAAGCGATTTCTTCGTCTGGCGCCACTTCCGTCAAAGATATGGGTAAAGTGATGAGTGCTGTCAAAGAAGAAATTAAAGGTACTGCCGATGGACAGCGAGTGAGTGCGATGGTTAAAGAACTTTTGAAATAGTATTTAGAACTTAGTAAAAATCAAAGACGGATCCATGTGGATCCGTCTTTGATTTTTGGGCGATTTAGCTTAGTATAGAAACTATGCTAGACCTAGTTTTCGAAAATCAAACAGGAGATGTTCCGCCGGCTGACGGATGGTCTGAAGAATTTTTCAGAAGTGTTATTGAGCAAGCCGGGAATCAATTGGGTTTGGCGAACAAAAAAATTGAACTTGGACTCTATTTGGTTTTACCGGAAAGGAGTCAAGAGTTGAATAAACAGTATCGTCAAAAAGATAAACCAACTGATGTGCTTTCGTTTCCATTGAATGAGCATGGGCTTGAAGAATATGGTATACTGCCATTAGGAGATATTTTCATCTGTCTAGAAGTTGCTCAACAGCAAGCGAATGAAATGAATATTCCTCCCAATCAAGAATTGGCTAGGTTGGCCGTTCATGGTTTATTACATCTTTTGGGTTACGATCACGAACTCTCATCTGTTGAAGAAAAAAAGATGATTGATTTGCAGGAAAAAATATTGGAAGCAATATTCAAGAATTTAAATATTTAAACTTTTGTATGTCTAAACCTTATCTAATATCGGGCATTGATATCGGGAACCATGAGATTAAGGTTGTTATCGCTAAAGTTGAGCGAGATAGTATCCGTCCCGAGGTATTAGGTGTTGGCACGGCGTTATCACATGGATTACGTCGAGGAATGGTGGTAGACATGGAGGAGACCATTAATGATGTTGCCACGGCCGTTCAACGGGCTGAAGCCGCAGCCGGAGTTAAACTTAGACGGGCCTATGTAGCCGTAAACGGTCTTCATATAAAGAATCAAATATCGCGTGGAGTTATTGCCGTTTCTCGGGCTGATAACGAAATTTCGCAGAATGATATTGATCGTGTTCTTCAAGCCGCTTCGGTTGTTAGTTTACCCGCTAATCGTGAAATTGTTCATGTTGTTCCTCGTAATTTTATTATTGACGGTACAGAGAATGTTAAAAATCCCCTTGGTATGAAAGGGGTTCGTCTGGAGGCCGAGGTCTTAATCATTGACGGTCTTTCGCCCTACTTACGAAATATTGTTAAATGCGTGAATGAAAACGGTCTTGAAGTCGCCGGATTGGTATTTGCACCTTTGGCGGCTTCGCTTTCAGTCCTTGATAAGAATCAACGTGAGTATGGGGTGGCCCATCTTGATTTTGGCGGTGGGACATCAACCCTCACCGTCTTTGAAGAAGCTGATTTGATTCATAGTGCCGTTTTGCCTATTGGCTCACGGCACATCACAAATGATTTAGCGATGGCCCTTCGGACATCAATGGACGTGGCTGAACGTGTAAAAATTGAACACGCTACTACCGGGGTGGTTGAAGATCTTAGAAAACGCGAAACGATTGATCTCTCTAAAATTATGGGTGAGGAGGGTTTTATTTTACCCAAAAAACAATTGATTAGGGTTGTTGATGCTAGGGTGGGAGAATTTTTGGAACTAGTTACCGCAGAATTAAAGAAGGCCTCCCGGGTTGGTATGCTACCCGCCGGTATTGTTGTTTCAGGTGGTGGAGCCCATCTTCCCGGATTGTTGGCGGTAATTAAAGATACGCTTCGGGCGCCAGTAAAACTTGCCCGTTCATTACATCTTGATGGTATTGTTGATGCTGCGGCTGACCCATCATTTGCTGTTGCGACAGGTCTTGTTTTGTGGGGTTTTGAAAGTGAGATTGGAAATACAAAATTACGGAACAATGGTATATCTGGCACAGGTGCTGGTCTCTTTAGTAAGATAGCTGACTGGTTCAAGAACTTTCTTCCATGATTTCCTACGAGATTGCGAGTAGTTGAAATCATGAGAATCCCCTCACTCTGCTGATAGAGTGAGGGGATAAGTAGTTGTCCCTGTGCTCGTTATACTGCGCACAGACAACTACTTATCCACAGTATTACCCACAGGAAGATATTGATTACTTGCACGGCTATTTTTTTTATGATAGTACACATACAATATATCAATTTTCAATTATCAATTTACAATAACTAATACAGGAAGACCAGTTAGATTCTATTGAAAATTGGTGCTTGTAAATTGTAAATTTCCCCATATATGGCCCAAGTTAAACCAGCATTTGAAACATTCGCTCGCATCAAAGTTGTTGGCGTTGGTGGTGGTGGAACGAATGCTCTAACCCGAATGATTGAGGCCCGTATTCACGGGGTTGAGTTCATTGCAATAAATACCGATGCTCAAGCCCTACATGCGTCTGGAGCATCAGTTAAAATCCACATTGGTAAAAGTTTGACTCGTGGTCTTGGTGCCGGCATGAATCCGGAGATTGGTCGCCAAGCAGCCCACGATACTAAAGAAGAAATCAGCGCTGCATTGAAAGGGGCCGACATGGTTTTTATTACAACCGGTTTGGGGGGTGGTACCGGTTCCGGTGCGGCGCCTGTTATCGCTGAACTGGCTCGTGAAGCCGGTGCGTTGGCTGTCGGTGTTGTTACGAAGCCGTTTAGTTTTGAAGGTCTGGCTCGGATGAAGATTGCCGATGCCGCTTGGAATAATCTTAGAGAACGGGTTGACTCATTGATTACAATTCCTAATGATCGCATCCTTTCCATAATTGATCGCAAGACACCATTACTTGAATCATTTGGAATCGTTGATGATGTTTTGCGCCAAGGCGTTCAGGGTATTTCCGATCTCATTACCATCCCCGGTATCGTCAATCTTGATTTTGCCGACGTAAAAGCAGTAATGTCCAATTCGGGGTCAGCTCTAATGGGTATCGGCCGAGCCAGTGGCGATGATCGCGCTGTTGAGGCCGCCAAGATGGCTATTAACTCCCCGTTGTTAGAGGTCTCTATTGATGGTGCTAAGGGTGTTCTCTTTAATGTCTCGGGCGGTCCGGATATGGCCATGGCGGAAATTAATGAAGCCGCTCGTATTATTACCGAACATGTTGATCCGGAAGCCCGAGTTATCTTTGGGGCCGTTATTGACGATAAACTCAAGAAAGGAGAAATTGAAATTACTGTCATTGCTACCGGATTCAATAGTGACAATCCGGCCCCAATCAGACCAACGGTCTCCGGTTTCGGCGCACCGGCCGATATGGGACAGAATTTATTTGATACGATTAAAAAGAATCCTTCATCAACCATTAATCCATCATACACACCATCAACTTCTACTCCACCAATTAAAGAATTCGTTGATGACTCACTGAACGATTCCGAGTTTGACACTATTCCGGCTTTCATCAGAAGAAAAATTAATAAGTAGCCGTCCAAGAGCGTAGCGATTGGTTGTAGGAACTTACCCGCCTAAGTTTTATTTCTAAAAATTTAGGCGGGTTACTGTTTTTATCACCTCGTTTTGCTCGCTGAAAAAACACTAACTTATCCACAGTTGGCAGTTTGTGTCAGTATCGTACAATGTCCCATATGAATCCCGTTAGAAATTAACCCTACGGGAATAGCGCGATAAATTATCAATTAAATTTACTAACCATAGCCACCATTACAAAACGGTGGACGGTTGGTAAAATTTCTAACGGGATGAATACCACCCAAACTCAACCGCACCTCCCTGTGGAACCAGAAAATAATTCCCACCGAGGTGCTTTTCATTGGAAGCGTCTTTTTGGCGAGATGCATCCTTACGACAGCATCGTTTGGGAAAAAAGAACTGCTAAAATTGAACGTGGCGACGGCACAATCGTGTTTGAGCAGAAGGATGTTGAGGTACCAAATTTTTGGACTCAGACCGCCACCGATATTGTGGCTTCAAAATATTTCCGAGGCAAATTAGGGACGCCAGTTCGCGAGACCAGCGCCCGACAGATGGTAGACCGAGTCGTAACCGAAATTCGTCGTTGGGGATTAGATGGTAATTATTTTGCGTCGTCGGCAGATGCCGATAATTTTGCTCAGGACTTAACCTGGATTCTCATTAATCAATACGCTGCTTTCAACAGTCCCGTCTGGTTTAATGTTGGGACGACCGAACATCCTCAATGTTCGGCTTGTTTTATTCTTGCCGTGGAAGATAATATGGATTCAATTCTAAAGTGGGGTCATGATGAAGGTAAAATTTTTCAGGGTGGTTCAGGTTCTGGGGCCAGCCTTTCAAAGCTTCGTGGTTCAATGGAGTCATTATCAAAAGGAGGCACTTCATCAGGACCAGTTTCATTTATGAAATTAGCTGATGCTGTTGCAAATTCTATTCGTTCCGGTGGTAAGACGAGGCGTGCTGCCAAGATGGTTGTCCTAGATGTTAGTCATCCAGATATTAAGGATTTTATTAATTGTAAGCAGATTGCTGAAGATATGGTTAAAATCCTGACTCTAGGTGGTGTCAAAAATTCCTTAACTGGAGATCTTTTTGATCCATATACGATGGTACCATTCCAAAACGCAAATAATTCTGTGCGTGTAACAGATGAGTTTATGGAAGCAGTTGAGGCAGATGTTGATTGGAATCTTACTGCTCGTGTTGATGGAAAAGTAATACAAACCGTCAAGGCGCGTGAAATCATGAATTGGATTGCCGATGCTGCTTGGTCTTCAGCTGATCCAGGGATGCAGTACGATACTACGATTAATAGTTGGAACACCGTTTCTAATACCGGTCGCATCAATGCATCCAATCCATGTTCGGAATATATGCATCTTGATAATAGCGCTTGTAATTTGGCTTCTTTGAATTTAATGAAATTTTTGAAAGAAGGCGCTAAATTTGACGTTGATTTGTTTAAGAAAGTTGTAGATGTGATGATTTTGGCTCAAGAGATTCTGGTTACACCATCTTCTTATCCAACTCCAGAAATTACCGATAATGCGGAGGCCTATCGTGAGCTTGGTCTTGGTTATGCCAACCTTGGTTCTTTGCTTATGGTTCTTGGTATGCCGTACGATTCCGATATGGGTCGTTACTTTGCAGCTAACATTACTTCTCTCATGTCCGGTGAGGCCTATCGGATGTCGGCTTTGATCGCGGATTCAAAAGGGCCATTTTCCGGTTATGCTAAAAATCGTGAACCCATGCTTAGTGTCCTCAAGAAACATCTCAATGCTGCGGAGCATACTTACAATGAATCAATTTTGGGTGGCATGAATGACGAACCGCTTCAGAATGCTTCCCGTCAGGTTTGGCATGACGCTTTAGAGCTGGCTGAAAAGTATGGTGTTCGTAATTCTCAAATTAGTGTTTTAGCTCCGACCGGCACCATTGCCTTTTTGATGGATTGTCAGACGACCGGCGTTGAGCCCGACATCGCTTTAGTGAAATATAAAAAGCTTGTCGGTGGTGGCGTTCTTAAACTTGTTAATAATCAGGTCTCAATAGCGTTACGTCGTCTGGACTATTCAAACCAGGAAGTTGAAGCCATTATCGCTCACATAACCGAACACGATACCATTGAAGGCGCTCCACATATAAAAGAAAAAGATCTCGCGGTATTTGATTGTGCTTTTAAGGCGGCGAATGGTGAACGCAGTATCAGTTATATGGGTCATCTATTAATGATGGCGGCCGTTCAGCCATTTATTTCCGGCGCTATTTCCAAGACCATTAATTTACCAAGTACGGCCAGTGTTGATGATGTTAAAGATGTATTTATGCAAGGTTGGAAGCTTGGGCTAAAGGCCATTGCTCTTTATCGTGATGGTTGTAAAACAATTCAACCGTTGAATATGAAGAAAGATGAAGATAAAGAAGCTACGTCGGCGGCGGTGGTAGACCCGTTCATTGAAAAGATTAATGGCTATACTCGTCGGAAACTTCCTGATGACCGTCCCGCGTTTACGCATAAATTTAATGTTGGTGGCCACGAGGGGTATCTTAATGTCGGTTTTTATCCTGACACTATGAAACCAGGGGAGACGTTTATCACTGTCGCCAAAGAGGGAAGTACCTTCTCTGGCTTATTGGACACAATTGCGACTTTAATTTCAGTAGCCCTCCAATCCGGTGTTCCGCTTAAGGTTTTAGTGAGAAAATTCAAAGATATGCGTTTTGATCCGTCGGGCTTTACGGAAAATCCTGATATTCCAACCGCTAAGTCCATTGTTGATTACGTCTTTCGTTATTTGGGAATGAAATATTTATCGCGGGAAGACAAAGAAGAATTATTTGGTCCCGAGGTGGCTGAAACGATGCCTGATTTTGCCGAACGGATCTTGGATGTAAAAGATAAAACGGACTCATTGCTTGCCGATCTTATTACCAACAAACCAGTTTCAGAATTAGAAATAGTTGAAGAAATAAAAACCGCGGAACACCATCAACCTGGAATGGTTAGCCGTTCTTCAACCGATGCCCCGATTTGCCAGTGTGGAACGCTCATGGTGAGGGCTGGGGCTTGCTATAGTTGTCCTAATTGTTTTGCCACGACGGGTGTCTGTAACTAAGCTTGTTATCGCGGCGAATTACTTCGTTGTGACTGCGGTGCTCCTTCGTCATACCATATCAGTATGGCTCAGTTCGCTCCTCGCCACGCCTCGTCCTTCGCCTCGCTAACTGCGCTTAGAAAACTCTATATTTTATCGTCAAGGGCCCCACTTTGGGGCCATTGACTTTTTGTTAAAATAGGTGTATAATTGAGGTATAGGACAGTTAAGTTGGTCCCAAACATTGGTCCTTAACGAACAATAAACAAGGCAATCTCTCACGACTGGGGGGGGAAATGAACACCATCACTACTTTTCTTTGGGCTGTTGCGGTAATGTCGCTTGTGTACGTCTTGGTGGTGATGTTTCCGTACGGAGCCTCTGGAGCATCCAGAGGATACCCAGGAAGGGTGGGGATCCGAATCTTCACCGCTCTGGTCGTGTCGCTGGTGGCTGATCTCATCTGCCTCGCGACCCGCCTTTTCTAGGTGACCCAGGGCCTCAACAGAAAGGGCTTCATCCGCATCAAGCGGACAAGCACCTCCTCTTGAGGCCCTTTCTATTTCAATAAATAACACTGGTATAGGTTATTGATTCTTGCTACATTTACTTAATGCCCAGTAATACAACTTCCAGTATGTTCTTCTATGTCTATGTATTAGAAAGTGGTGCTGACAATAAATTATACATTGGGTATACTAGCAATCTAGTTAGGCGAATAGAAGAACATAAAAAGGGTTTAAGCTTGGCCACAAAATTCAGACGTCCATTTAAATTAATATACTTTGAAGGCTGTACAGACGAGGAAGATGCGAGACGCCGTGAACATTATTTAAAAACAACACAAGGTAGAAGATTTTTAGGGTTAAGACTCTTGCAACGTGGACGTAAAAAAGCGTCTCGAGCTGGAAGTTGATATACTGGGATGCATAGATCACAAGTTTTTGGGTATCTTTTAATATCTTTTTTGGTGGGGATTTTTGGTGGGGCGTGGTTTGAGAATACGTACTTGGCGACGGCGGTTTTTGTTTTGATTGGGACGATTGTGGTTACGATTTCGGCGTATGAGAAAACATTTGTAACAAAGCCCATTCGACAAGCTCAGGGTAAAAATGCTGAACGAAATCGGCGAATAGGAGTTTTGATTGGTGGATGTATTTTGGTTTTGGCTCTCGGTGTGTTTCGTTATGGTCAGGCGAATTTAAATCAGAGTTTGTTGACAGAGTTTGTCCGTTCGACAGGCTCAGGACAAGCGACTAAGGGGATTGCGGTAACGACAAGGGGATTTGTTGATGATGAGATGTCCGTTAAGGGCGACAAAGCTCAACTTGTTTTTCATGTTACTGAATTGGAAGTGCCGGGGCGGATTTTAGCGACTGATGAGCTGACTCTTATTTTTCTGAATGCTTATCCGACATATAAATTTGGCGATTTAATTTCAGTTCAAGGATCGCTTGAGTTGCCTGAAAATTTTACACCTGATTTTGATTACGTGCAGTATTTAAAAAATAAGAATATCCGAACCACTATTTCTTATCCCAAAATTTCTTTAGAACCATCAGTTCGTCTTTCAAAATTACAACAATTAAAAATTACATTTTATCATTGGGTCTTCAATATTAAAGACAGTTTTCAATCCGCAATCAATCGTTCTCTGTCGGCTCCTTATTCGGCCTACATCAACGGTATTTTATTAGGGACACGGCAAGATATTCCGGATGATCTTACAAATGCGTTCAATCGTACCAGTACAACTCATATTCTTGCTATCTCTGGTTACAACATTACCATTATTGCCGAAGCGCTATTAATGGCGTTGGTTTTTTTCATGAAACGGCGATACGCATTTTGGATTTCGGTGATAGTGATTATTATTTTTACGATTATGACCGGTGCCAGTGCTTCGGTGGTTCGGGCGGCGATTATGGGATTATTATTACTCTTTGCGAATGGTTATGGCCGATTGTATGACCCCAAGAACTCAATTCTCCTGGCGGGCGGAGTGATGATATTTCTTGACCCGTTGGCGTTGAGATACGACGTCGGTTTCCAGCTTTCATTTCTGGCGGTGCTTGGGCTGATGTATATCGGGCCGATTCTTAAAGAAAAATTTAAACGAATTCCGGAATGGTTCGGATTAAAAGAAATCTTTCTGATGTCTATTTCAGCACAAATTATGGTCGCTCCGCTTCTAGCTTATATTTTTAATACCTTTTCACTTGTTTCCATTCTGGCGAATCTTTTTGTCCTTCCACTAATGCCCCTCGTAATGTTTTTCGGGTTTTTAACCGGTGTGGGTGGACTTATCTTTGATTCTCTTGGTCGGGCCATCGGTCTTGTTGTGTGGGTGATAGCGTCGTATCAGTTGCAGGTTATTCAGTGGTTAGGATCATTATCATTTTCGGCAGTGACGGTCGTGATGTCTTCGTTCGTGCTATGCTTGCTCTATATATTAATTACCTTTGGAATTTGGAGTATGAAGGTTATTAAAAATCAACAAAATGGAAATAATCAAAAAAAATCTTAAAACAATCTGGCTGGGAATTGCGTTTCTAATTGCCGGTTTGACGGGATTTTATGCCGGTCAGGACTCCGTGAATATCGTTGCTCAACAGGCCTTGTTTATTTCAACCGAACCTTTTGTTCCCGAAGTTCAGACAAAAAATAGTGAATGCGTGATTCAGGGAAGTTTTCCTGATCCAGCTTGTACGCCTGGTGCGATATTTGCCGATGTGACAGCTGAACAAACATGCGTGTCGGGCTACACCAAAACGGTCCGCAGTGTCTCCACATCACTTAAGAAAAAAGTTTACAAATCATACGGTATCGCCTATCCGCCACCGTTTGGCACTTATGAAGCGGACCATTTTATTCCATTGACGCTCGGTGGCAGTAATGATATAGCCAATTTATTCCCTGAATCAGCTGATCCAAGACCCGGTTTTAAAGAAAAGGACTTGGTTGAGAATTATCTCCATCAACAAGTATGCGCGGGCAAGATTGGTCTTTCGGCTGCTCAGCGCGCCATCGCCACCGATTGGGTCGCCGTCTATAACAGTATTAGCCCCACCGATTTAAATGCCTTACGCCAGTTGTATAAAAGTTGGAGTCAGACAGGGGATTAGCGCGAGCCCAGCCGTATTGCTCGCTTTGTTTTTGCTATAATTTTTGTGTATAATCTAGTTTATGAAAAAAGAACAAACTTTTGTAATTTTGAAGCCTGATAGTGTTCAGCGTTCACTAATCGGAGAGATTATTAATCGTATTGACCGGACCGGCCTTAAGTTGGTTGCGTTGAAAATGATAAACATGGATGAAGAACATTTAACCAATCACTATGGTAAAAATGATGAGTGGTATTTAGAAAAAGGGACTAAGCGGATAAGACTGATGCAGGAGGCGGGCAAAAAAATAGATCAAAATCGTTCACCGATAGAATACGGTAAGGATATTATTCGTGGTGTTATCCGTTATATGCAGGCTTCGCCGGTAATTGCGATGGTTTGGGAGGGGAATCAAGCGGTGGCCGTTGTTAAAAAATTAGTGGGGACAACAGATCCGACAGCTTCGGACGTCGGGACAATTAGAGGCGACTATCAATTAGATTCATATTCTTTATCGGATACCGAAGAACGTGGTATTCGTAATCTTATCCATTGCACCGATCAACCTTCAGAAGCTCAACGTGAAATTGATATCTGGTTTCCATCGGAGGAACTTCATGATTATCGTCATATCAACGAAGCTATTCTTGAGGATGTTAATATTGACGGTCGCCAAGAATAATCATATTCTCCCAGTATTATGGACGATAAAAAACTTTTCAGAGTAATTATCACGGCTATTGTTGTTAAAGACAAAAAATACCTTGTTCTCCAGAGGGCTGGTTGGGAAAAAAGATGGCCTTTGCGTTGGACAGTGCCCGGCGGGAAAATATCAACAGAGGACTACACTCAGAGACCGAAAGATGCTGGGGAGTGGTGGTACAATGTGTTGGAATCTACTCTTCGTCGCGAGGTCAAAGAGGAAGCTGGTATAAAAATAAAAAATATAAGATATGTGACTTCTCTAGCTGATGCACCAGAAGATAATTATCCAACGATTGTTATCTCGTGTTTAAGTGATTGGTCTGGGGGTAAGATTAAGTTTGACCATAGTATGGTCGATTTTAAATGGGTGAATCTAAAAGAAGCAAAGAAGATTGACCTGATTGAAGGCATTTATGATGAGCTTGTTATGGCTGAACAAGTCAGGCAAGGTAAAACAATCGGAGAAATAAAAATTAGTAAATCAAGGCCCAAAAAACACAATAAACGAAACAAAATTAGTTAAACACAGGTTGTGCACTTTTGTGTTTTTTGGCGTTTGACAGGTTTTATGGCGAGAGTATATTTTAAGTAGCCTCTTTCTTTGTAAAAGCTTTGCCTAAATCAATATTAAGGGACTTCTAATTAAGTAGCTCCGGTGAGCCCTTCGGGGTTCCGAGGAGTTGCTTCGCGAAGACCCACTTGCTTAAATAGCAAAAGCTTTTAACTTAGTTAGGGGTAAAAAAGAATGGTCAGTACAAAATAACACAAAACCGCCGACGGCGGTTTTGTGTGTTAATGATAGTTTACACTGAGCAAGCGAAGCGAGTCGAAGTGTCGGGCTGCGGGGAGTCGAACCCCGTGATGCTTCTTGCACCCCATGCAAGCGTGCCACCGTTACACTACAGCCCGAATTGTGACTCATAATACTTTACTACTATACGCTATGGGTGGATATAAATAAAATTGCCAAGTTTTTCTCGGCAATTTTATTTCGGTTTTTGCTAAGTTCTAATTCCTAATTCCTAAGTCCTAAATCCTAGTTTTAAGCGGTTGCAACTGAACGTTTGGCTTGGGTTTTTATACAATCGGTGCATGCCTTAACGCGTTTGCCGTTGATGCGGGTCCACTGGAGATTTACATAACGCTTAGATTTAACGGTTGGATTATAATGACCACGCAAAAGAACGCGTGTCGTACCCATCGTTGGTTTTTTACCGCATTGAGAACATCGAGTCATGACTAAAAATTTCCAATTATCAATTTCCAATTTCCAATGTTGGAGTCGGAGCTAAAAATGGAAAGTTAATTTGTCTTGCTAGCATACACTAAAATTGTTATCCTGACAACCAGGTAGTGAATATTCAATAGTTTGCAACCGCGGCTTTGCCGCAAATTGAATATCTACTACCTGGATAATACACATGATTTTATTGCCCATATTTCAAATTGTTGCCTTCGTGTATTCCGTAGTCCTTCACGAGATTAGTCATGGATTAATGGCCCAGTCCTTGGGTGACGATACGGCCAAGAATTCCGGAAGGTTAACATTAAACCCGCTTCCCCATATAGACATGTTCGGGTCTATAATTCTTCCCCTATTAACTTATCTTGGGGCGGGATTTATGTTTGGTTATGCTAAGCCCGTCCCTTATGATGTACGAAATCTTAGGGACCAAAAATATGGTCCGACAAAAGTAGCGCTTGTCGGTCCAGCCACGAATATTTTGATTGCTTTGTGTTTTGGCCTTATTCTTAGATTACTATCCGATAGCATTGCCAGCGTAGCCATAGCCCAACTTTTTGGATATATTGTTTGGATAAATTTAACACTGGCAATATTTAACTTGTGCCCTGTCCCGCCACTGGACGGTCACTGGCCTTTAATAACATTACTTCCCCAAAAGTTTGATGAAGCCAAGAGGTTTATTCTTAGATATAGTTTATTTTTGATGGTGATTTTTATATTTATAATCTTCCCTACGATATACAGTTATACAGTGCCCCCGCTCTTTAAGTTGATAGTTGGGTACTACCCATAGACATCCCTTGCTTTTGTATTTTATTTCTGTTACTATATCAAAACAAGTTGAGCCACAATTCAACCAGCAGAAGAGGTTTATTTTTTTGCTTATGTCCAAGAGCGAAGCGATTGGTAACAGAAGCAAACCCCCACACCTATCGGAGTCAAAATAAAGTATTTCAGAAGTTACCGAGGCGAAGCCGCCTTACGGCTCTGAACAACTGTTGATAGGCACATGGTCCCGATAGGTGTGAGGGTGACGAGTTTTGTAGCAGTTCGTCTGCTCGAATACTCGCATTTCCTCACTGACAAAATCGTCATGCCAACATTCAGACAACTATTAAAAAATCCACGTAAAATTGCCCGAGCGAAGACCAAGTCGCCGGCTTTGACGTTCGGAATAAACACAAAAAAGAATCGCCCGGTTTATTATCCGTCATCTTTTAAACGTGGTGTTTGTATTCAGGTTAGAACAATGACCCCTAAGAAACCAAACTCGGCCTTGCGTAAAATTGCCCGTGTTCGTTTGACTAACGGCAACGAAGTTACCGCCTATATCCCCGGCATTGGTCATAATTTACAAGAACACTCAGTAGTTGTTATACGTGGCGGAAGAGTTAAAGATCTTCCCGGTGTTCGTTATCATATCGTTCGGGGTGTCTTAGACGCCGGTGCGGTAGAAGGCCGAAAACAACAGCGAAGTAAATATGGAGCCAAGAAATCAAAATAATTTTCAATTACCAATTATCAATTTCCAATAAATTTTCAATAGCTCAATTCTCAAACACTGAAAATTGAAAACTGAAAATTGTAAATTTCTGCAATGCGTAGACCCATCAAACACAAAACTCACGTTGAACCAGATCTTCAGTATCAGAGTTTGGTTGTGGCTAAAATAATCAACCGGATTATGTATTCCGGTCATAAATCACACGCCACTCGGATTGTGTACAAGGCCCTTGAGATTGCTTCGGAAAAATCCAAGAAGCCACCGTTGGAAGTTTTGGAAACGGCGATTAATAATGCGTCGCCAAATATGGAATTGAAGTCCCGACGTATTGGCGGAGCAAATTATCAGGTGCCAATAGAAGTCAGACCGGAACGTAAAAATGCCTTGGCTGTTCGTTGGCTAGTTGAGTCCGCCCGTAATGCTAAGGGTAAGCCAATGGAAGAAAAGTTTGCCGAAGAATTGCTCAATGCTTTTAATAATACGGGCAATGCCGTCAAGAAGAAATTAGATATGCATCGCATGGCTGATGCTAATAAGGCCTTTGCACATTTTGCTTGGGGAAATAAATAAGTGATTGCCCAAGAGCGTAGCGATTGGTAGCAAGAATTTACCCCCTCACTCGGTCGGCAGTGAGTGAGGGGGTCTCAAGTTTATAACTACTCGCTTCGCTCGCAGATAAACATGAGAGAATACCCAATAGAAAAAGTTAGAAATATTGGCGTCATCGCTCACATTGATGCAGGAAAGACAACTGTCAGTGAGCGTATTTTGTTTTATACGGGTATCAGTCATAAAATCGGTGAAGTCCATGAGGGGGATACGGTTATGGATTGGATGGAACAGGAACGCGAACGAGGTATCACGATTACGGCGGCTGCGACGACCACATTCTGGACCCCTACGAAAGCCAATGGTGATACTAAGGAGAAAATTAAGATTAATCTTATTGATACTCCAGGGCACATTGATTTTACTATTGAAGTAAAACGTTCAATGCGTGTTCTTGATGGAGCGGTGGTTGTTTTTGACGGTGTGGCCGGTGTAGAACCGCAATCAGAAACCAACTGGCGCTACGCCGATGATTATAACGTGCCTCGGGTTTGTTTTATAAATAAACTGGATCGCTTGGGCGCGTCCTTTGAACGTTCCTATCAATCAATTCTGGAACGACTTACCCCGAATGCTGTGAAGATGCAGATTCCCGATGGTCATGAAGACAAGTTTACCGGCGTGGTTGATTTGCTTGAAATGCAATTTGTTCAGTTTGAAGGTCCTAAAGGAGAGAGGGTTATCAGAGGAGAAATTCCAGCCGAATTAAAAGCCGAAGCCGATAAAGAGCGGGCTATTTTAGTAGAAAAAATTGTAGAAAACGACGATGAGGCCATGAGTCAGTATCTTGAAGGCAAAGAAATCCCGGTTGAAAAACTTAAGGCGATTCTTCGTTTGGCGGTTATTGCCGGAAAGGTTTATCCCGTTTTTTGCGGTTCAGCTTTGAAGAATAAAGGTGTTCAGCTCGTCCTTGATGCCGTGGCCTATTATCTTCCGTCTCCATTGGATGTGCCACCAACAATCGGTAAAGACGAAAAAGGTGAAGATGTTGTCGCTGAACCATCGGACAGTGCTCCGTTTCGGGCCTTAGCTTTTAAAGTCGCCACCGATCCTTATGTTGGTCAGCTAACTTTCTTTCGTGTTTATTCCGGTGTTTTGCAAGCCGGCTCCTATGTTTTAAATACTCGTACCGGCCAACAAGAACGTATTGGTCGTATTGTTCGTCTTCATGCCAATGAACGTGAAGAAATAAAAGAAATTGATGCCGGTGGTATCGCAGCGGCAGTTGGATTGAAATCAACTAAGACCGGTGACACGCTTTGTGACCCAGCCCATCCGGTTACTCTTTTGGGCATTATCGCTCCTGAACCGGTTATTTCACTTCGTATTGAACCAAAGACAAAAGCCGACCAAGAAAAAATGGGTATGGCCTTGCGTAAACTTTCCGATGAAGATCCAACCTTTCGTATTCGCACTGATATTGAGACAGGTGAAACAATTATTTCCGGTATGGGCGAGTTGCATTTAGATGTTCTTGTTGACCGAATGCGTCGTGAGTTTGCTGTAGAAGCGAATGTCGGTCGTCCCCAGGTGGCTTACAAAGAGACCATCACCCAAGAGGCTCAGGCCGAAGGTAAATATATTAAACAATCTGGCGGTCGTGGTCAGTACGGCCATGTTTGGTTGCGAGTAGAGCCCCTTGAACGTGGGGTTGGTTATGAATTTGTTGATGCTATTAAAGGCGGAGCCATTCCGGCTGAATTCGTTAAACCAACTGAAAAGGGAATTCAAGAGGCCATGGAACGAGGCGTTGTGGCCGGTTTCCCATTGGTGGATATGAAAGTTACTTTGTATGACGGTTCCTATCATGAAGTTGACTCTTCAGAAATTGCTTTCAAAATGGCCGGCTCAACCGCATTACAGGAGGCCTCTAAACGTGCCAAGCCGGTCTTACTTGAACCGATTATGAAAGTGGAAATTATTATCCCCGAGAAGTCCATGGGCGAAACGACAGGCGATGTTGCCGGCCGTCGTGGTCAGATTATAAATATCACCGATCGGGCAACAATTGGTCTTAAAGTTATTGATGCTCGCGTTCCACTTTCTTCAATGTTCGGTTATTCAACATCTCTTCGTTCTCTCACTGAAGGCCGTGGTAACTACACCATGGAATTTGATCATTATGAACCCGTGCCTCAAAACGTCGCTCAGCAAATTATTGAAGGAAAGAAATAATTCGCGAGGCGTTTTCCTTCATCACTACGCTGCGCGGATTACCATCCGGTCGCTGAACTTAACACAAAAATCGGACGTTTGACCCTCCGTGGTCTCAGGTCCGATTTTTGCTATTCAGCTCTTCGTTCTTCGAACTACGGATGGTTACCAATCCGCTCCGCGACGTTCTTACGGGAAACGCCTCACTTATTTTTAAATTGGCGTCGCTAATGCTCGGAAATTACTAAAGCATTGCTCACCCTTGATTTTAATAAGTTTTGTGGTATTCTATAATTCGTTCGTTGATAAGCTCCGGACGGAATGCTCGCAATTTTGTGAGATGGCCGTTCGCAGCCACAGCCACCGCTGGGATGAAACAGACCCAGAGCTGGAGGTGTGTGATGACAATAGTGGAGTTGATTGCCGCAATTGTTAGTTCTGCAATAGGTATTTTCTTCGGTGCTCTTTTGGTAATCCCTGATTTTCGGCGATGGCTCAAGGGCTCGCGGACAACATATTACTTTCAGAGGCAGACCAATCTGAAGGGGTTAAAGAGTAAGGTCTATCAGACCTCGGCGAAACTTCGAACAGATAATGATCTGCAGGATTTTTGCCACCACAATGGTTATGATGTTGTTGGTTTGCGTCTTGAACTAAATCAAGGAGTATTTCGTCAGCGGAGTGCAATCTATGGTGGCGGTTTGTGGGCGATTTTAAGATATTACCATGGCGGATTTTTTAATCGGGTGTTTCTTAAAGATGAAGAAGGGCTAATAGAAGAAGATACCCTTCAATTCATCAACACTTACCCATCGCTCCAAGCGGTGCTTAACCGGATTGAAGAGTTGGAAAAGCAACTTGTTCGTGCAGAAGACCGTCGACAAGAATGGTTTGCTGCATTAGAAGCTCTGCGTCGAATAATAGAAAGTGATCGTCAACGTTATAGGTCGTCGGCTGCTGGAACAATTCGGAGCTATATTGAATCTGTTCAAAGGGCCGCAAAAAGTGAAGGTGAGCCAGAACCACATAAAGAGAAAGTCAATTCTTGGATTGATTCACTTCCCATTTTGTCTACAGAATGGTTCAAAAAACTCGTTTAGGGATAGCTCTGAATCAATAGCCGATTTCCGGCGTTAAGGACTGTCGTGAGACAGACCAAGGCGCCGGCTTTTTTATTTTTACCCAGTAGTGAATTTCCAGCGTTCTGAACAAGTCACTGGAAATTCTACTATCTGGGTTTGCAATTTTTAAATCATTTAGATACTATTGGCGGATGGAAATAGGAGCACTCAAAAAGATGTTAAAGAAGTCAACGGCAGTGTTGATTTTGGAGAATGGAGAGCCCTCTATTGTGGTGGTGGATTATAATACCTACAAAGGATTATTAGGTGAAGAAGACCAAGAAGTTTCGAAAGACCAAGTTTCTTCAAATCCGGCAACTTCGGTCCAAACAGGAGAAGTTGAACTTTTGGAACGAATCAATAAGGATATTTTAGCTCTCAAAGAACAAATAGAAGAAGAGGAAAAAGGTCTTGGCATCTAAGGGGTTGACTCATTTTTGATTTTCGGCTACAATTGGTACTGCACACTTTTAATAACCAGCTTCTCAGCTGATTAGCTTATTAGGAAACCAATTCACCTAATAAGCTAGCAAGCTAATAAGCTAGGAAGCTCCGCAAATGGCAGGAAAATTTGATCGTACGAAACCACATGTTAACGTCGGCACAATTGGCCACGTTGACCACGGCAAGACCACCGCTACTGCGGCTATTTTGCATGTTTTGGATATGTATAAAGACGAGGGCTATAGCGCTCGTGTTGAGGGTGTAGATTCAATCGATAAGGCCCCCGAAGAAAGAGCCCGAGGTATTACAATTTCAACCCACCATTCGGAATACGAAACTCCGAAGCGTCACTATGCTCACGTTGATTGTCCGGGTCACGCTGACTACATTAAAAACATGATTACCGGCGCCGCTCAGATGGATGGCGCGATTTTAGTTGTTTCCGCTCCAGACGGCCCAATGCCTCAGACCCGTGAGCACATTTTGCTCGCCCGTCAGGTTGGCGTACCTTTTATTGTTGTATTTATGAACAAGATGGACATGGTTGATGATCCGGAATTAGCCGATCTTGTTGAAGCCGAAATTCGTGAATTGTTAACCAAAAATGGATTTCCAGGCGAAACGACTCCGATTATTCGTGGTTCCGCCACTAAAGCATTGGCCTCAACTTCCAAGGATGATTCAACTAAGCCATTCATTGAATTGGTGAATGCGCTTGATAGCTTCATTCCTGATCCAGTCCGAGATACCGATAAGCCATTCTTGATGCCTATTGAAGACATCTTCGCTATTGAAGGCCGTGGCACAGTAGTTACCGGCCGTATTGAACGAGGCACTCTTAAACTTAACGACGAAATTGAAATCGTTGGTTTGAAGCCAACCCAAAAGACCGTTGTGACCGGTATTGAAATGTTTAACAAACAGTTGGATTCAGGTCAGGCCGGAGACAACGCCGGTATCTTACTCCGTGGTACCAAGAAAGAAGAAGTTGAAAGAGGTCAGGTCTTAGCCAAACCAGGTTCAATTACTCCGCATACCGAGTTTTCTGCCGAAATTTATGTCTTAACCAAAGAAGAAGGCGGACGACATACCCCGTTCCTTAAGGGTTACAAACCGCAATTCTATTTCCGAACGACTGATGTTACGGGTGAAGTTATTCTTCCAGCCGGAACGGAAATGGTAATGCCAGGGGATACGATTACCTTAGATGTTAAATTGATTGCTCCGGTAGCCATGGACGAGAAGCTTCGTTTCGCGATTCGCGAAGGAGGCAAAACGGTCGGCGCCGGCGCTGTAGTCAAAGTTATGAAGTAAAGCACATGAATCCCGTCTTGGCGGGATTCATCAGTTCTTTTCTAACGAAATGGCAACGAAAGTACCAAAAAAATCAGAAAAAAAGATTGAACCGACTGCTCAACGCATTCGCATTAAGCTTAAGGCCTACGATAATAAAATTATTGATAAATCGGCCAAGCAGATTGTGGAGACGATTGAACGCTTCGGCGGAAGACCAATTGGTCCTGTGCCGTTGCCAACGGAAATTCAAAAGTACACCGTCAACCGTTCGCCTTTCATTGATAAGAATTCCCGTGAACAGTTTGAGATGCGAACCCACAAGCGTTTGATAGATATCACGACCCCATCCCCAAAGATTATTGACGCCTTGATGAACCTTAACTTACCGGCCGGTGTAGACATCGAGGTTAAGATGTAAAGTATTTAATAGATTAAATATATGTCAGACCAAGAAAAACCACAATCAGTTCAGAACCCTGCTGAAAGCATTGTTTCCAACATGACCAGAAAAGCTATATCTGTCGAAATAAAAAATCTAAATAAATTACTCAGCATAGAAGAAGAGCAGGTTAAAAATGAAGACGTTGATGTAGTCAATCTCAAAGAAGCACTAAAAGGAGCCAATGCTATAACGATGGGGATAAGAGTATTATTAGAACAAAAAGGAGAAATATAGATTTATTTATCACTTTACTCTCGGCCCGAACAGTCGGACCGAGTAATAAGGCAGTAATTAGATAGTGAATTTATCCGGCAACGTGCCTTATTGGCCCATCCGGTTTGTAAAAATGCATTATCAAGTACTTCCTTAATTAATGCTGAATGGTTCTAAATAAACCAATCTAGCTAGGATAAAAAGAATAAAGGTTTTAGCTTCACCCAGCTATGCCTGGGATTTTTTATGGCGAAGTATATCATTGGTACAAAAATCGGCATGACTCAAATGTTTAAGGAAGACGGAAGCGTCGTCCCGGTTACGGTTGTAAAAATTGAACCCAATATTGTGGTTCAAGTGAAAACCAAAGAAAAAGACGGTTATGAAGCGGTGCAAATTGGTACTGGAAAAAAAAAGAAGCTTACCAAGCCCGAGAAAGGGCACAATAAGGAACTTGGTAGTTTCGCAATTCTTAAAGAATTCAGAACTGTAAACAGTAAACTGGAAACTGTAAACTTTCAGGTGGGAGATACAATTGATATTTCCACGTTTACAGAAGGCGAAACCGTAAAGGTCTCGGGCATTTCCAAAGGTAAAGGTTTTCAGGGTGTTGTGAAGCGTCATGGATTCCACGGTATGCCGGCCAGTCATGGTGCTCATTCTGTTTTGCGTCATGCCGGTTCTATTGGTCAACGTTTTCCCCAACATACTTTAAAAGGTATGCGTATGGCCGGACGAATGGGTGGAGTCAGCAAATCCATCCGTGGTTTAAAAATTATCAAAATTGATGCCGAGAACCAATTGCTAGTGATTACCGGCTCAGTGCCCGGAAATAATGGCGGAATAGTAGAAATAAAAAGCACGTAATTGAATTGAGAGCCGACCTTTAAACCCCAGTAGCGGAAGGGGACCCGCGAAGCGGGGAAACCGACGGGACTGGTTTCACGGGTCTGGGGTGAAAAGGTTGGGTCTCAATGAAATAAAGAAATGGAATTACCATTATACAACCAAAATGCAGAGAACATCGGTACTATTGAATTGGCCGATAATGTTTTTGGTTTGCCCATGAATCAGGACTTACTTCACCAAGTTATTACATCCCAAATGTCCAACAAGCGTCAGGTTTTGGCTCATACCAAAGGCCGAGGCGAAGTTCGAGGAGGCGGGAAGAAACCCTGGAAACAAAAGGGTACCGGTCGAGCTCGACACGGTTCTACGCGTTCACCAATCTGGCGTTCTGGAGGTGTAACCGGCGGTCCAACCAAAGAAAAGAATTTCAAAAAAGATATCAACAAGAAGATGATGCAGAAGGCCTTAAAAGTGGCTTTGTCATCCAAAGCCCGTGATGGTCAGTTGTTTATCTTAGATGCATTGACGATTGAAAAACCAAAAACCAAAGAAATGGACGGAGTAATGAAAAAATTCACGACTATTTTCGGACGACTTAATAATGTGTTACTGGTTACACCAACCGATTCGGCTATGCTTTATAAATCAGCCCGCAATTTACCATATTTAGATACTATTGAAGCCAGAAATTTAAATCCCTTAATTTTACTTGAAGCAAATCGCGTGATTCTTTCCAAAGAGTCATTGGCGGTTATTGAAAAGCAGTGGGGAACTACAAAATCCAAATAATATGAGCGCATTAAATCTTTTTAAAAAATCAGGTAGTAGAACTTCCGGTAAAAAACAGCCGACTCTCAAACAGTCGGAAGTTGCACTACCCGACAAGTCCGAATCAGTTGCACCGAAAATTTCTAATTTAGTAATTGCACCGGTTTCAGCTATTCTGCACCCTTATGTTAGTGAGAAAGCCACTCGTCTTGAGGGCATGAATCAATACATGTTCAAGGTAACTCGTTTTGCCAATAAGCCGGAAGTTAAGAAAGCTATTCAAAATCGGTACAAAGTGACCGTGGTGTCTGTGAATATGATTAATATGCCGTCAAAGAAACGAACTGTTGGCCGACATGTCGGCACTAAGTCAGGATTTAGAAAAGCAATCGTGACCTTAGCTGAAGGCGATTCCATTAATTTTGCAAAAGCATAATCCCGTTAGAAGTAACCAATACTATGAACAAAATGATTAACCACAATGTAAACCAAGCCAGCCACCGTTCCAAAACGGTGGACGGATTGCATTACTTCTAACGGGATGCCTAAAGATTATAAACCAACAAGTCCATCACGTCGTTCCATGCAGGGTTATGATTTTTCTGGATTGACCGATATTGCACCATTGAAATCAAAGAAACATGGTTTCAAGAAATCATATGGCCGAGATAACAAGGGTCATATTTCTGCCGGTCGCCAAGGTCGGGGTGGTGGCCATAAGCGTGTCTTCCGAGATATTGATTTTAAACAGAACAAAGTTGATATTCCAAGCGTGGTTGCTTCCATTGAATATGATCCAAATCGAACCAGTCGAATTGCCCGAATTCATTTTGCCGATGGCGAGAAACGATATATACTTGCCCCGCAGGATTTGAAAGTCGGTGACGCAATCATTACAGCCGAACGTGCTTCTTTGAAACCGGGTAACCGCATGAAACTCAAGAATATTCCTCAAGGTTCTTTAGTTCACAATATTGAAATACATCCCAACCAAGGTGGAACATTAGTCCGTTCAGCCGGTTCGGCAGCTAGTGTCCTTGCTAGTGAAGGCGGATATGTCCAACTTGTGATGCCATCATCCGAAACCCGACTGATTTCCGAAGAGTGTTTTGCTTCAATTGGCCAGCTTTCAAACGCTGAACACAATTCAATTAGTTTAGGAAAGGCCGGTAGAACCCGTTGGTTGGGTCGCCGCCCGAAAGTCAGAGGAACGGCCATGAATCCGGTTGACCATCCATATGGTGGAGGTGAAGGTCGTCAAGGACGTGGTACTCGCCGACCTAAGACCGCTCAGGGTAAGATTACCGGAGGCCGAAAGACCCGAGATAGTAAAAAGAAATCAAATAAATTCGTAGTAAAGCGAAGAAGTAAATAGCGAATAGCTAATAGCGAATAGAACAAAACTACTCGCTACTCGCTAATAACTAATCACTAAGAAATGTCACGATCACTAAAAAAAGGACCATATATTGACCCGAGATTACTGAAAAAAATCAGTAACTTAAAAGCGGGCGATAAGACCATTATTAAGACCTGGTCACGAGCATGTTCAATTGCTCCAGAAATGATTGGCTATACTTTTGGCGTTCATAATGGCCGAATTCATGTGCCGGTTTTCGTGACGGAAGATATGGTTGGCCACAAATTAGGCGAATTCTCTCCAACCAGGAAGTTTAGTCGACATGGAGGAAAGATGCAGAAAGAAATGGAAGCCGCCGCCCGTCAAAAAGAAGTTGAAGCTGCTCAAGCTGCTAAAGCTCCAGCCGAAGCAGTTAAGACACCAAGTAAGTAAAAAAGGAATTAGAACTTAGAAATTAGGACTTATAAAAAACCTGAGTCCTGACCACTAAGTTCTAAATCCTAAGTCCTAAATACTAAACAATGGCTACTGTAACCGCACAATTAAAAAATCTCCGTCAATCGCCCCGTAAAGTGAGGATGATCGTTGATTTGGTGAGAGGCAAGGGAGTTTTGAAAGCACTTCAACAGCTTGAATTCGTCATTCGTCGACCGTCTCAACCAATTTCAAAACTAATTCGTTCGGCTATTGCTAATGCAGAAAACAATTTTAACATGGTGGCCAGCAATCTATATATTAAGGAATTTTATGTAGACGAAGGTGTTAAGTTAAAACGTTTCCAACCTAAAGCTATGGGTGCCGTTGGTGAAATTCAAAAAAAGACCAGCCATATCCATTTGGTTTTAGCCGAAAAAGTTCCGGGATTGAAAGGAGAAAAATCTACCCGATCTGATAAAAAAACAAAAGAAACTCATGACCATGAAGACCATAACCATAACCACGATCATGATCACAAAACAACTGAACAATCAAAAATGAAGATTGATAACCTGCCTGACCGGCAGGCAGGCAAACCAGAAATTAAAACAGAGTTAGGGAAGAAGATTGTAGAGCCGAAAAAAGGCCTTCGTAAAATTTTCCAACGTAAATCAATTTAAACACATATGGGTCAAAAAATTTCCCCAATTTCATTACGTGTTGGTATCCAAAAGGATTGGTCATCTACTTGGTTTGGCGGCCGAAAATACATCCCTTATTTGAAGGATGATTTAGTAGTGCGCGCGTTTCTGGAGAAGAAACTCAAGGGTTTAGGTGTGGCTGATATTCGACTTGAGCGAGGCAGTGATGTTTTGAATGTCATTATCACCACTTCTCGTCCGGGATTGTTGATTGGTCGTGGGGGAACAGGTATTGAAGAACTAAAGAAAGCTATCAGTACACGCTTAAAAAAGAAAGTCGCAGTTCGCTTAGAAGTATTGGAATTTAGAAACCCGGAAGAATCAGCTCGTGTTATGGCGGAACTAATGGTTGAACAGATTGAAAAACGTATTCCATTTAGAAGGTTAATGAAACAGACATTGGTCAAAATAATGTCTTCACGACAAGTGAAAGGCGCCAAAATTTATATGGGCGGTCGTTTGGACGGAGCCGAAATTGCTCGGGCCGAGCATTTGGAAGAGGGAAGCTTACCTCTCCAAACACTTCGGGCTGATATTGACTATGCCAAAGCAACGGCTCACACAACCTTTGGTACAATTGGAGTAAAGGTCTGGATTTACAAAGGAGAAAAATTTGAAGAAAAATAAGTTTTTGTCCAAGAGCGAAGCGATTGGTAACAAAAAGTTACCCCCTCACTCAAGTAAATAATTATGGACAAATATTAATAAATAAAGTATAATATACCAGCGAGTTTAAAAGGTAATATAAAAAAGAGTGAGGGGGTGAGAAGTTCGTAACTACTCGCTTCGCTCATAGACAAACATCTCATGCAACCTTCAAGAGTAAAACATACGAAAACTCATAAAAACGGAAACAAAGGATACGCCATGCGCGGTACCCGTTTGAGTTTTGGTTCGTTTGGCTTAAAATCTGAAGAAGCAAAGTGGCTCAAAGCCAATCAATTAGAAGCGGCCCGCAAGGTTATGGCTCGTTTTATTCAACGTGGTGGCAAGATTTGGATGCGTGTTTTCCCGGATAAGCCCCGCACCAGTAATGGTGGTACTAAAGGTATGGGTGGTGGCCGAGGGGCCTTATCTCATTTTGTTGCTCCGGTTGAAATTGGTCGGGTCATTTTTGAGATTGATGGTTTACCCGAAGCTACAGCCCGTGAAGCATTACGATTAGGGGCTCATAAATTACCGATTAAAACCAGAATTGTAAGCCGGTAACTACCAATTACTAATCTAAACGAATATACAAATGCAATCTAAATCAGTCATTTGTAGATTAGTACCAATTCGTAATTAGTAGAAAATATATGAAACATTTTGATATCAATAACAAAACACAGCAAGAATTATCCAGCTCATTGGCTGAATTTAGAACTAAATTGGTTCAACTTGAATTTGATCGGGCGGATAAAAAATTAAAAGATGTCAGTCAATTTAAAAAAACAAAAAAGGACATTGCTCGTATTTTAACTTGTCTTCACCAAGACCTTGGTGGGCAGGCGATAACAATTAAATAAAATGAATACTACTCCCCAACACAGAACTCTTAAAGGATATGTTGTCTCTGATAAAATGCAGAAGACGGTTGTTGTTGAAATAACCAGAATGAAAATACATCCCAAGTATAAAAAGTCATACAAGGTCTCAACACGCTTTAAAGCCCATAGCCCCGAAAATGCTTTTCATGTCGGAGATAAAGTTGTTATTCAAGAAGGTCGGCCATTGTCCAAAGAAAAACGTTGGACAGTAATTTCTAAAATCTAAAACATGTTACAGCTTCGATCAATTGTTACCGTGGCAGATAATTCAGGCGCAAAAGTCGTCGGTATTTTTAAAGTGCTTGGCGGTTCCGGCCGACGTTACGCTGAGCTCGGTGACATCGTTGTCGCCTCTGTTAAAGTTGCAGAACCGCGCAAAGGTGTAAAGAAAAAGGAAGTCGTAAAATGTGTTGTTGTTCGCCAACGCAAACCATTTCGGCGTAAAGACGGAACTTACATTAGATTTGATGACAATGCCGTGGTGATATTAGCTGCCGGCAATGAACCTAAGGGCGGTCGTATCTTCGGACCGATTCCTAGAGAAGTAAAAGAACGCGGTTTTAATACCATTGCGTCATTAGCCGAAGAAGTCGTATAAATTTATGAAATTATTAAAAGGCGACAATGTAATTATGCTTAGTGGTAAAGATCGAGGCAAGAAAGCCAAGATTTTAGCCGTTATTCCTGAATCCGGAAAAGTAATCTTGGAGGGTTTGAATATGATTAAACGTCATACCAAACCTCGTCAACAAGGTAAATCCGGCCAAATTGTCAGTAAAGAACGGGCCGTGAGTGCTTCCAGCGTCGCTATTATTTGTAAGTCATGTGGCAAGGCCACTCGCGTCGGTTATTCAATTGACGGTGATACCAAAATAAGGATTTGTAAAAAGTGCAAAAGTGCAGTATAATAAGCAAACATCCAAGAGCGTAAGCGATTGGTAATGGTTGCTTACCCCCTCACTCGAAAACTTTAAAGGATAGAGTTTTCGAGTGAGGGGGTGCTGAATGTTATACCTACTCGGTATACCTTCGGTAGTCCCTCATAGACAACATTCGCATGACCCAACTAATTGAACAATATCGCAAACACACTATGCCTGCTCTGCAGAAAGAGTTTAAGATTGCGAATATTATGGCTATTCCTAAGCTTTCTAAGGTTGTTATCAATGTGGGCGTGGGCCGATTATCCAAAGAAGATAAAGTCCTTGAGCGTATTGCCAAGGACGTTACTAATCTTTCAGGACAGAAGCCAACTTTTCGGATGGCCAAGAAATCCATTGCCAGTTTCAAAATCCGCCAAGGTGTACCGGTTGGAATCGCCGTTACTCTTCGGGGGAGTCGGATGTATGATTTCACTGATCGTTTTATTAATATAGCCCTACCTCGATCAAAAGATTTTCGGGGTATCCCGGCATCAAATGTAGACGCAAGCGGTAATTTAAATATGGGCCTTAAAGAGTCCAGTATTTTCCCGGAATTGAATTATGAAAACGTAAAAGATATTTTCAGTTTACAGGTTACATTTACAACTACGGCCCATACCCATGCTGAGGGCGTGGCGTTGTTTAAAAATTTGGGTTTCCCAATAAAAACTAATGTTTAAACATTTAAATATTTAAACTTTTCGTATGGCAAAGAAATCAACCATTGCACGGTCAAATAAAAAACCAAAGTTCTCAACGAGAATTGTTTTGCGTTGTTTTTTGTGTGGCCGAAAAGGTGGTTATATGCGCAAGTTCGGTTTGTGCCGTATCCATTTTCGTGAGATAGCCAGTGCCGGATTATTGCCCGGCGTTAAAAAATCATCATGGTAAACGATCCTATTTCAGATTTTCTTATACGTATCAAGAATGCCCAAAAGGTTTCTCACGACCAGGTCTTGATTCCATTTTCTAAAATGAAATTTGCTATGGCCAATGTTCTTAAAAATGATGGCTATTTAACCGAGGTGGAACGCAAGAAAAAATCTGTTTCCAGCGGAAAGAAGATTGAACATGAATTTCTTCTGTTGACTTTAAAATATAAAGATGGCGAAGGGGCTATCCAGGATATAAAGATTATCAGCAAACCATCACGGCGAATGTATATTAAGGCCGAAGATATTCGCCCGGTCCGTTCCGGTTATGGTTTAGCCATTGTTTCAACTTCGCAAGGGATAATGAATTCGCGTGACGCGAGAAAACAAAAGCTCGGCGGAGAATTAATTTGTGAAATTTGGTAAGTAAGTGTCCAAGAGCGTAAGTGATTGGAAACAATTACTTACCCCCTCACTCGAAAACTTTAAAGAATAGAGTTTTCGAGTGAGGGGGGTGCACAATTTGCAGATTGTTCGTCTGCTTGCACACTTCCTCACAATGCAAATATGTCTAAAATCGGAAAAAAAATAATTACCATCCCTCAAGGCGTCGATGTCAAAATTGACGGTAATTCAGTTTCCGTAAAGGGTCCCAAAGGTACTCTCCAAAAGACAATTTCAAAAGATGTAATTGTGGCGGTTGATGGGAATGAAATTAAAATCAGTTTAGCTCCAGATGCGTCTAAAGATGGCAAGGTTTTTTGGGGTTTAAGTCGGGCCTTGATTCAGAATATGGTCACCGGAACAGCAACGGGCTTTGAGACAGTTCTTGAATTTCAAGGAATAGGGTATAAGGCCGCTGTTAAGGGCAATAATCTTGAACTTGGTCTTGGATTTTCTCATCCAATTACAGTTGAAGGTGCCGAAGGTATTACTTTTGTGACTGATAAGAATTCCATTAAGATTCAAGGAATTGATAAAGAATTGATTGGTAAGATTGCTGCCAGTATCCGAATGCATCGATTACCAGAGCCATATAAAGGAAGTGGTATTCGATATCAAGGTGAAGTTATTAAACGTAAAGCCGGCAAGAAAGCCGCAACAGCCGCATAATCCCGTTAGAAATTAACCCTACGGGTATAAATATGAAAATCAATGATATAAAAATGATTGTAGCCAGCCACCACCTCAAGACGGTGGACGGTTTGCTAAATTTCTAACGGGATGAAAACCACAAAATCACAAAAAAGAATAAGTCGTCATAATCGAGTCAGGGCCAAAATAACCGGCACTGCTACTCGACCTCGCGTTGCTATTTTTAAGAGTAACAAATTTACCTATGCTCAAGTTATTGATGACACGACCGGAGTTACTATGATTTCTATTTCCGATTATGCCGGTAAAAAATCTAAAGTAGCCAAGGGGACAAAAACCGAGAAAGCGACATTGAATGGTCAAGCTCTTGCGAAAGTGTTAAAAGAAAAGGGTATTGATACAGTATTATTTGATCGGGGCGGGTTTAAATATCACGGTCGGGTGAAGGCCTTGGCGGAAGGTCTACGTGAAGCCGGAATTAAATTATAGAATTATGGAAAATGAAATTGACCCACAATTAGAAGTGGTTACCCCAATCGACAACATTGAGGTTATACCGGATTCTGTGCCTGCTGATGTTGAAGTGCCGATTGCGCCAATTATAGATCCTGTAGCTCCTCAAGCACCGCGAGGTCGGGGTGGATTTGGTGGTGGCCGAGGTGGCCGAGGCGGTGGTCAGTTTGGCGGCCGAGGTGGTATGCGTCGTGGTGGCGATCGGCCTAAGTCCGAATTTGACCAGAAGGTTCTTGAAATTGCTCGTGTCTCACGTGTAACCAAGGGTGGAAAACGTTTTAGTTTCCGTGCCACTATTGTTATCGGTGATGGTAAGGGCCGAGTTGGTGTCGGTATGGCTAAAGGTAAAGATGTTGCTCAGTCCGTACAAAAGGCCGTCAACCAAGCCAAGAAATACTTATTTATGGTGCCCTTGAAGCGTGGAACGATTCCGTATCAAGTGGAAGCTAAATATAATTCAGCTGTTGTTATCTTGAAACCCGGTCGCGGGGGTGTTAAAGCCGGTGGTCCGGTTCGTGTTGTGGCCAAGCTCGCCGGTATCACTGGGTTAACCGGTAAATTAGTTGAACGCACCAACAACAAGCTTAATATTGCTCAAGCAACAATTAAGGCCTTAAAAATGATTAGACCCCTAGCTCAACGAAAATAATCCCGTTAGAAATGAACCCTACGGGTATATATATGAAAATCAATAATATAAAAATGATTGTAGCCAGCCACCACCCTAAGACGGTGGACGGTTTGCTACATTTCTAACGGGATGAATATTCATCAATTAAAACCGAAAACAGCCAGAACTTTTGCCAAGCGTGTTGGCCGTGGTGGTAAACGCGGTACGACTTCAGGCAAGGGTACTAAGGGACAAAAGTCCCGCGCTGGCGCTGGGGTTAAGCCGGGTTTTCGCGGTGGCGATAATCGTATTTGGCAATTGTTTCCAAAACAGCGGGGCGCTTCCAAGAAACCTGGTAATAACAGCCCGCACCGTAAACATCGTTTCTTTCAGTTGAAACACAATAAATCTGTGGCGGTTAATCTTGGTGTCTTTGATAAATTTTCTGAGGGTCAAGAAGTTACAGCTCAAATGCTTATGGACAAGGGGTTTATTAGAAATACAAAAGATACTGTTAAAATTCTTGGAGGTGGTATACTCAAGAAGAAGCTTATTCTTAAAGGGTTTTCTTTCTCGGATTCAGCCAAGACAAAAATCACTAAGGCCGGTGGCAGTATTACTGATTAGCTTTTTAGCTGATTAGCTTCTTAGGGAATCCTGATAAGCTAGTAAGCTGATAAGCTAGTAAGCTAGATTGAATAAATTTCTTCAAATATTCAAAAAGAAAGATATCAGGAATAAAATTCTTTTTGTTCTTGCAATTCTCGTCGTTTATCGTTTTGTCGCCAACATCCCTATTCCATATGTAGATACGGCCCAGTTACAATCTTTCTTTGCCAATAATCGATTTTACGGTTTACTTTCGGCATTGACCGGTGGTTCATTGGCTCAACTCTCAATCGCGATGCTCGCTTTGGGGCCATATATTTCGTCATCAATTATTATGCAATTGATGACCATGATTTTCCCGTCTCTTGAACAAATGTATAAAAAAGAAGGTGAAGCGGGCCGAGCTAAGTTTAATCAATACTCCCGTGTTTTAACTGTCCCACTGGCAGCTCTTTCGGCTTATGGATTCTTGGTTTCACTTCAACACCAAAATGTAATCGGTTATTTAAATTTATTCCAGTGGTCAACCGTGATCACGGTTGTCGTAGCCGGCAGTATCTTTTTAATGTGGCTCGGAGAACTTATTACTGAAAAAAATGTTGGCAACGGTGTGTCTATCTTAATTTTAGCCGGTATCGTGGCGGGATCTCCGGTTGCTCTTCAACAGGCCTTATTCAAATATACACCCGCTCTTTTCTTTAATTATCTTACCTTCGGAATTTTGGCACTGGTCGTTATTGCCGGTGTTATATATATTTCCGAAGCTCAGCGCAATATTCCTGTGAACTATGCTCGTCGTGTTCGGGGTTCAAAGGTTTATGGTGGTGTTTCAACTTATCTTCCCATGCGAATTAATAATGCCGGTGTCATGCCCATTATTTTTGCTCTTTCGTTACTGTTGTTTCCGAGTTTGATCGCCGGATTTTTTGTGAATACAAGTATCGCCGTAGTTTCAAAAATTGCCACGGCCATAAATACATTTCTTGCCCCGAACGGTTTATGGTACTCTGTTTTCTATTTTTTACTTGTGGTTATTTTTACATATTTCTATACGGCTATTACGTTTGATCCTAAAAACATTTCCGAAGATATTCAAAAGCAAGGCGGTTATATTCCCGGTATTCGTCCCGGTCCTTCCACTGCCCAGTTTTTGTACCACCTGTTAAATCGGGTTACTCTTGTTGGTGCCGTCTTTTTGGGTATTATTGCTGTCTTGCCAAGTATTGTTCAATCTTCAACTTCGGTTACTGACTTTGCCGTCGGCGGTACATCTATTCTTATCGTCGTTTCGGTGGCGTTAGAAATTATGAAACAGCTGGACGCCCAACTTAGTATGTACGAATACTAAGGGGTAAGTAGGAGGTTCCTATGGCACTAACAGGACGAAGTGGGTGGAAGTTCATTACTTCTGATGGAAAAGATTTAAGTGCTCCAGCTTTGCAACAAGCAGAACTGATTAAGGGTGGTGACCTCATCGTTTTCAACTATCAGACACAGTTATTGCAGATTCGAAGATTTGAAGTTCGTAAACAAATTGTCGTTTCGGAAATCCATTCTTCGGTAATTGATAACGAGAACACCTTTCGCCTTCTTGCCGAGAATATCAGAGATGTTTCCAGATTAGAGCTGGTGGAAGCACTAATGACACCAAGTCATTGTTGGGCACTTCGTTTAATTTAGATTAAGCGGTTCCGCCTGGGCGGGACCGCTGTTTCTTAATATAAGGAGGATTATATTTTGCGTGTTTGACTTTAAAATAAACTTATTGTATCTTGTGGCTTAGTTTCATGTGTCTAGTAAGGAGGTCGATAGACAATGACCAAAAAAGTTGTTTTGTCGGTGACAGTATTCTTGGTTCTAGTGTGTGCGGCCGACACGAGCGTCCTTCTGGCTCGTGCTCAGATTATCCGTAGTTGGAGTCTGCATGTAGTTTCTCTCCCGTTTGAACAGATTAACGCAAGAGCGATCCGTGTCTTTCAGGGGGTTGCTGTTGAGGTAAGGTCCTTGGAGGGAGATGTCCAAGAAGTCGATTTCCTGGTTTCCGATGTTTTCCGTGGCAATATCAAGAACGGGGAACTACTAACAATTAGGCAATACGTTCCGCTTTCTCCGAGTGTGGATGAGGGTGATGAAGTTCTCTGGTATCTTCCGGAAGACACGAATTCAGAGCATCTCGTGTCGCCGATAGGTCTCTTGAGTGGCGCTTTCAGGGTGATTGATGACCCTAATAATCTAGGAAAGAAATTGGCCGTCAATCCGTTGAATAACGAAGGACTCTGTTCCTCCGAGTGTGGTCAAGAACGGGGGCCAGTTCCGCTGGATCTTTTGGTAAGAATCACAAGAGCGTCGCCGGTTTGGAAGTGACACCAAGAGCGGGGAGGTCAATGACCAACCCCGCTCGTTTCTTTTTTTATGAAATGATATGATTAGCGGATGCAAACTTTAGACAATAAATGGGCGGTGATATTGATCGGTCCACCGGGGTCGGGGAAAGATACCCAAGCGGAATTATTGGCTCGGGAATTAAAATTTGTAGAAATAAAATCTTCAAAGATAATTGAAGACAAGTTTAAATTGGCTGATCTCAATGATGTGGTAATAAATCATGAAAAAGAACTCCATGCTTCCGGACAACTGAATACAAGAGAGGTTGTTGATGCTTGGATTATTGAACGGATTGAAGAAGTTGGAGCGACCGGTGTGGGATTGGTTGGAAACGGTTGGCCGAGGGAAATTGAGGAAGTTGAAGCAGAAATGATGGCAGTAGAAAAGTTTTACCCCAAAGATTCAGTTAAAATTGTTACGATTACCCTAAGTGAGGACGAATCCGTTAAGAGAAACAGTAAACGCCGAGTTTGTGAAAAGAACGGTCATCCAATACAAAAAGAAGAGATTGTTGTTTGTCCTGAAGATGGAAGCGCCATTATATTTAGGACTGATGATACTCCAGAAACCATCAAAAAACGCTACCAGGTCTACATGACTCAAACCCAGCCCGTTATTGACTTTTTATCAAAAAAGGGGTATAATGTAATTACCATCAATGGCGAACAGCCAATTGAGGATGTCCATCGTGATATCCTTGATAAACTATGGTAAATCGTGAATTTAAAGACCCCTCAAGAAATAGAACTTATGCGTGAAGGTGGCCATATTTTGGCCGAAATTCTTGATGTTTTAGTTGCTTCTGTTAAGGTCGGTATTCAAACCAAAGAACTGGATTCTATGGCACAGGAGCTCATTTCTGCTCGCGGTGCTAAACCGTCATTTCTTAACTATAACGGCTTTCCGGCTACCCTATGTGTTTCCATTAACGAAGAAATTGTTCATGGTCTCCCATCAGAAAGAAAGCTTAAAGACGGGGACTTAGTGAAACTTGACCTGGGTATTTTATATAAGGGATTTCATACGGACAGTGCTCGTTCGGTAATCGTTGGTTCAACCCAACGGCTTCAGATTCAGAAACTTATTGACGTAACTGCTGAGGCCTTGTGTGTCGGTATTAAAACCGCTCAACCAGGTAAAACTCTGGGTGATGTTGGTCATGCCATTCACGAGTACGTGAAGTCGCAGGGTTTTGATGTCGTCCGGGACTTAATCGGTCATGGTATTGGTACAGAAGTCCATGAAGAACCGGAAGTACCGAATTATGGAAAACCAGGGCATGGTCCGATCTTGAAACTGGGCATGGTCATTGCTATTGAACCCATGGTTGTGATGGGTGGATACAGAATTGCCAATGGCCCTGATGGTTACGCGTATATCACTGCTGACAAAAAACTTTCAGCCCATATTGAGCATACGATTGCAATTACTGGAAATGGGCCGGAAATTCTTACCAAATAAATCCCGTTAGAAATGAACCCTCCGGGTATAAATATGAAAATCAATAATATAAAAATGATTGTAACTAGCCACCACCTCAAGACGGTGGACGGTCTGTTACATTTCTAACGGGATGAATAACGAACAAAATTTATTGCCACCTTTAATAGCACCAACCCCACCGAAGCCAACTTCTATCAAGTACTTGGTCGGTATTTTTGTGGTTGCGTTTGTGATTATTCTCACAATTTTAAATGCTCCAACTCTTTTTAAGGCCGTTTCTTATCCGCTTACTCATTCCACAGAATCAGATAATGAACAATTAACTCAACAGTATAGGGAACTTTATGGTTATGAAAAACATCCCGAATTGATTACAGCTGTTGTAGCAGCGACCGTGGCTCCAACCCCAACCCCAACCCCAATTCCTCGTCCTTCACCGGCTTCGATAGTTACCAATCCTTCCCAATCTCAATTAAATGCCATAATCTCAATTCCAAAAATTAATGTTTCTGCGCCTGTGATTCAGGTTAATGATTCAACTGATAAGACAATTCTTAATGCGCTCAAGAATGGTGTCGTGCTTTATCCTGGATCAACAAATCCAGGTCAACCTGGTACGTCTGTAATTGTTGGTCACTCTTCTTCTGATTTACCGTGGACGACGTATTCTTCGATCTTCTCACTACTTGGTAAACTCCAAGCCAACGACTTGATTTATGTGACGGTTGGTGGTACTCAGTATACCTATCGGGTCCGGGCCATCCAAAAGGGTAGTGCCCAGCAATTAATTGACTCTGGTTTGTCGGGGGACTTGATTGTTGCCACTTGTTGGCCGATTGGAACGGATGCCAATCGTATCGCTGTTAGCGCGATGTTAGTTCAATAGGACTTGACAAGTTATTGGTTTAAGTGTAGTATAAAGGTAAGTTATGGGCTAGGTGTAAATATTGGCCCCAGACCTCAAAAAATCTAAATATTAATTAATTAAATAAACAAACACAAAATGAATATGTCTAAATCAAAAATTTTTATCGGTTTAGTGGTAACAGTGGCATTAGCGAGCTTTTCTACTGCCTTTTTAAACACAAAAGCCAACCAGGTAGATACTGGCTGGATTGATGCTTCCCAATTTTCTGGCAGTGTCAGTTCCCTTTGTGGAAGATACCAAGGTGAAGTTTGGGGAGAAGGCAATCGTCGTTTCTCCATACCCGCCAGTGTCTTAAATCTTCCAGAAGGTTCTTATTCTGTTGACATAGAGGCGCATTATGGTTTTTATACAGGTTCCGGTCCTCAGACCAATGAGACCATGAAAATCAGAACAACTATTGATTCAAAGAATGTTCCTGATTTGAATGGCGATGGCGGAGAAAGAGCCGATAGGGATAATTGTGATCAAATCAGAAATAATACTCGTGTTTACAACAATGTTACCGGTTCTCCTATTGCCTACAATGGTGGACCTATAGCATTTGATCCGCAAAATGGTGATTCACAAAGTATTAATATCTTTAAGGTCAGAATTTATGGTACAGCTACTCCGACTCCAACACCGACTCCAAGTGCATGTATTCCTGTTCAGCAAATAATGCCTTCAAATGGTCAGGTATTTTCTTACAACCAAAATAATCCTACTTTCCAGTGGTATGGAACTAACCGAACATTTTACATCTTAGATGTAAGTGAGGATCCTAATTTCACATGGTGGTGGAATAACGGAACCGGAATCCAAATTACTTCAGCTAATTTTTCTGAATTAACAAATACTCATTATGCCCAGGGACATTCTTTCCTGGGTCTAGCCCAAGCCGGCAAGACATATTATTGGCGCGTGTTTGCTCACAATGCTAATGGGGATAGTAATTGTCATTCTTCAATTCAGCAATTCTCCCTAACTCCAACTCCGACTCCAGTCCCGACTCCAGTCCCAACCCCAACCCCAACACCTTCCCCGACTCCGGCACCAACTCCGACTCCAGTCCCAACCCCAACCCCAACACCTTCCCCGACTCCAACTCCGACACCTGGGCAGTGCACTGTTGGAACGGTTGTCGTAAATTCCAATAACAATGCTGCTCCATATTCAGTGATTGGTCCAAATGGCGCGGTTTCAGTTACCGGTAATAATATATTTACAAATCAGGCGGTAGGTACTTATACAATTAGCACAAGCGGAAATAATAATGTTGTTGTTGCGCCTACAACCAATATCTTGGCCTGCAACAGTACAATTATCTTCAACATTACAGTTAATTCTCCAACCCCAACTCCTACTCCAACCCCAGTTTACACTCCTACTCCAACACCGATTTATACCCCAACTCCTACTCCAACACCAAACCCCGTTCTCTATCCTTATTTGAGTATTTCAAAGATGGTTAGAAATCTATCGGGTAATACAAGTGAGGTAAAGTCGGTTAATGCGAATGTGAATGATACGGTTGAATTTGTCATCCGTGTTTCAGTTACGAACAATCAGACCGCAACTAATGTCCGAGTTACCGATTCATTGCCGTACGGTTTGACCTACATTTCCGGTAGCACGACCATTGATAACTCATACTTGACTGACGGGATTACGTCTAATGGTATTAATCTTGGTTCATTCTATTCTGGTCGTTTAGCAACGATTCGCTTCCGAGCCACGGTTGGTCAGGGTTATAATTATAACCAATATAACTACGGTTCAACGACATTCACTAATAGTGCGTCTGTCTATGCTGACAATGCTTCCACTGTTTCTGATAGCGCTTCAGTTATCGTGACGACCACTCAGCCAAATCAGGGAGCACTGAACATTCAGAAGACCGCCCGCAATATTTCAATGGGTGGCAATGTTCAGCAAACATCACTTAATGCTCGTGCGGGTGATGGTATTGAATTTACAATTACTGTTACCGCCCCGAACAATACTACTCTTAACAATGTTGTTGTGAATGACCTATTACCGGCCGGTATGAATTATACAGCTAACAGTACGACCTTAAATAATGTCGTAACGACTGACGGTATTGTCTCTAATGGCTTAAATATCGGCAGTTTGTCTGCTGGTCAGCAAGCGGTGATAAAGTTCTATGCGACTGTTAACACTGGTGTTTCAGTGAATCAGCAATTAGTTAACACGGCTACCGCTCGTGCCAACAATGTTTCACTTGTTACTTCCAATCCCGTCTACATCACTATTGTAAACAGAGCTGTCCTTGTCGGTGCCCTCAAAGTGAAAACCGGTCCGACTGAAGTCGCCTTTGCCATCGCTGGCTTTGGTGGTCTGATGTCCTCGGCTCTCTATGCCGGTCGTCGAAAATTACTTGGTCTTATCCGACTTGCGTAATAAAGTAAACTTAAAAACAGTCCCGACGTTACGTCGGGACTGTTTTTAATTTTGTAGACACAGAAAAATGTTGGAGTATAATTAAGGGATGGATAATACCTCATTTGCACCCGGCAACAATTCAATCAATAATTCCGCTCCGCCTTTAACGCCCCAGTATTCTTCTCCTGAACCAAAACATTTACCAAAATTGGTTACTTGGGTTGTTTTGATTTTGGCTCTTGGTTTTGTTGGATATGCTGGCATCTGGTATTGGCAAGACCAACAAGTAGGTGAAGATTATCCGGTTTTATTTACCCCTCGGCCTTCAGCCACACCTGATCCGACCGCTGATTGGAAAACGTATACAAATACGCAGTATGGGTTTGAGTTTAAGTATCCAAACGATTTCGTAATCACTGAATCTAGTACTGCCGATACGAATCCTAATACAAGGATTTATATAGTAAATATTAAAAAACAGTTAGAGGGTGACGAATATCAAAAAATATCATTTAGCTATAGTCCCCAAATAAATTTAGAGTTAAGCTCTGAGCCGTCGTATAAACCAGAAGGTCCACCTGCATATATAGGCGGAGCGACTTGGGATACAGATCGTTTCAATGATGGGTCGCCTGGTCAAGGTGCATTATATGATTCACTTTTAATTGATACCGAATATGGCGGAAAGTTTTATAGCATTACCCTGTATCCAAATGACGGCCCAGAAATAAATCCTGCGTTTGAAGAAATATTGGCCACCTTTAAATTTATAAAATAAATGGCTAAACATTATAGTGTTAATATACCTGAGAAAGTTTGGCGGCCGGTGATTGCTATAGTAGTAGTTGCGTTTTTTATTCTCAGGCACAAAAGAGGATTCACGCCTTTTTCCAGCTCATGGTCCTTAGATATAGCCATAGCCCTTTCCTCCTTGTTAGTTTTTTACCTCCTCAGAAGGTTGTTTAGGTGACCTTTTTACGGTAGTCCACAGAATCTCCACATAGGGTTTGACAAGCAATACTGGCATTTGCTATACTAAGAACACAAATAAATTCTATGCCCAGATAGTGAAAATCCGACTAGGTTTTGCCTGGCGCGATTGACTCATAATCTCGGGTAATAGGCGCAGAATAACATTAATTAGATCCATGTGTTTTTGGTAAAACCATTCCAAGCGCATGTCGGATTTCTACTACTGGGTATGTTTACTATGATACAACGAAGGGCTAAACGCGGCTAAAAACCTAGCATTTTAATGTGTCGGGAAGAGCCGCGGAGACGCGGTAATTTTTTTCAAGTTTTGTCCAAGAATGAAATGATTGGAAACAAAACTTAATCCGCCTCTGGCGGATGTCACAATTATAATGGATTGGCAGTCAGCGACAGGTTTCTTGAGAGAGAAAATTGTCGCTGGTAGCTAAGCCCTCACACCTAGTCAGCGACGGCCATTTGGCGTCGCAGACATTCGCTGACTAGGTGTGAGGGTAAAGGAACGTATCTTAACAATATATTAGTTAGAGGGTAGTAAAACATCTAGATAGTAAAATTGTCTGCCTACGGCAGATCTCCCGAAAGGGAGACATTAAGTTAGTTAGTTCTTCCAAGTTTTATTTCCTTAGAATTTGGAAGACAAAGGAAACATCAATCAAGCGATTACTCAAAGGTCAGCAAATGACCACATTAAAGGGCGCACGGAGGATGCCTTGACACGAATAGGCGATGAAGGACGTTGCGTGACTGCGAAAAGCTTCGGTGAGCCGTCGAGCAGGCTATGACCCGGAGATGTCCGAATGGGGAAACCCAATCATGTGAACCATGATTATCTCGCGCAAGCGAGGAGCATACTTGGGGAAGTGAAACATCTCAGTACCCAAAGGAAAATAAATAGAATTAGATACCGTGAGTAGCGGCGAGCGAAATCGGCACAGCCTAAACCGTGTACTCCGTACACAAGCTGAAAGTAAAAAGTTCATCAAGTTCATAAAGTAGAATTCAAAAAACTTTATAACTTTACAAACTTTATAAACTTACAACTTGCGTTCGGGGTGTGCGGGGTAATAGGGATAGTACATTTGAAATTTTAACTTTGTGCAAAACACATCGTGTGCAAAGTTAAAACTTCATAAGAAGTTAAAAATTCGTGCGGTAGGAGAACGGCCTTGGAACAGCCGACCATAGCGGGTGACAGTCCCGTATCCGAAACCAAACGAACTTCTGTATTATTACCTGAGTAGCCCAGGATAAGAATGTCCGGGGTGAATTTGTCCATACTACTGGATAAGGCTAAATACTATTCGTGATCGATAGTGAACCAGTACCGTGAGGGAAAGGCGAAAAGAACCCCGGCGAGGGGAGTGAAATAGAAACTGAAACCGTGTGCCTACAAAGAGCCGGAGCCTGCCGTCGCAAGACGTCGGGTAACGGTGTGCCTATTGAAGAATGACCCGACGAGTTTACTTACACCGCACTATAAGTTCCACTGGGACGTATGGACAGGGAAACCGAGTGTTAATAGCGCGTTTAAGAACTTTCACCTATTGGCTTTACGGCCGATGGGTGAAATGTCTTTATGCGGTATAGGTAAGACCCGAAGCCAGGCGAGCTAACCATGAGCAGGGTGAAGCTTGTCGAAAGACAAGTGGAGGCCCGAACCGTTTGATCGCTCAATGTCATCGGATGACTTGTGGTTAGAAGTGAAAAGCTTATCGAGCTTGGTAATAGCTGGTTCTCCCCGAAATGTCTTTAGGGACAGCGGTATGGAGTAATGAAGGGGGTAGAGCACTGATTGATTAGCCGCGCCTTCACCGGTAGGCCT
>MGJA01000003.1 GCA_001794025.1 Candidatus Yanofskybacteria bacterium RIFCSPHIGHO2_01_FULL_41_21 | reverse complement strand
CACAAGTATCCGGTATATTAAAAGAGAAACAGAGAGAAGCTACTACTGAAAGTTGCACTTGAGAGGGGAATTTACCCCATAATTGACATTTGTAGTATAACAAATTATATACAATATGTCAAGTTAGTGGGTTAATGTTTTAATATAGGAAACCTAACATATTGTATAAAAAACAAAAGCCGTCCGCGGAAGCGCAGACGGCTTCGGCGGACGGTGAACGTCCTTACTCGAACATTGAAAACGGACTTGACCCGGGATGGACCAAGTCGTGTTTGCAAGGAACTCCATCCTTCTCGTGGTATGGGGGCTCACGTTTTTCCTCCTCAGTGGCTTTGTTATTCCTTGCAAGTTTTTCACACTCTCTACACAACGCTCCGGGCTCACCCTTCCCGCACACAAGACACGCCATAACTCTATCCTCCTTGTCTTTTAATAATACAACGACATTTATACAATGTCAAATAATAAAACGAGGTGAGTTGAGTTGAAAGCCATTAGAGACAGCTAGTATTTAACAACAAGAGCGAGTCGGGGAGATTTGATTGCATCTGCACAATAAAACTAAGCGAGGTTCTAAATAGTTTCTGAGCGCTGAACGACGCCGTTTTCTCGTCCGAAAATTTCCGAAATTCTTCCGGTAACAAATAGGAACCGAAAGCCACCCTTTAGGGTGGCTGAAGGCAAGGTGGCCTATTTGTTCGGAAGCAATGAGGAAATTGAGGTTACGAGACAGGCGGAGAGAACAGCGAGAGAAACTATTTAGAACCGAGCGCCTCTTCCAAAATCTTCTTCAACTCCGCCGTATCTATCTTCTTCCCGCCCGAACGACTGAAGTCATTCAGTCGGGCAGGTTTCGGTCCGCGAGAATCGTTTTGAGTGGCTAATTTATTTTTGGACTTCTGGCTACGAAAATCAACGGTCGTGGCTAAAGGCGCATTTTCTATTAAATCATTTAGGGAAACGACTGGTTTAACTTCTTCTCTCGGTGGTGCTGGTGCCTGCCTGCCGGTAGGCAGGGACGAGTGTGATTGAGACGATCGGGGATGAGAACCCTGATATGTTGAACGGGACGGACCATAATTATTTTGTGGACCTGCCTGCCGGTCAGGCGGACGATGGTCGCGAGGTGGAGAAGCGGGCTCTATGGGCATAGACCATTCGGCGACCGCTTTTTCAACATCATCTCTATTAGAAGCATAGGCCTCCCGCGAAAAAGAAACGACTTCATCTTGATGGGACTCTTCCATTGCTTTCAATGAATCGCTGGTCCGGGCCGAAAAACCTTTAGAAGTAATGCCGTTGACCATTAATTTGATATACATCTCCCGCTTGCCAAGATTGACAATATCGGCCGCCATAAAATCTGGGGCATACCATTTTTCTAAAAATTCAGCGTCTTCGGCACCAACTCGGAAAGTAACCAAGGTACCGACGTTACCAAAAACCGCATCCCGAACTTCTTCTTCCATTTGAGTAATGTATTGGTGAGCGACAATCAAACCTAAATGATATTTGCGGGCCTCGGACAAAATATTAGCAAACGATTCGGTGGCAAAATTCTGAAACTCGTCAACATAGAGATAGAAATCACGACGGTCGGGTTCGGGCGTATCAACCCGCGACATAGCCGCTAGTTGAATTTTAGTAATCAATAAAGCACCAATCAAACGGGAAGCATCTTCGCCGATAGCGCCTTTGGACAGATTAACGATAAGAATCTTGCCTTCGTCCATAATTTTACGGATATCAAGTTTAGTATGGACCTGACCGATAATATTACGAATGACATTATTGGACGAAAATTGGCCGACTTTGTTTTGAATAGCGGCGGTAGCTTCACTGGCAAACTTATCGGAATATTTGGCGAACTCATCAGTCCAGAAGGCCTTAACAATAGGGTCTTTTAAATTATCAACGACTTTTTTGCGATATTCTTTGGAGGCCATCAAACGATTAATACCTAAAAGCGTTGAATCCGGGTATTCAAGTAAAGCCAAGATTGTATTATTTAAAATATATTCCATTCGGCCCGACCAGGCCTCTGCGCCCCAGAGTTTCTTAAATACCCCCAAGAGACCGGAAGCAATCAGGTGGCGATATTCGTATTCAACTTTTTCAAGGACATTGAAAGCGATGGGGTAAACCAAATCAGACGGGTCAAAGTAGATGACGTCTTTAATACGATGTTTGGGCACAAAATTAATTAAGGCCTGAGCGCCGTCACCGTGCGGATCCAAAAAAGCCAATCCCCGGCCTTCTTCAATGTCTTGAATGGCCATATTTTTTAAAAACTCGGACTTACCCATACCGGTTGAACCAACCACATACATATGACGACGACGATCGTCGGATTTAATACCAAAACGTTGCTTCTCGTTTCGGAAGTTTGTTTCACCCAGTATTAAGATTTGATTATCTTCAGGCAACATATAAATAAATTCTAAATCCTAATATCTAAATTCTAAACAAATTCTAAATTCAAAACTCTAATGATTAAAACTTTTGAATTGTTTTGGATTTTGTATTTCATATTTTCAGGATTTGTTTAGGATTTAGGATTTCGTGCTTAGTATTTGTTTTATACGATTGGTATCCCCGCCGGCGCTTCGCCTTTTTTGGTTTCAATACGAGGCAGGGCCGGCGTCTTTACTCCGACATCAGGAATATGGAATATCGTTGTCAGTTCTTCCGTATTTAAAACTAACGGCTTGTCGGGAAAGGAACGACCGCGATAACGGGAATATATTTTTTTCTTGTTTTTTAATGACCGCCGCGCCTTATTAAAACCTTTGCTGATATCGGTGGAAATGCCGGGTTTAAAACCATTGAGAGCTTGTGTGGCAAATTGCTTGAACGCGCCGGCGATACTGCGCATTCGGCCATCGTCATATTTATCTATCGGGGCAATATAAACCAAACGGATTCCCGCTTCAAAAGCAAGCTTGGCGGTGCCTTTTTCAATGGTCTTAATTATTTCCTGAACGCCAGGGTTTAATTGATTAAACGGTTTGTCTTCTTTTTTCTTTTCTTCTTTTTCTTTAGATGGTTCAGCTGGCTCAAATACAGTACCAGCAACAGAACGAGCCCCACTTTCAATTCCAGTAAAAACAGAATCAGCGAATGTGGTCTTTTTCTTTTCTTCCCGGCCCATCAACTTATCAATGGCCGATTGACCTTTTTTAACCCAAGCATCCCCGGTCGAACGAGCCACGATTTGGATACCGAAAAATTCAGAAAGTCCCATTCCTCCCAATGTTTCGGCAATAGGCGCTAAAGGATCAATGCGTCTGACATCATCTTTCCCCGCTCCTTCTTCCTCAAATTCCGGGTAGGTCTTGATGGGAAAGATATCTTCCTTGATGAAGACCAACTCGAGAGCATTTACATTGACATCTTCATAAGATAACGAAGTCGGAAAACGCAACATATAGTCCGTGACGGGAGTTAATTCCGACTCGGGATACTGGGCATAAATCTGGGCTTCAACCAAACTCTTATATTTTTCAATGACGCGAATGTAAAAATAAATCTCGCCACCCGAACCAACAATCTCCAAAGCAAACCAGTCCGGCACTTTGCCTTTAAAGAATACGTCCCGCCATTTTTTGTATTTTTCCCAGAGATTTTTTGGTGGCGAACCCTGACCGACCACATGCAATCCGGCGAAAATTTGCTCCATGGCCTTCAAACTTTTGTGAGCATCGATGGGAATCCTTAATTCATAGGTTATCCATTTTAATCCATTTTTGTAGACCTTTTGATTATATTTTTTGAGGGCCTCCGCGTAGACGACAAACAAAAATAGGGGTATCCAAATCCACCAATAAACAAAAACAACTCCAAAAACAAATAGGATTAAATTTGTCATACTAACCAATGCTTGGGAGAATAGTTCCATTACCTTATTAGTATACTACTTCCTAACACTACATTAAAAGGGCCGTTTGAACGGCCCTTTTAATGTAGTGTTTATTTCTTGAGATTATACGTGCCGTCAGGATTTTTAGTGAAGGTCTTGGAATCCTGAAGATTGAGTAAGATTGTATTTTCTTTGACCATCCGCGCGTCTTTGACTTTCGCCATCAAGGCAGCTTTCGCAAGGGGCTTGTTTGAGTTCTTAAGAATATCAACGAGGACATCTTTAACTGTGCCAGCGCGGTAGCCCCATTCGGACAAAGCGTACATACCCCGACCAACAAGAATAAAACGGTTATCTTTAATCAATTCATTATGAACGGTCTGGACATTGGCTTTCTTGTTATTGAATCCGGAAGCATTTATCAATGAAGCGATGGAACTGAAATGTTGGGGCTTGGTTGATTTTTTAAGAACCAAGAAGGCCTTATCTCGGACTCCTTTGGGCTTAATCTCTGACCATGAGGCCAGACCGACTTCATTAAAGATATTGGAACCAAGGTTTTTTGAAACAACCATTATTAAATTAATATCGGCTTCCGATAATGGTTTACCGCTTGTTGAAAAACTTGGCACATCATGTTTTTGGGCCAAGAATGTAAAATCAGAACTTGATACAACTCGGGCGGTTTTTTCAAGAACCTTGATTAAGGAGTTAGTTGTATTAACAAATGAGGCCAAGGTGGCATGATTAACGGCCCAAAAAGAATTGAAGTCATCATTTTCCGGAGAACGAACTAATTCATTACTTAATGTCAAAAGAAATACCAAAGAACTATTATTGATGTTATCGCCTTCGCCACCGCTGAAGGACTTAAAAAGGTCACGTTCTTTGATGACCCCACCGTGTTCATTTAAAATATCCCGGGCCAAGACAACGTAATTCTTTACATCGGGATGACTGGCAGCCACCTGACTAAGCTGGGAGAGGGTCAATTCCTCAATCTGGCGGACTCGTTCGCGAGTAATGCCATAGGAAGCGCCAATTGACTCAAGGGTCTCTTTTTGGCCTGTTTTCAAGCCAAAACGACGGGAAATGATGTCCTTATTGCGAGGCGAAGTGTTTTTAAGCAAATCGGCTACTGTCTTTTTTATATTGACTGAGTTGTTCATTGCCATAATTATAGACATCCGTCGGCTTTTGAGACCTTAGGATATAGTTATTTGATTATAAACTATTTATAAAAACAAGTCAACCAAGTATATCAACATCGGTCTGCCTTCGGCTTTTTCCTATTCGCTTTGCGAATAGGTTACCGATGTTGTATTTCTTGGTCAAATGTTATCAACTTCTCCCCCATTTTGCCGTTAACCAAACCAGTAAAGGTGAGGCAACGAAGATAGAAGAATACGCACCCAGAAATATACCAATCATCAGGGCCAACGCAAAGTATTTAATACTTTCTCCACCAAACAGGAACATAGCAAAAGAAGACAGCATTACTGTAAGGGTATTGTTGATTGATCTAACTAGGGTTTGCATCACGCTCTTATGAACCAGGGTGCCTAAATCGGCTTTGGCTCCCCGAAGGATATTCTCACGGACACGATCAAAAATAACCACCTTGTCGGAAATAGTATATCCAAGAATTGTAAGAATAGCAGCCACAAATACCGCACCAATTTGCACATTCAAAAAGTGACCTAAGACCGCAAACACACCAAGAGGAATAACAATGTCATGAAGTAGTCCAACAATCGCAGCCACATTCATCGCCCACAATGGAAGAGTCCGAGAGAGTTTTCTGAAAGCAAATGCGATATAAGTCATAATAGCAATCAACACGATTAAAATAGCGGTGATACTTTTATTTCGCAATTCCTTCCCAATAGCCGGACCGACCGACTCAAAACGTTTTTCTTCCACGCCGGCATTTGGGAATTTACCGTCTATTGAAGACACTATTGTCTGATGTGATTTTTCAGTAAGATCCTCAGTTCTCACAATAACACCACGTTCACCTACGGAATTAACAGAAACCTCTTTATCTTTAAGATCGTCCAGTTGAGAAAGGTGTTCTTTAACTTCCTCAATGTTGGGGATACTGTTCTTAAACTCAAGCTCCATGATGCTACCACCCTTGAAATCAACACCGAAATTCAACCCGTACATACCCAAAGCGCCAACAGACGCCACGAACATGGCCAGAGAGACAACAAACATGATTGTATAAATTTTTTTCATTTGATTACCTGAATAGCCATTTTCTTTTTTCCGACCATGGTCCAACAAAAGTTAATAGAATGGTACGCGTCACAAAAGTTGCGGTAATCAAACTAATAATTGCACCTATACCAAGCGTAAGGGCAAATCCCTTTACAATAGATGTGGTAAACATATATAAAACTACTGCACTTAACAAAGTAGTCACATGACTGTCACGAATAGAAAGCCAAGCCCGAGAGAATCCTTCATGAACAGAAGCGTGTAGAGATTTTCCCGCCGCTAATTCTTCTTTCATCCGAGCAAATATTAAAATATTAGCATCAACCGCCATACCCAAAGACAGAATGAAACCGGCAATGCCGGCCAGAGTAAGAGTGACCGGAACAATTTTATAAAGAGAAAGCACTAACAATGTATAAACCAGAAGAGCCAATATGGAAACCACGCCCGGCAAACGGTAAAAAACAATCATAAATAAAGCAACAAATAGAGGACCAAAGATTCCGGCTCGTAAACTTTTCTGTAATGATTCAGAACCCAAGCTGGCGCCGATTGTCTGTTGGCTGATGAGTTGAATCGGGACCGGTAATGCGCCCGAATTCAAACGTGCCACCAGGGTCTTGGCTTCTTCGGGTGTAAAGTTGCCACTGATTACCGCATGGCCATCAGTGATGGCGCTCTGAACGGTCGGTGTGGAAATTGGCAGGCCATCTAAATATATCGCCACAGTTCTACCAAGATTGGCTTGGGTAATTTGTCCAAAAAGTTTGGCACCTTGGTCATTCAATTCCAAACTTACTTGGGGAGATAACGATTGATTATTAAACGAGACCTGGGCTGTCTTTAAGCCGGAACCATTTAATCCTGACGGTTGATAGCAAGGGTCAACTTTAAATGTAATTAAAAATTGACCTAGGGTTGCTCCATTTGCCGGCGCGCAAAGATTGACCGCTGTTAAACCTTGGGCCTCATCACCAAGGGCCTCTTTAATAATAGCGTCGCCTTGAGCTGTCGGTAAAATCGTTTTGAATTCCAAAAATGGTGTCTGACCAATTAATTGAATAGCTTGATTTACATCATTGATACCCGCCAAATCAACAATCAAACGATCGCTTCCGGAAACCTGAACCACCGGTTCAGAAACACCGAATAGATTTACCCGACGTTCTACAACATCTCGCACGCCTTGCATCGCATCAGATGTTGAACCAGTTATTTTTGAAAGATCGGCCTGATAAACAAGATGGGCTCCGCCCAAAAGATCCAGACCCAAACGAAAATCAGGTGTGGAAATATTAACTTTAGGGATACGGAGTTTTTTAGCAACTGTATTTATCGCCTGCGGGGCCACAAAAGCCAAAAGGAGAAGCGATCCGAGAATAATTGCAATTAGAAATAAATTTTTCCGCATAAAACTGTATGGGTAGATTTAAACATAGTGAATTATTTAAGTCAACTACTCGTCAAGAGATTCTTTCCCCTTTGACTTTGAGGGCTTCTGTTCGGCCAACCAATCCTTAATGGCCATGGTAGCGCGAACATCGTCTTCGTTGTAGCGGAGAATTTTTTTAATGATGGCATCATCTCCTTTTTCCAACCATTCTTTATACCAGAGAATTGATTCGGCGCCACCGGCATGGGGGTCATCCCATTTATAATTAAGATACGAACCGACATCTTTAAGGGAATAGAAGTAAACAGGTAAAATTGCCGAATCAATCAGTTTTGTATGAAGGTCAATGGTATTTTCTTTAAATTTTTCCACCAAACTGGATGGTGCGCCATAACGGGTAACGAGTCGTTCAAAAACAAGACGTTCATAAAAAGCATAGTGATAAATAATAAAGTCCTCCAAGCCGGCAAGATAATCCAAAAACTTTCGCCATGACTCGGGTTCGTGTTCTTTATCATTGGCCAAGAAATATTTATATTCTACGTCCCCCGTCTTGGTGTCTTTTACTAAAAACCCTAACAAATAATCAATATCGTCAAGTGGATCGGATTCAATATCAAAATAGACCTCATAACGGACAGCGGGAAAATTTGGTTTGCGGGTCACCATCGGCAGACCAGTCGTGAGGGACTTGGCCTGATTAGAAAAACGAATAATTTTATCAAACGGCCAGTCCTCAAGTTTTTCTTGAAGTTCATCCGGATCAGCCGCCGCCAAAGCATCCACAGTTTTAATACCAATTTCATATAACCGACGCTGGTCGGCTTGGCTGATACGATAAATTAGCGAGACGTCATTGCAACCTTGGGTCTCCGCGATACATAATGAATACCACGGCGTGCGTTTGCAACCGGCTTTTAAAAACGGCGCCGGTTTTTCGCCATTAAGAATTTTTTCTATTTGCTGACGGGTCAGATGAAATTGGTCAATATATTCGGAAATTTGAAATCCTACCTCATTGCCCTGCGCATCTATAATATAGGCCTCGGTCGGTCGGATACCTTGGATTCGCTCCAGAATCAAACTGTAAAAAATAAGCTGAAATTTATATTCGTCCCGCATATCCAGAGAATTCTGAACATCATAGACGACATAGTAGTGATCACCCAAGTTGGATTTACCTGGCCGAGCTTCCAGTAAATCCGGCATCCCCACCCAGTCCTCCGACATTAAAACACTATGGTAAATATTTTTACCTTGTTTCATGAGTTCAACGGTAGCCATGAAGGCCTCATCAAGATCTTTTAATAAATCGGGGTCAATCTGTTCAAATTTTTTGTGGTCCGAAAGTCCTTTGCCCGCATCAATAGCTTTGCCTTTATAAATCATCTCCAACAAAGGCGGAATTTCCCGCTTGTGCTGACCATCCCCATAGATATCGTACCAAATCCAATGCGGACACTGAAAAAACTTATAAAAATAATCCCCATATAGTTTCTGTTGAGTTGAGTCCTTTGACATACATCTATTATATCTAATAAATCACAGGACGCAATTTATTTGACAGAATATAATTTAAATGTTATTTTATGGCCTACAGATGTGGCAATCATGCCACCCAGTTCCTGAACAATCAGGAGGCAGAAATGGCACCCAAAACGGTCGCCGAAGAACCCACGCGACCCCCCAAGTCACCGTTTTCGTTCCTCGTTGACGCCAAGTTGTCTGTTGAGAAATCAACGACCCGAACGAAAATTCGGCAAACTCACCTTGAGAACAACAAGGTGAACGACCCGTACACTGACCGTGTTCGGGATCTTCTTGAATCCACCGAAGAAACCATTGATGGTTGGATTACCGAGGAATTGCGCAAGCATCCCGCTTACCCGTGGTTCTCGCGAATCAAGGGTATCGGCAACGAGAACATCGCCAAGGTCGTTGGCCTTGTGGACATCCACAAAGCACCGACGATTTCTTCCCTCTGGCGTTACGCCGGCATGCACGTCACCAACGTCGTTGTCACGCCGGAACAACAGCTTGAAGAAGCCGAGAAGTCGCTTGCTGGACTCCAATCCAAGCTGGCTGAACTCCGAAAAAAGTACGCGAAAAATCCGGAGAAGGAAGCCGAGGACATTCAAGTTCTTCGTTCCCATAAGATTGGTGGTCTTGCCTTCGCTCTTCAAGGCCGTTTCGGACATGATCTTGAACCTGTAACACGTGGATATGCGCCAACGCGTTCCATGTACAAAGCGACGGGCACAAAGCTTGACTACAACTCGGAACTGCGGGTGATGTGTTTCCGGCTCGCTGGTTCACTCATCAAAGCTCAGGGCAAATACGCCGAGTTCTATGATCGAGCCAAATTGGGAATTGTCCAAAAGCTCCAAGCAGAGGGCACACTCATTGTGCCGACATTGGAACTACCGACCAATGGCAACGGAAAAATCTTTGAACCGGTGGGCACCATTGCCACAGGGCACGTTCACATGCGAGCCCAACGGAAGATGAATAAGCTCTTCCTCTCGCATCTGTGGCTGGTCTGGCGACAAGCCGAAGGCCTGCCCGTCTCAAAGCCATACACTCACGCAATTCTCGGTCACGCCGAAGCGGGTCTCATTGACCCATGGGACATGGTGGAGAAGAAGCCGGCGCCCAAGCCCCGTCGTAAAACCGTAACGGTTTAACGTATTTGGTATCAGTGTTGACAACACCGATAGTCAGCGAACCTAAGAAAACCAATGAAACCAAGCGAGTCATAGATGCCAAGAAACCCAGTGTAGACAAGCGAGTCATACGGACAGAGAAAACCAAGGTTGAAAAACGAGTCGTGAACTGGAAGTAACCCACTAAAACCAAACTAGTCAGTAGTCAGAAGAAAACCAACACCGCTAAGCGAGTCATCAGAGCAGAGAAAGCCAACGTTCACGAACGAGTCGTAGATGACAAGAAACCCAATACGGGAAGCGAGTCATACGAGGCGAGAAATCCATCTGCCACAAGCGAGTCATTTATGGAGAGAACACCAGAAATGGTTAGCGAGTCAAGGGGACCAAGAAAACCATGAGTGGAAAACGAGTCATTGTTGGAGAGAACACCAGAAATGGTTAGCGAGCCGTGGGAGGTAAGAAAACCACCATATGTAAGCGAGTCATGTGAAATAAGGAAACCATCACAGGCAAACGAGTCACTGGTTATAAGTAATCCAAAATGTAGAAGCGAGTCGATGACCGGAAGGAAACCAAAACACTGAAGCGAGCTAAAAAAAGAAAGAAGACCACGGAAGAGGATCGTCCTTGCGCCGGCAGTCCATCTGGACTGACCGGCGCCTTTTTAATAAAATTTATAAAACCAATTTATCAAAATCAAAAAGCTCATATCCCATCATCTGTGTTATTTTTGAATCGTACGATTCAAAAATAACACAGATGACTAATAGTTATAGACCAAATATTTTTCTTAGTTCCTGTTCGCGAGAGCCGGCGGATTCGGCAATAAGAATATCCACATAATCACCGATTTCTAAGGACTCACATATATCTCCTATTTCTTCATGACATTCATATGGAAAAACAAAAACACTTTTTTGTAACATGACACATCCTATGGACTGGAGCTTTTTTCTTAATTTTATTCTTGCTTGATGCATATCTTGTGGAATATCAAATATAATTATTCTCCATTTTTTATCCCATAGGCCACGATATTTGGTTAAAAAATATTTTTTTAGCGATTTATCGGCCCATTTTTTACCAGCTTGAGTAAATATAAAATGATCGTTGTTAAAATTTTTAATCAGGCCTCTTCGTTCTAAATTTTTAAAACCATAATAATAACTTCTGGAACGAGAACCGCCGGGCCGAAAACCTTTATATGAAGTATTGACCCAAACATTAAAAAGACCTCCGGTTATTCCTACTATATTTTCTAAGAATTTTTCTACAAAACTTTTTTCCATGTGTGTTATTTATGGCTCGTACGATTCATTTATAACACATTCATTCTAATTGCTCAAAATCGTTCTCTGTTTTATTTCTAGATGATCCTAATTTATTGGCCTGTTGGACATAGATACAGTGGGGACAAGGCATAATGACTTCGGGGGGTGTGTCACGGCGAGCAACCATAACCGCCTGTTCAAAAACATCGGCTACCCAACTTTTATCAACTTTAACTGCTTTGAGCGATTCAATGAAGGGTAAGGCATTTTGAAATCCCCCGCCTGTTTTATCAACTTGATAAAACACAAAATAGGCCTCGGTGTGGGTCTTAAATCCGTTACGATCCAGCAAATAGGTATAGATATCCATTTGCTTCTGATAGTCGTCGTAAATTTTAATTTCCCGCGAACCGGAAGATTTATAATCAATGACAGCAAGTGATTTATCATCAAATTCAAGGACATCGTCTACTGCCCCGTAGAGCAAAGCATTTAAGTCCTCGTCGAAATACTGCACCCCTTTGAAGTTCTCGCGCCACACGGGCAATTCGGGACCATTATAGAGCTTGGCGTCGTTGATGTGCCTAGCCAATACGGGTGGGAGCGTCCCCTCCTTACGATATTTATCAAATTCCTGTTTCACCAAAAAATCCACTGCTGATGACAAGGTGTATGGAAAACTTGGTGGACGTTTGATTTTATGATGAACATCCAACCAAAAACACCGCGGACATTCCTGAAAAAGCTTCAGACCCGACCGAGAAATTTTTAACGACGAAAATTTAGGAGGCATATCTATTTTTGACTCATCAGTCGTTGATGTTCTTCTGTGTTGAGGAGACCGCATTTTTTATATTTTTTCTCTGATCCGCAGGGGCAGGGGTCATTGCGACCGATTTTATCGTCTTCGGAATTATAGACGGAAGTGGCGCGTTGAGATTCTTTTTCTACTATTGTCTCACCTTCTATACTTTCTCGGCCTTCTATAACTTTTATTTTTTCAGGTTGGTGCATCATACTGACTTTAAAAATAGCATCAACGACCTGGGCTTTGATTGAATCCAAAAGCTGGCTGAACATCCGTTGGCCTTCAACTTTATACTCGGCTAGAGGGTCGCGTTGACCATAAGCCCGCAAGCGGACCGAACCCCGCAAGTATTCCATAGACGAAATGTGTTCCACCCAAATTTCATCAATCGTTCGCAAGAGAACCAGCTTCTCAAGCATTCGTATTTGATCGGTACCAAGCTCCTCTTCACGTTTTACGTAACGCTTGGCAACATAGTCATGCATAAATGTCTTGAGTCCTTCAGCGTCTCGCGTCTCGGCAAAAGAAGTGATTTGTTGGGAAACTTCCGGATCAACTCCAACAACGGCTTCAAACGAATCTGTTAATTCTTTCGTAGCCCATTCATGACTGGCAGTATGGAATTGAGAAATGTGTTCAACATAATCATTTAGATATTCCTCTATGATCGGTTTAGAACTTTCAGCAAATAAAATCTGACGACGGAGACCATAAATCGTCTCTCGTTGTTTATTCATAACGTCGTCATACTCAAGAATATATTTACGGGCATCAAAATTGTAGCCCTCAATCCGTGTTTGGGCTTGTTGAATAGCGTTGGAAACGAATCTATTTTCAATAACATCGTCCTCACCGACACCTAAACGTTCCATAATATTTTTTAAGCTATCACCGCCGAAACGTTTCACTAACTCATCTTCGGTTGAAACAAAGAATTGCGATGAACCGGGATCTCCCTGCCGACCGGCCCGACCGCGCAACTGATCATCAATACGACGGGCTTCGTGACGTTCGGTACCAATAACATGCAAGCCACCTGTAACTAGAACTTTCTCCTGCATTTCTTTATCGGGTGGATTACCGCCAAGAATAATATCAACACCACGACCGGCAATGTTGGTGGCAATGGTTACCGAACCATACCGACCGGCTTGAGCGATAATCTCTCCTTCTTTTTCATGGTTCTTCGCGTTCAACAATGTGTGCAAAATGCCTTCGCGCTGAAGCATTAGAGATAAGTACTCATTTTTATCAATTGAGACCGTTCCCACCAGAACCGGCTGACCGGTAGCATTGCGTTCTTTAATCTCTTGGACGATAGCCCTAAATTTACCGGCTTCATTTTTAAATATCTTATCGGGTAAGTCCTTGCGGATGTTGGGTTTATTGGTTGGAACACTAATCGCATCCAAACTGTAAACCTTGTGAAATTCTTCGGCCGAACTCTGGGCCGTACCTGTCATACCGGCTAATTTTTTGTAGAGACGAAAATAGTTCTGGAAAGTAATCGTCGCTAAGGTCCGGGATTCTTTTTGAATCTTAACGCCTTCTTTGGCCTCAACGGCCTGATGGATACCTTCAGACCAACGACGGCCGGGCATCAATCGGCCCGTAAACTCATCTACAATAATAACTTCACCGTCTTTAACGACATAATTTTGATCACGATGAAAAATAATTTCGGCTTTAAGCGCCTGCTCCAGGTGATGAACATACCTCACTCCCCCTTCATCATAAATATTTTTCACACCCAATAATTGTTCTACCTTTTCAATACCAGCTTCGGTAATTGAAACCGCTTTTTCTTTAATATCAACCGCGTAGTCCTCGCCCTCTGTTAATTTTGGCGCGATTTTAGCAAAGGTGGCATACAACTCACCGGAATCCTCATCGGGCGCGGAAATAATTAAAGGTGTTCGCGCTTCGTCAATTAAAATAGAGTCCACTTCGTCAACAATCGCAAAATTGTGACCACCTTCATCGGCCGAACGTTGTGACATCTGTTCCGGCGAGTAAGCCATGTTATCCCGAAGATAATCAAAACCGTATTCATTGTTCGTCCCATAAGTAATATCGCAAGCATAGGCCTGTTTACGGGTAATGGGGCGGAGTAATTCATGAACAATTTTAAAAGCACCTTCGGTGTCTTCTTCTTTATCTTCATCCTTTGTTACATGAGAAGCATCGTACTGATAACTGGCTTCATGATTGATAGTAGCGACAGTTAATCCCAAGGCGTCATAAATTTGACCCATCCAAGCCGCGTCGCGTCTGGCTAAATAATCATTCACCGTCACCATATGCACTCCCTTTCCTGTCAACGCATTTAAATACACCGGCGCCGTCGCCACCAAGGTCTTACCTTCTCCCGTTCTCATTTCTGTAATCGTTCCCCGATGTAATGCGATCCCACCCATAAGCTGAACGTCGTAATGTCGTTGACCCAACGTTCGCCTAGATGCTTCACGCACCGTGGCAAAGGCCTCAGGTAATAAATCATCCAATGTTTCGCCATCAGCTAATCGTTTCTTGAATTCGGCTGTTTTTTCTTTTAATTGCTCGTCCGAAAGCCCCATGAGGTCTTTCTCAAGGTCATTAATCTTCTTAATTGTCGGCTCCAGAGACGTAATATATCGTTTATTTGCGTCCCCAAAGATGCTAGACAAAAACGCCATAGTTCGCTTATTCTAGCACTAATTTCAGATAAGATAAAGCCGAATGAATAACTATTTTTTTGGCTTGCGAGAAAGATCCTTCCGTCGCTCTTTGAGTTTCTTTATTTGAATATGAAGTTCGTCACGGGCTTCATTAATAGCAGTCCGAAGATCTTTATTACTTCCTTCACCTCGCAACAAATCACCACCAACTTTTAAATTTACTTCCGCATAAAAAACAGAGCCGGTCTTGTGGTGTCGGGATGGCTTGCCGATTTCAACACTCACACTAACGGGACTTTTCTGAACAAACTTTTCAAGAGCGCCTATCTTTTGTTCTATAAATACCCGCAACGGTTCATCAAGAGTTATATTTTTAGTAGTAATATTTATTTTCATGGGTTTCTTTTTATTCTATTACTATAATATAAAAAAGAAAGCCCCGCCAAGGCGGGGCTTTCGGAGATGACTAGACTCTCTTCTTCTTTGCTTTCTTTGCGGCTTTTTTCTTTGCCATAATTTTATTTACTGCGGAGACAATGATCGTCATGACGAGAATCATTCTCTCCATCCCTTCTTTATAATTATTTTAGTTTAACAGCTCGACCTGCTGTTTACTCACTACACTAATTTTAAAACTAAAAAAATATTTTTGATAATAAAAAAGTGGATAACTCCAGAAAAATAAATAAATTTATTTTTCTGGCAAGTATAAGGTTCAAAGTTTTTAAAGTTATAAAGTTTCCGATTCTGTCTTTATAAACTTTACAAACCTTATTAACTTTTAACTACTGTGTTATATCAGGACCGAGGCGATAAAAATTTGATTCTAAATTATTTATTATAAATATAGAATTCCAATCGCGGTACGAATCAGTAAAATGTTGTGCTGTCATATTGAGCCAATGTTTAGTGCCGTCGGGCCAAACGGCATAGACCTTTTTCTCATCAACGACCCGCACGTAATTTGAAGGCATATATGCCTGAAAAACCGACTCCGGAACAGTTATCGCTTTTGTTGCATCAAGACCATAAAATTTCAAAACTTCCGGTGCAAGATAACGCTTGTATGGACCCCAGACCACATAAATATCGGGAGTACCGGCATGCATGATAAGTGCACCGTCTTGAATGGTTGAAACGATAGTTAAAACGGGTTGGCTTGTGTATTCAATTGAGAATATAAGCGAGGCCGGAATTTCGTTTTCTTTAAAGTTAGTTGTCTTGGATTCATTGACCGGCATCAGGAGAAAACTTCCCGTCGGTGGAGCAATAATATCACCACTACTGATCCGACGTTTAACACCCGACGCATCGGCATAGAAAATTTGAAACTCAGGACCGGTCCAACTGATTTTAATATTCTTATCGGCTGGAGCCAAAGAATCAGTTCTAAATTGATACCAAGCCAACTGCCACGGCTTTAATGAATACGAATAAAAATTAGCGTTCTGATGTGTAAGTTGCCTATTATCAGTCGACGAGACGTGAATAGTTTGAAGATTGGGATTTAAATATCCGTAACGAATATCTTGGGTCCGGTTATTATAATAATTTGCCCAAACCCAATCGGTAAACACGTCGGTAAAACGTTCCGAGCTCTGATGATCAATCAAATATTTATTAATGGAATCAATACTAACTGCCGAACTATGTAATGTATCCTGAAAAATTCCGGGACCGAAACGGTCAACAAGATACTGACCAAATAGTGTTACCGAAGCATAATCAAGATTTGTATTGGGCCATTCCGTAACACTATCGGTTGGATTACTCAAAAAAGTTTGCAGACGTTGAGAAAGATCAGAGTTTCTAAAATCATCATTGTATCCCGCTACGGTAATGGCGTATTGCGAGCGAAGTTCGTTGAGCCAAACATCTTCAGAAGAATCTCGTAAAAGTTCTTTTTGGTTAAACGAGATAAGATGTTGAAACTCATGAGCCAAAAATATTTTTAATCGGTTCGTGCCAACCGAAAGAGCGTTAGCGATAATCATCTCTCGTTGATTGGTACGATTTGCCTGTGACGTTGAAAATCCATTTATGCTGTCAAAATAGCCACCCGTACCGGCGGTGAGACGTTCAAGAAGAATTGTAATTTTTGGGTCATTATCAATGCCGGGATTTGGTTCTGAACCCCAAAAGGTTGTTTCTTTAGGATAAATATTATTATCAAATTCTTGGGCCGTACTGATAACTTGCTGATTAAAAATGGCCCGCTCATAAGAGTTAAGACCATTCAAATATGAGTCATCAACATAAAAATAGGCGTGGGTACCGACATATTCAAGTGTGGCCTGAATACTTGTTCGTTCCGTCGCATCAAAAGTCGGATTTACAAAAAAAGTATGATGCTCACCAAGAGTGTCGGCTAAGATATTGTTGGTCCCCAATTGACCAAATAAAATAACAACCGCGACAAAAAAATATATCTTAAGACGCTTGGAGTGGTGATACATAAAGGTTTATACGTTCAAGAATTGATTTTATTGTATCATAATTAGGAGTAATATAATCATATAGATTTGGGTTGCATTATTTTAAAAACATGGTATCATTTTAAAGTAACCTATGCGTAAGACCACCCTTCTATTAATTGATGTTGCTCTCCTTTACGGTTCGCTTGTAGCGATGCTCGCTTTACGTTATCAAAGTAATCTAGGCGGACAATTTGCGATCCATTTATTGCCTCTCACCATTATTTTCGTTATTTGGTTAGTCATTTTTTATATCTCCAATCTTTATGATCAACGCACTCTTAGAAATACAATCTTTTTTTATTCTCGACTTTTTGAAGCAATCATCGTCGCTACGGTCATATCAACCAGTTTCTTTTACCTAATCCCATTCTTCGGAATTGCTCCCAAGACCAACCTGGCACTATTTATACTCATATTTACAATGTTGGAATTCGGCGGACGTTCTCTTTTTAATAGCATCGTTGAAACAAGGTTTAAAAAATTAATTCTGATTGTTGGGGATAATGAACAGGCCCAAGAATTGACATTATTTATTAAAGAAAACCCCCAATTGGGCTATACCGTCAAAGAAATAATTGATATTCAACAGACCGCTCATCTTTCTGAAGTAATGACAACCGCAAACCTTGATACAATTGTCATCAGTCCTAGCGCTTATCAGACCCCGGAAATTAGAGATATTTTCTACAAAGCACTTGGTCAAAAAATAAACTTTTATGGTCTGGCAACTTTCTATGAACGACTGACGGGTAGAGTGCCACTGGATGCAATAGATCAAATTTGGTTTCTGGAAAATTTAAGCGAAGGGAATAAACGGGTTTACGAAACATTGAAACGTTTCTATGATATTATCTTTGGCCTTATTTTTGGAACTATTTCTCTGGTCCTCTATCCCTTTGTTATTATTTCCATCCAACTCGGTTCACCGGGACCGTTATTTTACACTCAAACCAGAATTGGCCGACTAGGAAAGTCATTTAAGATGATTAAATTCCGGACGATGATTTTAGATGCAGAAGCTTCAACGGGAGCAGTTTGGGCTAAAGATGATGACCAACGGGTTACCGGGATTGGAAAATTCCTACGCCGATCCAGAATTGATGAACTTCCTCAACTTTGGAATATCATCAAAGGCGAGATGTCTCTGGTTGGTCCGCGGGCGGAACGACCGGAATTCCATGAGACCCTCAAACGCGAAGTACCATTTTATGAAGAACGCTATTTAATTAAACCTGGTCTTTCCGGTTGGGCCCAAATTAATTACCCCTATGGAGCTTCGGTTAAAGATGCCGCCGAAAAATTAAAATATGACCTCTATTATATTAAAAATCGTTCTTTCCTTCTTGACCTCGGTATAATCCTCAAAACAATCCGTATCGCCCTCTCCCAAGCCGGCAAATAGGACGCTCGTTGAGTTGAAAGCCATCAACCGACACGCCTCCGGATCCTCGGTACCCTTCGGGCTACCTTCGTCACCTCAGCTAAACTCGCATTGCAGTTCGTTGGTTGATCGGTCTGCTGACCGTTAATTATATCAACCAACTCCTGCAACGTCTCAATTGTCTCTGATGGCTTTCAACTCAACTCGCTTAGCATTTTTACCAATCGTGCAGATGTGAGTAAATAATTATGGCCTCGCTTGTTTTAAAAAAGAGCAAAGTCCTTTCCATTTCTGAGCGTTGAACGACGCCGTCTTCTCGTCCGAAAAGCTTTGAAATTCTTCCGGTAACAAATAGGAACCGAAACCCCGCTAATAGCGGGGTTGAGGCAAGGTGGCCTATTTGTTCGGAAGCAATGAAAAGCTTGAGGTTACGAGACAGGCGGAGAGAACAGCGAGAGAAATGGGAAGGGCGGAGCGATTACCATTGCCGGCCAAGTGATTGAACGAATCGTATCGCTTCCGGTTCGAAATTTGGATCAGTTTGAGCGGCCAGACGAGCTAATCGAACAGCATCATCAATCCGACCAACTTTACTATAGACAACTGAAAGAGAAGCCATATATTGAGCGCTAGTTGGTTTAAGCTTCAGTAGACCTTCATAAATGGTTATAAGATGTTGAAAATCATTTTTTTTGACGTAGATGTTTGCAACATTAAGATAATCATTTTCGGAAAGGATATATCCTTTTTTAATCGCCATGTCTATATTAACCAGAGCTTTTTCAATTTGGTTTGATTGCATCTGCACGGATCCCAGATACCAATACGAAACGCCAACATCCGGATTTAAATCAATCGCTTTTTGAAAAGCAATCTGGGCATTCTGGTAGTCCTTTTTATTTAGATATCCTTGACCAATTTCATAGTAGGTACGGACAAATGTCTCCGCATAACTCAACGCTTTTAATGAATGCTTCAAGGACTCATCATTATAAGGGGATTCGGGTTCTGATTTTCCAAGAACAATATTCAGTCGTGAAAGATAGAGTTCCGGTAAATAATCTTTCGGATTTTCGGTAGCATTTTTTTCTTCTAAGGCAATAACCTCTTTAAAAATTGACTGGGCATTAGGTGCAGATACATCAATAGAAGAACTAAAATCTAATAAATATTGGGCATAACGATTCCGATATTCATATCTACCTGCCACATTATATGAAGTAGCTTCCCTATACTTGGCTATGGCACCATTGAAGTCCTTATTCCAACCGGCAACAATACCTCGAGTTGTGGCATAATTAGCAATTGCGGTTTTGATATTTGTTTGATAAATCAAAATACTGACACCAATAACCAACACTAGACCTGTGATGATTACGAGATTAGAAGAGGTGGTCTCGTGTAATGATTTAACCGGCACCGGTTCTGAACGATTCATCCAAGTCATAAACCCGAAGATACTGAAAAATACCAGAAAATTAGCAGAGGTATCAAAGATAAAGGCATTATGAATCATATAGGCAATAGTCATAGATATGAATCCGATTGCCGGAATGCGAAACTCTGGCTTTTCTTTTAGGCGCCATAGTGATTTTAATATCACAACAAATAGAGCTAGGTAAATCAGGAAACCAACCAACCCCATGGTCACCAAAACCTCAACAAACATGTTATGGGCCCGATCAAACAATGTTTCTGAACCAGGACCGGCAAAGAATTTTGGATTAAAATATTTAGAAAAAGGAATATTAAAGTTCTCCGGACCCCAACCAACCAGAATTGTCTTCGGATTTTCGCTCCAACCTTTCAAACCGGCCTGCCAAGCCCAGAATCGTGTTTGAACCGTATAATTAGAAACGGAAAAATTAGTAATACGACGCAAGTACGGCGAGTCCTGAACGAAAGAAGTGTTTTTGAACAAAAGAGCAAATCCAAAAAATAAGATTGCCAGACCTACAAGTCCCAAAAAAATCTTTCGGGATTGTGCTGAATTAGTTTTATAAAAATATAATCCCGCAAAAACTATAATTCCGACACTTAATCCAAGGAGTGAACCTCTAACTGCGGTCATAAATACCGCAAGACCCATTATTCCGGCTGAAATTAATAAAAAGTTACGTTCCTTTTTCTTGGTTGCCCCAAAACCCAAAACAAGAGCCAAGAAAACATTTAAAATCTGATAGCCCGCAAAGAGAGCAGCATTACCGATTGTCCCGAAAATACGTTCCCGACCTCCTCCCCCAATGAAAAATGAACCAAAACAATCAGGGTTACCAGGAGAACAAGCTGGAATTCGTTGACCAAATCCGTAGAAAGCTGAAAGGACACCAACCACGACGGTTATTTTTAAAAACGTCATCCATTCTTCTTTAGTTCGCAAAACAGAAGTGAGAATAATATAAAATACAAAATAGTGCCAAAAACTGTACGCCCCACCCATTCGTTCAAGCGTCCCCCAGAAACTCTGATAGGTATTTACACTTGTAAGAGTAGTGAGTGTGTATACGATAGTGAAAGTCAGAAATGCCCAAAATAATTTATCAACGCGGGGCTTGTATTCACGGTGGAGTATAACAAGTAATATATACAGCACGGCCATCGCTTCAATAACACTCCTGAAGACAACAACCTTCCCAAAATGAAACGGTGACATATACTGCGAAAATATAATCAACGGTATGAATGCCGTGGCATAAATACAGTATTTTAATATCTTAGATATGCTCATTATTATTATATTATCGCAAAAAACTGTGACTGGCAAACATTATTTCACAAGGCGCGTATATCTTAAAATATAAAAGAAGGAGACAAAATGGGAAACCGTAAACCAGACACTTACCATAATCACCGCCCCCCACACACCAAAGTGTTTAATCAAAAAGAGTCCTCCAGGTATACCTATACCCAGTGTTATTGTGTTAATAAGTATGGAAATTTTCACTTTATTAATTGCCCGCCACATTGAACCAAGACCAACTCCAATACCCAAAAATGCCCCATAAACTCCTAACCCTAGAATATATTTAACCCCCGGGACAAAATTAACACCATATAAAATCCGAAGAGCAAAAGGCGATACAATTAAAGCTCCGACTGTTAGTAATACCGAAAACATTAATGAATACAAGGAGACACGGATAAAATTTTTCCGTAGGGTCTCAGGATTCTCTTCGCGCATTCGCGGTAATTCTACATTTAAAAGAGTGGATATGGGACCCATCAGACCAATAACTAAATTTACATAGGCCAAAGAAATTTTAAAATAACCCACATCGGTTGCAGAAACATATAGTGCTACCATTAATACCGGCAACAGATTAAAAAGGGTGGCAATATTCTTGTCCAGAGCCACCCAAGCACTAAAACTAATGTGTTTTCTCACTTGGAGACCAGCGGATCGCGTAAAAAATTCTCTGACTGAAGGAAATATTGAATGTTCTCTACGAAGACGTTCCCAAAGAATTATTGAAACAATCAACATAATGACCGCTCCAAATAAGTGACCGCTCATGGCACCGGTAATCCCTAGACCACCAACAATTAACAAAACGGATAAAACGTTGCGTAATGTCTGATCGGTAAAAGTGAGCAGGGTCATTTGCTTTACCTTTCCTAGCACCAGATACGCTAAAGCTGAAAAATTCAAAAAAGTATTGGATATAAATGACGCCATCACCAAAATACCGGCATACCAACCAATCAATGGATTGTGATAAATTTTTCCGGCTAACGACGGAGCGATAAGCGTGACAATGATTGAAAGAACAGCAATAAGAGACACCATTCGGCCCAGAAACATAAAGGCCTCTCTGGTCCCTTTATGTTCTTCGTGAGCATAAGTCCCGCTGACAATAGTCGCACCTGTATCTTGGATGCCAAAACTCACTACCAAAACAAGTAAACCCGCTAAACTAAACGAAATAGCATAAACACCAAATAGTTCCGGCTGAAGTAACCGCGCAATAATAATACCTGTTAATCCTTGAATAAACGTATTACTAAAATTCCCCACCTGTAAGATGGCCAAATTCTTAACAAACCAATGCTGACGAAAATATATTACCTGTTCTCTTATAAATGAAAGCCGTAAGGACATAACTTTGGTATAACTATAGTTAGATACATCATATCTAATATAGGAAATTAATCAAAAAAAAGAGGGCCCCACCGCGGGGCCCAAATCAAAGAGTTACTTCCTCCTGAGCTTATTCTTAATCGGAAGTTCTGCCGGCAGAACTCGCTTGACCCCATCACCTCGGGCCAATTCAAACTTCCGAATGTCCCGAACAACTTTTTTGAGCCCCTCGGGTTCCAAACTGGCGGAGTGATCAGAACCCCACATCATTCTCTCCAACGTGATGTGGCGTTCAACCATGCATGCTCCCATAACCACGGCTGCAAGGGTCAGAGAAATTCCTTTCTCGTGACCACTGTATCCGATAGGCACTCCGGGGAAATTCTTACGCAACGTGCCCATGACTTTGAGATTTGTGTCTCTGTCCTCCGATGGGTAGGTTGATACCGCATGGAGAATCACGAGTTCACTACGTCCCAAAATACGGACAGCGTGGTAAATCTCTTCAAGAGTACTCATCCCCGTGGAAAGGATAATGGGCTTACCTTGATCACGAGTATACGCGAGCAAGTCATCATCCGTTAACGATGCCGACGCAATCTTGTAGCATGGCGGATCAAACTGCCGGATGAAACTGACGCTGTCTTCATCCCAGCAGGACGCGAACCACAAGATATCTTTTGCCCGACAATAGGCATCAATCGCTTCGTACTGTTTGCGACCAAATTCAAGACCGCGTTTCAAATCACCGTTTGTTTCACCGAAAATGCTTTCCCTTGGCTTGGCAAGCTCCGCGGCCGTGTAGACCACGTCAATGGTCCGCTTCTGAAACTTGACGGCATCGCATCCCGCCTCGACCGCCATATCAATCAGTTTCTTGGCGATTTCCAAACTGCCGTTGTGGTTAATGCCGATTTCGGCAACCACGAAACATGGTTTGGTAGACCCAACCAACGTCTTCCCAATCATCACTTTTGCCATGTATCTTCTCCTTAATGAAACATCGTTGCCAAAGAACCGTCCATATAATAAACTTTTTAAAGATTAAATCAATATTGACATATTGATATTTATATTATATTGTAAACTATCCTTAATTAAAGAAACTGGGTGTTTATTTAAAAACAAAAAATCGTTACTATATGTATTACGAGATATAAATATTTCCGGGACATGTTTTCTGTCAAACAAAAAATCAAAAACTCACTTATTAAATTGCAAGAATACCTGCATGTTGACACTCTCTATCTTGCCCGGGGTGGCTTTTGGTTGACGGCAGCATTTTTTTTAAGTTCTATCCTTGGCTTGGTTCAAGTCATTGTTTTTGCTAATTTTTTACCGAAAGAAACATACGGCACGTATAAATACATTTTATCTTTAGCTGGCGCATTTTCTTTTCTTACTCTTACGGGCATGAATGATGCCGTTGCCCAAGCCACCGCAAAATCTGGTTCTTCGTCTATACTCTCCTATGCGGTCAAAATTCAACTTAAATGGAACTTCATATTCTCAGCGGTCTTAACCGGATTATCCGTCTACTATTTTCTTAACAGCAATAATCTATTAGCTAAATGTTTATTTGTTTTAGGAATTACCTTTCCTCTGGCTACCACTTTTAATACTTACGGCGCTTTTTTGACCGGAAAAAAGGACTTCAAAAGAGGCTCAATCTATGGAACCATTTCTTCCTCCATTCAAATAATATCTTTGATAACAGTGGCACTACTTACGAATGATATATTTACTTTAGTTATAACCTATGCGCTTTCAATTCTTGGTCCAACTTTGTTTTTTTATTTTAGAACCCTTAAATTACATAAGTCCGAAATCATTCTAGAAGAAAAACAAAAAACAGAACTCCTTACCTACACTGGACACCTAAGTTTCATGCACGTCTTATCCGGTATAGCCCAATACGTTGATAAGCTTGTAATTTTCCATTATCTGGGGGCTATTGAGTTGGCGGTATATGGTTTGGCTCTGGCAATTCCGGAAAGGATACGGGGATATGTAAAAAATTTAGGCGTTATGATAATGCCAAAACTGGCTGAAAAAACATTTGAGGATATCCATAAAAGTTTTTACAAGAGAGTATTTCAAGGAATGTTAATCGGAACATTAATGAGTGCCACATACATTCTCTTGTCCCCGATTTTTTATAAAATTTTCCTGCCTAAATATTTGGATGCCATAACCTTTTCACAGGTTTTTTCTCTTACACTGATATTTGCTCTTCCAGCCAATTACATAAGCGGAATTTTTAGCGCCCATAAAATGGTTCGTCCTTTATATTACAGTAGTTTAGGTGCCAGTATTATTAAAATAACTCTCTATATAGTTCTCGGCAGATTATATGGAATATGGGGAGTGATTGCTTCTATATTAATAGTTTATATCGTTAACATAATTCACAATTTCTATTTATTGGAGACCGAGATTAGAAAACATAGAACCTAAGGTTGTTGGGGTATCCATGCTATAAAATAAATAAATGACCAACCATCGGTGTAACCGACGGTTGGTCATTTGGAATAGTACCCTCGAAAAGATTTCATACTTACAATCTTTTCTTTCAAAGAACTTCGGTAACAGGCCTCGATTACCGCTAAAGCGTTTACGGCTTCTTGATAGCCGGTTTCTGGTGTGGATTTTTTCGCTTCAATTACATCAAAAAATTCGTCAATCTCTTCCTTAAACGGATTGACTGGGTTCAATGGAATCAGACAGGGAACAGTGGGAATCCTATCCACATCGCGTCCCACACGCAACCGTAACTGCCCCCGATCTATATAAATCGTACCTTCCGTACCGTGAATATGGAACATGCTTTCGGATAACACGCTGTAGTTGGATTCAAGGAAAGCAGAAGCGCCACCCTTGAAACTCAACAATACCGCGTTAGAATCCGGAGCATCCGTCCGAAGTGAACGATTTTTTATCACGGCCGACACAGAGTCCACCAGACCCAAAAGGTAATGCAATACTTCCACAAGATGGACGCCAACCGTCAATAACGGCCCTTCCCGATGTCGGGAAGAGAAAAACCGCCAGTTGGTCTTATCCATATTAAAGGCGAACCCAGTAGAATGATTGGCATATACGCTGACAATTCTTCCGATACCACCCTCGGAAATAATATCCTTTGCTTTTCTGATAGTGGCTTCGCGTCTCATGTGATGACCCACGGCCAAAACCGACTTACTGGCACGAATAGTGGGCAAAAGTTGAACAGCTTCTCTGTAGAAAGCGGTTATCGGTTTTTCCACAAACACATGTTTCCGGGCCAGAAGAGCGGACTTGATAAACTCGGAATGAAGATCGTTTGGTGTCGTGATAAACACCGTAGTAATCTCCGGATCGGCCATCGCCTCATCGATATCCCAGCTGGCCTTAGAGCCGAACCTTTTTATCGCTTCTTCCCGGTCGGGATGAAAATACGTTTTTATCCTGACACCGGGATATTCCTCTACATAAGGCAGGAGTCGTTTAGCGAAACTCCCAAATCCTATCCACAATACTCCGTGATAATGTTTACTCACAATAACCCCCTAGGATCCGTAGCACTGGCTACACGGGTAATTGTCATTCTTGCGTCCTTCACTATGGCTCTTCCGCAAGGATTGCATTTTCTCGCCGAGCCAAATGGACTGCACTGATGTATTCTCGTCAACAGTACCCAAGTGCAGACATGACTTGTAGTCAATATCGCAAGGATTTACTTTCCCGTCCCACCAGATATAGAGTCGTTCCCACAACAAACTGCAGGCCTTAGTTTCGTCCGGCAGGGGCGGATGCTCGTAAATATCCAACCGATAGTCGGAAGGATTAACCGCAAATTCATCCACCAACCCAGACCAGCAATTTTCGGCTTCTTTGACATCTTGAGTGGCGCGAAAAACGGTCATTGAGATCCTGGTTCTCGTTTGAGAGTGAGAAAATTCTTTCGCCCGAATATCATTGAATCTGGTGATGTTCTGAACAACCTTATCAAAATCAGCTCCAACCCGAATGGCTTCAAACTCTTCCTTGTTGCCAGCATCTACGGAAAAAACGAGGGTCTTTGGTTCTGCTTCAAGCAACTCCCTACTTTTTTCTTCCGTAAGACGAGTCGCGTTGGTATTGAGTTTGACATCAATGATTCTTTTTCGGTTTGCATACCTAATCATCTCGGCGAGGTTTTTGTGAAGCATGGGCTCACCTCTACTCGCCAAAACAATAGAACACAACTGATGTTCATTGGCCTCATCAATTATACGACGGTACAAATCCATATCCATAAACCCCATCAGAGGTTTGGATGTGAAAAACGACCTATCCGCTTGAAAGCACATCGTACATTTGAGATTACACAAACTGGTCGGTTCAATGGCCAAGACAATAGGAAAATCATTCACAATCCTATTTACCGAATAGACGGCAAACTTGTACCGATAGACCAGGTACTGGATAGTAAGATTTTCATCCAGGTAAGAAACGGCTGTTTCAAGCTCGGTCCTGGCAAAAGATTTCTTCATTCCCCGACCTTCAAGATTATGAAAATCGGTATTCAGAAGAAAATCAATTACACCGGCCAGGACCTTTTCTGAATACGGAGACCGTCTATTTTGTTTCTCCAATTCCACCAAAACAATAAGCTTTCGGATTGAAACTGGGGTGATATTTTCTCTGTATCTCTTACAAGAAAATGCTTTTTTCTGATGAGGCGGAGTACCGGGCATATCTTCTACTTTTTTAGTCACTGTTTTCTTCCTCTCTTTTCCTTAAAATCTGGTCAATAAGCCAGAAGTCGTAGACAGTATCAATCTGAAGAGAATCCTCTAGGTTCATCTCAACCAGAGAGATTCGAGCGTTGCTTCCCCCAAGGCGATTTACCGTTCTCTTGAAAAGGTCGGTCCGAGTTATGTAGAATGCACCATTTTCATGGTAGATTTTTGGCAAATCCTGACGGCGAGGAGTTTTTTCCAATGGATAATCCGCACGTTCAAAAATTCCTTTTTCAACATGTCTCCATTTGAACTCATACCCTCCCGGCAAAAAAGCGGTAAAACATGAATCAAAATTCCTTTGGATAACCGCTTCAACCGCAATCTTAATCGATTCTGCGTTCAAGAGCGGTGACGTCGGTTGAATCAGAGAAATTAAATCGGGATAGTACCCTGATTTCTCTAACTCTTCCAACGCATGCAACATGACTGGGTCGGTCAATGAGTGATCCTGAGCGAGCTCAGAAGGTCTCACAATGACTTCAGCGCCATATTGTTTTGCGACTTCGGCTATTTCTTTGTCTTCCGTTGAAACAATGACTCTATCAATAACGCCTGATTTTAGGGAGGCCTCAATGGTATAAGCAATTAAGGGTTTACCGTTCAAAAGCTTGATGTTTTTTCTTGGCACTCCTTTGCTTCCGCCCCGGGCGGGGATGATGGTCACGATTCTATGCTTAGACATCAACATTCTCCTTATAAGTTTTCAAGGGACATTCGTGTAATAAAGTAATATAAAAAATTGATTACGTCAAGAAATAACTTGATTTTAATTAATTTTCTGGTATGATAATTGCTTCGGGAATAGTCCCTTTAAAACTCAAAGAAAGTGAGGTTACTGTGAGCACAACCCTTCTACCTGTCGCTCCTTTCGTACCTGTGGTCAGTGCTCACACGCACCCCGCAGATATCATCGCCAACATCACCCGCCGAGAAATTGCCGATGCTAAGGTCTTGTTCATCAACATGCCCTTGCGTGAATCAGCTCGCCCGAACACTACACCGGAAGGACCACTCCTTCTGGTCACCCGCCTTCGTAAAGAATTCGGTGTCAATGCGACGATTATTGACCTGAATGCATATCGCATCAAAGATGAGACCGCCAAAAAACGAGGTCTCGTTCATGGTCGTCATCTTTCTGGAGAGGAAACGTTCGGACTTATCCGACGTCACATCGCTCGGCATGGCGAACCTGAACTCGTCGCATTGTCGGGTAAAATCACAACGCTTAGGTGGCAGGAAGAAGTTGTTAAGATGGTCCGCAACATTCTGCCCGATGTGTTCATTGTCTCCGGTGGCGGTCTTGCGACTGAGCTCAAAATGGGTATGTTTTTTTATATCCCCGAGCTTGACGCGGCCGCTCATTCCGAAGGAGACGATATCATTGTCAAAATCGTGCACGATGCGAAAATCATCAAACAACAGGGATGGAGAAGTGCTGTTGCAAGTGACAAGTTGGAACCTTACTACATTGGTAAAGTTTGGGATCGACATCGCTTCGTATATGCGGGAGATCGACCAAAAGATTTGGACGCTCTCCCCTTCGTCGACCTCGAGCTTCTACGTGAGGATGTTGACGGCAATCCTCTCCTTGATTGGTACCTGCAAGTACCGGCCTGGAGTGCAAACGCCAATAATTCATCTGCGGCACCTTGGCAGGATAAAGATGTGGTTCCCAAAACCACGTCGGTATCCAGTCGTGGTTGTCCGTTCGGTTGTAAGTACTGCTTTCGTAAGACCCAAGGCGAACGCAATTGGGGTGTCCGTTCAGCGGGACATATCATGCGAGAGCTCATGGAACATATTGAACGCTACGACATTAAGTTTCATGGATTTCCCGACGACAATTTTGCGGTTACCCTTAGTCGAATTAAGGATCTGAATAACCTGGTCGCCTGGGGTACCCACACTCGGCTTGATGAAGTCGCCGGTCTCAATGCAACCACGAAAGGCACCGCCGAAATAATGGCCAAGGCCGGATGCAAATATATCGGCTTCGGTCCCGAAAGTGCCAGCGCAAAAGTACTGGAAGCCATCGGCAAAGGTGGCCACACGTTAACCAACGGTTTCACCGAGGTTATGGTCGGCGGGAGAAAGCATTCCTTCCCTACATCCATGATTGTCGGTATCCAAGAAGCAGCCCGGGTCGGTATCCACGGCAATTGTACTTGGATTGTCGGCTCACCCACTGAAAAGATTAAAGACGTACAAGAAAGTGTCCGCTTCATTCAATGGCAAATGGAGTACTACTCGCAATTCGGAACCAAACCTGAAGCGGTAAACTCCCGAATGTTCACGATGACCTGGTATCCGGGGGTAACCCTCATCAATAACAACAAAGTCCGCGCCGAGCTTTCACGCGTGTTCGGACTGTCGTTCCAACGAGTTGCCACCAATCCCAATATCGTGGAATGGGATCCTGTAATGGATGAAAAGTTTCACCATTATCTTCGGGAGCTGGACGACGCTACAAAAGTCCTTGAAGTCGGGGGCGAACCTCTCAACTTCAGTGACATGTCTAACGATCAGTTCCTTAAGGTTAGAGAGTGTATCGACAACGGTCGGACACTTGATATCCTTTCTCTGTAGTTTTGGAACCTTTCCTTGTCCCGCCGGCACACCACCGGCGGGACTTTTTTAAATAATTATTATTGTACTTCGCCTTGTCTTCTCTTTAAAATCTGTTCAATCATCCAAAATTCATTCAGATTATCAATCTGAATGGAGTCCTCTTCGCTCATTTCAACCACGGCCATTTTCCCGCCCCAACGATGACCGATTTTTTTAAATAATGATAACTTTGTGATATAAAAAGCTCCGTTCTCATGATAGACCTTGGGCAAATCCTGCCGTACAACTCGTTGCATAACCGGAAACTCCGGTTCAAAAGAAATCTCTTTTCCCGATACATCGTATACCGGCTTCCATTTCCATTCATATGTATCGGGTAAAAAAGCTGCAATACATGAATCAAAACCTTCATCTACCACTTTACCAACGCACGCCTTCACTATTTCCGACTTCAATAACGGGGAAGTCGGTTGAATACACGATACAAAATCAGGAATATAATTTTCCTGTGTCTCCAAAAACTCCAAGGCCTGCTTTATAACCGGGTCAAGTGTTACCTTATCTCCCGCCAAATCTTCAGGACGATTAATGACTTCAGCCCCATACTGCTTCGCCACTTCGGCTATTTCTTTGTCTTCAGTTGAGACAATAACCCGGTCAATAACGCCTGATTTTAGGGCAGCTTCTATAGCATAAGCAATTAAGGGTTTGCCGTTCAGGGACTTAATGTTCTTTCTTGGTACCCCTTTGCTTCCGCCCCGGGCGGGGATGATGGTAATAACTTTAGACATATTTTATTATATTAACATTTTAGTTACTCAGAACAATTGAGGCAATTCTTTCCGCCGATTTCCCGTCATATTTCCAACAGTATTTCTGTTTGAAAATTTCTCTTTTATCATGATCAATTTCCGGATGCTCAAGATACTCATTAATCCATTTCGCCAATTCCTCTTTGCTTCCGGCCAGACGCGTAGAACCGATACTCATCCAATTAATCTGGTTTTCCTCAAACCGCCAACGCTTCAATATACTCCTCAGCAAGGGCGGGTCTTTTAACCAACCGTCAAAATTAATCGTAATCAATGGTTTATCAAAAATAGCCGTATCAATAATAATTGACGATATTGTATTGATGACAAGCGAGGCATGATAGATAGAATCATAAATATGTTGAAAGAAAAATGTGTCTAATTCACCTTCTTTTTTGTCTTTCTCCAGTTTATTGAATTTTGCCGGACCGGGCACATCAATAATAAAATTTTCATCCGGTTCAAAACTTAATAAATCTACTGGCAAAAATGGGTGCAATCGCACGACAAATTGAACATCTTGAGGAATCTTTTCCTCAAGATAAAGTTCTTTAAGAATTTGGCATATCTGCCAGTCGGAATCTATAAAAAACTGTCCGGCCGGCGTAAATAAAATCATACGCTTATTCGGATTAGCTCCAATCCTATTAAAAAATTCATCTCTAGGACTTGCTTTCAGACCTATATATTTTTCAAATTGAGGCACACCACTAAGATTGATAGTGTCTATATCAATATCGTGATATTTAACCATCTCTGCTTTCATAACCTCATTATGAACTATAAGTTTATCCGGTACGAAACGCAGATAGCCACGGCATGTCGTATTATCCCATGAACGGACCATAGCTATAGTTTTTATTCCGGCAGATTTGGAATTTTTCAGTAAAAAAACATCGTGATCCCCGAAAGCATCGGTCGCAAAAACCGCCAGCGGTTTGTAATGTTCAAAAATGTTTTGGAAAGGTTTTGGGTTATCAATCTTAAAGTCAAGCACGTGGACTAATTTTTTAAATAATAAAAAATGACTCAAGGTCCTTGTGAAAGCCCGAAAGAAATAATATTTAAACCAATTGCCGTCTTTTACGCATGCTTCCATCTGATGGAATCTGGTCACGTTTGTATCCAACAGTAATTCCGATAAACGAATGAAAATTTTATTCTTACCGCTTTTAATATACGGGTCTAAATTAATCCCCTCAACAATAATATTTTCTTTTTCATAGATTTGTTTAAAATATTCTTCCTTTTCTTTACTAACTAAAATAATAACCTTAGATTGAGAAGCTAAGGCATCCAAAACACCGGAATTTAAAGTATTCTTGGTTACAAACGGATGAAAATTTGATAAAAATATGGTTGGCCTATCCATCCCGTTAGAAATGTGACAAACCGTCCACCATATTGGAGTGGTGGCTAGTTACAATCAGTTTTATATTATTGATTTTCATTATTATACCCATAGGGTTCATTTCTAACGGGATTTGTTTAAGATAAACGAATTGCTTTTCCAATTTACTCTTTGCCATTCAACGGCCTTGATATTTGGATTGCGTTCCAACCATTCTTTAAAAGCCCGTTGTTCACCTTTTTCGGGGTCGCCACTGAAAGCAAACCAATCATCAAAAATGATAATTGTACCATTTACCACATAATCGGTTATAAAATTAAGAACAGAAACGGCTGACTCATAAATATCGCAATCAACAAAAATAATTGACGCTTTTTTAAGAGACAACTTATTTTTGGTCTCTTCATTCAAAGTTTCTTCGTACCAGCCGGGAATAATTGTTACCTCCTTAAGATCAACACCTTTATTGATAAGATTATGTCTAAATGTTCCTATGTCGCAGGCGTAATCACCTTTTTTAAATTCGGAAGAACTGGTGTCATGTTCATTTTTTATTTCGGGTAAACCCTGAAACGAGTCAAAGGCATAAAATTTCATACCGTTAAGTTTGGCGTCTTTAATATATTTTCTCATATGATACGCCCGAGCAAATGAGCGCCCTTTCCAAACACCAAATTCCAGATAATCCCCACCTATACCGACATGAGCCGCAAATTTCATTGCCTTTTCCAATATCTCTTCATCAGGATTTTTTGAAATTAGCGTGGACAAAGGCAACAGGAACCGATATCTAATTGAGGGTTTACTTAAGATATCTATAAAAAAATTGACAATACGTTGTCTTATTTTTTTTGCCATATATTTAGACCTCCAATAATTCCTTAATTTTATCTACTATGTAATCTTGATTCTCTTTCGTCAGTTTTTGGTGGAGAGGAAGTGTAATAGAGGAAAATCCAAGTTTTTCAGTAACCGGAAAATCGCCTTTTTTATAACCGAATGATTTTTTGTAATGTGGTTCCAAGTGAATCGGATTAAAATGAATGGATGTTTGAATACCGGCTTGACCAAGTTTTTCCCTTAGTATATCTCGACGGGTCGGTTCAACCCAAATAACAAACATATTATATCCATGCCGTGAGTTTGGTACTTGTTCAGGGAAAGAAACACCCGCAACTCCAGTTAAACCCTTTTTGTAACGTTCCCATAAAATTTTTCTCTTCTTCCAATCGGAATTGATACGCTTCATCTGAGAAATCAACATCGCCGCCTGGAAAGTTGTGGCTGAATATTTATATCCCAATAAAGTCATGAACCTTCCCGTACTCGTTCTTTCTACTCCACCTTCACACAATAATTTTAATTCGTGAGCCAATTTATCATCATTAACCGTAACTGCTCCGCCTTCTCCGGAAGTTATATTTTTTGCGGCATGAAAACTGAAGCAAGATGCGAAACTTAACTGGCCAGGTTTAATGCCATCCCGTTCGGATTCAATAGCATGAGCCGAATCTTCAATAATCTTAATTTTAGCACCACAGATCTTCTTTAACTTTTTCATATCCACCATCTGGCCATATAAATGGACCGGGATAACAGCTTTGGTTTTGGATGTGATTGCTCCCTTAATTTTATTAAGATCTATAAGACCCATCTTTGCATCCACATCCACAAATACGGGTGTAGCACCGACATATAAAATAACATTGCTGGTTGCCACATATGAAAGAGGAGTTGTGATGACTTCATCGCCAGGACCAACACCAGCTACCAATAACGCCACGTGCAGAGCCGCCGTGCCACTGGAATTAAAAACCGCTTTTTTAGATCCGACATATCCGGCAAAAATTTCTTCAAATTTTTCGGTCACCGGCCCATAGGTAATCCAGCCCGATTTAAGAACTTTGACAGCTTCTTGGATATCTTTTTTATTTAAGTTTGGCGATAGAAATTGTATTTTCATCTTGTAAAAATAATTAACTTGTATTTTGAACGATAATATTTAAAAACTCTAACAAAATTATCCAGCCATTTGGTTATAAAATACACGAACCAATTTTTACCCCAATGGAAGAACAGGAAACTATCAATATAATTAACGGGACGGACTTCTAATACCTGGAGACCATGGTTTATAAAACGAACCTGGACTTCTTTAGATGATTCAACGATCTTATGGGCTTGATTCTTCTGAAACTCCGGCACAACTTCGGGAAAATATTCCAGAATAAACATTTTCGCACCGGATTTCATTTTTTCAAAATAGCCCAGTAAAATTTCTCGGGAATCTGGTGTCAAATGGGTATAGACGGTGGTCATGATAACCGCATCCGCGCTTTTTATGTCCGACTCAATGTTTTCATCGGGTACCGAACCTTCTTTGAAAACAATGTTCTTTAAATCCCTATGTTTCTTGCGGGCAATTTCAATATTAAAAGGGAAATCAAAACCAACTATATGAGCATCACTATCAATAAGCTTGAACATCTTCGCGGTATAGTCCCCAACCCCACATCCGATATCGACTATCTTTTTAAGGCCCCGAAAATCACTTCTTCTAAAAACAGATGTTCTAATTTCAAAGGCGTATTTATCCTGCCATTTATTCAAATAGTGACAGGGTTCCATTCCCCCTTTTTCAACCTGCTTTCCCCAATAATTTTGCGCTCCTTGTTCATCTAACATGCCATCAGATAGTACCTAAAAATAGGCCCTAAGTCAATGTAAACCAATTGGAAATCCCCTATTTAATTAGCCTCTGATACGCATCCAAATACTGGACGCTGATAGCACCCCAAGAATGCTTTTGAGCTTCGGAAATTGCATGTTGAGACATTTCATTACGAAGAGCGGGGTTGCTGACAATTTTACGAATTGCCACAACTAATTCTTCAACATTGTTTTGGGGAACGAGAAATCCGTTATAGCCGTCTTTAATAACATATTCGGAACCGTAGCCCTTAGTAGCAATCAGGGGCGCGCCATAAGAATGGGATTCATAGAACACCATCGGGAATCCCTCAAACGCCCCATCTATGGTTTGAGCAGCCAAGACGAACGCCGTGCAGGTACTATAGTAGCGCAATAAATCTTCTTCGCTCACTCGGCCCAATAATTCCACCCGGCTTTCAAGACCATTTTCAACGATTAATTTTTTGAGACCCGCCACGAAACTCGGTTTCGTTTTATCGTTACCGGCAATTTTATATCTAAGGTCTGGAAATTCATCTTTCAGAATCGCCAGGGCCTTAATGATATAATCGGCACCCTTACGGGCTTTTACTTCACCGACGGTAAATAAAAATGGATACGGCGACGGTTCGTATGTCTTGGTTATTTTAAACTTTTCTGGATCAACACCGAATGGAACAAATTCCCATTTTTTATCCAGAGACATTACCTCTTCAATAAGTTCAATATTTTTGTATGAACCGGTGGCGATGAAGCTGGCTTGATTGTACATGAATTTCATCATCGTTCGTTTCGCAAAACCCCGCAGACCACCGTGTTTCGGAATCACACAATACGTACCGGCAAGTGTGATAAAAAGAGGTATACCTAACACCTTACTTGCAAATGCCGCCCCGGGCGTAAATGGCTCAATGAAAGTATGGATAGCATCGCATCCTCTGAAATATTTTATGCAATTCCAAAAGACGCTGATTTGATTACCCAAACCGAAACTAATGTAATGATGGGGTAAAACGGAATAAACAGGATATGGAACCGGGTCGTTTTTATAACCCATCGAAGTCAGCGCAATGACATCGTGCTGTTTCGCCACTGCTCCAACTATCCCTTTTGATAAAGTATCCCACCCACCATAATAGGAAACGGATGACGTCACGCATCCGATTTTTAACTTTTTATTATTCATCTTTTAAATGCTTTTCCGCCAAAAAGGTGGCGATAACCGAGAGACAATCAAGAGTTTTACCTTTTTCAATTTCTTTTACCCAATTTTTAAACGGTTTGATTATTACTCCTAAATCCTCTTCTTTATCAATTTTGGGATTTTTTATCTTTTTGCAATCAGTGGCCAAAAAACAATACGAACATGTCGGAATACTCCTGGTTGATCTCATGAATTTTCCGATTTCCTTGAAATTTTTAGAACCATAACCTGTCTCTTCTTCAAGCTCTCTCTTCACTGCCATTAATGGGGTCTCACCTTTATCAATCACCCCGGCGGGAACTTCAACCAGTACTTCGTTGGCAGCTTGCATAAACTGCTCCGTAAGGATTATTTTATTATCTTTTGTAAGAGCGACAACACCGACTGAATTTTGTTCACCTACAAATATATATTCCTGCTTGCTCCCGTCTCGAGGATCAACAAAATATTGTCTCTTGGAAAATTTACCAAACTTTTCAAGTATAACTTTTTCCGGTCCCGATTTTTTCCATTTTTTAATCATTTTTACTTCTTCGGATTGGCCAGGTACCAGTCAATTGTTTTCTTGAGACCATCTTCAAGCTCTGTCTTTGCTTCCCAACCAGTATCCATCTTAATTTTGGAAACATCAGCCAAACGACGTTTGACACTACCCTCGGGAGAATTTTTTATATCAAATTTACTAGGTGTCCATCGCATTATTTCAAACATCTTTTCAATAAGTTCCTTGATGACTGTCTCCTTGTGAGTACCAATGTGATATGTGCCTCCATCTGTCTTTTCTGATTCCATCACGGTCTGAATGGCCTCAACCGCGTCATCTATATAACAAAATGAGCGTGTCTCATCTGCGCCGAACATGGGGAAGGGCTCAACTTTATCTTTTATCCGGCCAACGATTTCTGGGATAACATGCTGGTAACCAGCCCTTGGTCCGTAAAAATTATGGGGTCTGACTATCGACATCCTGAAATTATAGGCCTTGCTGTAATGGATAAAGAAAAGTTCACCGATTAGTTTCTGTCCCCCATACGACCAGCGGGGATTATAGGTATCGGCTATAATCAACGGGACATTTTCTGGAGTCGGAAGCGGTAGTTTGCCGAAGGCCTCCAGCGCCCCCGCATAGGCCTCATTGGAAGACGTATAAAGGATTTTTGCATTTGGCTTCCCGTTTTTCTTATGGAACCAATCTAAAACATTCATGGTGGTGGAAACCCCGATGCGCAATACTTCATGTGGTATATCATAGAAAAATTTCGTGCCGTTGATACCTACCAGATGGTAGACAAAATCATATCCGATACCTATTTTATCCCAAGCTTCTCCTTGAGTCAGGTCAACTTCAAAAAGAGTTACATTTTTTTGTTCAAGAAGCGATGCCAAATCGGCATCATGAACACTGCGAAAAAAATTATCTGCTATAACTATCTCGTGACCCTCTTGAGCTAATCTCTTAGCTAAGTGGTACCCAATAAACCCCGCCCCGCCGGTAATTAATATCTTTTTATATTTTTGGTTCATTTTTGTCCTTTCTGAATGGGGCCATAAGAAGTTGAGCAACGGGTTCGGATTTCATCTTAATTGACTTGGCCAGTTCAACTGGATGGGACTTCCTGAATAATATAGAGAATAGCTTTTTGAAACTGATGGTAGCTTGATAATCCCAATATGAAAACCACTCTTTGAGATTTCGTTGGGACTCAATCTCTTGGTGGTTGGTATTGGATGTCAGGACGGCTTTAAATAGTGTTGAATTATGATCTTGGCTAAAAGCGTTCATATCTTTTGGTAGACAATGTCCCCCAAACGATTTGCCGTACTTCAGATAATTCCTTTTATTAAAAATAAAATCTATGACTTCTTCAACATTTTGTCCCTCCAACCCATTACCATGCATTGCATCACCAAATTCATTTACCAAAGCCACTCTACTCGCGTTCCAAATATTGGAAAGATACTTAATATAAGACGCCTGTTCCGGTGAACCTTCAAATGTCTTATCGGTTTTGTTCATCCATCTTTTAATAAAGCTCGGCCATTTCTTTACATTCCTATTTCCGACAACAAAATAATACGGCTGAACACACTCTTCAACGCCTTTTTTCTCGTGAAGAAACTCGGGCATATAACAATCAAATCTAAGATTCTTCAACGAACGGGGTAAAACCGTAGAACGCAAAACAACTTTCCCTTTTGCTGTCTTAATTGAATCCAGAGCTTTCTCTATGGCTGAAATATCTTGGGTTCCATCGGGAAGAACTTTGTCACCGACACAAACAATATACCAAGTATTTTCATCATCTTTCTCAAGAACACTACCCAGAGGTTTGATTTGAGAATAGATGTCTTCGTAATCAGAATAATTTTTTACGGGAGTGGTTATGTCGTAATAATTGACGGGATAGCCCATTTTCTTCAACGCTAAAGCATTGGCTTGGCCAACCCAGCCGTATCCAACAACAACAATTTTTTCTTTATTTTCCATAAGGAATCAGGGCTTTTTATGTCCCAAAATATACCCCATTTTTCTATTTTTTACAAGGAGGCAGAGATGCGCCACTTATTATTGACCCAGAATTGGTAAAACCCAACAATAGCAAGGATGAAATAAAACGGATACATAGGTAAAGCAAACCGAGGGATAGCCCAGACCAAACTGTAAAAGACGTTCAAATATAAAACCAGCAACAGTATCCAGGCCAGTAAGTGTAACTTTTTTCTCTGATACCAAATTCCGTAGCCCACAAAGAAGAACATGGCAAACCATATAGCCCTGATACCAAGCGCAAAAACGGTTTTTGCTAAATCGGATGACTCGGGATGACGTCCATCGGCAAACATAGGATGAATCGCCGTCACATTCAGCCACAATGGACCCTTAGTAAGAATCGGACTATTCAAACTGATAAAGTTTAAAACTGCCATATACATATATTTTTGAGGATTCTGAATGATATATTCCTTTGCTTCTTGATAAAATATGGCATCAATCTCCCGCAAGTTCTTACCTTCTTTTGTTAACTTAGCAATTCCATCATCCATCTTAGATGTGTCTCTAAAAGCTATGGGATTTATTTCCGGATAGAGTTTTTGGGCAAAATAGTAACCCAAGAAAAACCCAATGAAGTTACCCGTGTAATTTTGGGACAATCGTTCCGCCACTCCGGTCGTAGATAACACTAAACCGCCACCTTTTGGTGCTACACCAAATTCACCCCCTAACATTCTTTCTTTAATCAGCCATGGCCCAACGATAACTGAAAATCCAATCACTAAAGCCAACACCTTGAAACATATTTTTCTGAAAGAAATTTGTCCCCAATAAATATAGAGCATATATCCAATAACTGGAACAAGAAATAATTGCATACTACCTTTAACAAGGGTAGCAAGGCCCAAAATTATTCCCGCCAAAATCCACCACTTAAATCTGGTATTTTTAGTTTTATGCAGACAAAATACTAACGACACCAGCAGAAAAGTAAAAAGAGTTTCCCTTTGGATCAAGCCAGCTTGATTTGCTAAAGCATAAAACGAAGCCGTTAAGACACTGGCCCCTAAAGCAACTCTGATACCAAATAGTTCTCTCGTCAAAATAAAGATGATGCACACCAAAAGAGCAAACAACAGAATCTGGATAATCCTAACAGTATCGTAATTATGTCCAAAGACCTTATAGATTCCGACAAGAAAATATGGATAACCTGGTTCTATTTCCGTCTCCTCTCCAAGATACGTATAAGTCCCTTTGGTTAAAACATCTTGAGCGATACCGTCATACATAAGCTGATCTGAAGCAATGGGTTGGCCGAATAATTTCTGATTCCAAAATAATCCCGTGGCCACGGCGAAAATAAATAAAAAGATAATAAGCTTGTTATTTTTAATAAGATTCATCTCAAATATGATATTATTATATCATAAAAATAGGGCAACATCCCCCATTGCGAATATTAAAATTTTGTGGTATAGTTTAAAAACTAATGGAGACAAAAATAAATCCTTATATCAGTTTCGTCCTACCGGCTTATAACGAAGAACTGGCTGTCGGCCACTCTATCCGCCAAGTCCGCGAGGTAATGCAAAAATTACCTCTCTTACGTTACGAAATTATCGTAGTTGATGACAACTCAACCGATAAAACCGGCGAAATTGCGACCAAAGAAAATGTAACTGTCATCCGCCGAACTGTAAACGGCGGTTCCGGCGCTTCTAGAAAAACCGGCATCAGGGTAGCCCAAGGTGAGCTTATCGCTATGTTTGATGTTGATGGTTCCTATGATATTAGCAGATTACCAGAAATGATTTCTTTTTTCCCGGAATACGACCAGGTCAACGGTGCCCGAACAAAAGAGATGGGCACCATGAAAATTTTACGAACGCCGGCAAAATGGTTTTTAAGAAAATTTGCTTCATATCTTGCTAAGACCAAAATCCCCGATCTTAATACTGGTTTTAAAATTTTTAAGCGAGATATCATGTTGCGTTATATGTGGGTAATTCCTGACGGCTTCTCCTGTGTCACGACAATGACCTTGGCCTTCCTCTGTAACGGCTATCGGGTTAAATATGTCAGCACGGAATACTATAATCGGATCGGTAAATCAAAATTCCACCCCATCAAAGATACATTGAAATATTTTTCAACGATTATTCGGCTCGTGTTATTTTTCGCGCCAATGAGAGTTTTTGGACAATTGTCATTTATATTTTTCATTGTAGGTTCCTTTCTTTCTATCCAGCACAAGATACTCCTGAATTATGTAAAAACAAGTGATGTCATAATACTTATGCTTGCTATCCAACTCTTTGCCCTTGGTCTTCTTGCGGAACTCATCGTCGCAACCAAACGGTCATAATAAAACTTCATGGATTACCCGAAAGAACTCTATTTACAAGAAGCCCTCTCCTACATTCCTCATATCTTAGAGATACTTGATCGGTCTCCCATCAGCAAGACCTACGGTTGTTTTGACCGGGAATTTTGGCACTATAAAGCTAAGGATTTTCCAAGTGGCATGTATGAAGAGTGTGTTCTTACTCTCGCATTAATCTATACCACTGATTTTGCTGGAAATGTTTATTTTAACAATTCGCGAATTAAAGAATATGTAATGGCCGGGATTAATTTTGCCAAAACAAGTTCTCGTTCAAACGGTTCATCCGATGATTATTATCCAAACGAAGAAGCTCTCGGAGCAACGGCTTTTTCTCTCTATGCCTGCACCGAAGCGTATCTATTATTAGATATTAAAGATAACGAAATAGAGACCTTTTTCAAAAAACGGGCCCAGTTTATCATAAACAAAAAAGAATCCGGCATACTGGCTAATCATCACGCCTTATCTGCTTTGGCTCTTTATAATGTTTTTCTTATTACTAAAGACACGGAATTAAAATTCCACGCCGAAGAAAAAATACAAGAAGTGCTTTCTTATCAATCTTCGGAGGGATGGTTTCAAGAATATGAGGGTTGTGATCCGGGCTATCTAACATTCACGATAGATTTTCTGGCGAAATATCTTCAAAAAAATCCTGAAAATGTTGAAATTAAATCAGCCCTTGAAAAGGCAGTCCATTTTTGTTTCTTAACCATCCACCCCGACGGTAGTTATGGCGGTGAATACGGTTCCCGCAATACATCCCATTTTGTTCCCAATGGTTTTGAAATCCTCGCTCGCCAATTTCCTGAAGCCACTTACATCAGAAATATGTTTCTGAAAAGTTTGGCTGATAAAACTCGGTCCAGAATTGATGATGATCGGATATTCAACCATTATATTTATAATTATCTCCAGGCCTTTTTAAATCATGATAATAATTTACCGAATCAGGAACGACCCCATGAATACCAAAAATTATTTAAACATGCCGGACTGTTTATTAGAAACAAAAATGATTCTTTTTTAATCTGTTCAATCAAAAAAGGTGGGGTCTTTAAACTCTTTCAAAAAGAAACTCTTATAACCAGTGATTGTGGATTGATATTAGAGAAACAAAACGGTAAAAAAATCATCTCTCAAATGTGGAGTGCGGAACCGGAATTTTCCATTTCAAACGAAGAACTTGTCATAGAAGCCAATTTCTACAACTATTCTCAAGTCCTACCATCTCCATTCAAACAATTAGTATTCAGGATGATAACGCTTGGACTTGGTAGAAGGTTCAGTAGAATTATTAGAGTTATTCTCCAGAAAATACTTATCGTTTCAAAATCATCGACCGCCACCAAACTGGAACGTCGTTTTTCATTTCAACATGGTAAGGTTATCCTGACAGACACAATAACGACCACTGAAAAAAACTTCACTAAAATATATGTCCCAACTGATTTTACGGCAATCTATGTCGCCACCGGTCAGGCCTTTACCACCAGTACCCTCATGCCGTGGCAGAATTATAGTTCTGAAACCGAGACATTGAACAAAACCGGAAAGCTCACTATAGCCAGAAATTTTTAACCAATGGATATAATCAAAAAAATTCCATTAAAAAAAGTTATCTTTCTCGGTATTGGTACGGTTGTCATTCTTTTTATTATTTTCAAAGTAACCGTTGATACTCAAACATTTTTAAAAACCACAAAAGAAACCAACATTAATTTTCTCTGGTATGCCCTTTTAGCTATTTTACCGACTTTTATTCTTAATCCTCTCCGCTGGTTCTTCGTCCTCAAAGCATATGGTTATAATCTCAAATTTAAGACGATATTCCATGCCATAACCGCGAGTTATGCCTTTATTCTAATCCCCGGCCGACTGGGTGATTTTGTCCGAAGTTATTTCACGAAAGATAATATTTCTCCGGCCGAATCGGTGGGTTCGGTTATCGTTGAGAAAATAATTGATGTTATTGTTCTCCTTCTTATTGCTACTATTGGATTAAAGATTTTGAACCAAAATATTTACAGTTTAATAACTCTCGCGGTCGCGATTTCTGTAATTATCGGTGTTATAATAGTAAAAAAAATAGGACCAAAATTTGGTCTTACGAAAATTGGTTTTGTTAATAAAGTTACAACCGCCGTTAAAATTCCAAATAAGCCGGTTTATTTGGTTACAGCTGGTCTCGTCTCAATGACAAACTGGTTAAGTTCAATTACTTCTGCTTATTTTCTATTTCAAGCATTTAACACAACAATACCGTTTATTGCTGTCATTGCTTATCTCCCGATTACGCTTTTTGCCGGACTCATACCTGTCAGTATAGGCGGTATCGGCATCCGAGACAGTGCCATCATCGCTCTATTCGCAACTTATGCCACATCCGCCCAAGCGCTGGCCGTAGGATTCTCTTACTCATTCTTGAGTTATTTTCTGTTCATGCTCGTCGGTCTACCCCTTGCAATCCACTATTTTTATCTTAAAGATTCATCTAATCTTTAATTTTTGCTCTACTGAAGTAAAACATTGACATTTTACCAATATAGGCGTAGAATATGGACGACGTCTATTCTACAAAGAAAAGACCCTTAACAACCCACTTTAAATAGACGCCACGTGCGTCAGAAAGAGAATCCGCAATGAAATTAAGGAGTATAATCTTTGAGCTTGTCCAGACTACATTCCCCGACATCTCGATGGGCCTTCTGGTCGCCCATGTGACTACGAAACTAGTCAACCGCAGAACATTTGAAATGTATCTGGCAAGCGTGTTCTTCGCACTTCTACCAGACATTGACACAGGGCTTCAGATTTTCTTCTCAAAAAAACTTGATACCCACCATCGAGATCTGACCCACCTACCTCTTGTTGTTATTGGGGTAGCCCTCTCCGCTACACTATTCTCGCCGTTATTCGGAACAATAGCTGCAGCCAGTCTCCTTCTTCATTTCCTGCATGACAGCATTGGCTTTGATGAGGGTGGATGGGGACTAAAGTGGTTTTGGCCGTTCTCTAAACATAGTTTCGCGTTTTTTCAAACAAAAGACGGTAAACGTCATTTTGTTACCACCTGGACAGCAGAAGAGATAGCTCGTCGACGGCCAATGGAATTCAAAGAGTGGATCACTCGTTACTACTTGGGTGTGTCGTCCCATTCAATTCTGGCGTGGTGCTCTCTCGTGCTCTCAATCGGTGTAATTACGTGGACGTGGTAGACATGTCGGTCGGGTGGATCCGTAACGGAGCCACCCGATCTTTTTTTTACCTAAAACTGTAAACCACAAAATCGCCAAGTTCGGTTTCTTTATTTAAAAATTTATTCCATTCGTTATTCCACAAACCGCCATATTTTTCATCATAGATAAAATAATCAACCCGATATTGTTTCAGAAATAGACCGAAATCTTGGCGCATAAAAATTGGATAATCAGTCGCGATTTTTTGTGCGATATTATCAACTTTTCTCTCAATTGCCGGCACGTCGGAAACAGAGACAAGCCAAGAATTATTGGGACCATTGTAAAACATCTCGTTCCAATCGGAGAAAAATACGTTAATCATCTGACGACGATTTTCTTTAAGAAATTTATCAATTGTTTTGATAGTTACTCCATTAATACGAAGATACGCTAAATAATTATGATAGATCCTCTCCTGAGGCACATTAAAGAATGTGTATAAGCTTATATATGAATCACATCTTGTTACCGCTGGGACAAGCAGATGTAACTTTTCAATAATACTGCCCGAACTTCGACGAAGACCATCGGCCTCTTTAGCGATAATCACGCAATCCTTTGTCGCATTGGAATTAAGCCAACCCGCAACCGCACCATAGCGTTGATACTCCCGATACTGTTCAAGATTGGACTGGTAACTCAAAGCCCCCTTAATACCAATCCCGAAAATAAAAATCAGAGAAAAAATCATTATTGCGCGCCAAAATTTAGTATATTTAGAAAATAAAAGATATCCGCAATAAAGTATGGCTATAAAAACTAGTGGCTTGGTGTACTGAACAAAATGAAATGGCCATATCGTTTTACCAGTAATAATTTGTTGATTAAACGCCACTAGGCCAGCCAGTAATCCGGCAAACAGAAATTGTATGGATGACTTCTCCTCCAAATATTCATCTTTCTTTTTCAAAAAAAGGAAAGCGCCGACACTTAATAAAATAACCAGTCCAAGAATTAGTGTGTTATTAGACAATGGGCTATGAGTAATCAAAAGACCATTACGCAAGGAAGTGGCAAGCGTACCTCCGGATATTATGCCTTGAATTTGGGTTATAAAATATTTCGCGCTTACAAGAAAAGCAATAGGAAAAACCAAAGATAAACGTAGAGCGACCCGGTAATTTTTTCCCAGCACCAAAAATAAAAGAAGAAAAATCGTAGTCAAACTAGCCAAAGCAAAAGAGAAAAAATATCCCGGCATAAATCCCAATAAAAGACCGGAGAATATTATGGACAAAATGGAACATTCTCTAATTTTTACCAGAACAATAAAAAACGAGAACAATAACAACGCGCCGGTGATGGGATTCACCAAGCGCGTCCAAATAGAGAGAAGAAACGGATTTTGGGTATCAAAAATATTTTTGACATACCCCAAACTCAAAATGTCCGGTGCTAATATAATCAACGTTGCGCCGACCAACGCTGTGAGCATAGACCTTTTTCTTAACAATAAATGAATCAGCGAAAAAACCAGACCAAAAAGAATCGCCGGAAAAAGAAACTTGGATAAATGGACAAACGTTATGAGATTAAAATTTAGCAATTTAACCGGCAGGGCATAAAACATTTCACCATAAGGTAAAAGCGGAGCAGATGCATCTTTATATTCAAAAAAATAGGGCGAACTGATAGCATCACGACCTTCTACTAATTCTCGGATACGAGACATATAAACATCATCATTGTCTTGGTAGAGATATGGGACTCCGTGATATTCATTTCCTAACTTATAGATTGAATAATATTGTCCAAAAGAACAAACAGCGCCTACAAAAACAGAGCACACGAGCACTAGCCAATATTGTATAAATAATGGTTTTATTTTCTGTATCAACATGTCTTTTTACATATTTTTCTCAGCAATTACAAAAATATGAGAGGATATATCTGTGGCAAATGGAGATAAAAGAAACAATGGATCAAGTAATTTCAAAGGGGAAAATATAACCATAAAAAATTGAACTAAAATAAAATAAAGAGACCTTGAGCCGAAAGAAAAAATCATCGCAAAAACATGCATTAAAATCGCCTGCAGAGTACACATGGGACCACCGGTTATACCGGATTTTTTAACGCTAAAATTATTTTCTTTAAGAATATATTTTAGACCTTCGTCCGTCCATCTAAAGAAATCATTTGGAGAAGAATGATATGGATATACAAATGGCGTTTTTATTATAATCATACCACCCGGTTTTAAAATTCTGGACATCTCTTTAAATAATTTGGGAGCTTGGGCAACGTGCTCCAAAACATCTTCACATATTATTCCGTCAACCGAACCGTCTTTAAATGGAGTGTCGCAAATATCCGCCACTATATCTACCTCTTTGAAAGCAAACAAGTCCACATTAATAATTTCGGGATGGATACGATATGTACCGGAACCAAGATTTAAAATAAGTTTATCGTCTATCTTGTCTCCGAATAATTTTTGAATACGATTTTTGAGATTATAATGATTCCCGAGCGAGTTACTTGGCCCGACAGTTTTCTTAAGAAAATTATAAAGTCCGGGCCATCTCTTAGCTAAAGTTTTGACCCGATTTGAAACAGTGCCATCTTCCGCACCTTGCCCTCCGTGCGCTGAAATTGGTTCTTTTAGAGACGCTTGAAATTTTGGATCGGTGATTTTCATTATTTAAACCAGTACTTAAACCTATAAACAACTAAATTAATTAAAAATTCAAAAATTGTCCAAATCTTTACAAAACTTCCCCGCCATTCGTTTTTATAAAAAACGGTAGGCACTTCGGCCACATTCAAGTCCAGACGCATTGACTCTAACATTATTTCCGCGTCAATCAGCCAACCGTCACAGGAAAGCTTCATCTTCTTATAGGCCTCCATGGTCATTAATTTTGGTTTAGCATTCACATCTCTAAATGTCGCACTTGGGAAAAGTATATGGAATATCAGATTATAACAACCGGAGATAAACTTCCGATAAGCGCTGTCCATACGTGTTTTACGAAATGTCTTTACCAAGTCAAACTCACCGCTTTTTAAAACCTTATAGAGCCGCACGATATCCCGCGAGGGCATCTGTCCATCGCCATCAATAAAACCAATCGCACGCCCACTGGCGGCATTCAATCCACTAATGGTGTCCCAACCCATCATTCCTTTTTTCTCTAATGTCACGGACACTATTTTGGGATTATTTCTTGCCAATTCCCTAACCACGTTCGGGGTTGTATCGTCGGTCCCGGGAAAATAATTTCCTACCAAAACCAACTCGTAATCATCCATCTCTCCTTCTTTAAATTCTTGTTTCATTTTTTCCAAGAAAGGAATTATTGTTTTACCGCTTCGGTAACACAAAACCACTATAGATAACTCTGGAGTTTTATTTGTTTCTTTAGAGTTCATCCCGTTAGAAATGTAACAGACCATCCACCGTCTTGGGGTGGTGGCTGGTTACAATCATTTTTATATTATTGATTTTCATATTTATACCCGTAGGGTTCATTTCTAACGGGACTTATTTTAACGAAATAGTTCGGTTAATGTTATGTACCATCTGTCAGGTAAAAAACTTATTCTGGAAATAAGTGTGGACCAGAATGGAACATAATAGACCGATTTTTTGGTTTTTAGGACATGTTTGACGGTAGATGCTATTTGCTTTTTGTCCGCAACGGCAAATGATTTTTTAGCATTCCACATATCTGTTGCCACTGGCCCCAAGTATATAGTAGAGAAAATAACATTCTTCTTGCGATATGCTAAATCTAAACACCGAAAAGCAATTCCTAAAGCCGATTTACTGGCCGGATAACCAACACCGCGCAAACTCGGCTTTAGGGCTGTGATAGAAGAAATGGCTATAAACTGCCCGTAACCCTGCTTTAGAAATTTAGGAAGAAAGACATCTACAAAATTTAAAGAACCATAAAGATTTGTATCAATAACTTTTTTAAAAAGTTTGTAATCAAATCCACTAGAGATATCGTTCAAAAAGACACCGGCACCCATAATTACCGCATCTAAAATGAATCCATCCTGTTCCATTATATGCACAACGCTTAATACATCATCCTGAACACTGACATCACAAACAGAATAAAAGAACTGACTATCGGAGCCAAGTTCTTTTTTGAGTTCCTCCAGTAAATTTTCTCGGCGGGCTATTCCCCAGACAATATGTCCATCTTTTATAAGTTGTTTTACCAACTCACGTCCAATACCAGATGATGCCCCTGTAACACAAATATTCATTATTAGGTTATGATTTAATAAAATCTAAAATATTTCCAGCCCGTGCATTCCAACTGTACTTAACTACCTCCTGTAGAGCCCGTTGAGCACGTTTTTCTGCTTCTGGCATGTTATTTATAACTTCATTAATCACAGTTATCAAGCTTTCCACATCATCAGGTCTTGAAAAAAATACCGAATAATCCGTTAAAACTTCTCTAATAGACGGTAAATCTGAAGCAATAATTGGTTTACCGCTGGCCATATATTCAAACATCTTCAAAGGAGAAGTGTATAAACGTGAGATGTCTTCCTTTCCAGAATTCGGCAACACAAGAATATCAGCCACCTTCAGATACAAAGATACCTCATTATGTGGCACTAGACCAACAATCATTACATTATTTAATTCCATTATCTTAACTCTTTCTCTGAAATCTCTGATATCAGAATCTGTTCCACCCACGAAAACGAATAAAATATCTTCTTTATTTTGGAAATTGCGCGCTACTTCCAAAAGCACGCTGGCCCCTTTCCATTCGTAGAGATGTCCAGTGTATAATACCAGAGTTTTATTGAGTGGTAATTTTAAGATATTTCTACATTCCGGTTGTGTTTTATTAATTTTAAATTGTTCTAAATCCACACCATCATGGGCAACTAAGATATTTTTTGTAGCAAATCCGTATTGGGCAAATTTATCCTTCAACCCTTGAGAAATAACAATTATTTTTATATTGTTTTTTTTGAAACGTCTGTAAAATATATTTCTTTTTTTAGAAAACCGATGGGCTTCAAAAATTAAATTTTTTCTAAAAAAACTTAGTAGAAAAAGAGGTAACTCATCTCGAGAATATATTACGTCGTATTTATTTCGGAGAGCAATACAAACTAAAACTAAAGCGGAGATGGTCTGTTTTATAAGAAAAGCGATTTTATCAAAAATTCCGGGCCAATAAAAATCTAGGCAACGTAACTGAATAATTTTAAAATTATTTATTGTGCCATAATATTCAAAGACGGTCTTTCTGCTGGGATTCCCTCTTTGGGGCATCAAAAGAGTAACGTCCACAACATTCAAGGCAAATGCTTCACACATTTTAGCAATTTGAATCCCGTATGCCTTTTCTGTTGGCATTCTTTGATTAACAACATACAGAATCCTTACCATAAGAGAGTGGTTAATACTCGGAACGGAGTTGTTTCTTGTAATATGCCTTGAATGCCTGCTTCTTTTTTATATCCTGCCACCATTGTTCGTTATTTAAATACCAACCAACAACATTCACAAGATGATTTTTAATGTGATATTGGGGACTCCATCCCAACTCTTTTTTTATTTTGGTTGCATCGGGCGCATAACGACGATCTCCGCCCGGTCGATCATTAATGAAAAAAATAAACTTTTTTGGATCTTTCTTGAGAACTTTGGCAACCATTATTACGATATTAAGATTTGAAGTTTCACTACCTGCTACATTGTAAATACTAAAGTCCTTCCCTTTATTCATTATTAAATCTATGGCTCGACAAAAATCCTCCACATGAAGCCAGCGTCGTAGTTGTTGACCGTCGCCATGGATGGGAATTTTTTTATCTTCTAATAAATTAGTAATAGTCAGAGGGATAAGTTTTTCAGGATACTGATAAGGGCCATAATTATTGGAGCCCCGGACGATTAGTAAGGGTAGTTTGTGGGTTCTCATGTACGACTGCACGACAAGATCAGCTGCAGCTTTTGAAGCTGCATAAGGATTTGAAGGGTGCATTGGGTGTGATTCCCCTGAAGCGCCCTTATGAACATCCCCATAAATTTCATCGGTAGAAATTTGAATAAATCTCGGGATGGCATACTTTCGCACTAAAGCAATGAGATTATGAACTCCTGTAAAATTAGTTCTGAAGAAATGATAGTCATTTGAAATAGAACGATCCACATGGCTTTCAGCCGCAAAATTCACGACAATATCAAATTTATGTTTCTTGAAAAGACCACCCACAAGTTTAGCATCACAAATATCACCTTTAATAAAAAAATACCTTTTTGAACCCTTAATGTCTTTCAAATTATCCATATTCCTTATATTCCCTGCATAGGTTAGTAAATCCAGATTATAAATTATGTAATTGGGATACTTATTGTAAATAAAATGAATAAAGTTTGAACCGATAAAACCGGCTCCGCCAGTAATTAATAATTTCTTTTGAGAATTTTTTATCATATTAAATAAGCTCCACTTTATCACCGATAGGAATAATGAATTTACCGCCCTGCTTAACAAATTCCGGCTCTTTTTTTATAATCTGGTCTTTATAATTCCAAGCCAACATTAAATAATAATCGGGTGGATTTTTTCTGGCATCATCAATATGTTTAACGGGAATATGCATCCCAGGACTATATAAACCTATTTTTAAAGGAAGTTCTTCGGTAGCGAAATCAATTAGTTTGGTGCCAATTTTGCCGTAGTTTAAAAGTGTATTGCCACGAGCCGGAGCGCCATAGGCAGCAATTATTTTCTTCTTATCCTTCAAATTTTTAAGGGTCGCGACGAGTTGGTCACGCGAGGATTGAATTCTTTTGGCAAGCGCATGATATGAACTCATCTTACCCAAACCGGCTTTATTTTCTTTATCTAGAAATTTCTTAACACTCGCCAATATTTTATACTCACCCATACGAGATACAAAGACACGGATTGAATGACCTTGGCGTTGAGACGGTTGAACATCAAATACATCCATCTTGTATTTCTTAAAGAAACGGACAAGGGGAGCAACTGATAAATAAGAGAGGTGTTCATGATAGATAGAATCATAGGCAAGGTTTTCAAACATATCCATCAAATACGGCGCCTCAAAAATAAAGACGCCGTCTTGAGAAAGAAGCTCATCCACCCCTTTGGCTAAGTCCTGCCAGTCGTCAATATGGGCCACTACATTATTCCCGATTATAACTTGGGCCTTGCCTTTAGTTTTTGCAATGTTACGTGCCAATTTCTGACTAAAAAAATCGGCCAAGGTCGGAACACCTTGGTCATTCGCAAATTTTACAATATTTTTGGCTGGATCAATTCCAAGTACTTTCTTGCATCCTTTTCCTTGAAAGGATTTGAGAAGAAGACCGTCATTGCTCCCTAACTCAACAATAAGGTTATTAACTGGATCTTTTATAAATCTCCTGATTATATCTTGAGCATAAACACCGAAATGATTGGAAGCCGTCGGCATCGCTGAAAAAAAATAGACATAATGAGAAAATAGATGCTCTTTGCTTACAACATCTAGAAGTTGAACTAATTTGCACGAACGACAAACACCAACCCGTAATGGATGGAACTTTTCTTTATTGAAGTCCTTTTTTTTAAGAAACGCATTTGCCGGCGGTGTCTTGCCCAAAGACAAAAACTCTTCCAGTTCACGAGAACCACATGCTCTGCAGGCAAGATTTTTTTTTATAATCGCCATTATTTTATCAGACATGGAACACGGATAGTATCCTTTTCATAGGCCTTTTGGTTTCTAGATTTAATAGAAAACGCCATAAAAACAGAATTCTTTGTAAACCTAGAGGTATGAATCGCCATCGGTGGCGTATAGACCATATCTCCCGCATTCACAACCACTTTTTTTGTTTTAGTATTTCCTTTAACCGGCTTTTCAAAATATTCCATTGCTCCGGAAATCATATAAATATAATGGGCATCTTTTTTGTGATAATGATTAGAGCGAATACTGCCTGTTTTTGAAGTAATAAGCAGAATACTTTTAATATTTGTTTTACCATCATCAAGTAATTTAGTGATTCCGCCACGGGAATCAACAAACTCCGGCTTAATTTGCTTTGTGAATTTCATAAGGAATAGCTATTTTGGTTTTCCAACTCTAGCATTATTATCATAATTATTCAATATTGACAAAATTATAATTAAATACTACAATTTATGACGAGAGTTTTAAAAAAATTTAATCATTAACAAGGAGTGACTGTGCCCACCTACGCCCAAAACCAAGAAGAAGTCAGCCAATTAACAACGAGAATTTTGTGCGATACCCTCCCACTCAAACCTATCGATGCCTGTTATGTCGTGGGAGAGACCACTGACAATCAGGACTCCAGCATTAATGGAGCCGTCGACTGCTATTCCTGCGACCGAAGCCGAGCTATCATTATCTGCACCGGGCACACTAGAAATGGTTATTCGGGGGCCGAATACATTAGGGCCAATTTGAAGGAAAAAGGATACTCTGGTCCAATCTTTAATTCCAATCTCTCTGAAGATGTATTCAATACTTACACGGAGTTAAAAGCTTTGATTAACTTCGCAAAAGACAAAGGTCTGGAATCAGTCGGCATAGTTGCTCCTGAATTTCACCTCGTCCGAGCCTTCGTCACAGCGGTAAGTTGTGCCATTAAATTCTACCCTAAACTGAAGCTCTATGCCCAACGAGGTTCACCTCTTCCTTGGCAAAATGTCGTGAGACATTCTCAAGGAAAAGTAGCCGGGACACGACTAGAACTTCTGGCCACTGAATGGACACGCTTGGGTGTGTACTCTCAAAAGGGAGACATGCTTCTGCCCAAGGAAATCCTTAGTTATTTAACTAACAGAGATAAGTAAGACCGTCGTTGAATGGGGGCCGGCTTATGCCGGCCCCTTTTTTATACTAGATCATTTAATTTCCTTAACCTCAACCATTCTATTCTCCAAAGCGGACAGGCGCATGGCTTCTAAAACCTTGGCTTGAGCCAGAAGACGTAAATAGATATTATTAATTTTTTCAGCCCTGTTTTCCTGATTTAAGATAGTATCGCAAAAATCATGAAAAAGTATTTCAAACTGGTTGGCTGAAGGTGCGTTGATTTGGGTTACTACCTCCTGGTAGTTCTGAATTTGAGTAAGCTCAACGATTGGTTTCGTGTCTGGCCTTATAGAATAGGCCTGTTTCACATTAAGCACGGCCTTGCTCCCCCACACAGAATAATTATTTTGATAGGATGAACAAAAACTAAAGCCCATTAACGCTGCTTGGCCATCTGAAAATTCAAGCACCGCTGTACCTCCCGTATCAACGCCAAGCTTTTTGTCGTTTATCAAATTACACATAACCGAAACGGGTTCTTTTTTAAAAATCTTCCGCGCCATAAAGACGATATGCGCACCGACATCATTAAGGCAACCCCCGCCAAGTTTACTGTCGTATCTAATGTTGTCCTTTTTTAGTGGAGGAAAACCAAAAAAACTTCTAAATATAAATGGCTCGCCAATATCCCCATTCTCAATAATAGATAATACTTTTTGATGTTGAGGATGAAAATCGGTCATAAAATTCTCGTACAAAACTACTCCTTTAGATTGGCAAGCAGACACTATACTTTTTACGGATTCAAAATCCTCAGCCAAAGATTTCTCGCAGATAATATGTTTGCCGACCGCAACTGCTTTGAGGGCCCATTCTTTATGTAATCCCACCGGTAGGGGTATATAGACCGCATCTATGTCTTTATTGTTCAACAAAGAATCGTATGATTCTTCCGCTTGTATATTAAAATCCAACGCCCATTCTTTGGCCTTTACGGGATTACGACTGGCGATACTGACGACTTCGCAATTATCTATTGATTGGAATGCTTTAATTGCATATCTCTTGGCAATATCCGCACATCCCAAAATTCCGATTTTTACTTTGTTGTTCATCCCGTTAGAGATGTAACTGATCATCCACCGTCTTGAGATGGTGGCCAGTTGCAATCATTTTTATATTATTGATTTTCATACATATACCCGTAGGGTTCATTTCTAACGGGATTCATTCAATTGGTCTGAATAAAATTCAATATATCTTTGACCCGCTTATCAAGAGTATGACTCGTTAAAACTCTTTTGTGGCCGGCTTCAGCAATTTTATTTCTGGCCTCTTCATTATTTAAATAAAATTTAATCTTATCAATCAACTCATCATCACTTCTGAATATTTCAATTTCTTCTCCTATTTTAAAAAGATCCTCTACGTCTTTACGATAATCAGATATTTGAAACCCATTTGAAGCCGGAATCTCAAAGGTCTTTAAACTAACACCATTCATTACTGGATCAGTACTTTTATTTCGACCATTTATATTGAGACAAATTTTAGCAGACCTGTAAAGTTTAGCCATTTGTTCAAGATTAAGGGGACCGTGGTATAAAGACGCTAAAGAAGAGTTTTTCCAGCCGACCCAGCCAAAAATTTTTAGATTAAGTCCTTTTATCTCGTTTACCTTACTAAGAATTCTTTCTCTGTTTTGATCAAATGCACCCACAAAACAAACATCACAGGAATATTTTTCTGCCTCTTCTTTGTTTAAAGTTTGTTCCTTATAACAATCGGGGTCAATGGTCATTGAAATATTACACAGTTTTGCAGAGGATTTATTAAAAAATTTATCAAACAAATATGAATCATTGGTAAATACGTAATCATAATTTAGATAATTATTAGAAAACCAATTAAAATACCTTTCCTGATAGGTATTTTCCATAAACCAAGTTACCGTTTTTATGCCCATGCTTTTAATTTTTAAAACAGTTGAGACCTTTATGTTCATCCCTTTCCCTGTAAACAAAAAATCTGGGTGATGTTTCCGGCATAATTCTATCGCTTTTTCATTTAGAATTTCATTACTTTTTCTTCTTATGAAATTTATCCGTCTAGTTATCTTCCAAATTAAAGACCCTCTCAATAACCACGGCATAAAATAATTCTTTCTATCATCAATATAAATAATCTCTACACCATTTTCAATAAAAACCCTCTTCATCTGGTCGGTAAAATCACCGTGTGGAGAAATATATAATATCTTCATCCCGTTAGAAATGTAACAGACCGTCCACCGTCTTGAGGTGGTGGCTGGTTACAATCATTTTTATATTATTGATTTTCATATTTATACCCGTAGGGTTCATTTCTAACGGGACTCATTGCGTTAATTCGGTCTTTATTTTATCAAAACCGACAAGTTTAAAATTTGCGACCTTAGTAATTAAACCCCTAACAATATCCTTCATTAAAATCCTTACAATTTTTTTAGGTAAACCATTTTTGGGAAGTTTTTTATTGACTTTGGTTAAAATAAGACAAAATCTCAAGAGTATCCCAATAATTGTTTTTCTTAAATCATACCGTTTAAGTCCTTCTCCTTTTTGGGCAAAAAGAATTGAATCAACGGTGCCAAAATTTTTAAAACCGTTTGTTTTGATAACCCTTTCCAAAAACATACGTGCGGGTCCTTCCGCAGGATTAAGAACATCGTGCATAACCAACCAACCACCATCTTTTAAGAACTCCTCCCACGCAAAATCTCTTTTTACATTTTCGTAATCATGAGCCCCATCAATAAAAAGCATATCAACAGGATCTGACCAGTTACTAATAGCTTCTTCGGATTTCTTAAAAATTGTGGTTATCATTTCAGCGACATTACTTTTTTTTATATTGGCAGAAAAAATTTCCGCTGTCTGCTGAATACCGGCATCCGAATCACCAACACCATGATCTACGGCCACAACTCGGCCACTGCCAGTGCCGTCTCTCAAACCACTGGCTAACCAAATTGTGGAACGCCCCTTCCAGCTTCCAATTTCAACCATAACCGGAGAATTTATAAGAGTGCCCGCCAGAGAATATAAAAACAAACCCTCTTTCAAAGAAGTGTAGCCCTCAACATCCATTATTGTTTTTATTTCTTCTTTGTTCATTGGAAACAATCCTACCAGAGTCGCTGAAGACGCTCTATCACACGTGCCGAATTGTGAATGAAATCAAAAAGAGTGTTGGCTGTAACAAGCATGGCGGTAACCAAAAGAATACGAGAGAGCTCTTTTTTGTTTTTAATAAATTCGGCTAAAAACATAACGCCCAAAACAATCGCAAACGGATATAATTGATAGCGATATCTCGTCTCCACAATAGTCCAAATAACCCCGACCGGAGCAGCTAATGTAAATAATACGAACATCCGAGAAACAATGTCTTTCTTTTTTACAAAACGCCAAAATCCGGCTAGCCCGAAAATAAATACAATGAAAGCAAATAAACTGGAAAATCCAATGGTTACTAGTTGAGATAATCCCTTAAGATGGAACCAGAATGCTGCCGGTCGGGCAACGCTAAAATATACCGACGTTTTGACCAGCTGAAGCTTCAGAAACGTGAGCGGGTGACGTAGGGCAAGATTCTTCACTTCCTGTATTCCCCGCTCATTGGCGGCGAAATAACCGTACTCCTCGGCATACTTATCTATCTCTTTAGTCGCAACCATCTCCCCGACAAATTTTGAATCAGGGCTGTTGCCGACCCACAAATTATATCCCAGTTGCATACCGGTAGGGATAAATTTATTAAATACTCTGTAGTTGCGAATGGTCCATGGAGTCATCAGGATAACTGTCACCATTATTAATACTAAAGCATGCCGGTAAAGACGGTTCCAAAGTAAAAATCCTAAAGTAAACACCAAGAGTAATGCTGCTTGGGGTCTGATAAGAACCGCGAGGGTAAAGAAAACAGCTATTTCGGCAGTAATCTTAAATGTTGGTTTTCCCCACAACTTAATAGATAAGTGGACACCGTATAAAATCAGAAACATATACAATGTTTCAGTCAATATCATAGACGGCATTTCTAAAAGATCAATGAAAAAAATATAAAATCCCGCCCCGAGAGAGGCAAACAATTCGCTTCGAGAATCATCAAGTAATTGTTTAATAATTAAATAGACCAGGAGGGCCGAACCGGCATGTATTAAGGATTGGACAATCCAAATAATCCAAAGATTATGACCAAAAATTAAATACCAAAACGCCAGAAAAAATTCATAGCCGGGCCCCGATCGCCCAACTGATGAATTAGGGATGGAGCTGGTTGTTTCAGTATATCCTGTTCCCTGTACCAAACTCCAGGCAATACTGTCATAGGCCTTTGCATCTACCGCAACCCGAACTTGAAAATAAAATGAATATGAGAGAGTCACCAGAAGACCAACAAAAATAATCCCGGTAATTAATTTATGTCTCTTAATTATGCTGATAATTTTTGCCATCTTGATTGGATTGCCACCTTAAGAATTTTTATCGCATCGGATGGTCGAACTTTTTTACCGGCTTGGATTGTCCGGGCCTGATAGGAAATTGGTACTTCAGCTATTCGGTAGCCCGCCAACACTAATTTGATATTAAGTTCTATATCCATTTCAAAACCACCACTCCTTAGATTAATCTTGGAGAGAGCACTTCGAGGAAATATCTTACTCATTGATAAAACATCGTGCAACCTGATACCAGAAAAAATATTTACAAGGGCGCCGACCAGCATACCTCCCAACCTATACCGTTCATATGCGTAACGATTTTTTTCTGAATCAAGGCGGCGGGAACCAAAAACAACGTCCGCCTTTCCGGCTTGGATTGGTTCAGCTAGGACTCGGTAATCATTTGGGTCATATTCTAAATCCGCATCTTGAATGATTATGTAATCGCCAGTCGCCCGGGCAAATCCAGTTCGTAATGCTCCGCCTTTGCCCTTATTTTTTTCGTGAAATACAATTGTATGTTTTTCGGAAAATCCTTTCAATAAATCACGAGTTCCATCAGTGGAACCATCATCAATAACGATAATTTCTTTTTCTATGCCAGGCAATTGAACATTTTCTACCGCCTCCAATATACCCAAAATTGTATTTTTCTCGTTATAGGCCGGGATAATAATAGATATCTTCATATTTGTTTAAAAAAATTATAGAACATTGTGGCAACTCTATTAGAGTTAAAACGTTCACCTATATAAAGGCGGCCAGCTTTACCTAAACGTACACAAAGTTCTCTGTCCTGGCCAAGAGTAATCATCGCTTTTGCAAGCTCTTCAGAACTTTCCGGTTTTACTAGAATTCCTGTCTGTCCATCAACTATAACATCAGATATTGATCCAGAGCAAGTAGAGATCACGGGAAGTTCCATCAATGATGCTTCAGCCATAGAATATCCAAATTGTTCTTCCCATCCGCCAAATGAAAAACTAGGGTATAAAAAAATATCGGAAACAGCCAGAAGTTCTTTGAGTTGACCATGATCAAGCCATGGAAAACGAAAAACAACATCCTGAAGCGACTTTTCCTTTATTAAATTTTCAAGTTCTTGTTCATATTCACCTGTACCGGCAACGACCAGCACAGCATTAGGAACACTGTCCACAACCTTCTGAAAAACGCTTATGGCAAGATGGATGCCTTTTCGATAACCAAGGGCGCCAACGAATGTAAAGACCGTCTTTCCTAAGAAGTCCTTACCCATAAATTTTTTCTCCGTATTGAACGGTTTAAAAAATTCTTCGTCTACACCAATAAGAGGAATCACGGCAATAGGTTTTTTTGTAATAGTCATGAAAATATCTCTACCTTTAGAATTACCGCAAATGATTCCATCCGAGAGAGCTAGGCATGCCCGAAGTATTAGATAGTGAAGCAATCCGGAAATACCTTTAAATTTTATGGTATACGGAATATTCTCCCAACTGAATGGAATATGTTTTAGACCAAACATCTTTGACCAAAAAGCGTTATAGAGGGTAGAGAGCAAAGTCGGTTCACCACAACTGAAAACAAGTCCGATTTTTTTTCTTTTTTTCTCCCGCCATAACACCAGAGGGAATGCGGGCATCCATCCTTTCAATAGACCACCGATAATAGGATAGTGGGAATGTGAAAATACGGTCGTGGCGGTAATGACGTTATCACCGACAGGAGGAGTATATACAACTCTTCCACCTTTTGCCTTCCATATTTTTGGAAGTAAAAAAAATATATCACCGGGATAATTTCGAAAAGTATTAAAATACGAACTATGAATGTATGTATATCCGGCAACAAGAACGCTCATGATTTAAATTTATATTTTATTAAGTATGGTAAACCCGTTACACAAAGGATTATGCTTTATTTTCCAACCGTTTCTAATATCAAGGAATTTTTCTTTTTCATTAAATGATGCGTCTAGGAATTCTTCAATCGCCCTCATCACGCCTCTAGGTTCGTGGGCATAAGTTACTCCCACACTCCCATCTTCGCGCCAATAAATAGCTCTCACATTAGTATCGTGGAAAAAAACCTTAGCTCGCGCGGATAAAAAATTAAACCAGTGTTCTATCTCATCTTTAGTGTGTAAATATTTATGACTGGTATCAATAAAAAGAACGTCTATTAAAGGATCGATATTCCTATCATGGCACCAATTTTTAAAATTTTTCGCAAATTCAATGTCGTCCATATTTATAAAAAAACGATGAGAGGAATTCGTCCCCACTGTTTTTGAGTTTTTATCAACGCTTACCAAATTGGCTTCATATATCCTAGATACGCTTTCCAAAACAAAACTACTCTCTCCGGGTCCCACGCCAAGCTCCACTATTAATTTTGGTTTTATATCTAATGATTCTTCAAATAAACTCACCAGGTGATCACTGATATCGGTCCTTTTAAAAGAACGTCGTCTTATTTCGTCTAATTCTTTTAGCCCTGATGAATTTATTTTTTGAGGGTTAGAGATTCTTACCAAATGATTATAGAGATTTATTACTCTTATAACTAGGTGATAATATTTTCTTTTCAAATAATGTAACTCTTTAATATTTTTCGGGGCCTTAACAAAATTGGTTATATTTACCATATTTATATTCAGTTAAATTGAAACACTACACACTTTTTGTTCTTTTTTCAAGACCCAATATTAAATCTGCAAATTCTTTCCCCAATATGTTGGTGGAGGCATGCTCCACAAATTTTTTATATCCGTTTTTGGCTAATTCTCCGGATAAATCCTGATCGGATCTTAATTTTAAGATACCGTCAGCTATCCCCTGAGCATCAGCTATATCAACCAACATCAGATCTTTATCATCAAATAATTCTCTAATAGCCGGAGTATCGGCCGTGAGTACCGTTTTACCCATAGCAACGCATTCAAATACTTTTGTGGCAATAACCCTTTGAATTTTTTCCGCTTTCCCAAAAAGACCGAGACAAACATCTGCCCCCGCAATATAATTGGGAATTTCCGATATGGGCATGAGACCCGTAAAAGTTACATTACCTAATTTTAAATCATACGCTAATTTTTCCATTTTTATCCTCACCTGCCCGTCTCCTACAAACGTAAAACTTATATCACTGTATCCTTCCAGTAGTTTTGCCGCCTGTAATATAAACTCTATACCTTGAGATTTTATAAATGTACCATGAAATAATACCTTGAACTTATCTTTATTTTTTTCGAATGGACGAGGGTAAAATATATCTTCCTTGGCTCCTATAAATATTTTTGCAAGTTTTCTTTTTTTTATTCCAAACTCATTTGATGCGTAATTAATATGCTGTTGAGTATCAAACAGAACTAAATCTCCCAAACTCATAGAAAACCAATCTAAAAGCCAATAATAATAGGCCTTGATGCTTTTGGGTTTTATTTTTTCTCTTCCAAATACATTTGAATCATACAAGGACATAAAAGCATCAAAAACAATCGGCTTAGTTGGCCTGAATGAAACTAGAGGAAAATTTATTATTTTTGCCAATGGCATAATGACCTGACCCAAAAAACCTACGACCATCACGTCGTATTGGTTGCGCAATTTCCAATGTTTAAAAAATAACTTTACAAACTTCTTCAACCCGGGAGAATCGTCATGGCATTCTATAATTTTCATGCCATTTGCCCTTAGACCATCCATTAAGACGCTATTTCGGACATAGGTCGGATTGTATGTGCCAAAATATAAAATTCTCATTATTGACTCTCATTTTGATTTATAGTACCTTACATGGCATAATATCTTAAAATACAATAAGAATCAATATGAAAAAAACGAGCAAACCATTAAAAATTCTTGTCACCGGCGGAATTGGTTTTATTGGAACCCACCTTATAAATGAGTTAGTTCGTCGATATAAAAATCCACAAATTGATGTTGTAGATAATTTATCTAATTCTTCTTTCCGTAAAGAAAGAAAAATATTTTTTAAGCGACATGGTATTGTTTTTTATGAAACGTCGGTAGAAACATTCAAGTCCCCCAAAAATAGAACTTACGACTTGATTTTTCATCTGGCAAGTCCGGTTGGTCCTGCCGGTGTCCTTAAGTATGCCGGGAGAATGGGGGCAATGATAGTCGACGATTCTCTAATTATGGCCCACCTGGCGCTCAAAAATAACGCCAAACTTTTGTCCATGTCTACATCAGAAGTATATGGAAGCCACCCTGAGGGAGGTAAGCCCCAGCAGGAAGACATCCCTAAAATTGTGCCGGCCAATATTACTATTCGTCTTGAATATGGAGTATCTAAATTATTGTCTGAGATTGTTTTGCTAAATCTTTCCAAAGTTAGACCTCTCAAACTTAATTTGATAAGACCTTTTAATATTATCGGTCCATATCAAAACGGAGAAGCAGGATTTGTAGTCCCGAGATTTGTTGAAGCTGCATTAGCAAATAAGCCCTTAACTATATTTGGAGACGGAAAACAAAAAAGAACCTTTACCCACGTTACAGATATAGTTCAGCCCATGGTTGACCTAATGGAGACCAATTACACTGGTAAAATATACAACATCGGCAATCCTGGAAATTTGTGTTCCATACAAAAACTGGCCGAACGCATTGTTCGATTATCCGGTTCAAAAAGCAAAATTAAGCACGTGGACCCCAAGAAAATTTATGGACCGCTTTATGAAGAGGCCTGGAATAAGGTAGCCGACCCAAGCCGTGTAATTCACGATCTTAAATGGAAACCAAGATTTTCCTTAGATGATATTTTGAAAGAATATATAAATTTCGCCAAAGGAAAGATTGACTTCTTAAACCCTTTCTAAAAAATACCTGATATCTTACTGATAAGTCCTGCCAGGTCATGGTGATTAGTGACTGAGAAAAAGAGGAAGTTAGATACTTCCTCTTTTTCTTTTATTGAAAGGAGAGTAAGGTTTTTAATTTTTTCGGCTAAATTTTCAGGATTATTATATTCAAATATTAGTTTATCCGAATATTCCCCAAAATATTTTTTACAGGCATTGTTGGAGGTAATAGTAATACACCCCGAAGCCATACCCTCAAGAATTGCTTTATCTATTCCCCCTTTCGGAGTTAGGCCGACAACGACATCGGATTCTTTATAATAGTCGGGAATTTTATTATGAGGCATAAATCCCACAAACTGAACAGAATCATTCAAATTAAGTTTTTCCTTCAATAATTTCAAATGTTCAAAATATTCAAAGTCAGGAGCCATTACCGGCTGACCAATAATTTTAAGACCGAAATCTATGTTTTTGTCTTTTAGAATTCTAGCCGATTCAATTAGGGTTTCGTAATTTTTTATTTTTGATATTCTCCCTACACTTAATATTTTTAGCTGACCATTACCCCAATTTCTGTCAGTCCTAAATTTATTTATATTAATGCCGTGTCCTGTTTCTATTATTTTATCGCTGGTGAATTTCAAACTTTCTTTAGAGGCGGTTACGATTTTATAACACAGTTTCTCGGCTACTTTTAGACGAAAAGTAACTGAACGATGAAGATACCATAAAATTATTTTTCTTCTATAAATAAAAGTAACCGGCCAGGAAGCAATCACAAATACAGGAGACATATGAGCAAAAATACTGCTTGATTGCGGAACCAGTTTAAATAGATATTTATAAAAATTAAAAAAACGGGCTATTTTTGAATTATTCCTCTCTTTACCCAAAGAATACACGGAGACATTATTGGGTAAATCATACTTACCCTCGGCAAGGGTTATTACAAATACCCTATCAAAATGTTTCGCAAATTCCCCTATCCAATCAACAAAAAAGCCAAGAAGATCATCTTGTTCATCAACCTTCTGGGTGATTATAAGGATATTTCTGGACATGGTATAAATTTATTGTATGATATGATTAATTATCTATTTTTACAAGCCCGATAGCTAATTTTGAGGTTGACATAGTTTGATGTTATTGGCAGTTAGCTGTAAAACTCCATCTGAATCAAAGATTGTTGGCTATTATAAGGCATGGTATGATTTTTATATGTTGTCAAACTCAAAAGATAATTTAGATAGTCGTTTAAAATACCGAGCAGATATTGATGGACTTCGCGGGATAGCTATTCTCTTAGTACTTGCTTTCCACTCTTTCCCATTGGTAAATATTCCAGGGGGGTTTATAGGTGTAGACATTTTTTTTGTCATATCGGGGTTTCTTATCTCAACAATTATATTTAAGGGGTTGCAAAATAATACTTTTAGCTTTCGTGATTTTTATACGCGTAGAATTAACCGTATCTTCCCTTCTATAATTGTAGTATTTATTTTTGTTTTAGTTACGGGTTGGTTTATTCTTTTACCAAATGAGTTTATGTCGCTTGGTAAGCATGTTATGTGGGGAACTGGATTTTTGTCAAATATAGTCCTCTATCTAGAGACCGGATATTTTGATGTGGCCAAAGATTATAAGCCCCTCCTGCACATGTGGTCACTCGGTATTGAAGAGCAGTTTTATCTGTTTATTCCCGCGATTTTATTATTGTCCTGGAAATTTATCCGCAAACCCTTAGTTGCTATTACCGGACTTTTTCTTATTTCTTTCTGGTTTAATATTAGGTTTACAAATTTACAACCCGACGCGGCTTTTTATTTTCCGTTTACACGCTTTTGGGAATTAATTCTCGGAATTTTTCTGGCTTATATTTCTATTTTTTATTCTTCTTTAATTTTAAGTTCAAAAAAAGTGTTGGAAATATTAGCTTGGCTTGGTTTGGCACTAGTTATTGCTGGGATTTTGTTAATTAATGAAGCCAGACAATTCCCGGGATGGTGGGCATTACTTCCGACCTTGGGGACATTACTTCTTATATATACTGGGCCGCAGGCATGGCTAAACCGAAAAGTTTTTTCTAATCGGATACTCGTTTTTGTCGGGCTTATCAGCTATCCGTTATATTTGTGGCATTGGCCATTGCTGTCGTTTACAAGAATAGGGGGGTTTTCCTTAAGAAGCGACGTGATAGCATTGATGGTCTGTTTAAGCTTTGTGCTTGCCTGGGGAACATATAAGTATATTGAACAACCGATTCGTTTCGGGTCAAATAAACCAGCAAAGGCAAAGTTTCTGCTTGTCCTGATGTTCTTAATCTGGATGTTAGGGGCAACGGTGGTAGGAAAGTTTGGATTTGCTGGTCGCTATGAAACTTTTGGCGCTAACTTTGATGAAAACTATAAACAACTCCAAGGAATGGAAGTGCATACAGATTCTGCTTGCCAAAAGTTAACTTTTACCAGTGTTGGTAAATCTGATTTTGACTACTGTAGGTTTAATAATCTTAATGGCAATGGCACCGTAGCTTTAATCGGAGATTCCCACGCAGGGACATTATTTGAAGGACTGGCAGATGAACTTAAAAAATATAAAAAAAATCTGTTACTCCTTGCTACTAGCGGATGTCCGACTTTTTACAATGTAATTGCGGGGGCAGATATTAATGATCGCAAATTATGTAAGGAAAAGACGGAAAAGATATTCGAATTTTTAACGAAAAGTAATGATATTGAGATTGTGATTATTGCTACGCGGGGCTTGACGTACCTGACAGGCGAAGAGGCAGTTACCTTAAATACCGATTTTGTATCAGAGAATCCAATACAAACTTTTTCTCATGGCCTGACAGACACAGTTTCCCTACTCAATGGGAATGGTAAGAAAGTTTTTTATGTACCAGAGAATCCTGGAACTGGTAGTATGAGTCCCCGCGATTGTCTAATTTTTTCTGATGGCCGGACTTTAACGGAAATGGAATGTGCTGTAGACAAAGAAAGTGTCTTACGGGATAGGACTGACTACATTAAAATATTCAACGGGATACGTGATCTTATTGTCATTGATCCATTTCTTTTCTTGTGTACAGATAAACAATGCCCGATTCTTTATAGGGGTGTACTTCTTTATTCCGACAAACATCACCTAAGCCCTTACGGTAGTAAATTCATTGCTCCATATATCATGCGATATATTATGAATCCACATACCATAAGCAACTCTAAATTCCAATAACCACTAATTTAGTAGGGTCTCCAGCTACGGTAAAGTCGTGTGTATGCGACTATAGAAACTTCACTACCGGGCAAGCTTTTGTTATATTAGAACCATGAAATACACATATGTCATCCTTGGAATTATTATGAGTTTTGTGGTTTTTGTTTCGCTTCGTACACTCACTTCTCAACCCCGTTATTTCTTTGATGAAGCAGGTATCGTTGAAACCGCCCGCAATTTTGCGACAGATGGCAAGCTTGATATTATGGTCAGCCCAAATATTTTCAGTGGATACTCACATCTCTTTAACGCTACCGGTTATACCGTATCTTTGCCCTTAGCCCTTATCTTCAAACTTAGTCATGTCAATCTGGTCTCCGGTCGCCTGATGATGCTGGCATGGCTTTTAATTGCTCTCTGGAGCATTTTCTATGTAGTTAGGGTCTTTTGGGGCCAACCGGCCGGCTTGTACGCTACAGCCCTCGTGGCCAGCTTTGCTCCTTTTTATGGCAACGGCATGCAGATTATGGGTGAGATACCGGGTTTTGTGTTTCTTATTTGGGGTCTCTACCAACTCATCCAAAAACAAAATTTTAAACTCACCGGCCTTCTCTTTGGTTTGTCGGCAATCAGTAAACCATCAATGTATATTCTGCTATTACCATCATTCCTAATTTATCTTTATTTTTTTGAAGAAAATAAACTCCAGAAACTTAAAGATTTTATTATCGGTTGTATCGGCCCTATTGCGCTATTCTTTATTCTTATTGTGCCTAATATTTTCTCATCAAAAAATTGGATTGAAATAATCAATCTTTATCGTAATCCGTTTGACTCGCCCTCCCTGTTTAATAATGTCATCTCCAATATTCAAACTTATTGGAATCACAGCACTATTATTTATTTTGGCCTCCTACTTATTGTTATCACATCATTTATTTTTAAAAACTACCAGTTAACCGAAATAAAGTTTAGGAAACTTTATTTCTTTACATTTATATATATTACTTTTTTAATTATATATTTTCTGCGTAGTCCGGGCTGGTTTCGTTATCTGCTCCCTCTGGAGTTATTAACCTTAATATTCCTATATCCGATTTTATCTATAGGGAAGAAACGTCTCGGCTTATATATCACGATATTTTTGATTCTACTTAACATCGGACAACTTTTCCTATTTCGTGGTGACGTTAGAGATACTTCCCCTCAAGATACCGCTTCTTACATTACTAATCTCAAACAGTCAGTCGGAATAATTAACGCGCTTGAAGTATCTTCATTGATACCAACCGAACAAAGGTATCAGATAGTCAAATATGTCGGTGTACCCGAACTTGGTTTTAATCCTCTCCTCATCAAGGATCCATTCAGGACTCAACTTATTGTTTTCAAGAGCGCTGATAACGCTATGGTTGTGCCCCATCAAAATATACTTGATACCTACTATCAACCTCTCAATCAAATCGGTAGTTACAGGATCTATCAGCTCAAATCGGTTGAAAAACAACCTTAAAAGTTATTCTATTTACTATTGAAAAGAAGGGGACTTTGCGATAATATAGCTACACCTACATGGAACAAAAGCCCAAAATTATCGTCGTTTTAATTGCCTATAACTGTGCGAAATCACTGGAAAATCTTTATCGTTCTCTGCCGAAAGAACTCTTTGATGAAATTATTCTGGTTGACGATGACTCAAAAGATAATACTTTTGAATTGGCGCAAGGACTAGGAATTGAATCATACAAAAATCCTACTAATCTTGGATATGGCGGAAATCTAAAACGAGCCCTTTCTATCGCCCTGGAAAAAGGAGCCGATATTATTATTGATATCCATCCTGATGGTGAATATAAACCTTCGGCTATATTGCCCGCAATTAGGGAAATAGAAAACGGGTCCGAGTTTGTGTTGGGAAACAGGTTTTTTAAAGGACACAAGCCGACAGAAAATGGTATGTATGCTTGGAAACTACTGCCTCTTGTAATGCTCGGTTGGATATCTAAAGTGGTCTTAAGATTGCCGATAGATGATTATCATCAAGGTTTTCGTGTCTATACAAGAAAATTATTGGAACGGGTAAATTTCATGGCAAATTCCAAGGACTATGCTTTCAGTATTGAACTCTTAGCTCAAGCTGCCTTTCATAAAATCAAAGTCAGCCAAGTACTGGTTGAGGTAAGTTACACCGGCGATAAACGGGGCGCCAGTTTAAAAAACAGTATTCTCTACTCTCTCCGAACACTCAAAATACTATTGTTTTATATCGGTGCAAAACTTGGTTTCCCTCACGTAATTTTTCATGAGCCAACAGCAAAATGAAAGATGATTTTTCTAAAACTTTAATTACCGGAGCCGGTGGAATGATTGGTTCTTATATTGATTTCGGAATCCGGCTTACTCATGACCAGCTTGATATTACGGATGAAAAAGCTGTATTTGAAACTATAACTAAATATAAACCTAGAACCATTATCCATCTTGCCGGTGCCACTGACTTGAAGCAATGTGAAGAAAACCCCGACTATGCTTATCGGGTAAACTTTATTGGGACTTATTACATTGCCTTAGCAGCCCGTGAGATTGGAGCAAAACTGATATATATTTCTACGAATTCTGTTTTTGATGGGTTACAATCTGAATCGTATAAAATTTCCGACACTCCCAATCCTCAAAATGTATACGGTCGTTCCAAATATCTTGGCGAACTTTCGATCAGAGGAATATTGGAAAATTATGCCATCGTTAGGACCTGCTGGATATTTGGTGGCGGACGTGGTAAAGATAAGAAGCTTGTCGGCAAAATAATGGAAAAAGTAGCCCAGGGAACACCAGAAATACAAGCGACTGAAGATCATTTTGGGTCGCCTACATATGGCAAGGACCTAGTCGCGGGTATTCGGGAAATATTATCAAATGAAACGACGGGTATATTTCATATTGTGAATACCGGTGTATGTTCCCGTTTCCAAGAGGTCAACGAAATAGTCAAAATCATTGGTTCAAAATCTATTGTAAAACCAGTTCCAGCAACAACTTTCGGCCTCTCGGCCGATCGCCTTCATGAAGGTCTGGAACCCCATCCTACCCTTCTAAGACCCTGGCAAGATGCATTGAAAGAATACCTTGATACTGAATGGTAATGAATCCCGTTAGAGATGAACCCTACGGGTATAAATATGAGAATCAATAATATAAAAATGATTGCAACTAGCCACCACCTCAAGACGGTGGACGGTCTGTTACATCTCTAACGGGATGAAACGCTATACTCATAAAAATCAATGTCGGATTTGTGGAAGTTCTAAAATGATAAAAATTTTGGACTTGGGCATTATGCCACCGGCAAATTCATTCTTAGGAAAAGAGGAGATACCTAAACAGGAAGCAGTATTCCCATTACGTTTGTATTTTTGTCCTTCCTGTACCCTTGTCCAACTCCGCGATCGGGTAGATTCAAAATATTTATTTCGGCACTATGTCTACATGACTTCGGCTTCTAAGCCGTTGGTGGATTATTTTAGAGAATACGGAGAAGAATTAATTCGGAGATTTATTAAGTCAAAGAATGATTTAGTAGTTGAAGTCGGTGGCAATGACGGACCTCTTTTATCAATCATCCAGAATAAATGCCGGGTGCTCAATATAGAACCGGCTAAAAATATAGCCCAGATTTCCCAGATTAAAGGAATCCCGACTATCACCGAATTTTTTTCCGAAGAACTAGCGAAAAAGATTGTCGCCGAACGTGGGACAGCGACGATACTGACGGGTAGCAATGTCTTTGCTCATATTGATGATATGCATGATGTATTTCGTGGCGCTAAGCATATTATAGGAAAGAATGGTGTATTTGTGATGGAAGTCCACTGGGTTGGAAATCTGATTTATGAGGGTGGTTTTGATCAAATTTATCACGAACATTTATGCTATTACTCCCTTCGTTCATTACAACATCTTGCAGAACAATTTGGACTAAATATTTTTGATGCCCAAATTACAAGTATGCATGGAGCAACTCTACGAGTATTTATATCCGCATCACGAACAGTCCAACAATCGGTCCAAACACTTCTAAACAGAGAGTACAAACTCGGTTTAGAAAAACTTTCAACCTATAAGAACTTTGCTTTAAGGGTCAAAAAGAATCAGGAAGACCTTCGTTCATTATTATTAAATTTGAAACGCCAAGGCAAAACTATTGCCGGATACGGTGCTCCAGCTAAAGGGAATACCCTTCTTAATTTCTGCAAAATTAATCACAAGACCGTAGATTATTTGGTGGATACGACGATATTTAAACAAGGACTCTACACACCCGGCGGACATATTCCTGTTCATCCCCCTGAACATTTTAAAGAAAATCGACCTGACTACACAGTTCTTTTGGCCTGGAACTATTCGGACGCAATTTTAAAGAAAGAGGATGTCTATAGAAAGCAGGGTGGAAAATTTATCATTCCGGTGCCAAAGGTTAAGGTCTTATAATTTTCTTTTATTGAAATCTTTGATGAATGCGCGTATCTTTTTCCAGGATTCAGGATTTTCTATTTGATTTTTTGGTATATCAAACTGTTCTTTAATGTCGGGCGACCAAGCAGGGTAACGATACACCATAATATACGCCGGTTCCTTGCCAATATTGTCAAAAGCGTGGGGATACCCTTTAGGCAAGAAGACCGTTTTAAAATTATCGTCTCCCATTTTAATCTCTTCCTTCTCTTTAATTGTTTTGTATACAACATGCTTAATAGTACCCTTCAAACACGTCACAAAATAATCAGCATCCGCATGGAGATGAAAACCTTTAAATTCTCCGGGGTCAGCAACGGCCAAATAAACTTGTCCGCGTAAGTGTTTCGTAAATCCATCCCTATCGCTTATAACCTCCAGGAGCCATCCGTTAGATTTCTTGGTCTTCACATCAAAGGTATTTACTTTTTTACAAGGTTTGATTTTGACCAAACTTTTTTTAATTTTTTTCATTTTATTAATAAAGATAACTTCTCGGCATAATTTTTAATTGCCGATTGACGTTCAAATAATTTAACGATTTCCAAACCGGCACTCTGATATTTATTATAAATTTGCCTATCGTTCAACAAAATATTTATTTTTTTTGCGATATCGGCCCCATCCCAATCAATAATAACACCCGACTCTTTATCTTTAACTATATCTAACACAATTCCAACCGGTGTAGCAAGAACCGGGACACCACAAGCCATCGCTTCTAAAATTACACGCGGACCGCCCTCATTATACGATGGCATAACCAATACTTTTGATTCGTTTATAAGACGAGCTATTTCAAGAAAATCTTTTGCAAAACCATTAAACAGGACGTTGTCCTGCAATTTCCAATTTACAATTTCTAATTTACAATGATTCAGAAGAGAACCTTCTCCCACAATCAGACATTTGATATTTGGAATTTGGTGCTTGAGATTTTTTATTGCTTCAAACAATAACTCTACGCCCTTGTTGGATTCCAAGCGACCGACAAAAATTAAATCATACTTTTTTTCCAAACTGATTGGTTTAAAAACATCAAGATTAATGTAAAAAGCAGGAATATATTTTATTTTTGAAACAGGCACACCGGCTTGAATTATAAAATCTTTGGTCTGTTTATGATTAATAACTCGAACCGCTCGGGCACGATGCGCATCAAAACGAATAAAAAACTTGGTTAAATATTTATAGATAAATTCTTTTGATGACCCACTTTTGGGCAAACCGGGAATATGCATAATTTCCAACATATACGGCACACAAGTCGCGAGAGATAATAAATATGCACCAAATCCATTATAGAACGGAGGATAGTCGTGGACCGTCATAAGATAGTTATTAGTCATTAGCGAGTAGCCATTAGCTTTCAAAATTTTAAGACCTCGACGATAAATCCAGAATGGCTGTAATATTAAGGGCCATGGAGAAGGATGGACTTCGACGTTACCGAAGAAATTTCTAATTCCTAATTTCGAATTTCTAATTTTAGGACAAATAACATCTATTTTTTCAAAATGTTTATGGAGTTCTTCAAGAGTGTTATAAAAAGCGCCGTGTTTACCTTCGGCTAAAGAACGGTCGCCTGAAATCATTAAAAGATTACTCATAGCTGAGTTTTTAATAATGCAGATGTCTCATTAAACATTTTTTCAACGTTAAAATGGGATGCGGTTTTCTTTCCTTCAGCTATAAAATGATCCTGTAGTTCCTGATTATTCCAAATTGCCCGAATCACTTCAATCAAATTAAACTCGTCATTGTATTTAACCATAATTCCATTTTGGCCTTGGTGGATTATCTCCCTATTCCCGCCGGCATTGGTTGTAATCAACGGCACGCCGGCAATCATTGCCTCCAAAAGCTGGTGAGAAAATCCCTCATACCCACTATTTAAAACGGCCATGTCAGCCGTAGCTAAATACTCGGCCACTTCTTCCAGATTCTTTCGACCAGCAAGGATAACTTTTCGCTCAAGCCGTAAGTTTTTAATCATGGCCTCAAGGATAGATTTATCCGGACCGGAACCGACAATAACCAACTTAAAAAATGGGTTAATTTCAGCGAGCTTCGGCATTATTTTAATCAGCATTCTAAATCCTTTCCATGGCACGAGCCGGCCCCAAGTAAATAAAACGTTTCCTGTAATGCCCAGCTTTTTCTTGGACTCTTCTTTAGATAACAAAGACGGCTTAAAATCAGAACCATTATAAACAACTTTAATCTTTTCTTTTGAAATACCCCAACCTTCAACAATATTTCTAAGATATTCCGAGGGAACAATAATCATATGGGCGCCTTTGCAAACTGAGAATTGAAGCGCGTGCATTATTCGCGCCCGACCCGAACGTTTTACTTTCTGAAAATCATTGAGAAGTAGGGAGGTCCTGCCTTTTCCAATCGCCCGTTCCCAGGCGGAATCACCGACAATTTTTACAATGAATTTTCGCTTAAAAACACGGGCCACGAATCGGGCCGGTATTCCCGCGCTCACCGCATTCAAAGCAAATATAACTCCACAATTTCTTGCTTCCAGCAACATCTTCACAAAATATATTCCGTGTTTAATCCCCTTCGGCCATTTTGCCCAGATTCTTACTACCCGAAATGGTAGCTTTAAATCAGCCGACGAACTCCAAACAGAAGAATAGGTGACCATGGTTACTTTTTCTGATTCAGCCAAACGCATGGCCAGTGTCTGAGCATATGAAGCTGGGCCACCAATGTCTGGAGAAAAAATACCGGTCGCAATGAGAATATTATTTTGTAATGGTTTCATAAATATCTCTAAATTTTTGAACAATAATATCCCAGTCATATTCTCGTCTGACTAACTCCCGCCCTTGATTTGCCAACTTATCATGAAGTTCCTTGTCCGATAATATCCGAATTATTTTTTCTCCAATATCTTGAGTATCCTTAACTTTACAAAATAGTCCTGTTTCCCCATCTTCTAAAAAATCAATAATTCCACCTACCGGTGTACCGATAATCGGCACTCCGGCCGCCATGGCTTCTAAAAATGAGATACCTAGACCTTCAGACAACGACGGTCGGACAAACACCATTGCCTTGGCTAAGTAATGGGGCAAGAGATTGTTGTCTATCTCGCCCAAAAAACTAACATTGTTCTCCATGCCCAGAGATTCGCTTCTCTTTATTAGATCAGTTTTTAAATCCCCATCACCTATAACCATCAACCTAACATCAGGAATTTTTTTGGCAACAACGGCTATCGCTTCAATCAAATCCTTGACACCATTCTTCTCCACCAACCGCGAAACCGTAATAACAGTTTTATCTTTGACTGGAAACTGGAAACTGGAAACTGGAAACTTATTGAGGTCCACTCCATTGGGAATTATTGTTACGGGTAAATTTTTATTTTGGGATGCAACATATTTTGCGAGATAATTACTAATCACGGTAGCATGATCCGCTTTTTTAAAAATAAAATATCTAAAAAATCTTGTCAGCATTGACTGGCTGGTCAAAATCTTCCCTTCCTGAACAGTCACTAAAAAAGGAATTCTAGGATATGCCCATTTCAATAACCAACCCCCACCAGCCGCCTGTGAGGCCTGATAGGCGTGTATCAAATCATAAGGACCATGCTGAGCAATTAATCGGCGGGCTTTAAAGAATACGGCAATTGGTAAGAAATTTTTAGGCAATAAAAAAGAAAATCTGCTCAGAAAATTACCGACACGATAAACATTTACATTGCCGATTTTTTCATACAAAGGAACATCGGAAGAAAATCGGGAAGTAATTAAATCAAAATCAAATTCCGGCAATCGGTCCGTTACGTTTTTTATAGCCAATTCTGAACCGCCTACTTGAGGTAAATAGGCGGTTGTTAAAATTAAGATTCTCTTTGATTTTCCCTGCATATGTGCTAATATTTTACCATAAATGGACACTAGTATCAATGCTTTTGGTGGCGCCAGCCAAACACCTAAAAAGAAGGTTCTCTTTATCATTACCCAGTCGGAAATTGGTGGTGCTCAGCAATTTATTCTTCAATTTATCAGGCACACGAAAAAAGATGCCTATGATATTTCTGTAGCGGTCGGTGCTGATGGTGATGGTTCATTCTCCCAAGCTCTATTAGAACTGGGAGTCCCGGTTTTCGTATTATCCGCGTTGAAACGAAACATTAGTCCAATTTACGATATTCTGGCCGTTGATCAAATAAAAAAACTTATCCAAAAATTAAAACCGGACACGCTTTTGTTGGGAAGTTCTAAAGCCGGGTTTATTGGGTCATTAGCGGCTCAGTGGTCACAGTTACGACCTAAGGTCATCTACCGTATCGGGGGCTGGACATTCAATGATCCTTGGCCGGCCTGGAAAAAAGCTCTTTGGAGAACATTGGAAAAGATAAGTGCATCTTGGAAAGATATTATTATCGTTAACAATAATTATGATTTAATTAAGGCCAAAGAAATTGGCATTAAACCCCGTCAGGATATTGTTTTAATTCATAATGGTCTTGATCCATACAAACTAGATCTCCTGGAAAGAGATGAAGCCCGTTCTCAATTAGGTCTTCCGCATTCAAAAAAAATCATCGGCACTATCGCAAATTTTTACCCAACCAAGGGATTGGAATATTTAATTGAATCCGCAACCAAAATTAATCGTGAAGATGTTGTATGGTGTGTTATCGGCGACGGTACGGAACGTCATGCTCTTAATAAACTGATAGAAGAAAATGGTTTAACCGAAAAAGTATTACTTGTTGGCCGAAAAGAACAGGCCTCAAGGTATTTAAACGCTTTTGACGTATTCCTCCTGCCTTCAGTGAAAGAGGGCTTCCCTTGGGTCATTTTGGAGGCAATGGGGGCCAAATTACCTATCATTGCCACCAATGTCGGCGCCATACCCGAAATCATTGAAAATGGGGTTAATGGCTATATTATTGACCCTCGCAATTCAAATCAAATTTCAGAACATGTCACTATGTTCTTGGATAATGAATCACGAGCTAATGAAATGGGAATTCAAGCCCACCAACGTGTTCTTTTCACCTTTAATATTGAAGTCACTATTCTTAAAATAGAAAAACTACTATAAATTGACCTAATTAGATCAATTCAAATGAGTCCTATTAGAATCTCAACATTTTTTAAATTTACTTCTTTGGTAATATTTTTCGCACTTGCAGGTGCGGTTTTTGTTCATTCGCTTGGCTCTATTAATCAAGACATTGGTCGACACATTAAAACTGGCAAAATTATCTTGGAGACCAAACATGTTCCGGAAACAAACCTATTTTCATATACCGAACCAGATGTTCCATTCATAAACCATCATTGGTTAAGTGAAGTCGTTTTTTATATTTTAAATCTCTTTATTGGATTAAAGGGTCTAATTATATTTAAAGCCGGAATTTTAATCACAACTTTTTGGCTCTTGTGGCGATCTGTGGCTAAAAAAATTGAGCCATTACCATTTATCATTGCCGGCTTAGTTGGATTGTTGGTTATGTTAGACCGCACCGATGTCCGGCCGGAAATATTCAGTTACCTTTTCTTGGCCTATTTTTTATTCGCAATCTTTCAAGCAAAATATTCTCAAAAATACACTTGGCTCTATGTGACTCCTCTTGTTCAATTAGTTTGGACCAATATGCATATCTACTTTATTCTTGGGCCAATGTTGTTAGGGTTATTCGCTATTGATCGTTGGATAAATCGCGATCCCGATTGGCGTTTAATCGTGAAGATAACCGGCTTTTCTTTGATAGCAACCGTAATAAATCCTAACGGTATTTATGGGGCTTTGACGCCTTTTAATATTCTCAATAGTTATGGCTACAGTATTGTGGAAAACCAATCCATACTTTTCATAAAAAATTACGGCATTCTCCTTACTAGAATTAATATTTTTATCTTAGCGACTATTTTATTTTGGTTAAGCTTTATTCCTGCTCTAAAAAGACACGGTTTTAAGAGTTATATTTTTGAAGTTGGTACTGGTTTGGCTTTCACAATTTTGGGCTTTGATATGATTAGAAATCTTGGACCATATGCAATTGTTTTCATCCCTATCTTTGCCCTCAATCTTCAATCGTGGCTATTCCCGACTTTTAATAATTATAAAATTAAGGCGGGGACTTACGTTATAATTATCGCTATTTGTTTATTTTCGCTAAACGCTGTAGTTGATAATAAATTTTATAGGTGGGCCGGTTCCGGAGATATTTTTGGGTTAGAGGTCTCTGCTGGTGCTGAAGGTGGAGCCAATTTTGTTAAAGATAATAAACTCGCCGGGCCGGTATTTAATAACTTTGACGTCGGTAGTTACTTGATTTGGAAACTCTATCCAAATCAAAAAGTTTTTGTTGATGGCCGACCCGAGGCCTATTCCGTGGATTTTTTCCAAAAGATTTATATCCCAATGCAACAATCACCTGAATTGTGGAAAAAATATTCCGATCAATACAAGATTAATTATGTCTTTTTTGATTATCATGACATCACCCCTTGGGCCCAAACATTCCTATCTTTCATCTCCCAAGACAAAAATTGGCCCCTCGTCTATCAGGACGACTCCGTCGTCATCTTCGTCCGTCGCACCCAACAAAATTTACCCCTCATCCAAAAATAATAGCTCTTTGTGGGGTTTCCTCATGGCTTCCTCTTGGAGTTCGCTCCCTCCACCCTAACCCCCGACTCGACCGATAATAAACCTGTTCCAGCGGCAGGTTTTTATCTAGACCGCTCGGTTCCTCACCAAGCACCTCGGATTATGTCTTCCGCACCCATCGACATAATCCTAGCTTCGGGGTCTGCGCGACTTCTCGCTGGGGGTTAGGGTGTCGGTCGCTACAGTCCCTATTTATTTTTTAAATCTAAACAAAAGCGAAGCCCTCACTATTTTTCTCACTCCACAGACAAGGAAATCCTTAAAAACTAGAGAGCCAAACGAGTGATGGTCATTGCCAATTCGAGACAATCGAGACGTTGCAGGAGTTGGTTGATATAATTAATGGCCAGCAGGCCGATCAACCAACGAACTGCAATGCGAGCTTAGCTGAGGCGATGAGGTCGCTCGGAGAGGACCGAGAGAGCCGGAGGCGTGTCGAGAATGGTAATGACCTTCACGAGTGTCTATTTATTAACCAATCCCTGTAACATCTCTATATTTTGCTGGGTTTGGATTGTTGGATATATTTTTTGGAGTTGTTCAAGCATTTCTAATGCTTGAGTTATTTTATTTTGATTAAGATAAAGCTGGGCGAGGTTACCATAAGCGTAATGGAATGTCGGATCGGTAGAAATGGCTTTTTTGTATAATTCTTCAGCCCGATCTAGTTGACCACTATCACGAGCAATATTTCCGAGGTTATGATACAGGGCGGGTTGGTTCGGATCAATGGCAATAGCTCGCTCATAAAGCGGTTTTGCCAAATCATTATTTCCATGATCAGAGTACCAATTTCCTAAATTGTTAATAACCCGGACATCCTCGGGTTCATATTTAAGAATATTTAAATAAAATTTCTCTGTATTACTCCAGAGTAAATTACGACGAATGGTCTGAACACCAAGAAATAAACAATAGATGACGAAGGAAATAGTAATTAGAACGTAGAACTTAGAATCTTTATTTTTAAAAAAACTAAGAATTTTGTCCAGATAAAAAGCCGCAATTGTAAAAAATCCAAAGAGCGAGAAATAAAGCCAATGTTCATAGATACGAGCATTTATTGGAATGAGTCCTGATGTTGGTAATAGATTCACAAAAAATATTCCTAGTCCGAAGAACCAAACATTGAAAGAATAATTACTAATTTCTAATTTCGAATTTCTAAATTTACTAACTTCTGAACGATATAAATAAATCAACAAAACAATCAAGCCGATAATTATCAATGCTCCCAGCCATGACCAAGGGTCCCAGATGTGAGTACTGACTGGAATATCTCTATCCATGTGTAGCCCCGTTGGCCAAATAATTAACCGAATATATACAACCAGAGCATGAAAGAAAGTGTAGACACGATACAACAAATTCTCACTATAAATATTCTGCTGTTGATAGAAATTAAGAGTGTTTTGAAAATTTAGAACCGTGAGACGAAGAATGCCATATACAACCGTAATACCTAAAAATGGCACCACGGCAATAAATGATTTTTTAAAACGAGCCAAAAACCGGCCCTGATTTTCAAACGCCATTAAAACCACCCCTAAATAAGCCGGAAATAGGACTGTGACTTCCCTACTTAAAACCGCCAAGATCATGGCGATACTTGCTACACCATATGCGAACCAATAACGATTCCTGTCTTTAAGTACAAGAAAAGAAATTATTCCAAACAAAACTAAAAAAACAGACAAGGGGTCTCCTCTTCCTGAAACAATTACTATTGCTTCGGTTTGTAACGGATGAATAACAAATAACAACGCAGATAGAAATGCAATTCGTGGATGTTTAAACCATCGGTTTAAAAGATAGAAGATAAGGATACCGTTCCCGATATGGATGATATTATTTACCAGATGGTATAAGACCGACTCTGATCCAGAAATAATATAATTAGCCATTAATGTTAGGAACAGAAATGGCCGATAATAATTTGAGACAAGACCAATGCCGGCATTCGTATCGTGAGTAAATATGAATTTAATATTTTCCCACGTTAGTGTGTGAATGTATGGATTATTAATAATCCAATCGGCATCATCCCAAAAAAGCGGGCCGTGAAGATTAAAAGCGTAAAGAAAAAATCCTAATCCAAAGAGGGCTATAAGATAGCCGATATTTTTCTTAATAAATACCATGAGAATCAAATATGCAAAGTGGAGTCCTGAACGTTATTGTAAATCAAGTTGACCCAATTCCATAGATCCACAGAACATAGTCAACTTTGCGGGAAGTTCTGAACTGACAAGAGTAACGAGTAACCAACCGTTAGCCGTGACCGAATATTCTTTGGTACCGATTTTTATAACCTGTGCTTTGGGTGAAAAAGTATTATCAAGCATAATTTGAGTATTGTTTGGGTAGGCAACTTGAGATGGCACAATAGACGTACAATCCCTATCAAGAGTTAAGCGCCTATTTAACGGGTCCAGCCAATCAACCAAAAATTGGTATTGATTAACTTCCGTTATAATTATCTTCGGAGATGGTTTGGGGGTGCTCTTAGTTAATTTTGGAGTTGGGGTAGGTGTAGGGGTTGGAACCAATGACTGAACTGGTTCCGAACTTGAACTGACTAAATCCGAGGTATCTCCAATATTATCGGTCTTATTGTCCCGATTCATCAAAAAAATTACCCCTCCAACAACCGCCGCGACAACAATCAAATAAATATAGGTGTTTTTTATCATATGTTTTATAATACTATATTAATTTCAATAAACCAATAGTAAACAAATCAGTCCCGTCATGGCAGGCATGGCAGGATTGATTTGTTTGAGCTACCAACAGTTTATCGGGTATATGTAGGCACTTGGTTAACTGAAGTGTAGTTAGAGCCCTTGGAATACCAGTTAAATTCATTGGTATTAATACAGAATACCTTTTTGAAGAAGTTTGCATCATCGGCAATAGCTTGAGCTCCTGTCGTGTTTACCCAATGCAATAGACCGGTATCTTCGCCGTTTATTTCTACACCATATACTTTGGGATCATTCGTTTCACAGTTTCTAAAGAGACCCGAAGTTACCATTTTATCTCTTGTCACAGCTGTGGCGTTTTTAACATTTCTAAATCCACCGAGATGTCCATAGAAATTAAAGATAGCTGGATTTAAGAATAGACGTTTATAACCGTAAATATTAGGAATATAGATATCGGGATCACTAGAACCAGCAGCGCTAATCGTATCCCCTTCTTTGAGTCCTAAAGCCACCAAACTGACGAATCCTCTAGAAGCTGGGGTGACAATAGTACTTGGAGTCGGTGTCGGAGTTGGTGAAGCATCTGGGGTCGGGGTCGGGGAAGCACCAGGTTCCGGTGTCGGAGTTGGTGAAGCATCTGGGGTCGGGGTCGGAGTTGGGTCCGGGTCTGCTCCACCTGATATATTGCTTACTGGAGTTATGATTGATAAGGTCTGAGCGTCGCCTCCTGTGCTTCTATCCGTATATGTTGTAGTCGTTGTTTGCATAGTTCCACCTGCCCACCTAGCTGAAGTTCCCGTATTAGCCAATGGAACAGCGCAATACCAATAACCCGAAGATGGACTACAAGTCGTTCCATAACTATCCCCGGCCGTAATAACTCCATAAGTTATCGGGGTAGTTTCAAAAGTACCGCCATATTGGAAAACCTGGACCTTGTGACCGAACGGTAAAGGAGTGCCATTATAAGTGCTGGTCGTGCTTGAGTTAAAATCAGCCGACTTTGAAGACGTTGTATAATCAGATGACCATGTTACTGCAACCGTTTCATTGACATAACCATCTCCGCCACCGGTTAAAGTACCATCGGCAGTAGCAGCGATATATTTGTAACCACCACTATATGACGACGAAGCCGTTGTGCCACCGTAAGAAGCCGAAGCAGTTGTGCCGTCCACCACCAGTGCTCCTCCAAGTTCATCTTTAATAAGCCCCACTATAAGATTATAATCCTGACTAGCATATGTACTAAAAACTGAACTAGTTGAAGCCGGAAGAGCTATAGACCATCTCCTGGTCACCCAGCCATCAATAGAAACTTTTGCCTGTATAGTGTCACTAGTACCAAAAATACAGGTTGCATCCGTCATTTCCTTGGAAGCAGAAGCAACTTTAACAATACCGTCTATCAACTGGGTGCTTTCAGAAGCAATGCCACCGGCGGTCTCAGTGATAGAACCAGAAGCCGTACCACTACAAGACCATTCCACAGTTACCCCCTTGTCATTTAAAACATCTAGTTCCGTATCAATCCTGAAATATACAAACTCACCATCGTCAGCTGCTTTTGCGTTATTGGGATAAATAACCAAAGCGAGAACGACCACTAAACCGAAAACCAACCCCGAAGAGATAGTTTTTATGTAGTTTTTCATATAAAACAATTATACACCACCCTACTAACCGTCAATAATTAATACTGTTGATAACTAAATACTACGTTGTCAAGGGCAAATAACCTTTTTGGCCATCATTCCTCTACCGAGAATAGTCCGGCACCTGACTAACTGAAGTATAATCCGAACCTTTGGAATACCAGTTAAATTCTTTAGTGTTGACACAGAATACCTTTTTAAAGAAATCGGGATTATCAGCCACGGCTTGAGTACCCGAAGTATTGATCCAATGCAACATGCCTGTATCTTCACCGGTTGTCTCTAGACCATAAACCTTAGAATCATCTGTCTCACAATTTCTGAATAAACCCGAAGTTACTAAGACGGCCTTTGTTGATGATGGGATATTTTTAACTTTGGCAAACCCACCTAAATGACCGTAGAAATTGAAAATAGCGGGATTTAGAAATAATCTCTTGTATCCCCAATCATTAACAATATAAATATCAGGGTCATCTGAATTAATAGCACTAATAGTATTACCTTCACTTAAACCCAGAGCAGATAAGCTAGTAAAACCAAGTGAGGTCGGAGTGACCATCAAAGATGGACTAGCTGTTGGTTGGGGTGTAGTAGTTGGTGTTGGGGTTGCCGTGCTCACCGGAGTATCTGGTGAAGGCGTGGGTGTTGGGGTAACCACGGTTCCCGGTAAAGTCATTACATTGCCATAGATTGGAACACCAACCAAAGTTGGTGTAGCCAGAGTTGAAAAAGTGAATCCACTGAAACCAACCCGCACATTGCCGGTAGCCGAAGATGATAAGCTCGCCTTCACTAAATACGTCTTAGGAGTATTACCATTTCCTATAACAATTGCTGATCCAAACTCTACCAAATTAGGATTTTCACTTAGATTAGGATAAGTGCCAACCAAAGCAGAATCGTACGTGTCGTATATATAAATGTTGGTAAAATTACTCAAACCACCTGCTATATCTGTCCCTAAATAAATACCTTTCAGATACACGTCGCCGACGGAGGCGGTTAAAGTGATTCGGGCCACATCAACATATTGGGAATCGGCTGGTATACTTTTCGTTATTGGTGTTTGACCATCCAAAGTAGCCGTTAGTGTTGGTCCTTCTTCGGCAGATGCACGCCAAAACAATCCAGATAGAGAGCTGATCAACAATATAACTATAATCGTGTATTTATACATGTATTAATTGTATCAAAAAAATATGTAGTGACTGTGCACAACCCAAACCAAAACCCCGCCGAGCTAAGCTCGGAGGGGTTGGTTACGAGAAACGTCATCGCACGAATCCCGATGTTAACTAGGTTACTTCGTAACCGTTTGAGTAGCGGCCAATGTCTTGACTAGACCATCAGTGAACCAGTCATCCGTAGTAGTGGCATGAGATGGAGATGATTGATCAGACCAGACGAAGGAAGCACCGGAATCCTGTTGATTTGTAGAATCATCAACGGATACAGTTGTTCCTTTTGGATTGGCAACCTGGACACTAACCGAGTTACCGGCTGAAATAGTGCCACCAACGGTCGCTCTCAATTCAATGGTAGACGGACTACCAACAGAGATAGCACGCTCTGTAGCGAAGCTGAACTCTATTCGGTCGTTACTACCACTGTAACTGTCGCTGGCCGTAGCACCGACGGAATCGGCAGTGATATCAACACCATTCTCCCAAATCTGATAAGAACTGGTGGCGATGGTGATAAGACCAGAATTTGATGCCACCGTGAAGGTAATGTTATTCCATGCTACTTGGCCACCCGTGGCACTGACGACGGTCTTAAACAAGACCATTGAACCGGCGCTTAAAGTGGTTGTAGGTAACGAGGCATTAGTAAAGGTCGGATAACCTTTGACCACGTTGTTAGCATTACCGCCATAAGTTCCAGGAGCAAAACCATTTTCAGTGGTGATTGATCCGGCACTATCTCGGTATTTCAAGCCATCCAAGCGGACGGTGACAACACCGGCGGTATCGTTTGCTCCGACACCGACATTAGCCAACACTACATCAACAGTAAAGGTCTGAGTTCCGCCTGCTTGGCTCATCAACAAATTAAGACCAGTGAATGAAGCCGAGCCGGTGGTTGAACTTACTGTCGCTGAAGCAAGGGTTGTACCACCATTCTTCAAGATAAGATTTGACACTGCACCTGTAGATGATGCTGTTGTACTTGAAAGGTCAACATAGACCTCGTCAAGATAGAAGTCATCATAGGTTGGTGTCAAAGTGAATTGGTAACCAGTTACTGTAGTACCACCATTTATCAAGCGGGCAGCCGGCAAGGAACCATTGGCTTTAGACAATGAACCTGTTTGAGAAGTTATCGTCTGACCAACTACGACATCTGAAGTGCTGGATGTACTTGAACCAGCCGTTGTTCCAGTGGCGCTGAATACGAGTCGGACTGCGTCAGTCGCGGTAATACCGGAATCAACATTTGCCCAAACCTCAACTTGATAGGTCTTGTTCTTGGGCAATGTGAAGTTCGTTGAGAAGCTTGAACTGGCACTCTCGGACATAGCGGCCTTGATCGGTGAAGTGTAAATCGTCGCACCAAGATCATTCTTGATTACGACATACGAATCATCAAGTTCGCCACCATCAAAACTGGTACCACTTACCAACTGAGGCATTATATCAACTGAGCTGATATTAACGTCTTCAGAAGAAGCAGCCGTTATTGTGAAGTGACCAACTTTGACATTATTCTTCGGATCAACAACCGACTGGTTAGCATAACCGGTGTATTTACCGGCTGATAATGAACCTGTCTTAATCGTCAATGTCGTACCGGTCTTAACAGAACTTGGACCATTAACGTAGTCCAGTGTCGTCAAGCGTTGGACGTTGGACGAACCGACTGCGATTTGCGCGGCAAATGTTTGGTTAGCCGCAACGTTGTTGGTACCAGTAGAATCAAAGATATCTGCTCTAATTTCCAATAGACGTGGTTTGCCCGGATCAACAATCAATGAAGATCCCAAGGAAACTTCCGCATACTTGGTACTGTTTGACGCGGTTACGGTCTCATCGTCCCAAAGAGTTGTGGTTGAACCAACCTGAACCATACCACCACCCATACCATCATTAGCGAATAAGGCAGCATTTCTAAATGATAATGATGCAACATCGCTGGTATTGTTGATGCGAAGGTTTTCAATCTTCATCCTTTCACCGGCGGCCTTGAGCTCAAATCGAGCTAAGACAACACCGGAAGCATCTTTAACAACATCACCGGAAGGCGAATCAGTCGTCTTGGTAACGGTCAAAGTACCGGCTGAAATTTCTAATTCGTTGTCAACATCTCCAATTGGGAATGTACCTGTTGCCAATACGGCAGCAGAGTACTGGGAATCAACGGCCCAAATATCGGACTTCTGTCTCAAGGAGAGATGGAAATCCTTACTGGAACCACCGACAACATCTGCGACCACTTTTATAATACGACCGCCGGTTTCTAATTTAACTGGGGCGCCGGTCAAGTCAAATACTATGTATCCACTAACAGCATCACGTCGAGCGATAGCAGAGCCAACATAGACACCATCAACCATAAGTCGGAAGTTTTGAACATCATCAACTCCTGCTGAACCAACAACTCTGAGTTGAACCGATTTCAACCAAACATACCTCTGACCAACAGTAACGGTATCATTCCAAACGACAACATCATTTGCCGGTTCTTGAGCAACACCGGTTTCATCAACACCATCGTTGGTAGCATCGGCTGGGGCAGTAAGCGCAGCTAAAGCAACTGTCGCCAATGTGGCGGTAGCAATATTATGCAAGTTGCCGGAAATACTTACAGTGTTTCCGTTCCAAGCAATAAGCTGGACACCGATTGTTTCACCTGAAGAGCCGTCAACATCAGCCATAACTGATATGGTCTTGGCGCCGGCTACAGTGAATAAACCACCAGCATCGTTGAAGTATATTTCACTACTGGAAACAGTGGCTGAATCAGTTAATCTCCTGGTGCCATCATACAAATAAACATTTGTTAATGAAGCATCAGCAGAAACACCAATTCTTTTTAATTTAACAGAATTAACGGTTCCGCCACCAGTAAATGTAAACTCGGCCAAGTTATATCTGGCTTGACCATCAACAATCGTGCCGGAAGCAGGATTAGATGATGCTAAACCGACTGACAACGCTCCATAGCTTGGGGTTGGGGTTGCACCCGGGACACGAGCGTAAACCGGAACCTGACTTAATGAAGTGTAATCAACTGAACTTTTTGGATACCAATTCTGTTCGTTGTTATTGATACAGAACACCTTCTTGAAAAAGTTGGCATCTTCGGCAACAGCTTGGTCGCCTGACATTACAACTTTATGGAAGACACCGGTATCTTCAGCAGTTACTTCAACGGCCCAGACCTGTTGAGCATTCGTTTCGCAATTGCGGAACAAACCAGAAGTCGGGAAAGCGTCGCGGGCAGCTGCAGTAACACTCTTCACATTAGCGAAACCGCCAAGGTGACCATAGAAACCAAAGATAACTGGATTCAAGAACAATCTCTTGTATCCAAGTTCGTTTACGATATAGACATCAGGATCATTTGTTCCTGAAGCGCTAATCGTGTTGCCTTCTGTAAGGCCATAATCGGACGGAACAGCCGCCACCGCTGTTAAAGGCGCAAGGTAGGCCGCTCCCGATAACGACAACATGGTCGCTACCGAAGTGAGAACTGACACGGTTTTTACAAAAACCGGACGAGTTCCGTTTAAAGGATTAGACATTTTATTTTTACTATTTATTTCTATTTTACGGTTCCAGTGCCGATCGCGACCTCCTCCGCATAAAGCTTCGGAAGGTTAATACGAGGGTACCTTATGAAACGTAGAACAGAATTTTAATTACTATACGAAAACAACCGTCACTATTCTTGTCGTAAAAACTTCTTATGCTTTTGCTCGACCAAGCAACCAAGAAATTCTCACTCCCAACTCAATCTAAAACTAAACACAATCTTAAAGTGGAAATTTAACAACTTTCTATTCTAGAACAATCATTTCTTTTGACCTGATTTTCAATGTCCTCTCCTGGGCTTTCTACCTCTGGGAACTAGTTTACAGTTTCTAGTTTACAGGGGTAGGAAGCTCATTCAACCCAAAAATAACCGACAATGGTTATATACAGTAAATTTATGGGAAATGTTACATAGATTTTGGCTGTTTTGCTTGCTTATTATTGCCTTATCCGATGCCTGTTAATACTAGCGTAACCAACTATAGAAGTCAATATATCTCTGGATATTTGCTGGTTCTAACCCCAGCTGGGACCCGTCCCAATATAACTCTTGAAACTAATTGTATCTTGTTTAAAAAAGCAAGCAAGAGCTGAATTGTGGATAAAGCATTATGGAGTAGTAACACTATTGGGCGCACCCGGTGTGCCGTTAATCGGGCCATCATCACTATTTAAACCATTTACTATTAAGCCGTTGTTCGTACCCCAATTATTACTAATATCCCCAAATTTACTAGAATCTATGCGTTCCATTGAAAATCTGCCTTCTTTATTGCCTGCATACCATAACCCTTCACTACGAACCGCATCAATCAATAAACCTGATGGAGCTACAAGTTCTAAATTTTCGCCGGTATCCAACAGCGAACCAGTATAAACCTGGCCGGCTAAAATATTAGACACAGTTGTATCATCAGTTCTTTCAAGAAGGTAGAACCCGAAAGGTTGAATTGAATTAGATAAAGCAATTTGAGGATCTGGAGAAGTACCAGTAAGTGATTTCAGAATCCAGCCGGTCAAATCAATTGTTCGGCTAGTCGTATTATAAAGCTCTATCCATTCATCATTTGATAATTTTGCTGTCCCTCCTGTCCCCATCCAGGCAATTTCATTAATAACCACTGAACCGACATCAATTGTCACAGAAGTTGGTGTCGGTGTTTGGGTAGGCGATGGAGTCGGACTCGGTGTTTCCGATGGTTGAGGTGTTGATGTTGTCGAACGTGGAGTAGTAGAAAGAGATGGTGACACACTTGTCTGTGGTGACAAAGTTGGTGACACGGTGGTGACATCAGATGACAATGGTGTCACCGATGGTGACACAGAGTAATACTGGCTGTCATTATAAAGGGATGGTGACAGAGTTGGTGACACGGTGGTGACATTGGTGACATTTTGTAATGTCACCATCTTTTTTTGTGTCACCATCGGTGTCACCATGTCACTAGGTGACATTTTTGGAGAATTGGTGACATTATTACCTAAAAATGCCGAGAGGCGACCGCCATATCCTGGGCCATAACTAAAGATAAGAGTAAAAATAAAAACTACCCCCAAAGACCCCACAAATATCAACCTGTTCCGAAAATCGTTCATGATGAGTTAAGGTTTCAGGCCTGCCATGATTCATAATAAAAGATTTTATACTTTTATTAAATAGGATATGTTAATCAAGAAGGGATAATGATCACGCAACCCAATTCATGACAGGCCTCAAATCTCAAACTTTATTATTTGGCTGAATAGTAAACCGCCCCACGTTCAATTCTTTTTGCAATCTTTCCTTCTTCGTTTAATTCCTTCAGGCCACGTTTTACAGTTCGTTGGGATAGAACACTAAATTGGTTCATAACATCTTTGGTTCTGCAATCCGGTTCTTTCCGAACGAATTCTAAAATCTGCTCTTGGGTTTTGGTTAATTTTCCTTTGCCTTGTTTGGTTTTCCAAACTACTGGTGATGAAGCAGTAATTAAAGGGGTTGGTTCAGTTGGTTCAGTTGGTTCAGTCACAACTTCAACTTTATTTGAAATTTCTTTTTTAATTTGAATCCCTTGAATAAAACTCAATAAATATCTAAGAACTTGTTCTTGGGTAATAGAAAGTTGAATAATATCACCTTTTTCTAGATAAATAATTTCCTGTAAGGTTTTATTCAAGTCCTTCAAGGTTCTGATAAAATCCCGACGGGATTCTTCTGATAGATCAACCTGGTATTGAATGTGTCCACTTATTAAATGTTCAGTATCCTCATTTAGCCGATTTTTAAAAAACAAATCAATCACAGATTGTTGGGTCTGAAATAGGGAAGTCATCATTCGGATAAATAGCTTTTGGTATTCTTTGGTCATTTAGATATGAATGAGTTCTTTGTACCTAAAAAATAAAAAAATAACAATGGGGGAGTGGGGGATTTAAAAATTTCTAATTATCTAATTACTAAACACTAATAAAATCAAAAATTTTAGAAATTAGTACTTAGGGTACTTAGAAATTCACAAGTTTAACTGGTAGCCAGTTAAACTTGTGACTCCCCTGCCCCATCCCAAAAAAAAGTTATCCACAGCCCTATTAAGGTTTATTAATGCTCGTGTAAATACAGACAGATACGGAATATAATTTGAAATAAAAACCCGCCGGTAAGGCGGGTTTTTATTTCTTGATATTTGATAGTAGTGTCCTACTTCTTTACTCCAACCAATTCCACTTCAAAGATAAGAGTTGAATTTGGCGGGATAAGACCGTTGCCAACATCTTGGGAACCATATCCAAGAGATGGAGGAATAACAAGAACGCGCTTACCGCCGACTTTCATACCGGCGACACCTTCATCCCAACCCTTAATAACTTGACCGGCGCCAAGTTGAAAACTAAACGGTTCGGTACCGTGATCATATGAACTATCAAATTTCTTACCATCAGCAAGAGTGCCCGTATATTGGACGGATACGGTCTGACCAGCTTTAGCAACGGCTCCGGTTCCAATTACTTGATCTTGATACTGAAGACCACTGGCTGTCTTAATGACTTCGCCGGCAGGTGTCGCAGAAACTACCGGTGAAACACTCGCCGAAGAATCTACAATTGCTGAACCTGAAGGCAATAAAGCAATATCATAACCGCCACCGTCACTCCCCTTGCGCATAAACAACCACACTCCAACCGCCACAATTGCTATCACTATAATGTACATAAGAATATTTTTCATGTTTGTTTATATTATTTTTTAATATTTTAACGGAACTGGCTCACCTTTTGGGTTTACCGGATATAACGTCGGGTCAATGGTTCTATCAAAACAAACTCGGCCGGCGCCATGTTGCCAATTATAGTACGGATATATCGCCGGAACGGACTCTTTGGGATTAACCGTATCAAGATTAAACGTTGCACATAATTTAAATTCACGAGCGCCAATCAAAATATATTCGTATGATTCTTGGCTTTGTGGATCAACAGGGACACTGAAACCGGATATTGGATCATTCAATAGGTCAAGTGTTTTGGGAAGTGACCCCTTTACTTGCCACCAATTAGAAACCAAGTAACTCTGGATCATTTGGAGATCGTTTACTTTTTGCTCGTCAAATCTAACCAGACGCTGACTTTTTGGAGAACCCGCAAGATAAAATCCGTAGCCAAGGGATAAAACAACGACACCAACAATAACTATTTGAAAGGCCTTGCGAGGGTAGGTTCTATCACGTAATTCCGAGAGGTAATAGAATAATGTTGAACCGGCGATAAAGAACACTGTGATAACTTTCAAAATAAATGCTGTGGTTAAATCACCATTCAAGTAGTTTTGGATCAAAGTGATTAAATCACCTATGATAACTAGACCGGCGACTAAAATTGTAAAAGATAATAACCAGCGACGAACACGAAGATCACGTTTGGATGGTTCGGATACAACATCTTTGTGTAAAGTTCTACTGACCCAGAAAAATACAGGGAAGACAACCACGAGAACTGCCAACGCAGTTCTAATTAAACTATAGTTTGCGCTTGGAGTGCTATAGTTGTACTGCAGAACATCGGGAAATATAATATCAATATACTGATAAATAAGCATTCCAAAACTGCCGGCACTCATCACAAGTGTAATCAAACCCAACAAATATAGAAACACATCTCTTGGCGTAGAACGACTTATTTGTGAATTAGTATCCATACCGTTAGAAGTAGCCCCGCCAAGGTCCTCCGGACTCGCGACTAGGTCGCGAGCGGGACTTCTAACGGGATACGTAAATCTTAGTCCTAATATAACAAATTTAAATAAAAACAACCACTATCGAACACTTGATCCGGGAGGTAACTCTTTGTCGGGCATAAGTATGGAAACGAGCTCACCTCCGGCAGTTGCCGGACCCGATGCTGCCAAAACCATACCGTTAGATTCCATCCCGTTAGAAGTCCGACCTGCATCGGAGGCATGGTCGGCAGACGCCTCTGGCGTCTTACTTCTAACGGGACCATCATTCTTTATATTAATATTGAAAATCCGAGGTTCAAGATTAGCGATAATCACAATTTGGCGACCGACAAGTTCACTCGGTTGATAATGTTTAGCAATGCCCGCTAAAACCTGCCTGCCGGCAGGCAGGTTTGGCTCTCCTAAATCAACTTGCAACTTTAACAATTTTTCCGAACCTTCAATTGGTTCAGCGTTTAAAACACGACCAACTTTAAGTTCTATCTTTTTAAAATCATCAATGGTAATCATCCAGGTAGTAGAAATCCGACATGCGCCTCAGGTTGCACCTGAATACGCAGAGTACGAATTAATTTAAATAGGTCAAACATTACCAGAATAGTAAATTATACGACAGGCGCTAGATGTAACCCTGTCGGATTTTCACTACCTGATCATGGGGAGAATTATACGATTTGTTTACTGGAAAAGTATCTGGAAAAAATAATTTTTCCACCAACCATCAGAATAAATAACCCGAGAAGACCGATAAGCCAGACAACCAACACTTGGAGACCAAGCATGTCTATCCGTTGTTCAACTTCTCGAAGGGAACGTCCAATAGCAACGAATCCTGATTGATCCCCACTAAACGGAATAATAACCAACGCAAATCGTAAACCGGATTGAGGTTCCCAGGTAATTCTGTTCTCACCGACCTCTTTGGCACGTTCCAAAACACCATCCGGTAAGGTTGGATACTGACCATCAAGCTTACCTGTACCGACAACCATTTTACCGGTCTCATCATAAATAAAAAGAAAGAGGGACAAGCTCTGGGCCATATCAACCCCAGCGCTTGTATTAATGGACTCCACGGTTCGACCGGCTGATAGTTGTTCCACTAAATCTTCAACCAATTGAATCTGGGGGTCATTCGCATTCGCTCTAAAATTTTGCTGGACAACAACATAAACCAATCCCATAGACATGGCCATAACAAAAGCGAGCGGAATAAAAAGTTTAGGAATGTGGGGCATGGATAATTTCATCCCGTTAGAAATTCTACAAACCATCCACCACTTTGCACTGTGGAACTGGCAAGTAGTTTGATTAAAGATTTATGTGGTATTCCCATAGGGTTAATTTCTAACGGGATTATTGTTATTGTTGGACTGATGGTGACGTTAAAACGGGTGTATTCCCTGGCGCCGTAGCATACCTAGTCATAACCAAAACCACAGTCACAATGACTATGACTACAACGACTAAAAAGATAAGTGTTTTTCTCATGTATAAATAGATTATATTCTTCTTAAGTTAATGAATCAAGGCAACACAACGCTTCTTTATAAACATTACTAATGGTTAATATAATCTTAGTAATGTTTACTAAATTTTATTCTGGATAGCCATGATCCAACCGGATAATTGCCGAGCCAACATTGAACTGGCTTTTACCCTAATTCTCAAGAGACCAAACTCGGCCTTTTTTGTCTCTCGTTTTTTCCTTTTTTTCTTGGTCTTTTGGACGTATACTCGGGTAAATACTGTCTGTGGAAAACTCGTCACCTCCGACCAATAACTGATGGCTTTTTCCTGCCTGCCGGCAGGCAGGTCTTTGTCACCCTCAATTAAAATATCACACAAAACATCGGCCTCCCCGAGCTGACCAACCTCCATCAGCCACTTCAAAAATAATCTAATCAGATGCGGGTCCGAGCTAGTAAATTTAACACCCTTTTTGACATCTCTATCACTAACCCTTTCCCGCCAATAAAGCATGACGCCCATCAACCATAACTCTCTTTTGGAAATATCTTTGATATCTTTGGCTGAAGTCCTCTCAATTTTTTCAATGGCTTCGTTGACCCGTTTAGAACGAATTTGGGCTCCCTCCTGAATGGCATCATTTCGTTTTTTTTGAAGCCGAACTAACTGCGCCTCCGATAATTTTATGTCTTTAAACCAATAAGACAATGTCGCCTTGGGCACAGAGACAAATTTTTGAATTTCTGAATAAGAATATCCGCCCCTCCGCAGGGACATAGCCAAATTTTTACGTTGATTGATTCCATGTTGAACCATGGTGGATACTTATTACTTTAATAATATAACTTCAACAAATTGGCGCAACTATTGTTATCAACAAAAACTAAAAACCGCCCACCAGAGGCGGACGGTTTTTAATTTTTCTTACTCGCCCTTTACGCTGACGGCTTTTATGCCTTTGACCGGGTCTGAATTATCGACCTCAAAAGATACGCGCTGGCCTTCTTTGAGAGCATCGATGGTGCCTTCAACAACTCCTGAGTTGTGGAAGAACAAATCTTCTTTACCTGCTGGCAAGATTGATTTGTCATCAGGGGTGATGAAACCAAATCCCTTTTCCATGACAAGTCGCTTGATAGTTCCATTTTGCATAGATGTGTACGTTAATAGTTGAATTCGCAAATTTAACTATTGAGGAAGTTCGACTATTCTTCTTTAGAAATAAGTATTTTGCTTGAATTAAGTATAACACTAATTCCCCGAAGTGTATATAGCCCGTTTAGCCATCTCAGCCATTTCGTTAGTGGGGATGACGACTACCTTGGGACTATCCAAAGAGATATTAAGATGTTCTAGACCGGAACAAATCTTGGCACGGATATATTCGGAACGTTCACCAATGGTGGCCGTAAAAACAAGCAAATCAAGACCGCCAAGAATAGCGGAATAGGCGCCGATATATTTTTTGACAGCTCGTGTAAAGACAGTCAGGGCTTCCCCGGCGCCAATATCCCCCGCTTTTTCTAAATCAATAAGTTCTTTAACGAATGGCGTCTTACCACTCAAGCCCAGTAAGCCCGATTTTTTGTATAACATTTCTTCAAGCGTGCTCGCGTCCAGGCCACCTTTTTTTAAAAGATATAACACCGCTCCGGCATCAATATTGCCCACCCGCGAACCCATGGGCACACCTTCCAGAGGCGTAAAGCCCATGGAAGTATCAACGGGCTGACCATTTTTCAAAGCCGTAACAGTTGAACCGCTTCCAAGATGACAGATAATAATTTTTTCAGGAACATCCCCTTTTAATTCTTTGATCTTGTCCAAAACCGAACTCATGGAAATACCGTGATAACCATAACGATAAATTCCATGTTCTTCGGCCAACTCTTTTGGTAAACCATAAAGTTTGGCTTCGGTCGGCATATCTTTATAAAAAACACTATCGGAGATTCCTAGGAGCGAAATATCATCGGACCACATCTTTATTTTATTTAATTCTTCAAGAACCGGCGTAATATGCAATGGGGCCATCTCTTGGGCGAGAGTTAGAGCTTGAATATAATTATCATCAATAATTTTATCTTCCTGGAAAAATGCACCCGGCGCGACAACTCGCAGACCAATTTTATTGACGTCACTTATTTGGGCGATATTTTTTTCTCCAGCTACCCGCATTAAATAAGCGCCCACATCATCATAATCGGTTTGGATAATCTGGACATCCTCTTTATTGTCACCTACTTTAATTGTCCCGATATAACCATCGCTGGTTTTTTCCATATGAACACTACAAAGTTCGGACTCGCTATAGAGCCCGCATTTCTTGGAAGCACTCCCGATATTAATAACTAAGATTTTTTTGTCCATTGCCATTGTTCTATTTCTTCGGGGTCAACACCGTTCTGGCGGATAAACTCGCCGTGTTGTTTAATTTTTGTTTTGTATTGGGCAATAATATCGTCGGCCTTACTTTGTTCTACAACACCATTTTTCGCTAATTTTTCATAGGCGTCAATTACTAAATGATAGCGACTCGTCTCATTGCGGATATGCATGTCAAACGGTGTCGTCGTTGAACCATTTTCAATGTAGCCATGCACCGAAAAACGTTCACTTTTTTCTCCTGTGTCAAAAAGGATTTGTTTTAATGTTTGCGGGTAACCGTGAAAATTAAATATCACGGGTTTATCATGAGTAAAGAATTCGTCAAAATTCAATGGAATTCTGCATTCAGCATTGCCTATGCCGATTGAGGTCAGTTCAAGAATACTTACAAAACGAATCCGCACTTCCGGAGTATGTAATTTAATATCATCAATCGCCGCTAGGGCTTCCTTGGTTAAATATTCGCCAGCAGAGCTAAAGACGATATCGGGATTATCCTCGCTAGCGAAATCCCAAATCATCATTCCCTGTTCCAATTGTCGTTGAGCCAACTCGGGCGTTAACCAGCGGGGCTCAAGCGTCTTACCAGCCACGATGACATTGATTCCGTTTTTTGAAGTTAGACATCGCTCCAGCACGGCTAAGGTCGTATTCCCATCGGGCGGAAAGTAAACATGGGTGTAACAACCATTTTTTTGGAGAACATCGTCAATAAATCCCGGATTCTGATGAGAAAAACCATTATGTTCTTGACGCCAACCGGAAGCCGTCAAAATATAATTAACGGATGGCACATCCCCTCGCCACGGGAACTCTCGGGCTTGTTTTAAAAATTTCGCGTACTGGTCTATCATACTTGAGACAATTTGGACGAAGGCCTCATAGGTCGCAAAGATGCCGTATCGGCCCGTCAGGGCGTAGCCCTGCATCAATCCTTGCAAGGAATGTTCGCTCAACATTTCAATCACCCGTCCCGATGGCGTCATATCTTTGTCCCATTCTTTTATCGGCCAAGTAAAGGCCCGTGCCGTGGTCTGAAAAACGGTGTGGAGCTTATTGGAATACGTTTCGTCTGGTGAAAACAACCGAAAGTTTGCCTGGTCTTTATTGAGTTTAAAAACTTCATTTAGATACAATCCCGTCCGAACCATACTACTTGAACCAATTGTTCCGGGAACAGAAGCGTCTTCCATAAATTCTTCAACTTTCGGCAGAATCAAGTCCTTCGTAACCTCTCCCCCGAAAGCGTGCTTGTTTGAACCCATTTTAAATCCTTCATCGGGAATAAGGGATTTAATTTCATCATTGAAACCATCACCGGAACTGAATAATTCTTCAAATTTGTATGAACGAAGCCATTTTTCTACGGCCTTTAATTCGGATTTATCGGTTTTAGCCAAAGGCGCCACCACCTGATGCGACAAGGCGTTGCCTTCTATTTTTTCGCCTTTTAATTTTTTAATTCCCGTCCAGCCCTTGGGCGTTCGCAGAATAATCATCGGCAAACGAGGCGATACCACTGCCTGACCGCTTCGAGCTTGGGTTTGGATGGACCGTATTTTTTGATAGGCCGTTTCTAAAGTCGCAACCATCTTTTCATAAATAACCTTGTCGGTGCCTTCAACAATGAATGGTTCGTAACCATAACCGTAGAATAACGATTTTAACTCACGGTTGGACATCCGACCAAATACCGTCGGTCCGGAAATTTTGTAGCCATTCAAATGCAACACCGGCAAAACCGCGCCATTTCCGGCCGAGTCAACAAATTTATTTAAATGCCAAGCCGTCCCCGTCGGACCCGTTTCGGCTTCGCCGTCGCCAATCAGACAAGTCACAATCAGGTCGGGGTTATCAAGCACCGCACCATATGAAGTTGAAAGCGAATATCCCAGTTCCCCGCCTTCCAGAATCACCCCCGGCGCGCCGGGATTGGAATGACTAGGAAAACCATAAGGCCAACTGAAATTACTCGCCAAATATCCCAGACCGTCTTGGCTTGACGTCGCATTAGGATAAAATTTCTGCAACGTACCCTCCAAATACAAATTGGCTTGTAAAGCAGGAAAACCATGACCGGGACCCAACACAAACATCATATCAATGCCATGCTTCTTGATTAAATAATTAAGATTAGCGTATAAAAAATTAATCCCGGGACAAGTCCCCCAGTGACCAAGCAGTCGGGGTTTTATATCATCCGACGAAAGTTTATTTTCCAACAAAAAATTGTCTCGCAAATAAATCTGAACGGCCGAAATATAATTCGCCGCCCGCACATATTTTTTAATATTTTCCACGTCAGCCATACCTCCTCATTATACCGCCTTTTCAAAAGAAGACCTAACTAAAACAAGACCCCGGAATATATATTCCGGGGTCTTGTTTATCTGTCTACTTTAATTACTGGTTGGTAGAGTTATATTGATATCAGCTCCACTTGGCTTAGCATTATTAGTAGTAATCCACCAAACACCAAAACCAACTACTGCTAAAATTACTATCACTATCAATATTGTGTTCGTCCCACCATCGTTGTTACCGTCTCCCATATATATTATAGGGACAAGTACAGACCTCGTCTTAATTAAATTGCTTTACAGTTAAGACGCAAGACCTCAGAAATTGTTACAGGGAAGGATCTTAATTTTATCAAAGTGAACAACCTGTCAAGAGTGTCCATTTGACTGTGGACAACTCAAAATGATATACTTGACACATAGTCAGGTAGTGAAGATTCGACAAGATTATATTCCACTACGTTTATATCTTAGAAAACAAAGATAGAGAATTGTATATCGGATACACTGTTAATCTAGAGAGAAGATTATCGGAACATAATCAAGGCCGCAATAGGTCAACTAAATCTGGTAGACCGTGGCACATTATTTATTGTGAAGCGTGTCTAAAATTTAATGATGCACAGCGCAGAGAAGAGTATTTAAAAACAAATCAAGGTTCGAGATTGATTAAACGGAGGTTACGGGATTACCTATTGCGGTAAGTCGAATCTCTACTACCTGATGCACATCTTACAAGAAAAAATATTAGCGTTAGCCGGAAAGGAAAATATCGCCGACATGAGTTTGCGGGAAATAGGAAAATACATCAATGAAACATCACCCCAGAAAATCAAACACCACATCCTTCAGCTTGAGAAAAATGGTCTCATTCAATTGGATCGCCTCACCAAAGTCATGGTCAAGACCCGCCCCGGCCTCACCGCCAAAAGCTCCCTCCTCGCCATACCAATCTTGGGCACCGCCAATTGCGGCCCGGCCACAGCGTATGCCGACCAAGAAGCCGAAGGTTATCTCCGAGTTTCAGGTAAACTACTAAGCAAGAAAAAAGGCATCTTCGCCATCAAGGCCTCCGGCCATTCCATGAATAAGGCCAACATTAACGGTCTTTCGGTTGAAGATGGCGACTATGTTCTTGTAGACCCGACCTGTACGGTTATAAAAAATGGCGACTATGTTCTGTCTATCATTGATGGCATGGCCAACATTAAACGCTATTTTAAAGACACCGACAATAAACGTATTATCCTTCTTTCCGAATCCAGCGCCAGTTTCTCCCCCATCTTCATTCACCGCGATGACATGGATAACTACCTCGTCAACGGCAAGGTTATTCAAGTCATCAAAAAACCAAAGACCACTTGGTCTAAATTTAAAAAATTCGTCTATCGCAACTCGCCTGACTATCAATAACCAAATTCGCCACTAGACCGAGGCGTATTGTGCCTCAACTTTATAGCCAAGTAATTCAGAGGCCACTCTGGAAAAATCATCGGCATCTTTGTTTGTAAAGAACCTGTTTGTTTGTTTTCCGGAGGTGTTTCTAAGGTTGTTCTCATCTAACAGATGCTCCACCCGATTAGCCACAGCCCGACCGGAATCAACAAGAGTAACCGTCGGCCCAAGAATACTGACGATTTCTTCTTTAAGAAAAGGATAATGGGTGCATCCCAATACAAGTTGATCTATTCCCTCTTTTTTTAGCGGGGCGACATATTTATTGAGCAATTCGGATGTCTTTGGTCCGTGCAATTTACCCGTCTCCACAACATCTTCCAAACCCGCGCAACCAATTCTTAAAACCTCTACGTTGTTTGCGTATTTATTTATTAAATCTGTCACGTATTGGCTTTGGGCCGTTGCTGGCGTGGATATAAGGGCAATCTTGCCGACCTTGGTCTGTTCAACAGCCGGCTTTATGGCTGGCACAACACCGACGATAGGCAAAGGAAAATTATTTCGTAATTCTTCAAGTGCATAACAGGTGGCGGTGTTACAGGCAATAACCACCATTTTTATTTTACGGGCCGTCAAAAATTCCATTATTTTTGAAGTTAAAGTCACCAATTCTTCTTTGCTCTTTCCGCCATAAGGCACATTTTTCTGGTCCGCAAAAAACAAAAAACTCTCATCAGACAAACGATTTTGAAGTTCTTTCAAAATACTCAATCCCCCCACCCCAGAATCAAAAACCCCAATCAGTAAGTTATTCATTGGATTAGATTGTTTAGATTAGAAGGCCTTGGCGACCAGTCCGATTATTAAGATGCCGATGAAATTGAAGGTGAATGATAGAGGAATAAACCATGACAAGCGAAGTTTAGTAAAACCCATCAAGCCGATCCCCAATTCGTCGGGAAATGGTGAGGCGATTATCAGGCCTCCTAATAAAAACGTAAACCATCTAAAATATTTCATTCTTAATAAAACCCTGAATCGTTTTCCAGTTCCTTGGTGTTTAACCAATTCCAGAAGATGCTCCGCCAATCTGTCACGGACAAAACGGAAAATAATAAGATCACCGACAATCGCACCTAGACCTCCAAAAAAGGCCACTAGCAAGACCGAATTTGCATTAGCAATCTCCCCAAGAGTAATGATTGCCGGCGCGGTGGTAAAAATAGAGGTAAAAAACATCCCAGCTATAAAACTGCCCAATATCTCCAATTCTTTCGTGGATGTTAATAATTTGACCAAAACCTCGGTCCTAACTAAAGTAACCGCCACTAAAACGCTTAGGACAATTATGGCAAAGTCCTGCAATAAGAAATTCTTCTTATGGTCATCCATATCCCTATATTACCTCATTTTATGGAATAATAAACAAAAAGCTTACACAAACCTTTCCTGAATACTAGCAATGGATTTATTTTAAATTGTTTTTGAAAAAATCAGAAGACCGCTTCATAAAATCATCAAAGGTAGCACCAAATTCATGATACTGTCCCGGATACTCTACTAGCTCAACCCGTTTTCCGGCAGCGAGAAGCAGTTCTCTTGTTTCACGCGACCATTCAATATCACAACTTTCATCGGCAGTACCGTGAAATATTATAATCGGTGTCTTAACTCGGTCAAAAAAAGTTCTTGGAGACATATTCTTCCAAAATTCAGGATTTTCTTCCGGTGAACCATGAGCTGATCTTATTTTTTCGGCATTGGAAGAATTACGCAAAGTCCATCGATTATAACTATCAACAACATCACTTGAAACAGGAGCATAAAGAACAATTGCATCAACTAGATCAGGCCTAACAACCATCACTGCTTGAGAAATACCCCCGCCCATAGAATGGCCGAGCATACCAAACCTTTCTTTGCTTAATGATGAGATATCTGAATTTTTAACTGCCATCACGGCATTAATTACATCTTCTACATACCCCAAACGAACATCTGTTTCAGTGTTTGGGTCCTTGTCCGATTGAGTATGATTGCGGTAGTCCGAATGAAGAACCGCAAAACCCTGCCGAGCCAGATAATCCTGTTCGCGACGCAAGCCACGGCCATTGGTGTAGACAGAAGTATCAATATGGCCATGATTTAAGAATAAAACCGGCCAACCATCTTCAGGCGGAATTCCTTTAGGAATATTCATTATCCCGGATATAGTTAAGTCCCCGCTTTTGTAAGTAATATGATACCTAGTATAATCAGAATTACCATCTTGAATCTGACCAAGCTTTAAATCTCTCCCATTAAATTCTTTTTCCATCAATGCCGGCAATGATACTAAATCAAATTCCGGACCACCCTCGTTAAAAACAATACCATCTTCTTTGTTAATATCCTCACCTCCATCATTTTTATCAATGAAGTTGTAATATACAAATATACCGATAATAAAAACTATACTTGAAGCAAGTAACAAATATACTTTATATTGTGAATTTGACGTTAAAAACATATTGTTAATCTTACCGTATTTGGTATCACTATTTGGCTGGACTCGTATGTCTAGTACGAGACCATTAGGGGTATTCTAAGGGTTTTTGAGAGCTTTAGCCAGCAGTTAACTGAAGCACCTTGGTTTAAATAATTAGGAAAGCAGTTTTTTTAATTCTTCCAGAGCATTCTGTACTGAATCGGTAATTTCTACAGATACGATATCACCTTTTTGGGCGTAATCATGCAGACGTTCAAATTCACTGATAATACGCTGGAGACGAACAGGCGCGAGAAACTCATCAGTGGACATCTCAAATGCACTACCACAAACCGAAACATGGGGAAACTGTTTTTTAAATGTTGCAATTGAACGTCGAAGGAGGGGTGGTAAAGCACAGAGAATAAAAGATGTAGGATGCAAATCACTAGCTTCACTAACGCCAAAGCGCACATTCTCAAGTGTGTTTGTAGATTGTTTTTCTAAAATGAGAGCCGACATTGGAACGCCTTCTTTTTGAATCAAGGATGCGTAGAAATCTGCCTCGGTCTCAAACCCGCTTGGAATTTTATCGCGTCCTTTACCTGATATGATAACTTTTGGTGCTTTCCCCATCTTCCAAAGTTTTGCTGCCTGTATCGCTGGCCGAGAATCATAATGTCCAAAAACAAAAATAGCATCCACAACAGGCAATTCTTCGTCCACAATGCTTTCACTAAGAAAATCAATCAAAACCTGGGTTAATTCCCGAATTCGCTCTTGACGTTCTTTTTGCTCCTTAATGTTTTCCATAAATTATAATCTAAAATAGAAGACAACGGATATCGGCAAGAGGGCGGCAACAATTTGGAGCGCCAGAATGAATATTGCCTGTTTTGGTGCACGCGGTAGCCATTTGATGGCGAAAAATCCGACCATCAGCGGTTCCAGGGCCAACCATAACTGAAAAAGATGCGCGCCCGTCCCTTCATCCTCCTCTCGGACAATACCAAAGATAGAAATATAAATAACCAGATACGCAAAAAAGATAAGTGGAATTATTATTGGAATCCAAGCGCTGGGTTTTTTTATTAACGACTTCATAAAATTATTTAAAGTTTTTTGTTGACCACCTCGAACAAGAACAGTGTCGGCTCAAGTAGAGTTATTTTTGAGCAATAACTTGGATCCACTCAGTTTTACCAGTTGAAATGACGTCGCTATATACAATCTTTAATCCAAATTCTTCAAGATATCCTCTCATCTCATCTAAAGTATAAAAGCTGAAAAACCTCTCATACTCATAGCCATAATCGTTTTCTTTTATAACTTGTTCTTCAATCTGTCCCTCGTTTACTTTCTTAACAGCGATGTAAATATACCCATTCGATTTTAATAGTTCAAGCAAATTGCCTAGAACTTTTTTGATATTATTTTTTGGAACATGAAGTAAAACAGCTTGAGCAAATATTCCATCAAATTTTGATTTTAAATTTAAGGGTTCGTTTATATCTCTCACAAAAAAGAATCGGGAGGGCATTCTTTTTTGTGCTAACTCAATCATCTTGCCTGAGAAATCAACTCCCGTTACAACAAAACCTTTCTTAGCAAGATATTCCGATTTCATTCCACTGGCACAACCAACATCTAAGACACTCCTGCCTTGCTTTAAATACGAAGCAAATTTGTCTGTACCAGCAATCCACCAAGTATCGTTCTCATGGTCTTTGGTCCAATCTTCAGCTATATAATTATATGTTGATTTTAAATCCATATTTAGCAACGTGTCTCGGACCAGACCAGAACGGTATCGGCTCAAATGGTGGGAATTGAGCCGACTGTCGGCTCAATTCCCACCAGCGACAGGCCCTACAGAGTGTTTATTACCCTGAGTTTTTATCGAAGGGTTAACTATTCAAATCTTATCATAAATGACAGGCCTCGAGCAGAATTTATAAGTTATTTTTATTTATTATTTAATTACATCATCCACTCCGATTTTCCAAATATTCTTTTCTAAAAAAGCTTCGATGGTTTGTCGATTAGCTTTATTGATCAAATTAGAATGAGAAAGTTTGTTATTTTTTGCATAATCAATGAGAGTGATAATTTTTTTACCTTCTAAATAGGCCAATCTTTTATGATAGCTATTGGTAAGCGCCCTGCCTACTATTTCTTCCATAATAGTAACGACGCCCTTTTCATCAAATTCTTTAAAAGCTTCATAATATTTTTTTCTATCAATAAATTTTATGTTTATTGGCACAAATCCTTCTCTAATCAGTAAATAGTTATTAATAACACGTCCAATACGTCCATTACCATCGACAAATGGATGGGTGTGTTCAAAAGCGAGATGTAATCTGGCAATACGTTTAATTATGTTTTCATGACTCGTTGCATTGTACTCAGTCAGCATTTTTTCAAGACGACTCATTACTTCTTTTGGATTAGGAGCAATATGATTCCCCACACGAACATGTTCATCATCCTTTCTAAACCTCCCCGCAACATCGTCGCGAATATTTGAAATCAACATTTTATGAAGTGATAAAATCACCTCAAGAGTAAGTTCTTGTTCCTTAGCTTTTTTGTCTATGTACGATACAACTCGCGCCAAATTTTTTGCTTCAAAAATTTCTCGTTCGGAGATGAATCTATCTAAATCAATTTGAAGAAGTATCTTTTCGGTTTCTTCAAGAGTGAGAGTGCTATTCTCAATAGCATTAGAGTTGTAAACCTGGTCGACAACTTCAGTTTCAGATATAAGCGTAATAAGCGCATCCTTACCTATTGATGCTTTATAGTATCTCTCACGAAGAAAACTCACTTTATTGAAGGCGTTGAGTACTTTTACCATATACTGTAATCTTACTCTTTTTTCACGACTCTGTCAACATAACCGTGAAAAACGCTGATAATTGTTGTATTTTCACGGTTATGACTATATTTTAACACTAATACTTAATCTTTTTTAAAATTTCATTAACTAATTCTTTATTAAAGTGTTCTGGGTTAAATTTGCCACCTATCCACTCTTTTAAATCCCGATATTCTTTGTGTTTAGGGTTTCCAAGAACCTTTAAAAAATGCTGGTACCCCCAAATACCTCCAACATCCTCTGGAGGGCAAGCTCTTTTACCGTCAATACAAATTGGATGCTTCATTTTCAACTCTGAATTCATAACTTTCTCTACCAATATAATATGGTCCCAACTATCTCCGAAATCATACTCATACAAAAACTGAGACGGAATTTTCGGAACAATATCTTTCAATAGGATCCCTTTTCCATTTATAGTACCATCATCAAAATCTGGGTCTGGAATTCCATAAAAATTTCTTCCTACTTCAAAATGATGCAGATGATAATCCTCCCATCCCATAATAATTTGGATGGCTTTGTGCAACTTATATAAAGAAATATCTGAAAAAACTAAAAATCTTCGCCAAATTAGTGGTTTTGAGTCTTTGAGAGTAATTTTAATCTGATAAATAGAAGAATTCATGGATGACACAATTATACTGAATCACTTCGAGCTGGAACCGTCAAACGGTCAAGCCCCGCAAGGCAATTAGTAGCTATCCAAATCTTATCATAAACTACACGTTTCGGACGGAGCTAAAAATTTAAGGTTGCAAAATAATCATTTATAGTTTCTGCTCTACGTATTATTTTCATTTTACCATTTGATCCGAGTAGAAATTCTGAAGATCTAAGTTTACCGTTATAATTAAACCCCATCGAGTGGCCATGGGCCCCGACATCATAAATGATGACTATGTCTCCAGTGTTTATTTCAGGTAACTTGCGGTCGACAGCAAACTTGTCATTATTTTCACACAATGAACCTGTCACATCACAGGTTACATCGTATGGCATTTTTTCTTTACCGAGAACGGTGATGTGATGATATGCACCGTACATTCCAGGTCTCATAAGATCTGCCATTGAAGCATCAAGGCCAATGTATTTTTTGTAGGTGTTCTTTATATGGCGTACACGGGAAATAAGATAACCATGCGGACCAGTAATGTATCGACCACTCTCAAAAAATAACCTTATTGGTGCCATATCCATTTTTTCATAGAGTTTCTGGACTCCCTCCGACACAACGGAAAGATCAAGCTCTTCTTGCTCAGGTTTGTAAGGAATTCCAAACCCACCACCCAGGTTAATAAACTCCACTTTGATTCCAATTTTTTCTTTCAGTTCTAAGGCAATATCGAAAATCATCTCCGCTGTATTTATAAAATGTTGTGGATTAAGCTCATTGGAAGCAATCATCGTATGGAGACCAAAACGTTTCACTCCTTTTTCTTTTGCGATCCGGTATGCTTCAAGTAATTGTTCCTTTGTAATCCCAAATTTTGCCTCTTTTGGTGTCCCGATAATAACATTACCCGTTAAAGATCCGGGATTATAGCGAAAACTGATTAATTCTGGTAAGCCAACTTCTTTTTCCAAATAATCAAGATGGGAAAGATCATCTAGATTAATGATCGCACCAAGTTCACTAGCTTTTCTGAATTCTTCAGCTGGCGTATCATTTGAGGTAAACATAATATCTTCTCCTCGTATTCCTACACGTTCAGCAAGAAGCAATTCTGGAAACGAGCTACAATCAGCGCCACAACCTTCTTCTTTTAGAATAGTTAAGATACTTGGATTTGGAGTTGCCTTAACCGCAAAAAATTCTTTAAAACTAGAATTCCACGAAAAACTATCGATAAGTTTCCGGGCAGAATGGCGAATTCCATCTTCATCATAAACATAAAATGGCGTTGGATGATCTTTTACAAAATCTCTAATTTGTTTTTCTGTAAATGGAATATTTTTCATAAATTTTAAACTAGCAACGTGTCTCAGGCGGAATAACCCGTCTAACCTTAGCTGAACACCACCTTGATCAATAACAGCATCGGCTCAAATGGTGGGAATTGAGCCGACTGTCGGCTCAATTCCCACCGGTGGCCAAGCCCAATAAGTCCCTGATCTTTTTTATCTCTTTTGCGTAGTCGCTTCGCAATTGAACTCGAGTGGGATTATCTGGTTGCTTTTCTATATCTCCCGCATCTTGAAAGAGCCATCCTAGAACATCCCCAAGATAATTAGAGTCGGTAAATCCAGCATCAACATAAAACTTGGTCTTTTCAAAATTATGCCTTTCAAAATCTCCTTTTACACTCTCTTGCGCGTCCCATTTTTCAAATAGTTTATTCGCTTCAATAACTTCGGGATCATTCAAATCTAAAGCATCGGGACTGGTAATTCCACGCTCTACAAATTTTCTATACATAGCGAGAGCTTGCTCTCTAGATACTTTTTCCGGCGTTGATATTTGTTCACTCATAAAATTAACTTATTATTTATCTTATCATAACGATGGGCCTCGAGCAGAAGAAAAGGGACCTGACCCCTTTTTCTCTCTCCTTGATTCGGTTAAAATCTCTAAACTATTTGTTCCTCTTTTCATTGGTCTTATATCCGGTATCGGAAGACCATACTAAAAATAGTTTCTTATTGAATCCTCCCTTTTTATCAAAATTTATTTTCAATGCTTCTGAAATTTGTTTTGATGTAATATGTTTTAATTTTTTTATCTCCTCTATCACAGCAATAATATCGGCAAGTTCAGAGGTAACTTCTTCTTTTGTCTTAGAAGATAAAAGCCCACTCGCCTCTTCTCCGACTTTTTTTAAGAGTTCTACCTCAAAAAGCTTCTGATTAAGCTTATTTATCTTGTAGTCCCCGCCGTTCCGTTTAATCTTTTCGGGTATCTTATCGCGTATAAGTTTATTGTAGTAAATCTTTTTCATTGAGTTTTTATTGAAAGGTTAATTATCCAAATCTTATCACAAACGAAGCGTCTCAGGCAGGCTAAAAAGGGATAAAATGGACACTACTTGAGAGTGTCACTTTTTTAGCTAATCCGCTTATTTTGAGCCATCTTTGAACTCTGTAAGTTTAAAATCCACTCGATATAAATAAACCTCTGCGTCCTGCATTTTCTTTAGAGCATAGTACAATCTTTGATCATATTGGGCGGCTATGATAATACCCTTGGTTAGCTTACCATTAGTTTTATTTTCTTCGAGCCATCCCATATATCTAGCGAGTTGACCCACAGTATCATCACTTGTTTGATTCTTTTTTAATTCAATAACAACAAGTTGTTTGGTTTTCTTGTCTCGGGCGAGAATATCTATTAGACCCACTCCTGTTCTATATTGTTGGCTAACTACTTCGCCTTCTTCTTCAATTAAATCGTACTTCTGACCAAGTTCTGTTTTGTCCCAATTTTCTATCAGAAAATCTTCGAGCTGACTTTCCATATAGAAAAGGGCTGGGTCGCCCAGCATAGATGATTCGGCTATAATTGGTGCAAAATCTTCTTCTGGTGATTTTTTCCAACCACCCCAAGGGACAGTTTCTTCTCCAATATCCTCAGACCGCCATTCATTCTTAATCAGAGGGCTGTAAAAGAAGGAGCATATTGTTCTAGGAGAATATTGACTGCCAAATATTTTAGCAAAGCTTGAGGCCAGAGAATCGTTAGATTCAACAATCTTCTTGGCAGTAGAATCATTCTCGAAGTTTGGTCCATTCTGGACATCTAGGAATTGAATTAATTTCTGCCTATCTTTTAAAGAAATGATACTGATGTTTTTTAATGGTGCCCATAAAAATATAAAAGAATTAACAGCATTACCACTTTGGCCAGTTAAACTGTTGCGGTACGGTTCGTTATATTTATAAAGTTCGTCAATTAGCTTTATGCGTTTATCTTGCTCAAATGTTCCCATTATTTGATCGACAAGTTGGGCGAGTTTCTTATCCGTTTTAAACTGATTGAACATTTTTCGCCAAACACCTTGCGGGATCATAACCTTGGCAACCGCCTCATCGCCAGCTTTTTTGCCCTTAGAATTATAGTCGATCAGTCGAATTACGTTATCGATTTCAAAATCATCAAGTTCTTTGACCTGATCATTTAGGACTCTTTGGTTCCAAAAAGTCCTAAAGATATTGGACTGCTTTTGCCAGATCTCGTCTTTTTGGACGGCATTATAGCTAACCAAGAAGTCTTGGAACTGTCGGAGTATTTTTTCTTTTTCCATAATGAAATATTAGCAGTTTATTAGGGTTTACACCACCCATCTCGCCCTCCAACTTTTGTATCTCTAACACACTCAACTAACAACTCATTAGGATCCACATTCTCTGCTTTCTTAATCGCATTTGCCTGAGTACCAGTCGTCACGAGTGGTTTCGTAGTATGTGATTTTTTCACACCATACCTACCATCTAAATAAGCGTTCTACAAACAATTTTTGTGGTTTGTTCATATTATAATTTTTTAACTAATTCCTTATACGCAGTAATTATGTAGGGCATTTGTGGGACTATAGTTTTCATATCGACCTCCACCAAATGATTGTGGGCAGATGTGTCCCCTAAAAATTTAATGCTCTGAATTTCATTTGCAGTTTTTGATATGAGAAAAGGAACTCCCTCTATTTTTTCTGAAGAAGCTAATCTAATCATCGCTTCAAGTCCAACAAACCGACCAGTTTGAGATTTATCTTCTAGTTTTGAAATGAGATTGTGCTTTGCAAAAGTAATATAAATTAATTTTTCTAAAATCTTCCGTAATAAAAATGCTGTGCAGTTGCCACTCTTACCATAATTGTATTTGAGATCTTCTAGCTCTATCTTGAAATCTTTTTGAAGCGATTTTAATAACTCATCAGAGAATAAACCTGGAGCAATGGCTTTTATTACTTCCGAATCAGCTTTGTGTTTTTGAATATACTCAAAAAATCCCCGTTTACCTCTCCGCGTTAAAAATTTAGCTTGCCTAAGAGCTATAGCTAAACTTGAGTAGGGAAAATTATTACCTCGGCTCGATAGATTTTCACAGACACTTTTAAAGTTCTGATATTTCTTAAAGAATCCTTCTTCCCAAAGAATAATTAGGGCATCAGTAGAATTTTTTGCAGACCTTTTTTCTTTCATTTGGAATATCAACTATTTATTAAGTTCGTTCTCCACGAAAGTCTCCCCAGTTGCTGTAAGTTCCCAGGCCTTCTTGGAATCCTTTTTTTCTTCTGCTTCCATTATCCTGCCGACACGAATATTCATGTTAATCTTGTCATTAATATTCAATGGCAACGAAATCTTTGCGAGACGAAAGGCCTTTTTAAGATCTTCGGTATTAAATGGCTTTGTATTTTCCATGTGTTCAATAAAGTACGCGATCGCCAAAGTACGTTTAACATCGTCATCAAGTTTTTTAGTCATAATAAACTCTTTGATTGATAACTTTTTTGCGACACCATGAGCATTAACGGTTTTACTTCCGCCATTCTCAAGTTTATCAACCCTCTGTTCAAGTGCCGACATACGCTCCAATATTTTCTGCTCAAAATTAGTGTTGTCCATATTATTTTAATTATTTTTTGAATCGGGCTATAACTTGGGAGAGCTTATAGTTCGGCAGGTAATATTTACCCTCGTCTGCCTTGATGTCTTTAGATGCGAGAAGCTTCTTCAGCGTATTTTTAATAGTCCCCTCAGGCGCAATCTCCATCTTTATTATTTCCAATGGTCTAATTTTTTCATCTAAACCAAGGATCAGATTCCTGGCTTTCGCGGCAGAAAGAAGAATTAGAATCCTATCCGCACTTGTCAATTCCAGGAAGGCTCCCGAAAAATCAAAAGACTGAGTTTCTTTATTTATTGATAGATATGGTGACAATAGATCTGCAAGGGCCTGTCTATCAACTGCCTGCGATTCACTGACAACTAATTTTTGAAGTGGGTCGGTGTTGCTCATAATTTTTAGTTAATAATCTATACTCATAAAAACAATTATAACTTAATGGTATATAATATCAAGAGTTTCATCTGTTTATATCGGTAATTATCGGTTTTTATGTAAAGATGTATTACATCCTAATTGAAGTAACCCTTATTTTATAAGAGTTTTCTTTCATAATTTTTACAAAAAATATTTTTAAAATAGTAACTATATACTACTAACTTTTGCCCCTTGATCAAACTTATCCACAAGGACTGTTTCACTCATCCGCGAAAGAACATAAAACCGCTATATTGGCGGTTTTATGTTCTTGAATACGGCACTCAGTCGATATGCTTTTACGGGATAGGAATAGAAGTAAGGCCACGATGCGTCTCGGGCAAAATAACCTATCTCAACTTGGCTGGTAATTTGGTTCGATGTTAGAATTCAATCTATTGATTTCTTAATAGTTTTTATCATAACATCTAGTTTAGATGACCACTCAGGTAGAGTAAAAACAGTTCTCTCGGATTTTGGGTTCACTTCCAATCCTATTTTCTTAAGCTCTAAATTAAGATGATCTAGATTGGAAATTTGCTCTTTAGTTGCTCCTCGTTTTGGGTATTCGGTTGAAATTTTCATTCTTCCGTCAGAAAGGAGAACGAACAAGGGCCTATTCCCTAACTTATTAAACCCAGCAGAAAAAGAACTTTGGTTAACACCAGTACCCCAATGAATTTCATCGGCTGACTCTTTGGAAAAAGTGTAGAACTTTAAAATTAACTCAAAATCGGATTTTGAAAACACTTTCTTTACTTCTTCAAAAAAACCTTGCTCATCCCACTTTCTCCTCGGACTGCCAGCGGAGTTGCTCGTCATGCTTTTTTTAACTTCAACACCGAATAATTTGGGGATCATTATTTCATAACTTTCAAACTTGTAATATTCCATCTGAACTGCATAAATATCAAACTGGCTGTTTTGATTGATATAGACAATCAGATCTTTTAGCCGGTCGCTAACGTCATCCATTAAAATTACAAATTTAATATTTCCTTGTTGAAGGTTCGTTCTGATCGCTTCTAATAATGCCCCTGTCTGTTCTTCATCTATATCAAAGAAATTTCTAACTTTTTCCTCAAAACTGATTTTAAATCTTTTATTTATCTCTTCGTTAATTAGCTTTATAAATTCACTATAATCGCTATGACGCCAAAGAGATGCACCATAATCAAGTGCCTGCGCCACTACGGTTCGCTTATCCGGATTCTTATATAGCTTGGTTTCAACGACATAAATATCGCCATCTTTATCTATAGCTAAAGCATCAATCGGACCTGATTCGGTTTTAAACTCCCTTGCTACGACAAAAAGCCGCTTGCTTTCTTCTATCTCATACACCGGAATAGATTCCGGATTTTCATGGATATAGCTCTGAAGGTTTCCTTCCTTTTCAAAATCAGACTTGTCTATCTTTTGAGTTCTTTTACCTTTTTGTGAAATTATTAGTGCCATAGTTTTATTTCAATAAACCATCAAGTTCTTTATCAATTAGATTAGGTCATTATACTCGTTGTAAAAATTGTAGCAAAATCTCGCTTTCTGGTCATCCACGATACCTCCAACCTTGGCTGGACACCTTGGACTAGTTATTTATATATCTTCCTGGCACTCTCGTATATAGTCATTAATTTCGGCCATATCGGCCATGATTCCATACACTTCTTTAATAAAATCCATATATTCTTTCTTTTCCTCTGTGTCGATATCTGAATTATTTTTTGTCTTTACTTCTTCTTCTATTTGTCTGTGAATTTTATTAAACTTATCAGCCTTTTTGTCATCAATAAATGATCTTAATCCTATATAAGCACCAACTAGATTATTACCTATCTCCTTAGTAAGTTGACTGTTTTTTACCAGCTCAGCAATGTAAACATAAAAAGCATACCTAATCTTTGCTTTGGAAGCTGGGAGCAAAGAGATCAGACGAGCAGTACCATTTGTGCCGACGCCTAATGCCGCTCCGTAATTGTTTATAATTTTTTCTGCTTCATTTGGTGTCATCATGGTTTGTAGTGGGTCTATTTAGTAAATAATTTAGTGAAAATTGCACTTATCCCCTCAGTAATATTTTTAATAAAATAAGGTAGCCAACCGAAAATACCAATAAGAAAAATGGTTCCCAAGATAAAATCTCCTATATAAAGATTACCCCCCTGATTAATATACCCCCATCTTATTGAAACAAAGTAATATGCGACAACTAATGCTATAAAGTAGTTAAGACAACAACGCCAAAATTCCAAAAATTTAAAGGCCTCATTATGTTTATTCATATCTGCATAATATCCTGCCTTATGATGTAATAATCCCCAAGCTAAACTGACTCCCAAAATAACTAGCCATACATTTATATTCTCCATAAATTATTAATTAGTTTATAAGGCACCTCGGAAGCCGAACCTATCTCAACGTAGCTGCGGGACCAGGGGTCGGACCTGGATTTCATGATTCAGAGTCATGCGTGCTACCATTACACTATCCCGCAAATTAAAATTACTATACATCAAAAAAGCCATTTTTACAATGGCTTTTTTGATGACACTATTCGCTATTGGCTACTCGCTAATCACTATCTCACACTCTCAAAAACCTTCTTATCGCTATATAGCTGGACAAAACCCCCAACGCAATCCCCAGTGCAAAAATAATGGGAATAAATTGAAAAACATTGGCCACAAAATAACCGATAAGGGAAACATCGGGAATAAGAATGCCAATTTTTGAAGATATAAACCAGAGGGTTGGATAAAAGACGGCGATAGTTATTAAAGATGCAAAGACGCCATACAATCCCCCTTCAATAAGATACGGGGCTTTGATGTGCCAATTGGAACCGCCGACCAAACGCATAATTTCAATCTCATTTTTTTGATTGTAGATGGTCAAACGAATCGTGTTAAAGGTTACTAGAACGGCAATGAAAGCCAGAATAAGTGTCGCCACCAGACCCCAATTGCCGACCCCGCGAGAAATACCCTGGACGCGATTAATGATGGCTTCGTTTTCATAAAAATTAATCTTATCAATGACGGGCCGCAATTTGTTGCCTTCCAGAAAAGTAACGATAGAAGCGTATTGAGTGGACTCCTTGGCTTTAATGTTGAGCGACGATTGTAAGGGGTTATCGGTTAATTCGGCCAGTGATTGTTGAATTAAAGCATCACCGGCATGTTTGGCTTTGAAATCAGTCAAGGCCTGGTCTTTGGAAATATAGGTTACTCGAGCCACGGCCGGTTGGGATTCAAGATCTTGCTTTACCGATATCACCTGATCTTCCGAGGCATCATTTTTAAAATAAACACTAACGTCAACTTTGTCTTCCAGGCCGGTTACGATTTGTCCCGAAATATAATTTAAAACCATCAAACCGGAAAATAAAAGCAAAACCAAAGCCATCACGCCGGTCGTGCCAAAAGAAAGATAACTATTACGTTTAAAATTAAGCCACCCGGTTCTAAAAATTCTTTTAAATGCTTTCTTCATATTATATATTTCCCTTGCTCAATTTGGTCGCGAACCACTTTGCCTTTTTCCATACTGATAACACGTCGACCGACAATATTTACAATTTCGCGGTTATGCGTCGCCAGAATAACGGTCGTGCCGAATTCGTTGATTTTCATTAATAATTTTACCACATCATAACCATTGAGCATATCCAGATTACCGGTCGGTTCATCGGCCAAAAGAATGCGGGGACGATGAATTAAAGCCCGAGCAATAGCCAAGCGTTGTCTTTCGCCACCCGACATCTGATGAGGAAAATTCTTGGCTTTATCGGTTAGACCGACAATATTTAAAACCTTAGGGACATCTTCGTTAATTTCTTCGGCTTCGGCGCCGGAGACCTCAAGGGCAAAGGCAACATTTTCAAAAGAATTTTTGCGGGACAATAATTTAAAATCCTGAAATATCGTTCCAATCTTACGACGAAGCAACGGTATTTCTTTATTGGTAAGTTCGGCGATATTGATACCGTCAATGGATATCTCACCTTGACTGGGTTTCAATTCGCGGGTCATCAGACGTAAGAGTGTGGACTTACCGGCGCCCGACGGGCCGACAAGCGAAACAAATTCGCCATCTTTAATTTCTAAATTAACGCCATCCAGCGCTAAAAAATCCTCATAAATTGTAGAAACATCTTTTAATTCAATCACTTTAGCTTACTAGCTTATCAGCTTTCTAGCTTTTTAGGTTTTTCCTAATAAGCTAATAAGTTAATAAGCTAGAGATTGTTCTGCTTCTATAAATTTATCTAAATCGCCATTGAGTACTTTGTCCGGCTGGCTTGATTTTACGCCTGTCCGATGATCTTTCACCATCTGATACGGATTCAAGACATAGGACCTGATTTGACTGCCCCACTCAATTGCGACTTGGGGCTTTAACTGGGAAAGTTCTTGTGTCTTCTCGGCTTCCATTTTTGCGGCAAGACGTGAATTCAATACCTGCATCGCTTTTTCTTTATTTTGGGCTTGAGACCGTTCGGACTGAACCGCGACTGCTAAGCCCGTCGGCACGTGAGTAACCCGGACTGCCGTTTCCAGTTTATTAACATTCTGCCCGCCAGGCCCTGATGACCGATACGTATCAATCCGCAAATCGTTAGGATTGATTTGAAAATTCTTCGCAATAATCTCGGGCATAAATTCCACCAACGCGAACGAAGTATGACGCAAATCCTTTGAAGAATACGGCGAGATACGAACTAGACGATGAACACCGGATTCCCGACGAAGCATTTCATAACAATTCGGTCCCGTTATTTCTATAACGGCATTCTTGGTACCTTCCTGTTCGCCAAATGTCTGACTCAATATCACAAAACCCCAACCTTTATCGGCCGAGTATTTGCGATACATTGTAAGCAACATGGACGCCCAGTCCTGAGCATCCACGCCACCGGCCCCAGAATAGATATATAAAAGAGCCTTATTGTTCTCGTATTCCAACATTTACCAGGTATGTGAACCTCTATTAATTTGGTCTGTGCAACCGCCAGGTTGCAGATAGAGGTTCTACTACCTGGCCCATTAAGTTTACCTAATTCTAAGATTAGTTTCAATGAGCCACCTCCCAGATTTGCACTGGGGACCTTCGCATTACGAATGCGCTGCTCTGGCTAGCTGAGCTAAGGTGGCAGGACTGGGCTTTATTCTACCAGATTTTGATGATTAGTAAATTAATTTTTAAATAAATAAAAAACCTAGAAGGCCTGATTGAGCCGATAAAAAACGGCAATGAGAATGGTAGTAATAAAATAAATGGCGGTAAAAATATTAACAACCCGATCCGATACTTCAACATTAAATAAGTGCTCCAAATAATGGGAAAGAAATGTGCCGTGATAAGCATGGTCGCCACGTAGTGCCTGTTCAACCCTCGTTAGAACACATGCCCGATATGGAATCTGTGAAACCAGCACGATACCGACAAACCAAAGAATTGCCTTATGAGATGATGGGTAAATAATAGCAATCGGCAAACATGCCAAAATTGCCAAGAAGAACAAGGTGTGAATTACCACCACGAATTGTACGGCAAATTTTCTCATGAGCGGAATACGAGAATCGGACTCGTGTCTCAACCTTGGGAAGGTCGCGTATTACCACTATACGAATTCCGCATTTTAATAACCTCTTAGATAATACCACCACTTTTCCCAATTCGGCATCTCGGCAAGTTTGGCTTCAAATTCTTCAGATGGCGAAGCAATTTTAACGCTCGTGTCTTTATAAACAAAGGCCACCTGTTCATCCGATAGTTTGTAGTTTAACTTAAGTCGGGCTTGTCTTTCAAGATAAGCGTCGCTGGCAAAATAGGCCGACGAGCTCGCCAAAAATTGATTATTACGTTCAAGATCATCCGTTCGGGATTCCAAGTCGGTTAATTGAACCTTCATATCTAGACGCTGAATTCTAATCTGCCAACTCTTATAGCCCAACCACACCAAAAGCATCAGGAGACCGACGGTGAGAATTTTACGTTGCAGAACGGCCATAGAAATTAAGGATTAAATCTGCTATAATATAACCATATGTGGATGAATCATCGTTTCATTAAATACTTCTGGATGGCCGTCGCCGTCATTGTTATTCTCGGCATGATGGGCATGCTCGCCGCTCCCCTATTTTAATTCTACCTTTTTAACATCTTCAGGAAAACCTCTTGAGGAAGGTTCACTCGGCCGGTTTCTTTCATGCGGGCTTTGCCTTCTTTTTGTTTTTTCCAGAGTTTTTGACGTCGGGTAATGTCGCCACCATACATATGTTGGGTAACGTCTTTGCGGTGACCGCGAATTGATTCGCTGGCGATAATTTTCCCGCCGATGGCAGCTTGGAGCGAGACATCAAACATTTGTGTCGGCACAACTTCTTTAAGCTTCGTGACCATAGCCCGACCTTCCAGATAGGCCTTCTCCCGCGGGACAATCCGCGAAAACGGTTCCACCAAATCACCCGCAATAAGAATATCCAACCGAATCAAATCATTTTTGACTAAGCCCTTCGGTTCGTAACTCATTGAAGCATAACCCGAAGAAACACTCTTTAGACGGTCATAGAAATCAGTCACGATTTCGGAAAGTGGAATATCATATCTAAGTAAGGCCGTTTCTTTACCAATATATTCTGTTGCCTGATAAGTGTTGCGATAAGTCGCGATTAACTCCATCACTCCGCCCAAATACGAAATTGGCGTCAAAATTTCTAGGGAAACAATCGGTTCGGAAACCGCTTCCACGCGTGATGGGTCGGGCAACATCGCCGCTGAACGAATCAACATTTCCTCGCCATTTTTAAGTTTGACTGAATACTCCACCGATGGTGTTGAAATAATCAAATCAAGATTGAATTCCCGATGTAATCGTTCAGAAATAATTTCCACATGAAGCATCCCCAAAAATCCAACCCTAAATCCCCGACCTAATCCAGCTGATGACTCCGGCTCATAAATAAGCGAAGCATCAGTGAGTTTGAGTTTGGATAATGCATCTTTAAGCATATCGTAATCCTCCCCTTCAACCGGAAAAAAACTAGCAAACACCATCGGTCGGGGTTCTTTGTAACCTTCAAGCGGGACAAATTTTGAATTGCGGATTGCGGATTGCGGATTTTCTGTTTTAATTCGTAATTCGTAATTCGTAATTGGATAATTAGTTATGGTATCACCGACCCGAATAAGACCAGGGTCTTTCAATCCAGTCGCGATATAGCCAATCTCACCCGATTCTAAAAACTTTGACTCAACCAATCCAGGAGAAAAATAACCAACTTCCAAGACATCTGCCTTAGCCCTGGAAGCATAAGCCACAATCGGCATTGTCTGTTTCAGGGAGCCACTAAAAACACGAACATAGGCGATAACTCCTTTATATGTATCAAATGAGGAATCAAAAATAAGGGCCTTCAGTGTTTCCGCTTGCCCTAATTCCTGATTCCTAATTCCTGATTTCGGACTGGGTACTTTTTCAATTATCCTCTGAAGAACTTCTTCCACTCCCAAACCGTTCTTGGCGGATATTTCCAAAATCTCTTCTGGTTCAATACCAAGTAAATACGAAAGTTCTTCTTTGATTTGCGCCGTACGGGCATTCGGCAAGTCAATTTTATTTAAAACCGGAATAATAACCAATTTCTGTTGTTGGGCGAGATGCAAATTTGCCAACGTTTGGGCTTGAACACCTTTGGATGCATCAACGAGCAAAACAGCGCCCTCAACAGCTGCCAATGAACGTGATACTTCATAGGTAAAATCCACATGCCCGGGAGTGTCTATCAAGTTCAGTTGGTATTCAACTGAACTTGAAATTTCTAAATCCGAATTTCTAATTTCTAAACTATTTTGAATTTCTGAACTTTTATTTTTTTTAGAATTTAGGATTTCGTGCTTAGGATTTGGCATGCGGTAACGCATGCGCACCGGTTGAAGTTTAATGGTAATACCTCGTTCGCGTTCCAAATCCATCGTATCCAAATATTGTTCGTGCATCTTTCTTTTTTCCACGGTTCCCGTCAATTCTAAAAACCGATCCGCGAGGGTCGATTTTCCATGATCCACGTGAGCGATGATACAAAAATTTCTAATATTCATTCTTAATAATAATGAGCCCCGCACCGGCGGGGCCCCGAGTGATTAGTCGCGGTCGCTTTCAGGAAGCTGGGCCAGCTTCCAGTCCTCATCACGATCTTTTTGGAGAATTTTCTGCTCACACTCCCGACAGGTCTTGCACATCCCTAGATGACTCCTGACCAACCGAGAACGTTTAGAATCTTCAAGCTGAAGCCGACCATGGACCCACTCACGATCTAAAGTAGCAGGGTTAAGGTGAAGCCCATCAAAAAGTTCATTTTCTATTAATTCTTCGGGTAAATGTTCGGCTCTTGCCATATATTTTGACTCCTTAATGGCTTTATCCTAACACAGAAAATAACCTTTTAAAAGACACAATTAAAAATACCGACGCCTGAATAGAATATAGAGAAACATAAAATTAATGTTGTAAGCAATAACAGTAGCGATGGCAATTCCTTTAACACCCATCCCTAATTGTAATCCCAATATATAACTCAACAGAACATTAAGCACAATAGACGATATCGCTACCAGAAACGGGGTTTTTGTGTTTTGAAAAGCATAATAGGCCCGCGTAATAACGTGCATTAAACTCTGGGCTATAACGCTAAACATAAAAATACCAAGTACCGATGCTGTTAACGCCCGATCGGTTTCTTTGAAAGTTCCAACCTGAAAAATAATATCAATAATCAATTGCCTAAAAACAAACATGAATACCGCAATGATGCCGGTCAATATAAACGTCACTCTTAGAGCATGATTAAGTTTTCTCTTGAATTCAGGTATATCTTGGGTAACGGCATGAGAAGATAATTGTGGAAACACCGCCGTAGCCAACGAAATGCCAATAACGGAAACCGGAACAAACTGAAGATTGGTCGCCAGATTGATAATAGTAATACTCCCGCTCCCTAATAACGAAGCAATGCTTGTGATAATTGTTAAACCAATATTGTAAGCACCCAACGCCAATGTCCGAGGAATCATAAGCGTAATCATTCGTCTAAATGTATGATCGGATATATCAAATAATTTCCCGAAACGGAATCCTTCACGCAACGCTACGGGTAATTGAATAAGCAAGTGGAGCAAAGCGCCCAACACGACACCAAATCCAAGACCATAAATCCCGTTATATCCCCATCGTTCAAACAACGGGACAAAAAACACCACACCCGCGATAATACCGAGATTATAAAACACCGGTGCCAGAGCATAGACCAAAAATCGCTGAAGAGCATGGAGAATTGATCCTAAAATAGTGCTGACCGCAAATATCAGGGTACTTAAAAGCATGATACGCATCAAATTGGCAAGAATTTTTATTTCTGCCGGACCAAAACCAGGCCCAATCAAATACGCTATCGGTTCAGCAAAGACAAAAACTAATATTGACAGGACTGCCACTCCCGCCACCATGACGTTCAAGAAATTCTGGGCAACACGCCAAGCTCCCGCCTTATCCCGCTGATAGTATTCAATAAAAATCGGCACAATCGCCGACGAGGTCGCACCAAGAATCAAAAGATTAAAAACAAGATCCGGAATCCGGAACGCGGCATAATACACGTCCAATTCAGTTGAAGCGCCAAATTGTCCGACCAAAATCCGATCTCGCAAGAGACCAATCAATTTGCCGACAATAGTAAAAAACCCCAACAATACACTCGCCCTAAATATTTTGGATTTAAACATTATCATCAGTATATCTTGATTTATTCGTTTTCAAAAGCTCCGCCCCCAACCCCCGACTCGACCGATAGTCACCTCGTTCCAGCGACTCGGCGCTATCTAGACGCTCGCCCCCTCACCAAGCACCAAGCTTCGGGGGTTCGTCAATTGGCTAAAGCAAATTGACCTGCGCAACTTCTCGCTGGGGGTTAGGGGCTTCGCTCCTCAATTTTTTGTATGAAAAAACCCGAGGGTTGGTCGGGCTCGGCGGAGGGATCAACCCTCCGCCTATGCTGTGGTGCTTCGGCTACTCCCGAGGCGGGAGTTTGTCCACACGCTTGAGATCGCAGACGACGGGGATGCCTCGGCACATGCCAATGAATCCACCTTCGATAACGTTCTCCTTGCTCTGCTCGCCGTCGCGCAGGCCCTCGGCGGTCTCCAACCACTTACCGTGGTCGAACCCCTGCATGATGACCCATTCGTTGCGCGAGATGTAGACGACCGTCTGGCCGGTCTTGGTCTCGGCGTGAGTTCGCTCGATGATTGCCAAGTAGCAATCGTGTCGCCACTTGCAATCCTTGTCGGTGTGGGCGTCCTTGCCACCGTTCACTCCATCCGAGCAGTGGACCTTGTACTTCTCGCCGGTATTCCTGTCGATGAAGTACTCGTACCAGCCCATGCCGGAGTAACCGCCGATGTACTGAGAACCAGCACCGACGCCGTGAGTCTTTCCGTCGCCCTCGATCCGAAGATCGAAAACGTCGGCGTAACCACGAGAAGGGATTTCAACTGCTGTTGCTGTCGGCACTACCAACCTCCTTGAAAGGAACTGCTCATTGAATCATATTTTAATTATACTCTTATTTCATATAAAAGTCAAGATTGAAAATAGGGGCCAAAAACCACAAAAATAAGCTCGGCTCGGGCATTTCCGAGCGTTGAACGACGCCGTCTTCTCGCCCAAAGACCGAGGAAACTATGCCGGTAACAAAAAGGATGTTTGTAGCGAAGCGTAAATCAGGTGGCCTTTTTGTTCGGCATCAGTGACGAGGTCGAGGTTGCGAGACAGGCGGAGAGAACAGCAAGGGAAATGTCAGAGTCGAGCGACCTATTTAAAATTAACTTTTATCGGTAAATCATTCTCAAGCGGAGCCGAATAACTGTAAGTGGAGTCATCTTGGGTTAGAAGCGGAGCCGAGGCCTCGGGAGTAAGATTGGCGGGTTTCTGCATTGAAAAACTAAAGTTCTTTATTTTCAAGGCGGGCTGTTTCTGAATATAGAGCGAGTAGTTTTTGCCGGTTAAAGCTTTTGGTACACGATACTGAACCGTGACCGTCTTTGATTTACCGGCATCGGTAATAAGCCAAAAACCAAATTCGGTCTTGCCTGATTCAGAGTACAAATCAACGCCTTGAGATTTTGCCAAGCTCGCTTGCCCCGCCCCTGATTGGGGCGGGGTTTCAAACTTAACCAAATTATCATCGCGAACGAAACTTTTATCTTTGGAATAATTTATAAGTGGGGTGAAATTTGGTTTATCATTACCAATAATAGAAATCAGCTCTGCGCCATCAGGCACGAGGACACGGACATAGGCGGGGTTTTGTTTATTATAAAATCCATATTTTTCTCCCCCACCATTATGTTTACGCGTAATGGTTAGCGTATGAACGGCATCATCATTTTCAAATTTAGTATTTACTACCATTGAAGTATCCGTCACCGCATCGGTCTTGGAACCCTTAATATTAGTAATCGTCGCCATTAGATAATCCGTATCACCCTGATGGACTTGACCACCAAAACCTTTCTCAGTTACAAAACTTTCAAGCGATAAATTATCAAAACTCATCAATACATCTTTTTGGTTCATGCTTAAAACCAAAGTATTAAAAATTGCGAGCCATTTATCCGAATCGGCATTATAAATCTTGTTCATTAACAATGGCGCGAAATCCTTGAGAATCTGCTTCGGTTGAGTCCGATTTGGCCCATATTCAACTTGGCTCTGGACGGTCGTTAAAATATTTTTAGAATCAAGGGTAAGTTTATAATCCGGCATATCAATTGGTCCGACAATCTCAAGAATTTTCTGAATTATTTCCGGATTGATAACAATCACGCCATCAACGCTTTGTCCCGATTCCTTTTTGTAAAACTTTTCAATATTGCGGGCTGAAGTCGGAAAATCAACATACCAATTGGCATCACGCATCCCCCACGTCGGAGTAATGTGTTGCATTTGAAGCGGTGGAATAATATTTTCTTTGATTTGACCGTCAAGATTATAAACATCATCAACAAAAAGATTCTCCATCTTTCCATTCACAAACGATACAACGCCATATGTCCCGGGGAATCCACCCGTCGGTCGTAACTCGGAAGCATTCTGAAACATCACAAGATATTTGGCTTTACCATTATTGATAAGGTTTTCAAAAAACTTAGCATAATCAACGCTCATATTCATCCCCGCCTCAAGTTCGGGCAGTTTTGATTTTAAATCGTTAAAACTCTCCTGTTTATCATCTGGAATGATACTGCTATCAATATCAACCATAAGGGCGCTGGCTTTGGTAACTTGTTGTTGAGAAGCGAGTAAGGCCTTTTTTAAAGCACTGACTATTGGGCCAATCGGTACTTGGGAATTCATTGGGTCTGTAAGTGCTCCTGTTTTAGAAACCGTATCCAGAGCAGTGGTCATTGAAGTTCCGGCGCCGGAAAGCAACTGCCCGACTTGAACAAGGTTTTTGGCCGACTTAAGAGTACTGCCACCGGGGAGAGCTGAAAGAATGTCAGCCACACCTGCCCCCAAAAAATTCAAACTATTCCCGGCTTTGGAAAAATTAGCATAAGCTGAAAAAAAATCTTGCGAAGCATTTTTAAAATTCAGGGTCTTTAAATCGTCTTGGGCCGTTTGAAGGTTGGTCACCGCCGCCGAACTTTGCTCAACCACTTGGCGCTTAACACTAATACCATATCTCACGATAATTATAATCCCAACGATAACGACGACGGCAATAAAAACATAGATTTTATTAATTCTAAATCTTGGCCATTTCCAAACTCGTGGCGTTTTCGGATAAGATTTTTTTGAAGCAAGTTGAATAGATGAACCGGAAAAAAGTGATCGCACATCAATCTCGGCCGATTGAGAAAGTTCATTTGATCCAAAAACAGACCCGGGTTCAAATTCAGTATCAAAATTTTCCGTCTGCACTTGTGGAACATATTCCTCATGGGCAATCGCCGTCGCAGATGCATGAATAGCGGAAATGAGAGGAGCATACGAATCGGGTTCTGACTCAACAGCTGACAAATTACGATTTTTGATAACCCTATAACGAGGTCTCGCCTGCCTAAGTTTTTCTCCAGAAGATTCAGATAATTTTATTATACCCGCTTGTGTCAGCTCAATATTAAGATCCAAATCATGGTTCATAAGCTCATCAAACTGTTCTTTAATCTCTTGATGAGACGGCAAACCAATCACCGGTGGCAATATTTCCTCTAATGGTGTGGGCGGTGGAATTAATTTTCTTTCATCTAACGCTTTGGCCGGAGCTTCAATATTTTGTCGTTTGGACTGATTCCCTTGGCCAAATTTTGGTTTTTTGGGCCTAAAAGAAGTCAGGTTAACAACTGGTTGAACGGCGTCAATTTTCTGAACATCAAGAGAACCGGATTCATTGACCGGTTTCACATCAAACATTGCTTGCCCAACCCCTTTATTTTCACTACCTGACATAACTTAATTATACCCCAAAAGACCCGTGAGTATCTGTGGATGAATTATCTACTCCCGAGTAAGAATACCAAGTGTTTGACGAGCGGTATCTTCCCATGTAAATTTTGTAGCCCGCACAAGACCATTTTTAATCATTCGGTTACGAACCATCGGTTCGGACAACACAATCTCCATCGCTTCAGAAATTTCAGAAATATTGTATGGGTTTATGAAAAGACCGGCATCACCCACAACTTCCGGTAACGAGGAGTTGGCTGAAGCGATGACCGGAGTGCCACAAGCCATAGCTTCAAGAGCCGGAAATCCAAAACCTTCAAAAAAAGAAGGGCAAATGCACATCGTTGCTAGACCATAATAAGAAGCCAAATCATCAGTTAAATGACCGAGATGTCGAATTTGCGACTTATGAGAAGAATTTTTAATTTCTTTTAAAATATCCTGAAATTGCCAACCCTCTTTCCCGATAAGTATCAACTCAACATCTTCATATTTATTTTGGTCTTTTAAAATATTAAAAGCCCTAATTAACCCGATGATATTTTTTCTTGGCTCAAGCGTACCGACATGTAATATAAAACGATCCGGAAGATTATGGTCTTTTTTGAATTGAGAAAGCATCTCTTTTGTTGGCCGAGACATAGTAGTCCCGGAATGAATTGTAAAAATATTAGCAGGGTCAATGTGATAATAATCAACCAAGTCATTTTTGGTTGACTCGGAAACGGCAATGATTTGATTTGAAAAATGGGCTTGATAGGCCGGATTCATTTCAACGGTGTGCCACCAATATTTACGCCAAGTAAAAAATTCGGGAAAACGAAGATAGGAAAGATCATGAAATGTTGTTACCCGCCGACATTTTTTTGACAATGGTGCCTGAAAAAAATGGGGAGAAAAAAATACATCCGCTCCGCCGATAAGATTATCCAGAAACGGATATCCAAAAACACTTCCCGTAAAGAATAGTAAATTATTAGGAATCCGATATTTAATTAATTGAACATTTGGCGCATGCATCCAAGATCGTTCCGGTATTGAACCGCGAAAAGAAGAATAAAATAATTTAAATTGATGTTCCGGCGCAAGATGAATCATGTGAGCCAAAATCTGCTCGGTATATTCTTGAATACCGGTCTTTAGGCCAACCATGGGACGAATATCAACGCCGATAATCATAGAATAAAAGTTTAAATATTTAAATATTTAAATATGTTTTTTCGGAAAACTTCTGTGCTGAATTCTTCAGCCCGTGCTCGACAGCGGGCGGGCGAAAATTTATTACTATCAAATTTTTTAACCGCCTCAATAATGGCTTGGGGAGTTTGAGTATCAAAAAATATTCCCGTCTCGTTTTCAATAACAGTTTCTCCGGCGCCACCACCACGATAAGCAATCACGGGTCGCCCTGAAGCCATCGCTTCTAACGGCACGATACCGAAGTCCTCTTCTTGGGGAAATATTAACGCTTTGGCTTCACGATAACGACGGGCTAGTTCTTTATCATCTACTTGGCCAAGGAATTCTATATTTTTATTGGCTAAACGTTTTAAATTTGCAATCTCCGGCCCGATGCCAATAATTTTCAATGGCAATTTTAATTCATTGAACGCTTTAATCGCCACATCAAATTTTTTATAAGAAACCAGCCGGCCAGCCATTAAAAAATACGGCTCAAACTGTAAATTGTCGTAAAGATCTCCCGAAGGGAGAGAAATTGTAAATTTTGATATATCCACTGGTGGATATATCAATCGGGAGGTTTGATGATAATATTTTTGAATTCTTTTTCCCACAAAATCCGATATTCGCCAAAATTCATCAATTCTATCGGAGGCCGAACGATCCCACATTCGTAAGTATGAGATGAGGGGCTGACTGGCAAATCTAATTAAAAAAGGAAAACCAAAATCCTTATTAAACTTCTGGCTGTTATCCCAAAGGAACCGAGGAGGTGTAAGACAATAACAAATATGGCGAGTGGTTGGTTTTGTAATAATGCCTTTTGCAAATGAAGCAGAAATAGAAATAACTACATCAAAAGCAGAAAAATCAAACTGTTCAATGGCCAGAGGCATCAGAAGTGGATACCATTCGTGATGTCTGACGGCCCCCGGGAATTTCTGAAGGAATGAGGTCTTAATATCTCGGCCTTTAAATAATCCCCGTGTGGCTTTTTCGTCGTAAAGTAGAGTATAAATTGGCGCCGTCGGGAACATTTCCGCAAGAACAGCAAGCATCCGCTCGGCCCCGCCGAATTGATTGAGATATTCATGAACAAAGGCAATACGCATCCCCTTACACTACTACACTGCCGAGTGGTCATGCAACATCTTAAAGATAGTGCAAAAGATAATTTTTAAATCCATACTCATAGACCAGTTCTCAATATAAAAGCTGTCCAGTGTCACTTCCTCATCAAAATCCAGGTCAGAACTGCCGGAAATCTGGGCCAGACCCGTCGCACCGGCTTTAATGGCCAGAACTTTTTTGTGATGTTTTTCGTATTTATTTATTTCATTCGGAAGATGCGGTCGTGGCCCCACAAGAGAAATATCGCCCTTCAACACATTCCAAAATTGAGGTAATTCATCAATTCTCGTCCGCCGGATAAACCTTCCTATTTTTGTTACTCTTGGATCATTTTTTATTTTAAAAAGAGGGCCGGCTTGTCGTTCATTGAGTTCCAATAATCCTTCCTTTAATGAATCAGCCGATCCGTCCGGATCCACGGCGATCATACTTCTAAATTTAAGGAGAAAGAATTTATTCTTACCACTTACCCTTTCCTGTCTAATTAAAACCGGCCCAGACGTTTCGCTCTTAATCAAAATCGCAACAATAAGAAATATGGGTGAGAAAATTATTAACCCCACACTGGCACTGATAATATCAATCACCCGTTTAAAAACTCTCCCCCAACCATCAAGCGGGGTGCGTTTGAGTTCAATTACCGGCACCGCACCGATTGTATCAACGTCCAAATGTTTAGTCAGGGTTTGATACAAATTAGGAACAAATTTAAAAACAATATGATGTTCGTGACAGAAATCAACTAAATCAATAACCGTTACATCGGCATAACTGGGTGTAATCAATAGGACCTCGTCTACCGTATCCCCAAATTCAGCCAAGGACTCAAGTTGAGGTGTTTCCCAATGGGCAATGATTCGATAACCCGTATCGGGATGTTTAGTAAGTTGATCCTTCAATCCTTGAGCAACTATGTCGTTACCAATTAATACTACACGCTGAATACCGAAATTATAGCGAGTCACGGCTACATGTTGAAAATATCTAATTAACAACCGACCGATTGCAACAAAAATAATTGCTAAAAACCAAGCACCTAAAACCAAGAATCTGGAATTAAACAACGCTTGTCGTAAAAAGATAAATATAATAACCAACATGACTCCGGCCGAAGAAGCCACAATAATTTTTAATAATTCTTCGGCCTTACCGATACGAACCTTCATTGAATATAAACCGGATACGGCATAAGCACAGATAAAGACCAGCGCCACCAATAACACCAGCGACATATAATTAATCAGCGGTAGATTGAGTTCAAAATATACAGGCCGTAAACTAGCCAAAATTTGAGTACGTAAAAGATAGGCGGTTAAACCGGCAAGGAGAAGCATCCCAAAATCAATAGGGAGACGAATAACATTAAAAAATAAATCAGCTTTTTTCATCCCGTACAAAGTATCCCCGCCAAGGTCCTTCGGACTCGTCGAGCTAAGCTCGACGAGCGTGACTTCGTACGGGATTCATTTGACGTATTTAACTTTATCATGTCCTATGTTATTTTTCAATCTGTTGAGTTTGCTTTTGATATCAAAAAAGAGTATAATTGTATTATCTTGTAAACTAGGTAATCGCTCCTTAGTCCTTATGGATTAAGGAGAGGAAAGTCCGAGCACCATCTGCCGATGAGGCGGAAACGATAGCGGGTAATTCCCGTCCGCGGTGACGCGAGAGTTGCGAGCAGAGACGGCCTAAGCGAAAGTAAGGGCGAGCTAAACCCAGACCATTGATTTATCAAAGGTTACAGCTTAGTTCCGATCAGGGTTAAAAGATCGGGAGTGAAACGGCTAAACACTTATCGGGGTGCAAGATCAAAGCTTACAGCTTCGGCTGTGAGTTATAAGTAGATCGCTTGAGTCCGGCAGTAATGCCGAGACCAGATAAATGGTTACCCTCCGCTAACTAGCGGAACAGAACTCGGCTTATTGTTTACAAGACCAAAAGCTCCCGCAAGGGAGCTTTTGGATTAAAGATTGAGTTTGCCGGCCTCCCTATCCAACGCTTGATTCATTAGAGCATCCGCTTCGGAATTCTTTGCCCTTTTAATGTGATGGAAAAATATCGGCACCTTGAGTTCTGATTTAAGTTTTAAAACTTCCATAAAAAGTCCCCGGAGATTGGTGTCTTTAACTTTATATTCGCCGTTTAATTGTTTGACCATCAATTCGCTATCGGCATAACAATCAACTTGTTCCAATTTTTCTTTTCCGCCGAGTTTTTTTAATTTTTGCAATGCCACAATCAAAGCCCGATATTCGGCCTCGTTATTAGTCGTCTCCCCGATACATTCGCCGAATGTCTTCTTTCCACTTTTTAACCCCTCAACTACAATCCCAATCCCCGCCGGGCCCGGGTTTCCTCTCGCTCCCCCGTCAGTATGAATTTTAATCTTATTTTTCATCTTCTTTAATTACTTTCCACGGCAACGGCGTCCCAATGGGAATTGAATATGATCCAGCGGCCTTATGACCACCCCCACCATATTTTTTGGCAATTGTTGTGACATCAAAAGCATCTCCAGACGCTCTCATAGAAATAACAATCTTTTCTGCCGTAGAACTCCAAACAACCGCAAATGGCGGCTTTTTTGTGGCAAGGGCGTTACCAACCTCTGAAACAAAATACCTGGGAGCATTTGCGGCATATACTTCATGTCCTTCAAACAAAACTAACTGGGTCTGATTATCAACAATATTCTGCACAACTATTTCTCTAAATTGTTGAATCGCTGAACCTTTCTTTATGTATTCCTGTTTTTTAAGATCATTATCCAAGTCGACAGCTATAGAATCCCACACACTAAAATCTGTTGCTTTTAGATCATGTAGGTCGGTAATGTTCAAAATCTCTTTGGTGTTTGAGAGTTTCCAATTCCACAGATCTCGATCTTCGATATATAAAGCCAGGGTTGGAATCGGTTGATCTGGACAGAAATATTTCCAAGAGAGAACAGCCCCGGAATGGTTAACGTCAAAAACATGTTCGGGTACTGATTTAATTGATTCTGCTTCAGAAATATGGTGGTCTATAACAATTAATTTTTTGTTTTCGGCCTGAAGACGGTCTAAGTCCGCTTTATTATTTGGACAATAATCAAGCATATAGATGATTCTATTTTTAATTTGAGGAATTTCTAGATAACGGTGGAGTGGAATATATTCAACGTCATCCCCAAATTTTTTCCAAGCTGCCCAAGCGGCCGTAAATCCATCAGGGCAATTACCATGATACATAACCACGATATCTTTATTTTTTGTAATCGGTTCTGCCATATTACATATTATTTTAACGCCTCTAATCCCGGCAATTTATCTCCTGCCAAAAAAGTGAGCATAGCTCCGCCACCGGTAGAAACAAAGTTGAATTTATCTAAAATTCCAAGTTTACCGACCGCCGAGATAGTATCCCCGCCTCCGATTACCGAAATTGCTTTTGAAGAAATTATGGCATTGGCAATTTCGTCAGTACCTTTGGTAAAAATCGGATTTTCAAATAATCCTATCGGACCGTTCCAAATAACCATCTCGGCTTTACTAATAATGTCTATGTATTGACGCATGGTTTCATCGCCAACATCAAGAATCTTATTATCAAACACGACAAAGTCCTTTGGGATGACCAATCGTGAATCATTTAAATCTAACCCCATCAACAAATCATGGGCATTCTCATCTACAACCGAACTACCCATATCTTGACCTTTTTCTTTCAAAAAATCGTTGGCGACGACTCCGCCCAACAATATTGTTTCCGCTTTATCAATCAGATTTTTAATAACCGGCACTTTGGTGGATGCTTTCGCCCCACCCATAATGACAACCTTCCCCTCTTTTGGCGCTTCAATAACTTTATTTAATTGAGTCACCTCTTGTTCAACCAACAGGCCGGCATAACTCGGCAACACTTTTGTAATCGCCGATACTGAAGCGTGGTCTCTATGACAAACCGCAAAAGCATTATTTACATATATATCAAATCCTTCTGCCAACTGTTTCGCAAATTCCGGATCATTTTTCTCTTCCTTACCATCTCCGGCAACTGACGGATGACGAACGTTTTCCAGTAATGCAATCTTACCCAAACCATCTAACCAAGCTGAAATATCAGCCACCGATTTTATAAAATCAAATTCCTGGCCGATAAGAATATGCAACTGAGGAACTAAATCTGAAAAAGATTTTAAATCTGAGATGTGTCCCACCATCACCACTCTCGCTTCTCGCTCAAGTAGCCAATCAATTGTTTCTTTTTGTTTCTTAATTCGAAACGGTTCTTCAATCTCACTGGCTTGCCCTGAGCCACGTCGAAGGGGCACATCAAAATCAACCCGCAAGAGAACTTTTTTATCTTTTAAATCAGTAACTTCTCGGATAATCTTCATAAATTTTTGAGAATTTGTACAAATTCTTCTTTTTTAACGCTCGCACCACCAACAAGAACACCGGCGATTTGCTCAAGGGAAAGAAAGGACTGGACATTAGAAGCAGTGATGGAACCGCCATAAAGATAGCGATTAGCCATTAGCGAATAGGACTTAGTCAGACAATCCTGAATAATAGAAATAGATTCTAGAGCAGATTCAGGAGTATCAGGACGGGCGTCTGGGTTGGATGAAATCGCCCAGACAGGTTCATAAGCAATAAGACACTTCCCTATCTCATCGGCTGATAAACCGGTAAAAGTGGCTTCAATTTGTTTTTTTAAAAATTCTTTAAAATTTTCATCTCTTACTTTTTCCCCAACACAAACAATCGGTGTAAGATCGTTTGCCAGAATTGTTTTTAACTTCTTATTAACTACTTCGTTTGATTCGTTTATTTTCCAGCGACGTTCAGAGTGACCGACAATCACATACTCCACTCCTAAACGCTTAAGCATCGGCCCGGAGACCTCACCCGTCCAAGCACCCGAATCAGCCAAGGCAATGTCTTGAGCCCCAAGTTCGGCTTGTTGAGATAGACGAGAAGTATTTAACACTCTACTGACGTCATCAAGAAAAACAAAAGGCGGACAAATAATTAAAGAATGTTCTTTGTTGTTTGTCTTGTTTTTTAAATACTCATCAATATAAGCCAAAATATCCTCGGCTTCGGCTGTAGAGGTGGGCGACATTTTCCAATTGGCGACTACATATTTTTTAGTCATGAGTAAGGTGTTTGTGTATCTTATGTCGGTAAATATACAAAACAATAAGAATGACCAAGACGGTGATGACAATATAATTCAACGAATCAAAATAACTTAAAATCTGACCGAGATTATCCCCAATCTTCATACCGGCGATTATATACAAAATATTAAGAGGCAACGATCCAATAAGCGTATATATGGAAAACTTTTTTAAGTTCACTCTGGCAAGTCCCGCCGGTATAGGAACTAAACTTCTGACCGCTGTCGGTATTAAATAACCAAAAAGCAACAATTTGTCACCATATTTTATAAATAAATTATCCAAGTGATGTAAATCGTGATGGGAAATAAGTAAATATTTTCCGTATTTTTCCAAAAACGGCCGCCCGCCACTTGAGAAAATCCAGTATAAAGCAATATTTCCCAAAAAATTACCGACCGTAACCCAAATAAATACGGACCAAAATGAAAAATCACCCTGACTGATTAATATTCCAAAAGCGGGTAATACGATCTCAGCAGGAATAAGAAATACTGTCAGACGATCCAAAAGAGACAATAAAAAAACGCCAAAATATCCAAAATTATCTAAAAAACCAATAGCACTTTCGGCATAAGAAAAAAGAAAACTAAACATTGGTTTTTATTAGGAGTTCAGCGGCACTATTCGGATCAACGCTATTTACAAGAACGCTTGTTTCCAGTTCAAGGCCGGCGTCAATAGAAATTCGGGGCATTATTTCCAAGTGCCATTGATAAAAACTGAAATCAGCCGGATTTTCATTTTTTGGCGGAGCCGTGTGCATAAAAAAAACATAGTCAACATCATCAAGGGCAACAAAAAGCTTTTTTAAAATAATATTAAGCGCGTCGGCGAGAAATGGAATTTCTACATCGGAGATATCACCAAAATCAGAACTTGGCTTTTTGGGAAATATTTTAACTTCGTAGGGCGCCCGACTTACATAAGGACATAAGGCAATAAAATGTTCGTTTTGATAAATAATTCGTTTATTCTCGACCAATTCCCATTCAACCAAAACGTCATGAATCCTTTTGCCGGTCTTCTCAAAATACCGGCGGGCTCCATCCATGTGATTGGCAATCGCCGTCGGCACCATCGGCATTGAAACAATCTGGGAATGATTATGATAAACGGAAGCTCCCGCCAACCGGCCATGATTATGGAATACAGAAATATAATCTCCACAGCCATCTTTAGAAATAGACGTATAACGATCCCTGTAAACCCGAATGACTTCAGATGTCTCAGCTTCACTGAATTGAGCAAAACTTTTTTCGTGATCACGAGTAATAACGAGTTCATGAAAACCAGTTCCGTCGGCAACCGTAAATGGACCCTCCTGATGAACTGGGTTACAAATACCCTTTTTCAAAGATGGATATTTATTAGGAACCACTATTGTCGTCCAATCGGCCGAAAGGTCATTTACAAGTTTCCCATGACTGTATATGGCCACAGGGGTCTCTTGTTGGGCCATTTTTTCGGGCTCAAAAAAACATTCTTCCTTTGATTGATAAAATCTAACCCCGTCTTTAGGGTGGGGTTTTTTGGCACGAGCAGTTGAAAACAAAACCCACTCGCCGGAAACAGGATCTTGTCTAAATTCGTTAAGCACTTTTGTTATATACGCCGGTAATGAGATTCCAGCGCACTTTCATCGTTTCTAATAATACCTCAAAATACGCCTTGAGCCCAACCCGAGAATTTGGATCATTATGCCAATCAACCGGCACTTCTTTTGTTTTATGACCAAATTTACGGGCCAGGGCCAGCATCTCAACATCAAACCCCCAGTGCATAATTGTAATTCTCGGAAAAATATCTTCCGCCGCTTGAGCGGTTACTATTTTAAATCCCCTTTGAGTATCATGAATACCGGGTACCGCCATTATCTGAATAAAAATATTACCCATCTTACCGAATAAAATTCTCCAGAATGGCTCGCTTCCCTCGGCCACTTTTTTTCCTTTTACAGCGATGGACCCGATAACTACGTCGTAACCCTGATTAAAATACGGCATCATCTTTTCAATATGATTAATCGTGGTGGAATTATCGGCATCCATAAACATTCTAAATTGCCCGCTGGCCTTCAGCATTCCTTGCTTAACCGCATAACCCTTACCCGCCATATGACTATAATCAATAAGTTTCAACGTCGGCACGGTTGCCATCAACCGACGCGTTATATCATCGGTCTTATCGGTACTACCATTAGAAACAACAATGATCTCATGTTCAATATTGCGAGATGTCAAATAATCAAAAACCGACTGGACAGTTTTTCCAATATGCTTCTCTTCGTTTTTAGCAGGGATAATAACAGATAAATACATGTTATATAGGTGTAACATTAGCACATTAACTTGCGCCTTTCCAGTTTATCAAGGTAATATAAAACAATGACAGAGTACCCGATTGTTGAGTTACACCCAAAACTAAAGGCCTATCCCAAGCTACTGCGACATATTACCGATCCGCCGGCGATGCTGTATTGTCGGGGCAATATATCTTTGTTAAATACCGAATGCTTCGCCGTCGTGGGTACCCGTTCAATGACACCCTATGGCCGAGAAGCCACTCAGCAAATTGTTCCTGGCTTAGCCCGCCACTTCACGATTGTAAGCGGTCTGGCCTTGGGGATTGATGCAGTCGCCCACCGCGCCACCCTTGATTGTGGTGGTAAGACAATTGCCGTTCTTGGTTCGGGAATCAATTTGATAACTCCCGAAACAAATCTCCGCTTGGGACAAGACATCTTAAAAAATGATGGGCTCATTGTTTCCGAACATCCCGGAAAGAACCCCGCCTACAAAGATTCGTTCCCGGAACGCAATCGCATTATTAGCGGACTATCAAAAGGTGTTCTCGTTGTTGAAGCGGATGAAAAAAGCGGATCACTCATCACCGCCCGCCTCGCTGGCGAACAGAACCGTGACGTCTTTTCGGTTCCGGGAAATATTTTTTCATCAAAATCAATGGGCCCACACAAACTCATTCGGACCGGCGCCAAACTCGTCGCTTCATCACATGATATACTGGATGATTACTCAAAGCTTCCTCTTGCAAAATCTCCCCATCTGTCCACAATAGATCCGACCCATGCTATGATTCTTGCTATACTGGAAGCGCACGGACCGTTGAATATAGATAGCATTATAGAATACGCGGATCTAGGCGCATCGGAAATCATAGGCGCTTTGGCTCTTATGGAGATCCAAGGCCACATCAAACAAATGGCAGGTGGAATATTCCGGAAATCAAATTAAAATTGAGAACTAACCCTTTTATATGCAACTAATAATAGTTGAGTCGCCAACTAAAGCTAAAACAATTTCCCGCTTCCTCGGCGGAGATTTTATTGTTAAATCGTCTTTTGGTCATATCCGTGACTTACCTAAAAAAGGCATTGGTATTGATATCGCCCACAATTTTAAGCCCGAATATATAATTCCGACTAAAGCCAAAAAAATTGTCAGCGAACTTAAAAAAGATGCGGAAAAAGCCGATATGGTTATTCTGGCAACCGACCCTGACCGTGAGGGCGAGGCCATCGCTTGGCATTTAGCCCACGCTCTTGGTTTAGATAAGAAAACAACTGCCCACAAAACAGAACGAGTCGTTTTTCATGAAATCACTAAACCGGCAATTGAAAAAGCCATCGCTAATCCACGAGAACTTGATCAAAATCTTGTTGACGCTCAACAAGCCCGACGTATTATTGATCGACTCGTCGGTTACAAACTCTCTCCATTTTTGTGGAAAAAAATCCGAGCCGGACTTTCTGCCGGTCGTGTCCAAAGCGTCGCCGTCCGTCTTATTGTTGAACGCGAACGAGAAATCCAAAAATTCACACCCCAAGAATATTGGTCCGTTGAAGCTGATCTTTCCAAAAAAGACGAGGACAAAACTTTTAAAGCTCGACTTGTTAAAATAGGAGAAGAATCAATTGACCGCTTAGGTATTAAAAACTCCGCCGACGCCCAGAAAATAACTGATGAACTCACTGGCGCCGAATATAAAGTTATTGAAGTAGTTAAAAAAGAAGTCCGCCGAACTCCGCCGGCACCATTTACAACTTCCACCCTTCAACAAGAAGCCGCTAAAAAACTGGGGTTCTCGGCCAAACAAACTATGACTCTCGCCCAGCGATTATATGAAACGGGCATGATTACTTACATGCGTACCGACAGTTTACATATCTCCGAAATCGCCCTTGCCCAAGCCCAAGAAGTTATAAAAAAAGAATTCGGTGCCAAGTATTGTCTTGATGCACCCCGTTCGTTTTTAAATAAGTCCAAAGGCGCTCAAGAAGCCCACGAAGCCGTTCGGCCGACTGACCTATCTCGCCTACCTGACCAACTAGATAAAAATTTGGACTCGGGTCAACTCCGTCTTTATGATTTAATATGGAAAAGAACTATCGCCTGCCAAATGCAAGTCGCTATTCTTGATCAAACCGCCGCCGATATCAGTGCCTATTCGACAAGCTCAGGGCAAGCTGGTTCAAAATATACTTTCCGCGCCAACGGCCAAGCCGTTAAATTTGATGGCTTTATTCGGGCTTATACCGAAACCAAAGAAGAAGATGAAAAAAGTGAAGAGGACTCTTACGAAGAGGGTCAACTTCCGGAATTATCTGAAAAAGAATTACTGAATCTGATTAACCTCGCCAAAGACCAACACTTCACCGAACCGCCTCCCCGATATACCGACGCTTCCCTCATTAAAACCCTTGAATCCGCCGGTGTCGGTCGCCCCTCCACTTATGCCCCCACTCTCACCACTATTCAAGACCGAGGTTATGTGGAAAAAGAAGATAAAAAATATAAACCCACCGAAATTGGTTTTTCGGTTAATGACATGCTCGTTGAAAATTTTCCCGAAGTTATTGATATTAACTTTACTTCTCACATTGAAGAAGAATTTGACGACATTGCCGAAGGCAAAATAAAGTGGATTCCGGTCGTTGAAGAATTCTATGCCCCGTTCAGTAAAAACCTAAAAGAAAAAACGGAAAGTGTTGAAAAGCTTATCGTTGAATCCACTACCCCCTGTCCTCATTGTGGTAAAATGATGCTGGTGAAATTTGGCCGAATGGGTAAATTCCTCGCTTGTCCCGAACCAGGAAGTAAGGTCTCCCTTCCCCTCCCCGAAGAAGCAGCTAAGATTAAAGAACTTCAAGAGAAAACCCAAGGCGAGCTCTGTCCTATCTGCAGTAAACCAATGGAAGTAAAACGCGGACGTTTTGGATATTTTTTGGGTTGTGTTGATTACCCGACCTGTAAGGGCATTTCTAAAATCTTTACCAAAACCGGTTTTAAATGCCCAAATTGTCTTACGGGTGAAGTAGTTGAGAAAAAATCTCGAGGCCGAGGTAAACTTTTTTACGCCTGTTCTCGTTGGCCCGATTGTACTTTCCTGATGGGTAAAAAACCCGAAAGCGAAGCCGAACTACAAGAGGCACTGAAAACTTGGAAGGAAAAACCACAAAAACCGGTAAAAAAATATGGTAAACCTAAGAAAGATGAAGATAATAAGCCAGTAAGCTAATAAGCTAACCCCCTATGAATAAAACCTGTCCCGAATGTCACAGTGGTAACCTGGTTGTAAAAACCGGCCGATTTGGCAACTTCACGGCTTGTTCAAATTATCCCAACTGTAAATATATAGAAAAGAAAACGCCACAAGTCGCCGAGAAAACAGACCAACTATGCGACAAGTGCGGTAAGCCCCTTCTAAAACGAAACGGCCAATTCGGACCCTTCCTCGCCTGTTCGGGTTTCCCGCAGTGCAAAAACACTAAGAAAGTATAGAAGAATCGGTTGCGACAACTGACGAGAAGGCGTACCCTAATATTACTTATGGCTGATTTGAGTTTTATAAATAACAATAGATATTCGGATTCGGAACGCGAACTTGTTAAGCGGGCTTTGGTTATGGCTGAAAAAGCTCACGCCGGGCAAAAAAGATTATCGGGGGAAGAATTTATCACCCACCCTATCGCCGTCGCGGAGTATCTGTACAATCTTAATTTTGACTCGGCTAGTATCATTACGGCACTGCTTCACGACACCTTAGAAGATGCGGATATAACAAATGAGACAATAACCAAAAATTTCGGGGCTGATATTGCTTTTCTTGTTGAAGGTCTCACAAAACTTAAAAAAATAAATTACCAATCTAATATTTCCGATAAATCCAAGAATGAATACATCCAGACACTCAAAAAAATGTTTTTTGCCATGGCCGAAGATGTGCGGGTAATTCTTATTAAATTGGCTGATCGGTTACACAATATGCAAACGGTTCAATATCTTCCGCCGATTGATCGTCAACGAATAGCTTTTGAGACCTTGGAAATCTACGCCCCTATCGCCGCTCGGCTAGGTATGGGCGATCTGAAGGGTCAACTTGAGGATTTAGCTTTTCAATATGCTTACCCGACAGAATACACTTGGCTAAAAAGAAAAATAAAAGAAAAACACAAAGATCTCGCGCGTTATCTTGAACGGACCAAACCGGTTGTAGAACGACATTTAACCGATGCCGATATCCCGATTATAAGCATCCATTCCCGAGCCAAACATTTGTACAGTTTGTATCAAAAATTGCTCCACAAGGACATGAACTTGAACAAAATCTACGACATCGTAGCTATGCGCATTATCGTTCCGGATATAAAATCTTGCTACGAAGCCCTGGGTGTCATCCACGCCCACTACACGCCTCTCCCAGGGCTAATTAAGGATTACATTGCCCTCCCCAAACCCAACGGCTATCAATCGCTCCATACCACAATCTTCTGCGAAAAAGGAAAAATTATGGAAATACAAATTAGGACGCCGGAAATGCAAAACCATAACGAAAATGGTATCGCCTCCCACTGGGCTTACAGCGAGGGCGACAAAAAAAATATCAAAGCCGATACTCAAGAACTCGGTTGGATTAATCGCTTAAAAGAATTTCTGGCTGATGTTGGAACCGAAGAAAGTTTTTCCGCTTTAAAAATAGATTTTTTTAAAAATCGCATCTTTGTTTTCACTCCCAAAGGCGACGTTGAGGACTTACCCGAAGGCGCCACCCCGATTGATTTCGCTTATGCTATTCACAGCGATCTGGGCCACGCCATCCGCGGTGCCAAAGTTAACGGCAAAATGGCGACCATCGATACCAATCTTAAAAACGGTGATGTCGTAGAAATTATCAAAGGCAAAGGCAAGGATTTAAAACCCTCCCTTGATTGGCTAAAAATAGTCCGCACCGCCCAAGCCCGCCATCATATCAAAAGCCACCTGGCCTTGACCCGAGCCAATAGAAAGTCCTAGCGCTCCCTCCACCCCAACCCCCGACTCGACCGATAATAAACCTGCTCCAGCGGCAGGTTTTTATCTAGACCGCTCGGTTCCTCACCAAGCACCTCGGATTATGTCTTCCGCACCCATCGACATAATCCTAGCTTCGGAACCTCCGCGACTTCTCGCTGGGGGTTAGGGTGTTGGTCGCTGTGGTTTGTTATCAACAGATTTATCCACAGAGACAATTTTATTGCTATTTCGTCAAATTTTATGGTTTTGTATAATGTAATCGGACTACTGAATTTGGTCGCCTCAGAAAATCTAAATAACCAAACTTCGATACTTAGAATAAAACGTCGAGAAACAATAACTGAAACAACATTCCCTGAAATCAGTCAATTTAGAACTTGCTGAATGTGGCCGCGTGTTATTGTCGAAAATTATTCCATTTATCTTAAGCTGACCATAACTCATGATAACAGATCAAAAACCTGATAATGTCATGCTTGCCATTAACAAAATGGCAAAAAAGGTTGGTATAAATGGGGCATTTGATATGCTCCGAGATGCTAAATTTAGAGCATTAGAAAGTATCCTTATTTCAAAGGGTATCGTCTCCAAAGAGGAGATTTCTAAAGCAATGGATGAAGCATTAGAAGCTACAGCAAACGATATTGAACGTATGCCTCCACTTCCCACCAATCAGCATACATCAAATAGGGCTTAGGACTCTATTCTTTAAAAGCCCCTATTGGGGCTTTTAAATTAATTATTACCAAGTGGTCAAGGTTCAACCTTGACCACTTGGTAACGGTAGCCCTAATTTTTGTAATGGCAGATATTTAAAATAGTACTGACACCCAACAGAAATAATATAATCCAAAACATCTTTGTAGACAGGAGATCTGAACCACTCGCTCAAAATATAAATATATTCTACCTCTATATTCAAAGGTGCCATTAATTTAGCATACTGTTTTCTCTTGAAATCGCACGTCTGCAATTTTTCATCAACTGATCCAGCAACTTTCTGAAATTTCATTTCAATAATAAAGAGTGTATTATTTACTATTACATAAAGTGCTTCATCTGGAAGAAGCTTCTTAGATAAATATTTTTTATAATCTACCTTTTTTGATTCTAGATATTTATAAAGGGCATTTTTCCGATAACTTTGTGCAACTTCTTTGTCTTTATAAAAAATAATATGTCCTTTTACTGTATATCCTTTTTGTTTTTTAAGAAGCTCTAAAATATCACCCTCTCTTTCAAAGTTTAATCCTGTAATCGTATTGCCTCCACCGATACCTTTGTTAATCATTTTGTTTATTTGATTTATTAAATCTTTTAATAGATAAGTCCAAGTATTGTTTCTCTAGATCAATACCAATAAACTTGCGACCAGTCAATGTTGTGGCAATTCCAGTTGTTGAACTACCTGTGAATGGGTCAAGAATAATATCTCCCTTTTGAGTACTGGACAAAACCACTCTTTTTAATAATGATAATGGTTTTTGGGTAGGATGTTTCCCAAAAATTTTTTCATCTGGCTTTGGTGTTCCAATAGCCCAAACGGATCTCATTTGGAGACCTGGTTTTTTTAAAAAATCCCCGTTCCAGTCGGCTGTTTTTGTAAGTTGATAATTAAAAGTATGCTTTGCTTTCCTGTCCTTTCTAGCCCAAATTAAAGTTTCGTGACTTGCTGTAAAATATCTACCACTTAGATTTGGGGATGCATTTGGCTTAAACCATGATATATCATTGAGTATGTGATATCCTAAGGACTGTAGTGCATAGCCACATTGATAAATTGAATGATAAGTTCCACTAACCCAAAGGGTGCCTTCAGGTTTTAAAACTCGTCTACAAGCCGACAACCATTTCAAATGGAAAGCAAAATCATCTTCAAATCCCTTACTCTTGTCCCAACTACCCTTATTTACACTCACCATTTTCCCTGCATGAACCGTGAATCCTCCATTGGAAAGATTGTAGGGGGGATCTGCAAAAATCATGTCAACCGAATTATCGGGTAGTTGTTCTAAAATTTTAAGAGAATCGCTATGATATAAAGCAAAATCTTTTGCTGTAAAATATGGTTTATCTTTTATTTTAGACAAGAGTTTGCCAGTCATAGAATCAGTCAATCATTATTTTTGATTCAAATCAACTAATTAAACACCGTCCTAACGGCTCAATCCATTGAGTTGTTGAGTAAAAACTAAGCGGGGTTGTTGGAATTTTTCTCAATCTGCATGATTGGTTAGAAACAAATAAAAGCGGCTAACACCCTAACCCCCAGCGAGAAGTCGCGGAGGTTCCGAAGCTAGGATTATGTCGATGGGTGCGGAAGACATAATCCGAGGTGCTTGGTGAGGAACCGAGCGGTCTAGATAAAAACCTGCCGCTGGAGCAGGTTTATTATCGGTCGAGTCGGGGGTTGGGGTGGAGGGAGCGACTATTTTTAATCGATAATACTCTTTGCGATTTTGTTGAGGTGTTGAAGATCGGCGAATTTGATGACGATTTTTCCGCCGGAGGCGACGGCGCCCTGAATGGAGACATGAGTACCGAGAGTGTCGGCGAGATTTTTTTCCAGTTCAATAAACTTGCCTTCAGTCAGACGGGGCTTTTTTGTAGCGGGCTTATTAACCGAAGCCGCCGTTTCCACATCACGAGAAGAGACACCGCCAGCCAAAATACTTTCGTAGACCTGACGTTGCTTGGCGGGATCACTGAAAGCGAGCAAAGCGCGAGCGCTGGCGCGAGCGATTTTTCCGGCCCGAAGTGAGTCCTTAATATCTTGGGGAAGATTCATCAAACGAATCGTATTGGCTACAACTTCGCGGGACTTACCAACCTTTTCGGCGATTTCTTTTTGAGTCAGACCAAAATCCTTGGAAAGTTTCATGTACGCTTCGGCTTCTTCAAGCGGATTTAAATCTTCGCGTTGAACGTTTTCAATCAAAGCCACTTCCAGACGTTCTTTATCCTGTTTAAAATCATCGCGAATAATTACGGGCACATGAGGCAAACCCGCCATCTTGGCCGCCCGCAAACGACGTTCACCGGCAATTAAATTATATGAAACATCTATCCCCTTCACGGACAAGGTCTCTACTTTGGAAACCAGCAAAGGTTGAAGAACGCCATATTTACGAATAGAGCCGGATAATTCTTTAAGCGCATCATTATCAAAGTCCCGGCGGGGTTGGTCGGGGTTGGCATCAATTTTGGAGACCTCAACATAAAAAACATTCTCCTTTTGAGAAGTCGGCGACATCGCCTTTGCCCCTTCAGGAATTAAAGAACCTAAGCCCTTACCTAGACCAAAGAATTTTTTATTCATAGACATAACTTGTTGATCTTGAGAACTAACCCTTTCGCCCCAGACCCGGGGAACCAGTCCCGGCGGTTCCCCCGCTACGCGGGTCCCCTTCCGCTACTGGGGCTTAAGGGTTAGTTCTCATTTCTGTTAATAGTGTTTAGTTTCTGTTTTCTAAGTCCTAATCGCTAATTTCTAATTACTGTAGCGAATCACTTCTTCGGCTAACTGGCGATATGCTCTTGCTGCTTTGGAATTCGGGTCAAATTGCAGAATTGTTTTTCCGAAGCTTGGCGCTTCAGCTAAGGAAACCGTTCGGGGAATCACCGCATCAAATACTCGGCCGGGGAAATTGCGATGAACTTCGTTCATCACCTGATTCGCTAACTGGTTCCGTCTATCATACATTGTAAGCAATACTCCCAAGACCTGCAAATCCGGATTCAATCCTTGGCGAACCAATTCAATTGTTTTCAATAGCTGAGTAAGTCCTTCTAAGGCATAATACTCACACTGTACGGGTATAATTATCCTTTCGCTTGCAGCAAGAGCGTTAACTGTAAGTAACCCCAAAGACGGAGGACAGTCAATAATAATATAATCATAATTAGTCCTTATTGAATTGAGGGATTTCTTTAAACGGAATTCTCGTTGCTCCATATTTACCAGCTCCACCGTGGCTCCCGCAAGTTCTTGAGCAGCAGGCAAAACATCAAAACCAAACAGGGATGTCTTTTTAATGAGATGATGGGGATTGTAATCATTCACCAGAGCATGATAAATACTTCCATCTTGCTCGCTCGTGGTAATACCTATCCCCGCTGTCGCGTTGGCTTGTGAATCCATATCCACCAACAAAACGTACTTCCCCATAGCGGCAAGATACCCACTCAAATTTATAGCCGTAGTGGTCTTACCAACCCCACCCTTGGCATTACAAATTGTAATTACGCGCGCCATATACAAAAAGCATATCATTTATTCGTCTAAAAACAACCCTCAAAAAGGTTGAAAACTTACCTCAAAAATGGTAAAGTAAAGCATTGCCGCTGTGGCGGAACTGGTTTTACGCAAACGACTCAAAATCGTTCGGCCTCACGGCCATGTGGGTTCGACTCCCACCAGCGGCACATGTCTTATTATCGAACACTACCTATTAGTGACGATAAAAATCTTCGGGCCTATATCATCGGTCTAGCTATAGGTGATGGTAATCTTTCTAACCCAAATGGACGAGCTACCCGACTAAGAATAACCTGTGATAAAAAATATCCAGATCTGATAAAAAGAATATCGCGATCACTTCAACTTCTCCTCCCTAAAAACAGAATCGGTGTTTATGATAGAAAAACATGTGCTGATGTCATGGTATACTCAAATCAATTAGAAAATATCCTCGGATGGAAAGTTGGGTTAGGTTCAAAATATACACAGAATGTCTCTACGCCGAAATGGATTTTTGATAATAAAGATCACCGAATAAATTATTTGAAAGGACTCATTGAAACCGATGGTTCAATATATTTAGATCGTGGTTATAAAATGGTTATTTTTAGCACTATTAATTTACAACTAGCTAATGAGGTCAAACAACTTATTACTTCCCTTGGTTTTACTCCAAAACTTTATACAATTAAGCCACCGATAAATTCTAAATGGAATCAAAAGGTAAAATATCATATTCGCCTCTCTAAAGACGTCCAAAAATTTTTAGATTTAGTTAAACCAAATAAAAGCTAACTAAGTCCCACCTCGGGCACCATCATCTAAACCAGATTTATCATCTGAAAAAAATCAGCAGTGCGAGACCAAAAATAATACGGTACCAACCAAAAACGGTCAGTTTATTTGTTTGAGCGAATTTTAAAAACCAATGAATTACAATAAATGAGGAAAGAAAAGCGAAAACAAGACCAACCATTAAAAGATCCAGGTGTCCGGAAACAAAAATCGCCTCTTTATTTTTAAATAAATCGTAACCGGTCGCGGCAAACATTGTCGGGATAGCCAGAAGAAATGAGAAATCAACAATATCTTTTCTGGAAATTCCCATCGCTCGGCCGGCAATAATTGTTGCTGCCGAACGAGAAACACCGGGAATAAATGCGAGTGTTTGAGCAAAACCAACCAAAAAACTCTTTTTTGGGGTCACTTCCCCTCCACCATCAACCGAACTGTTTCGTTCAAAAAATATAATCGCAACACCACCTAAAATAATTACCCAAATTGTCAGTATGTAATTATCAAGAAATGAACGGACAAAAGGATAAAACAATAAGCCGATAATTGCCGTCGGAATAAAAGCAATGGCTATATTTTTTATTAAACTAAACGAACCTATAATTCTTTTGTAATAGACCAGGAGTACGGCCAGTATCGCACCGCTTTGCACGACAATCTCAAACGTCTTTAAAAAGTCCGACGAAGCGAGGCCCATCAGACGAGAAGCAATAATAAGATGAGCAGTTGAAGAAATCGGTAAAAATTCGGTAATGCCTTCTACAATACCCAAAACAAGAGCATGAAATATAGTCATCCTATAAGATTACATTATATATCCAACAACTTCAAAAGATCTTCGGGCTTGGATGGACCGACCCGAAGGACTTTGGGTTTATCGGTTGAGCAATCAATTACGACCGAAGAATTAGACGGCGGTAAAACACCGGCATCAATAACTAAATCGGGCCGACGGGGTTGAGTACTAAGTGAAGCAATAATACTATCAATATCCCCTGTCGCCGGTTCACCAGAAACATTAGCCGATGTGGAAACAAGCGGATAGCCAAACGCCCCCAACAATTTATCAGTAAAGGCATGGTCAGCGATACGAATACCAACGGTCGGTAGGCCGGTCGTAACGATTGGTGGAACGATGTCTTTTTTAGGCAAAACAAGTGTAAACTTTCCGGGCCAAAATTTATTGGCTAATTTTCGCTGTTGGTCATTGAGAAAAACCAACTCTTCAACCCATTTCATGTCCCGAGCTAAAATGGGTAACGGTTTTGAGCTTCTGTTTTTAATATCAAAAATATGCCGAACAGCAATTTCGTCTAAAGCATTACAACCCAATCCATAAACCGTGTCCGTCGGATACACAATCGTCCCGCCCATCTTTAAAATATCAATGGCTTCGCGGATTGCTTCAGAGTAATCCTTATTGAGATCAATCTTAATAATGCGCATAGTGAAAACGACCACCTTACGGTGATCGGTTTATTCTGCCGGAGTTTCCGCGGGGACTTCTTCTTTTGGTTCTTCAACTGGTGCTTCTACTGGAGTTTCGGGTTCGGGTTCAACAACAGATTCATCTTTGGTTTCTTCTTTCGCCTTTGGAGCAGTCGGGGCAACGGCGGGTTTGGCAACAACTTTTGGTTTCCAGCTTAGTTTTTTAGTCGCAACAATAATTTTATTATTCACAAGAAGATTATTAACGGTTGGTGAAAGCTGAACCCCCTTAGACATCCAGTGTTCAATCCGTTCTTTCTTTACTTTGAGGTCTTTCTTGTGCGGGTCATACGAACCCAAAAGCTCCAAGTACTCCCCTTGAGGTTTCTTGGTGTGTTCAGTAACAATAATACGGAAATAGGCCTGACCTTTCTTCCCGATTCGTTGTAGTCGCATAGTTAACATTGTTTCGTTATTTTATCAGATTATCCTATATTAATCAAGACCTACCAACCTTTGGCTTTCAACGCCATCTCGGCTGCTTTTTGTTGGGCTTCTTGTTTGGAAGGACCTTCACCATCGGCAACAAGATCTTTGCCTAAATAGACACCAACTTTAAATTGACGAGCATGGTCGGGACCCCATTCTTGAATGACTTCGTAATTCGGTGTGATACCCACTTGTTCTTGGGCTTTTTCTTGAAACAAACTTTTAGCATCGCGGTAGAGATTGTCTTTGATAATCCGCGGAAGTTCACTCAAAACAAAAGCGTGAATAAACTCGGCTGATTTTTCATAACCCTGATCCAGATAAATCGCGCCAATCAAGGACTCCATCGCATTAGCTAATATATATTGTCTAGCCCGGCCCGTATCTTTAGCTTCCCCTCGGGAAAGCAACATGTATTCATTTAAATCAAAGACCTTAGAAATATCGGCCAACATGACCGCATTTACCAGAGCAGCACGCCAATTAGTCAATTCCCCTTCTGGATTAGGATAAGTCCGATAAAGATGTTCCGTCACCACCAATTCCAACACCGCATCACCAAGAAATTCCAACCGTTCATTATGATCCAAAGGCCACTTTGGATTTTCATTAATATAGGAACGATGAGTCAGGGCCTGTAATAATAACTCGGGATTCTTAAAAGTGACTCCTATTTTGTGTTCAAGTTTAGATGTATCATGCGACATATGTCCCGTCATGAAGCATGAATCATGAAGCATGAATCATGGCTGAAATGCCCTAATTCCTGATTCCTAATTCCTGATTCCAGTGTTATTTTTCTTGTGCTTCAACTGGTTCGTCCTCCGGCACACCTTCTATGGGTTCTTCTTCGTGGTTCTTAGATTTAGAGGTCTCATCTTTCCCGGGCTCGCCGATTTCACGATAGACGGTACCGAGAACACCATTCACGAATTTGCCCGATGAATCTCCGCCGAATGACTTGGCCAATTCAATGGCTTCGTTGATAGCCACTTTCGGCGGAACTTCGTCCCGACTTCCAAAAAGTAATTCGTACAAACCGACACGTAAAACATTCCGGTCAACAATGGCAATTTGGCTTAACGGCCATTGGGGCGCCGCTTTTTCAATAATCGCATTTATCTTTTCCAAATTTTTAACAACACCCTGAACGAGATCAATTATAAATGTCGGGTCATCAACACCAGAAGCAAATTCTTCTATATTGCGACCGACAATTTCAGCCAGATCTTCGTTTTTACTGCCATTAAAATCCCACTCATAGAGAGATTGCATTGCGACGCTTCGAGATAGATGACGACTAGCCAAACTGGTGAGCGAGTAGTAGTTAGCGAGTAGCGAGTAGTGTCTTATTCTATTCGCTATTGGCTATTCGCTATCCGCTATTTTTTCGCCTGTGTTTTCTTTTCGCGCTTCTTCAATTCTTTGGCGAGAACATTAAGAACTTCTCGGCCCTTGTAGAAACCGCAGAATTTGCAAACCTGATGGGGCATAATCATTTTACTGCAATGAGAGCATTTCGTTAAGACGCTCCCCTTCAAAGCTAAATGACTGCGACGTCGCAGTTGCTTCCCCTTCGCCATATGATGTCTTGGTACCGCCACGGATAGAACTTAGTGATTAGCCATTAGAACTTAGATGATTTTCTAAAATCCAATCGCCAACAACTAATTTTAACTGCCCGAAAATAGTAACATAAATGAGCTTTTTCTGCAAATAATCATTTGGGTAAAGCTATCAACATTGCGTCCTTGTCGGTGACTGGTACAATACGTAAGTATTAATTACGGGCGTGCATGGGTTGATCCCATGAATCATGCCTGAACCTCAATGTCATTCGTCCATCTACATACGCATTCCCACTACTCTCTTCTTGACGGAATGTCGCAGATAGATGATATGGTAAAACTGGCAAAAGAACACGGTCAGACAGCTATCGGACTGACGGATCATGGCGTGATGTACGGCGCGATAGATTTTTATACGGCCTGCAAAAAAAATGACATCAAACCCATTATCGGCGTTGAGGCCTATGTCGCCAACCGAACCCGTTTTCAAAAAGAACCCAACATTGATAACAAACGTTATCACCTCACCTTATTAGCTAAAGACAACACCGGCTATCAAAACTTAATTAAACTCACGACCTCGGCCCACCTTGAGGGATATTATTATAAACCACGGGTTGATAAAGATCTCCTTCGTACCCACGCCGAAGGTTTGATTTGCCTTTCCGGTTGTCCCGGCAGTGAGTTGGGTCGTGCAATTCAGCACGGCGATAAAGAAAAAGCTGAAGCTACTGTTCTGGAATATCAAAATATTTTTGGCTCCGAAAATTATTATCTGGAGATAATGAACCACCCCGACGTGGATTTTTACGAGGATTGGAAAAATACCATCGTTGAATTATCTAAAAAGTTTAACATCCCGCTGGTCGCCACTCAGGACTCTCACTATTTACACAAAGACGACATGGTCGCCCATAAGACCCTCGTTGCTATTTCCACCCATACCGATGTCAGCGATCCGGCGATATTTTCCGGCAAAGGTGAATATCATTTTCTCTCTACTGAAGAAGCGATAGAAAGATTTAAAGATATTCCGGAAGCCGTAGAAAATACCCAAAAAATTGCCGATAGATGTAATGTTGACCTCACCCTCGGTAAATTTATTTTCCCCAACTTCGCTCTTGAAAACGGCCAAACAGCAGACCAGACACTGGATGAATTGACAAAAAAGGGGGCTCTGGAACGCGGACTAGGAGACGATCCCGAAATTGAAACACGTCGCCAATACGAACTTGGAATTATTAAAGATAAAGGTTATGCCCCTTACTTCTTGGTCGTCGCTGATTTGCTAAGATTCGCCCATGAGTCCCAAATCTACACTACCGTTCGCGGTTCTGCAGCCGGTTCTCTGGTCGCCTATCTTTCGGGAATCACCAGTGTTAATCCTATTGAATTCTTGCTTCCGTTTGAACGATTCTTAAATCCTTTCCGACCGTCGGCGCCTGATATTGATATGGATTTTGCGGATAATCGACGCCAAGAAATCGTTGAATACGCCAAGAAAAAATACGGTGCCGATAAAGTTGCTCAAATTGGAACATTCGGGACTATGCTCGCCCGTGGTTCGGTTCGAGACGTCGCCCGAGCTACCGGGAAATCATATGAAACTGGCGACCGACTAGCAAAACTTATTCCCATGGGCTCACAAGGGTTTCCAATGACTATTGAACGGGCATTGGATCTTGAACCGGAATTGAAAAATTTATATGAACGAGATTCGGAAGCACGACAAATTATGGATATTGCCAAAAAATTAGAGGGCACGGTCCGTCATGTTTCTGTCCATGCCGCCGGATTGGTTATTTCCCCTGAACCGCTAATCAACTACGTCCCTATTCAGTTTGACCCAAAAGAAGGAACCCACCTTATCACCCAATACGATATGTATACGGTCGGAGAAGATGGAGTGGGACTCCTGAAACTTGATGTACTTGGAATCCGGAACTTGGCCATTCTGGAAAATGCCGTTCGTCTGGTCAAAGAACATCGTGGCACCATAATTGATATTGAAAAGATCCCCTTTGACGATAAGAAAACATTCGCCATGCTGGCCGCCGGTTACACTGAAGGAGTTTTTCAGTTGGGTGGTTCATCCGGGATGACCAAATATCTGATGGAACTCAAACCGACTACCATTCACGACATAAACGCCATGGTCGCTTTGTATCGCCCGGGTCCGATTAATAACATCCCCGAATACATTGCCCGAAAACAAGGGCGAAGTCCGATTATATACTTCCACCCCAAAGCCGAAAAATTCTTGGCTAAATCGTACGGCATTTTGGTTTATCAAGACGATCTTTTATTCACAGCTATGGAACTGGCCGGCTACAACTGGGAATCCGTTGATAAATTCAGAAAAGCAGTGGGTAAAAAAATTCCCGCCGAAATGGCAAAACAGCACCAAATTTTCGTTCAAGGTTGCCAGACCCATTCCGGCATGACGGCCGAGCAAGGCGAAAGTATCTGGAATTTGTTTGAACCATTTCAGGGTTATGGTTTCAATAAAGCCCACGCCGCTTGCTATGGCCGAGTTGCTTATCAAACCGCCTACATGAAAGCCAACTACCCCGCTGAATATATGTGTGCGATTCTGACGGCCGAATCCGGAGACACGGAAAGAGTCGCCCAAGTTATTGAAGAATGCCAGCGAATGAAAATCCCTGTTTTACCGCCAGAAATAAATAGTTCATTTAAGGACTTTACGGTCATTAAGGGCGACAAAGACCAAATTCGTTTTGGGTTACTTACTATTAAAAATTTAGGCGAGAACATTGCTGACGCAATTATTACCGAACGAACAGCAAATGGACCATTTACTGATGTAGAAAATTTTGTCAGCAGAGTTAATAATAAAGACCTTAATAAAAAATCACTGGAGGCCTTGATAAAGTGCGGGGCTCTTGATTCATTTGGAGAAAGAAATACATTATTGTTCAATTTGGAAAATTTACTTACCTTTGCTCATGACAAGCAAAAAAGTAGCAGTATGGGTCAAGCCAGTTTATTTGGTGATGACCCAATCGCTCTACCCGCTTTTCGACTCAATATCACCACTCCTGCCCGCAACTCTGAAAAGTTAATGTGGGAAAAAGAACTTCTTGGGCTTTTTGTTTCCGCTCATCCCCTTCATGAATATGCACCGAATATGAGAAACGAAAGAGTTATCCCAATCAAAGATGCTAAACCAAATGCCACGAAACAAATCAGAATCGGCGGAATCGTGACAAAGGTCCAAAAAATTATGACTAAGACCGGACGACCGATGATGTTTGCTTGGGTTGAAGATCTTACTTCAAAAGTTGAAGTCGTTGTTTTCCCTAATGTCTATGAAAAAAATCCCGATATGTTTAAAGAAAATGCCATCGTCGTCGCCACAGGTAAAATCAACGACCGCGATGGTGCCCTCAAATTACTTTGCGACGATGCCAAACAAATTGCCATGCTGACCGGGTAGTGAGAGTTGCTGACTTTTTTGTATCTACTATTACTTCGTGAATTTGAAAGTAGAAAGTGCTTGAAGAACTTTTTGTTTAGAAGAAGTTGTCCAGGTTGCCTTCAAAAAGTACTGATTATTGTTATTAGACAAAAAACTAGAATCACCGCTGACAGTAAGCCCACTTGTGGTTACACAGCCCATAAACGATCCTGCAGCAGTACTAACCTGAGTCAACGTGCCCACAGAAGAGCAAAGACCACCACCAAAATCAAAATTTTCGTAGATAGTTATGCTTCCTTCGGATCCTTGAATGGCAACCTCGCTCTGTAATCCTTGATCAGAGTTTACTTTTGATGTCCATATAGAGGGATATTGCACAGAGTATCCATATTTGGAGCTAGTATACGTTTTCCAATCAGTAGTAGCGCTAGGTGCCGGCGTTGGAGATTTAATAGCTTGCACTGTTTTTGTCGGAGTCGGAGTGCTTGTTTGTTGGACCACTTGAGACGATTTATTAACAAACGCAAAATAACCAGCTACACCGACCGCTACGACGACAACTGCTAAGATTATTTTAATCATCCCGTTAGAAATTTTACAAGCCGTCCACCGCTTTGAAGTGGTAGAACTAGCAGGTAATCTTAATTAATGATACCTGAAGTTTACCCCCCATAGGGATTTGTCAACGGCCGTCTGGAGTAGTATAATGGCATAAATAGCAACTAGTAACTAAAAATGGCCAAAAACAGAAAACAAATAATCTATATAAAAGGCAAGCATGGCACTTTTAAGTGCATGTTTACTTGGTATAAGGAAGACGGTGGCTATTATTTCGTGGATGTGCCAGGGTTGCCAGCAACTCACACATTTGGGAAGAACCTGACCGAGGCAAAGTATATGGCTAAAGACATAATAGATTTAATGTGCGAGGAACTAATCGAGAGCAATAATATTATTATTGATGATAAAAATATGGCAATTGGTCGTATTCCTCGTTCACGAGTGATCAGTGTCGGATAAATGAGCATTGTGCCGATGGTAAAACCAAAAGAACTCATAAAAGTCCTGCTTAAGGCGGGATTTAAAATTATCAGACAGACAGGAAGCCATGTCCGTTTAGAACGTCAATTTGATAGATCAATACGAGTTACCGTACCCATCCACAATAATGACCTCCCGAGAAGATTATTAATGGATATTTTGAAGCAAGCCGGTCTGACTGTGGAAAAACTAAAAGAATTGTTATAATCAAAGAATACCATGGAAAGCTCTCTTGAACATCTTCGCCACTCACTCGCCCACCTTTTGGGTGCAGCGGTTTTGGATTTGTATCCCGGTTCTAAATTAGCCATTGGACCCGCCATTGATGACGGTTTCTACTATGACATAGATATCCCGGAAAAGGTCTCGGATGCCGATTTACCAAAGATTGAAGACAAGATGCGCGAAATTTTAAAAACCTGGGAAATATTTGAACACTTTGAAATAACACCAGAAGAAGCAAAAATTATTTTCAAAGATAATCCTTACAAAATAGAACTAATTGAAGAATTAGAAAAAATCAACCAACCTATTAGTATTTATTATTCTGGCCCCAAAAAGAACATCCCCACAAAAAAGGATTTACTAGAAACTGTAAACTGTAAACTAGAAACTGGCTTTATTGATCTTTGTCGCGGTGGTCATGTTGAAAAAATTAAAGATATTGAACCCAAGACCTTTAAACTTTCTCGTCTTGCCGGTGCCTACTGGCGCGGTGACGAAAAGAACCCCCAACTCACCCGTATTTACGGTTATGCTTTTGAAACAAAAGACGAACTCCAAAAACATATCACCATGCTTGAAGAAGCCAAAAAACGCGACCACCGAAAAATAGGCAAGGAATTAAAACTGTTCACTTTCAGTGATTTTGTGGGACCGGGTTTGCCGTTATGGCTCCCGAATGGAACCGTAATCGTTGAGGAACTAGAAAAACTTGCTAAACAAACTGAGTTAGAAGCTGGTTATCTTCGAGTTCGCACACCCCATATCGCAAAAGAAATCATGTATAAAACCTCTGGACATCTACCTTACTATGCGGATAGTATGTTTCCACCGATGGTTATGAAAGATGAGGACGGCAAAGAAGAGACCTACTACCTTAAAGCAATGAACTGCCCACATCATCACCAAATCTTCGCATCTGAACCTAGAAGCTACCGTGATCTCCCACTCCGCCTTGCTGAATACGGCACCCAATATCGTTATGAAAAAAGTGGAGAATTATTTGGACTGATGCGTGTACGCATGCTCTCTATGAACGATGCGCATATTTATTGCACCCCGGAACAATTTGCATCGGAGTTCCACGCTGTCAATGATATGTATTTAAAATATTTTGAAATATTTGGATTTAAAAAATATGTCATGCGTTTCTCAACCCATGATCCAGAAAAATTAGGCAAAAAATATTTAGATAATGCTGAACTTTGGAAAAAGACCGAGGATATGGTCCGAACCGTATTAATTGATAGTAAAATTCCTTTTCAGGAGGTCAAAGATGAAGCAGCGTTTTATGGACCAAAGATTGATGTTCAAATCTGGAGCTCAATAGGACGGGAATTCTCAATCGCAACTAATCAAGTTGACTTCGGTGTCCCAGAAAGATTTGGTTTAACCTATACCGACACTGATGGAACTGATAAAACACCGATTGTTATTCATCGTGCCCCACTGGGTACTCACGAACGTTTTATAGGATTTCTGATTGAACACTACGCTGGCGCGTTTCCATTGTGGCTCTCACCTGTTCAAGTGGCGGTCATCACTATTTCCGAAAACCAACAGGCCTGGGCTGAAGCCGTGGTTCATAAATTAAAACACGCCGGTATCCGCGCCGAACTTCACAATCAAAACGAAACTCTTGGTAAAAAAATCCGTAACGCGGAAATGCAGAAAATTCCTTATCTGTTTGTGGTCGGAGACAAAGAAGTTGAGACCCAATCCGTTGCCGTCCGTAAACGTTCACAAGGTGATGTGGGCACAATGCGTATAGATACTGTCGTTGCCCAACTCAAAGAAGAGATTGAACTCAAAAAATAGATGGTCCAACAAAAGATCATCGTTATCGTCGGTCCCACGGCTTCAGGAAAATCTGATTTATCTATTAAGTTAGCCCGGAAATTTAATGGCGAAGTTATTTCCGCCGATAGTCGGCAAGTTTATCGTGGAATGGACATAGGGACAGGTAAAGTTACAAAAAAAGAACAAAAACTTGTCCCCCACCATCTTTTGAATATCGCGAATCCAAAAATTATTTTTTCTGTATCTAAATTCAAAAAACTAGCTCAACAAAAAATCAAAGATATTTTAAAAAGAAACAAGCTTCCCATAATCGTCGGCGGAACGGGACAATACATTGATACACTTATCTACGACTTGGCCCTGCCTGAAGTACCGCCTAACTATAAATTGCGCGCGAAACTTGAGAAACAATCCACGGAACAACTTTTTGCCCGTTTACAAAAGCTTGATCCCGAACGGGCAAATAATATTGATCGCTATAATCCCCGTCGACTTATCCGCGCTTTAGAAATAGTAATCTCCACCGGCAAACCTGTTCCTTTCTGGTCTACTAACCCCTACTCCCTAAGCCCCAAACACTATAATGTTCTCTGGCTTGGGCTGAACCCAAAAGATTTAGACAAAAGAATCTCCACTCGCCTTTCGGCTCGCATTAAACAAGGTATGATTGCTGAAATTAAGAAACTCCATATCGCAGGGGTATCATGGAAACGATTATATGATTTTGGTCTTGAATACCGCTGGATTGCAAGTTATCTCAAAAATGAAATATCAAAAATCAAAATGGAAGAAGAATTATTGAGAGCAATTAACCAATACTCAAAACGCCAAATGACTTGGTTTAAGAGAAATAAAAAAATCAATTGGCTTTCTTCATTAAATAAAGCCGAAATACTAACGGCAAAATTCTTGAAGAGTTAAGCCGCAATCTTATTTTTCTCCTTTTCTAAGGGTGCTTTTTGAGAATCAACTTGCTGTTGCTTTGTTTTATGATTTATCTCAACTGGTGTCGGTTGTTGCTCAAGAGCATTAATTGATCTCTCAATATCCTTAAGTATTTGTTCTTTATAAGCCATCCGTTGACTGAACTCTCGTCCTCGTCCCCAATTTATAAGTTTAGCAAAAAATTTTCTCATTTATTAAGTTTATTTTTTATAAGTTCTTCTAAAACCTGTGGATTCCCTTTTCCTTTTGACTCACGCATGGCCATACCAATGAGAAATTTGAGTGAGGCCTCTTTTCCTTTTTTATAATCCTCAACCGGTTTAGGATTAGCCAAGATTACCGCATCAACAACTGAATCAAGAGCACCGGAATCAGAAACCTGACTTAAATCTTTTTCTTTAATAATTTGCTCTGCATCCTGACCAGTTTCCGCCATTTCCAAAAGTACCGCTTTTGCACCAGTTGAAGAAAGTTCTTTGTGAAAAACTAGAACCATCAATTCAGCAAAATCTTCTGGATTTATTTTAAAACCGGACAAATCATTGATACTTATACCCTTCGCCTGAAATAGGGCTGGAAATTCAGTAACAATATAATTCGCGGAAAGTTCGTGAAGACGTTCAAGGACATGTGGTTCAATCGGCTCGTCTCCCTTTAATCCTTTTTTAATATGAAAATCTTTCGCAGCCAAATCTAACTCAGACGCCACATGGACATAATAATCCCCCAGATGTCTAGCAGATGTAAAATGGTCGGCTTGGGCGTCGGTGATACCATATAATTTTTTGAATCTTTCTCTACGTTGGGCCGGCAATTCAGGAAGCGTGGTCTTAATAGTTTCAATGTCCTTGGACTCAAAATGTAACGGCGGTAAATCCGGTTCAGGGAAATAACGATAATCATGGGCTTCTTCTTTGGAACGCTGACTGAACGTTTGTTTCTTGTTCTCATCCCAACCTCGCGTTTCAGCTACAACTTCTCCACCATTTTCAATTAATTCTTTCTGGCGAGTTATCTCATAATCAACCGATGCGGCGGCGGCGGCAATAGAGTTAAGGTTTTTAATTTCAACTTTTGTGCCGTATGAACCATCAGCATTCGTAAGTGAAATATTGACTTCAACCCGCATTAATCCTTTTTCCATATCAGCATCAGAGGCGCCGATATATTTCAGGATGAGCTGATATTCTTCTGAAAATAACCGAACATCTTGGCCGTTGGTAAAATCAGGTTCCGTCACTAATTCCATCAACGGAACACCGGCTCGGTTGTAATCCACCAGCGAGAAACCTCCCCCGACTGAAGCGTCGGGGTCACTCCCCATATGCTGAAGACGTCCTGCATCTTCCTCTAAGTGTATTCTGGTGATATTAATTTTTTTGCCGTTTTTAATTTCTAATTCACCATGTTCACATAGCGGTTTTTGATATTGGGAAATCTGATAACCCTTCGGCAAATCAGGATAAAAATAATTCTTGCGTTCAAAAAAAGTGTCGCTGGCGATGGAGCAATTCAAAGCCAAGCCGGTTAAAATAACCTTCTTGACCGCTTCTTCATTGATAACAGGAAGTGTGCCAGGATGACCCATGCAAATTGGGCAGACATTCCAATTGGGACGTTTTTCGTCAGGATCATTTGGAGAATCACAAAACATCTTCGTCTTTGTCTTGAGGGCCGCATGAATTTCTAAACCGATGACTGGCTGGTATTTCATACCAACCAATTTAGCATTATTTCAGGTAATAAAAAAGAGTTTGACCAATACGATAAAGGTGATAGGATTGGTCTGGTTTCTTTGACATTTTCAACAAAGGAGAACGCAATGCAAGGATATCTCAATCTTGCGAAACTTGTATTAAGCCAAGGTCGCCATCGTGTTTCAAGCGTTCAGGGTGTCGGTAATGTGGTCTATTCCGGACATGAACTGCGGTTCAGGCCAGCAGTGGAATTCCCCCTTGTCACCACAAAAAGTCTCAAGGTGTCATGGAAAGCAATCGTTGCCGAACTTCTATGGTTCCTGAGTGGTTCAGATGATACCAAAGAACTCCATAAAAATAACGTACATCTGTGGGACGCATGGGCTACAAAGAAGATATGCGATCAATATGGTCTACCCGAGGGAAAACTTGGACGTATCTATGGCCCACAATGGCGGACATGGCGTGGAGTTAACGGAAAGATTGTTGACCAGATTTCCAATGTAATTGAAGAAATAAAAACTCGACCCGATTCAAAACGGATGATGGTCACCTCATGGAATCCGGCAGAAGTTGATGACGTGTTTATCGCTCCGTGCCACGGCATCTTCAAATTTGTGGTAGCTGAAGGCGTCATTGATCTGTGTATGATGCAACGGAGCGCCGATCTTCCCATCGGTGTACCGTTCAATATTGCATCATACTCACTTCTTCTTCTTATGGTATCCCAAGTAACGGGGCTCACCCCGGGAACCTTCAGTCATTACCTGACAGACATCCATGTTTACGACGATCAAATCGATCTCCTAAGAGAACAGATTTTGCGGGAACCTCGGACACTCCCAAGAGTTGCCTTGAATCCCGCCGTGAAAAACATCTTTGATTTCAAACTTGACGATTTCACCTTGGAAAATTACGATCCGTATCCTTCAATCAAGTATCCGGTAGGAGTTTAGAGGGCACCATGAAAAAAGTTGTTGACACTCATTATGCTAAATCGGCTGAATACGGACAGGTCATAGAGACCATCAGTCAAAAAGGTGTCTGTCCGTTCTGTCCTGCCAATTTCCGTTATCACAAGAATCCAATCCTGCGACGTTCAGGTAATTGGTTCATTACGAAAAACAGTTGGCCATACAAAAAAACCAACCATCACTTCTTGATAATCAGCACCCGACACAAAGAACACCTTGATGAAGTCAAGGAAAAGGACTTTGCGAGTATTCTGATCTTGTCGCGCTGGGTTGTTCGGAAATTCAAGATTTCGGGTGGAGCACTGGCAATGAGATTTGGAGAAACATCTCATACAGGAGCGACGGTCTGCCATCTCCATTGCCATTTAGTCGTACCCAAACTGAATCGTAAAACCAAACGAGCTCAGACAGTCATGTTTCCAATCGGTTAAAAGCCCCGGGTGCTGCACGCAGCGCCCGGGGCTCTTTCATTCCACTTTTATTATTTCTACTCCTTTTGCTTTGAGAATGTCCACACCATCAAGTGATGCGTGCCCACCCTTGAAAAACAAGCGCTTCACTCCTGAAAATGCAATCAGCTTCGTACAATCAGGACAAGGAAAGACCGTTACATAGAAATCGGCACCACTAAGTATCGGTCGTAGCACTTCAGCAAACACTGCTTTCTCCGAATGGATTGCCGAAGAAAACTCACTACGAGTTCCCGCCTTGATTGAATCTCGTGGATCCCCGTTAACATACGGCGTGTACTCAGTTGGAACGTGTTTATTGTACCCTTTAAGTATCTCCCCCGGTCGGCTTTACAAGGATTGAACCCACTCTCCGCCACCAATCTGAACTGGATTGGGATTCAATCTCGGCATCATTCATATGACGACGGTCTTCTTCGGATATAGAAACACGATCGTGTGGAACATCGTGGGAAGAAAGCACATTGCTTTCTTCCCATCGAAGAAACGTGTTTTCGAGCGTAACTTCAACACCAGGCAAGTAACGTTCCACAAATCGCTTGGTGATTGCTTCATTAGCCGTGATGACGCGAATTCTCCCCCCTGTATTCACTATATGCGCTAGCTCTTGACGATTTAGAACTTTCACACTTAAACCCCTGACAAACGGTGCCAGAATTTCTTGTGTCGTCTTAGGATCTAGAGCCCGTAATTCTACGTGCTCTGCCAACTCTTCAACAAAATCCTTTCCAAGTATATAGGTTTGAACCCATTGATACTTGGCGATTATATCAAGGTATCCTGAATGGATGACCGGAATATAGAGAATAAGAATTGTCTTCATTCTTTTCCTCCGGCCAATTGCTTCATCATTTCCGGATTCCCCTTGATGAGCTTCTGGATGATCCCCGTTGAAGAAGTGCTTTCAGCTTGTCTTGGCAACACAATAAGTTCACCGGAAAACCTTTGAATATCCGCACAGGTAAATTCCCCTCTCAAGTGCAACTTTCAGTAGTAGCTTCTCTCTGTTTCTCTTTTAATATACCGGATACTTGTGCTACCTCATACGCGCTC
>MGJA01000002.1:1221-13875 GCA_001794025.1 Candidatus Yanofskybacteria bacterium RIFCSPHIGHO2_01_FULL_41_21 | reverse complement strand
CTAATTTTACCTTTTATCTTTAATGAAGTCTAAATCCGAAGAAAATCGAAGAAATCCGTAGAAGTGCTCCCCGCGCCTAAGCACCCCATACCAATTGATTTTGACGGTATATTGCAAGCTTTTCAACACGTTGGGTATATGGGCGAGCTAAAGCAACGATGGCTTGAAATTAAAAGGCTCCAACACGACCCAACCGTATTTGCCACCACTTAGTTTTCCAAAACCTCCATACTTACCAACATTTGTGTTGGTACAAGCACCCTAAACCCCTTTTTGTTTTCCCTTGTGTAAATGGTATCAAGCTTTTCCTGTAGTACCTTGTTAATTTGTTCAATATTATCTGGCGTGTTATCCGACTTTTTGTTGAATGTACCGTAAAACTCGCAAAATTGCCCTCCGTATTCACCAGTCAATATCGTTGTTTTTATATTGGCTTTGTTAATCAAGTTTTGAAGCCTTATCATAAACTTATTAACCGACTGGTTATTATGGTGGAACAACCTATCTTGGTAAAGTAACGAAAATGGGTAGTATTGTGTAGACCAACGCCAAAAGTCATAGTATTTACCGCTTATTTTGAAGAACGATAAACCTACGAGGTACTTTAGTCCCCAAATAAATAATGCGTTGTCACCGTCTTTTTCCTTTGGCTTTTTACTGGTCATTAACTGGTAAAAGAAGCGTGCCGTTGGGTCGGTAATTTCCATATATTATTTAGTCGAAAATCTTCGGTTGCAACTTATTCATTTTGGTTTTCAAGCATTCCCCTAAGTATCCTCATTTCCTTGTAATCGCCCTCAACTATTTTGTTGTATCGTGCTTCAAAAAGTTTTCGCATTTCCTCGTTTTCGTTCAATTCTTTTTCAAAATCCTCCAAACCTTGCTTTGCTACATAATAAAAGGTTGGTACATTTAGTAATAATATTTCCTCTTGTCCTATCTCGCCTGTTTTATTGATAAGCCAATTTCCATTAAAATCCATCGCGACCCCCGATGCTTTAGGGGACCATTGATGGGACAACCCATTGCGGAATACTTCATAAAACTTTTTAGCTAGGGTTTTATCCTTAAAACGAACGTAATACTTAGACAGGTACCTTTGTATAAAACTAGCAATAACATCGCTTGTGGGTGCTGTACCTTTCCACCAACCTGCGCAAAGCTCAATGACGGAAAATATTGCCAAAGTGGCTGTAAAATTTAAGCCCCCTTTAAATGGGGCATTTGGATTAGATTGTTTTAACTTTGAAACCGTGAGGCAACTTTCCAAGTCATCACAAAAAAACTCCCAAATTTGTTGTTTAAAAACTGTATTATGTAATGCCATAAATAGTTATTTTATTGGTACTTTAAACGGTGACAATGCAAGCGTTGATGAAGTTGTGGTTTCATATTTTTGGTTGCTATCAAGCAGGGTTTGTTCGGGATTGTCACGGGATTGAAAGTCTATCCCCAATCTTTTAAGGAGTGTATATACCTCCGTGTCGCTACCGTAAACATTGTTAAAAATACAGTGCGAAAGCCGTTCCACAAGCCTGTAATTACTAATTTGTTTTCCATCAAGCCTTGTAATCGTTAGTGATGTTAAAGACGACATAATATTGGCAAACGTTTCGGCAACTTGTACGTCCTCAAAAGCGTCGGTGGTTTCCCAATACCCCTCAAATGGGTGTTGTGTTGATATGCTCAAGCTTAACTTGGAAGCACCTTCCTTTATTATCTTTTCAAGATTTTGAGGTTGTAACGAGTGCATACGAATACGGATAGTGCTTCCCTCAAAAAGGTAAAACCATTTATTGATTACTTCCTTACTAATAAGTTCGCCCATCAACTTTGAAGCACCTTCTAGTGTGTTTTTTGGTTGGCTTATGTCAAAATCAAGTTGATACCAATCTGGTATGTCTATCCTGTTATTCATAGTTAATCATTAAGTTTTGCCAATACTTCAATGCTCCTGCTTGAACCCTTTTGGGCAATATAGTCTAGCAATTTAAAAATGTGCTGGGTAATACCCCTAAACTCTGGTATTGTAAATGGTCTGTGCAATGCGTAATTCCTTTTAAAATGTATGTAGCCTAAAAGTTCTTGAGCATTAGGAAAAGGGATTGTCATTCTTGTTATGCCCCTTAGACGCTGACCTTTTAAATCATTTTTCGCTTTTGTTTCCGCTTCCTTTTGTAATGTGTTAAATTCCGTAAAATCAATGATTTTTGCAATATGGTCAATAATGTACGACAAATCTTGTACTTCATTCGCACGCAGTTTGGACTTATTGCCACTAAGGATAATTGGGTGGGGTAAACCTGTTGAAGAAGGTAAGGGCTTATTAACTGCGTACCCTTTAAGTAAAAATGTTCCTTTTAAAAGGTATTCTGCTCCAAGCGAAACGAAGGCATTTTCAAGCCGTGGATTAGCCAGTATTTCATATCTTCTATTTTCGTCCCAAGGGATAATAATATTTGAATGTTTTTCGGCTTCTTTTATTAAATACGCACCTGTCCTTATAAAGTCTTCCGCGTCTTTTGAAGTAAATATGTTTTTAACAAAACCGTGTATTTTAAACTTATCGTAGGAAGGGTTAAACCATAGCTTGTTAATTTGATTGTGAGTTAATGCCATACTTATTCTGCCTTAAAAGTCTTTGCCAAAATTGCTTGGGTAAGTTTTCCCACTCCCTTTTCGGCTTTTTCAATTTGCTTTTCAACCTGATTAGCAACCTCAAGATATTGATTTACTTTTTTAACAATTTCCTTTTGTTCCTCAAGTGGGGGTACGGGTATACCATCTGCTTTAAGGTCTCGAAGGACCAAATGAACCAAACCACTACCCACACCAACCATTTGGCTTTGTACTTGTGGGGACGACAGTGCAAGCTCTAAGTAGTCGCTCATTTCGTAAAGTACTGGCTTTATCATAGCCACCGATACGAAAATGCTAAACTCGCGGTCTGTCCGTATTGCCCTAACTACTCCAAGGGTACCGTCTTTAGTTATAAGCAGGTCACCACGCTCAGGTTTAGCTCGAAGAGTAAAAGCTTTATGGTCACTTTCACTTATATACCTGCATTGTTCAAATGAAAGTCCTTGACCTGCTGTTAAGTTACGGACGGTAATGAAAGGTACCCCATTATCAATATAATTTGGTTTTTTATGCACACCGTCAACAACAATATTCGAAAGGGTATCGACCGAAACCCACCTCCAAGTTTCGGGAATATCTGGTAAGTCCGTGTCGGCAATCGCCAAGGGAGTTTTTGCCCGCTTTCCTTGTGCTTGCTGTCGTAAAGAACCGATACGTTCAAGCAAGTTATCCACACTCTTGGTCTTGTTGTTTGCTCGCCAATCCTCGGTTAGCTTGCCACTAAAAGCGGCATATAAAATTGCCTGCCTAAACTTAACAACTAATTTTTTTGCCTTTTTCAATCTAGTTTTGTTTATTTTTATATCAGGCAACAAATTGTCTATTTGCGCGGCAATTGTCCGTTGTTTTTTTAAGCTTGGAAGAGGGAATATTATGTTTTCAAAATGCTCGTTTTTTAGATTGTTAATACTTGTACCTGCAGACACATCGGAAATATGGTTCCTGTAGCTAGCACTACTAAAAAAATAGCCAAAATAATCTTGATTTACCATATCTAGATTTGGTCGCAACACTCCGCAAAAAGCTCCGAATGAACCATTCCAGTCTTTTTTAAGCTGTGCGCCCTTACCTACTAATTTTTTACTTCCACTAGACATAGCAATTACTACGTCACCTTTTTGTAAAAGTTGTTTGGTTGCGACACGACTTTTGGGTACATAAACCAAACCGTCATAATTAAGTTCGTTATCGTCAATATTATTTGCCCTTAAAATTGGCAGGTAATCTTCAGCAGGAAATGCGGTAGCTTCACCTTTCGAATATGACACACCTCGTAACTTTAGGCACAGTTTGCCAAGGGGTACTAGTTGGAGTGCATCTTCACCATCGTTATTGTCCATTTTCAAGTTTTGCATAAATTTCCTCTAAGCTGTTAGTTGCTTCTTTTAGTTCGGAAAGCGCATCGGTTATTAACTCCTCTGGTTCACCTATTTCATCGCTTTCATCAACGTTTTCCTCTTTAAGCCACTTAAAGCTATCTAACTTGTATTTTTTATCCTTAACTTGTGCCGTCGTGTACTTTTTCCACCTATTGTCTTTTGATTGCATTTCATCACGGGGTGATTGACCATTGGCGTTATCGCCATAACACTTTTCAAAATCTTCAAAGTGCTTATGTATTAGTGGTCTATCATTTTTGGTGATGCTTGGAATGTTGGTTCGAGCATCGTAAATCCAGACATTTTCGGTTGGCATACCTTTTGTAAAAAAAATAACATTAGCCTTAACACCTTGACTATAAGGAGTAAATGTCCCTCCAGGTAACCGTAAAATAGTATGCAAGTTACAATCCTGCATAAGGATTTTGAACACCTCGGCGGCTTGGTCACTAAAAAGCACATTATCGGGCAATACAACTGCCGCTCTACCACCAGGTTTTAATATCGTCAAAATATGTTGTATGAAATTAAGCTGTTTGTTGCTTGTCCCCACAGTAAAGTCTTGCCGTTCAGGCATTTGGTTTGCACCCTTGGTGCCAAACGGCGGATTAGTTAAAACTACATCAAACCTTTCGCCACGGTCGGGTTCATAAATACTATCGCCTAGGTACATATTGGCGGTAATGCCGTGCAAATAAAGGTTCATAAGGGCAAGTCTTCGGGGTCTTGCCACTAGCTCAGTACCAAAATAAGTGGTCTTTTTTATGCGCTCCAAATCATCACGGTTTATAGCTTCGCCTGTTTGGTGCAAAAGCCACTCGTATGCACTAAGCAAAAACCCACCCGTACCTGCGGCAGGGTCACAAATAGTAAAGTCTTTTGCCACCCGTGGGTCGGGTTTCATCACATTTACAATTGCTTGGATTAGTACACGAGGCGTAAAGTATTGTCCTGCTCCTTTTTTGCCCTCGGCGGCGGACTTTTCAAGTAATCCCTCGTAGGCTTGGGCTTTAACATCAATATTTAGCGCCGACCAATCAATTTCATCAATTAGGTCAATAAGTCTTTTAAGGTTTACGGGCTTTGTAAACTTGCTTAATGCCTCGGCAAATATGGCACCAAGTAATCCCTCTTGTTTGGCAAGCCCGCGCAATAACTCGGTGTAAAAGTCTAAAAGCTCGGTACCTGCTTTGGTTTTTAATACCGACCAAGAATATTCTTTGGGTATAACCGCACTTCGTTCCTCCGCCATTTTAAGGAAAAGCAAATAGGTAAGTTGCTCCACATAATCGCCATAATCCATACCGTCGTGGCGCAGTACGTGACAATATCCCCATAATTTATTAACAATGTTTGTATTAGCTTGCATAGGCGTAAACGGCTGGTATTGTAGCGTTAATTTCATTGATAAATGGCATTAGCTTATCGTCAAAATCGGCATTAATGCGCTTAAAGTTTCCTCCGAGGTTAACAAAGATTGGCATTTCATCAAAGTCCTGCACATCAATAGTTAGGTTTTCAACAAGGTGTAGCTTTATAAGTTCCAACCATTGCTCTTGCTTGGCGGTAATCTTTTTATCACCCATAACTTTCATCATTGCTAAATCCACGCGCTCTTTTGCGGAAAGTAACGGCTCGTCTTTGGCGGCGTGTTTGACCATTGAAATAATATCGGCAAGCGGGTATTTATAAGCGCGGCGTAAGTTGCCCTCGGTAAAGCGTTCGGGTTGTCCTGCAAGTGATGTACGCAATTCTTTAAGTGCGCCTGTATTCCAGCCCTTTGGCTTACTTAAAACAATACTTATTGCCTCAATATGCTCGGGGTTTTCCTTAACATACCGCTCAAATTGCACTATGTAATCCTCGGGTTTTAGCTCCCGTCCATCGGTAGTTCTAAAAATATATTCCGATGAAACGGTGTCTTCCTGTTCAATAGCGCGGATAAATCTTTTTGGTGGGCGTGGGTAATGTTTTAGTAAATCAATAAACTTTTCATCGGTAAGGATTTTAAGCGTTGCCACCCGTTCCCTTGCTAGGGCATCTGGTAGGTCTTTTGCGAAGTTAGTAATGTCGCCATCGGGTATGTATTTGGCAAACATTTCCCGTCCATCGGCGGTTGTATTTTTAGCAATACGTTGTAACCGCTTTACTAAACAGCGTGTGTTGTATTCAACATCAACATTGTTACTAATGTCACTTATTAGTTGCTCAATCGGTCGGGTGGGGTTAATGGGCGTTATCTGGGTTATGTCGGTACTGTTTTTAAACGCCTCCAATAGTGTGCCATCAAAACAATCAAACACCGTAAAGTGAGTTTTGGGTGGTGTCCCTAAACCATTAGGAAAATTAGTACAAAGCCGCGTACCACGCCCAAGCATTTGTGCAAAAAGAATACGCGACTTTACAGGGCGCAGGAAAATAATATTTTCAATTGATGGTATATCAACGCCCGTTGAAAGCATATCAACGGTAACTACAATATGCGGTTCGGGACGGTTCCTAAACTCCTTTATGTGAGTAAGGGGTCTATCAACGGTTGGCGAACCCGTTATTTTTTGTACAAACGCATCACCCCTACCAAAAACATCACGACACATATCAACTAATTGGTCTGCGTGTGAGGTATTAGCTAAATCATTGTCGGCAAAGATTAAAGTTTTTGGGAAACGCCCCGTTTCCTCTTCCTGCTCTTTGGCATATTTGGCAAACTCCTCAATAATTTTACGGTTGCTATCGGGGGAAGTAATTTCGCGTTCAACATCGGTTACCGAAAACTTACGCTCGTCTTCTAATAAATCAAGTTGTTGCGCACCCGTACTAGGGTCAACTTGTTCTACTTCTTCACCCTCTTTTAAGGTAATGCCCTCAATTCGGACACCCGATGAAACTTTGACCGCATCGTAATCAACCAAAAACCCGTCTTGTACTGCTTTTTCGTATGAATAACGGTAAACAATTTCCTTAAAGTAACCTGTTGTATGGGCGGCAGGGGTTGCGGTAAGCCCAATTTTAACGGCATCAAAATGGTCAAGCACACCGCGCCATTTGCTTACTTCTTGGGAGGTGTAGCCCCTGTGGCACTCATCGGCAATAATCGTGTCAAAAGCGTTGATGGGCATATCAATTTTGTCGGCATCATCATCGGGGTCAAAATCCCCTTCATAGCTAAACATACCCTCTTTGCCGTAAAGGTTAATCTGCATACGTTGTATGGTGGAAATGTACACAAACACTTGATTGCCATCGGGGTCGGTAAGGTAACCTGTGGGTATCACATTAAAATCAACCTTTTCGTTACTTTCAAAATCATCAACCCTAAACTTTTGGCTATACACTTGGTATATTTGGTTAAACTTTAAACCGTTTTCCGCCTCATAAGCGGCAAACTCCATTACGGTTTGTGCGGCAAGTGCTCTACGGTCAACTAAAAACAAAATGCGCTTACTTACACCCGACTTGAGCAAGCGGTATATAAGTGAGGCTACCGTAAACGTTTTACCTGTACCCGTTGCCATTGCTAAAAGCATTGAGCGTTTGTTATCCACGAGGGCTTTTTCAACTGCGGTTATGGCATCACGCTGGTAGTAGCGCAATTTGGCATAATCGGCAGGATTTTGCACAAACCACTTTGCATTTTCGTGGGTAGGATTAGTTAAATATTCAATAAGTGCTTTTGGTGTGTGAAACTGCTGTACGGGGCGTGAACGGCTATTGCTAGTGCGTAAATCTTGGAACCAAATAATTTCACCATTGGTGGAATAAATAAACGGTACGTCTTTGCCCTCTTGTTCGGCACCTTTTACGTAGCGTTGCGCTTGGGATAAAACGTTTTGGGGACCTAGACCTATTTTTTTAGCTTCAACAAAAGCAACTAATTTACCATTGGCAAAAAGCGCGTAATCAACGGGTCCCGTTGCGGTTGCGTATTCCTCAACGGCGGTTTTGTGAAGCGCGGAAGTATCAAGCCCCTCTTTATAGGGGATAATATTTTCCCAGCCCGACTTTTTAAGTTTTTCATCAATCCACGTTTTGCGCGTGGCTTTTTCGTTTACATAATCCATATTTATTTTTATAGTTATTGGTCGGCAAGCTTTTTAACCAACCGTACAATATCTTCCCTTTTGTAACGCCTATCGCCCCGTTCGCTAATAATTATTGCCTTTAGCTTTCCGCTTTTATCCCAACGCCTCAATGTTTCGGGATTAACTCCAAGCATTTCGGCGGCTTGTCGTATTTTTAATAGTTTTACGGTTCTTGGCATTGTTGTACCTTTTCAAGGCATTAACTTCTACCAAATTATACATCAAACCTAGTAATTTTTGTTATACTGCGAGGGACAAATGAACAAGCCAAAGCTAATTATTGGATTATTAATCGTATTTACACTCTTTTTGGGCTATTTTATTGGCAAAAACCCTACCTCTACCGCAACTATTAAGACCCAAGTTAATTTGCCTTATGAACAAATTAAAGTAAGTGGGGTTGATAGCACCAAACAAAAACAAGTTGAGGATTTTATTACCCTTTTTTATAACCACAAGCACGATAAAGATACGGAAAAGTTAATGAGCTTATTTGCCGTCCCCTCAACACCCAAGGAGCAAGATGATTTAGATTTTATTTTAGGGAAAGACTACGAAACTAATGACAAGCCTTTATCGCGGCTTTTTAGCACCCAGGGGTATGAACATACCACCTCGGGCTACTTCATACGTGACATAAGCCTTGTGGGCGGCGACATTAAAGTAAGCGTTGATGAGTTGCGAACGTTTTACTCGAGCGGCGAATATGTTGGCTTTACAGCTCAAGTTTCCAACTTAACATTTTATTTAGTTGATATAAGTGACGGGTTAAAGATTAAAAGCTATTATCACCAAAACGCGCAGGGCAAATTTGAGGGTTTTACAGCTTATTAGTGATAAAGCTTGATAAAATCTAGCAACTAAATGTACTGCTCAAATAAATATAAATATGAGTATAAAAAGACAAAGTTACCCTATTGCGGCGATAGACATACAAATTGTGGACGACGGTAAGTTTGCCGACGTGGCTTTTTTGGTTGACCGACACGATTTTATGGAAGATATAGCCAAGCTACGCGAGACTTGGATTGGCAAAACCCTACTTTCCAATAGCAAAATAAATGATTTTATAAACCTCGAGCGGGATATTAACGAGGCTAAACACTTTTGGAAGCACTATTTTGAGTTGCGCCGTATAGCTAAAAAATATAGTTTGGGTGCAACTTATGTAGGGTCAATACTAGCGGCAACCATAAGTGGCATTATTACCGATGCGGACTATAGAACAATGCTTAAAGAACCTATTCTGTACGGCTTGCCAGAAGATTTACAGTTTGATGATGACGTAACTTTTACATCACACCGCGTAAGGGAGGTTGATGAACTAAACCAAAACAAAGACACAAAAGCAATTGGTGTAGTAAAGCGAGACAGACAATGGTATTGGCTTTATCAACAAATGGGCTACAAAAAGCTTGCAAGTACTGTAGGTCAAACGATGGAAACTGTTAGGAGTGCTGTAAACTCCTACCAAGACAAACTCCAAACATACCACAAGGTTGTTTAATTACCCCAAACCTCTTTCCACAACTTATTTTGTTTTCGGTACTTTACTACTATTGCCTTAATGCAACAAGGCAAAAATAAGGATAAGGATAAACAAGCCGAAATTGATGCAATTGCCCAGCAATGGGTAAATATTGTGTTTGCTCATTTACAGGAAAAAAAGTTGGCTACTAAAAAGCCAATAAAGATAAATAATAAATATGCACACGCAACCCAATAAAATAACTTTTCCCACAGATAACTTCCAACTTGCTTGTTACTTAATAAGTGAGGCAATACCCCTACACTCCGTTGACAAAGCCAATCCAAGACGTGTCGTGTTTGTGTTTGAGGAAAGTGAACAGCGCAAAGCACTAACCCAAAAGTTTTTGGCATACAAAGCGTTGGTTGAACCCCATCGTTTTTTTAGTGCGCAAAAGGATTTAAAACAATTGATATACCAAAATAGATAGGTCAATAAAAATAACAATGGCTAAAGCAAGGATGTTACACAAAACAATATCAACCTCATCACAGGTAAATAAATTATCCTTACCTGCTCGGCTCCTTTTTACTTGGGCAATAGCACACGCGGACGATGACGGTAGATTGCGTGGCGACCCCGAATACATAAAGGCAACCGTAGTACCTATGGTTAGGTGGTCATTTAAAAAAATTGAGCGTTATTTAGAGGAAATGTATCAAATAGGTTTGATATATTTATGGACTAACCCCAAAACTAGCGAGTGGTTTGTTGAGTTTATAAACTGGAAGAAGTATCAATCAATTAAAAGTGATAGGTACAAACCCTCATATTTACCCTCCTTTAATGGTGAAAGTGGAACCAACTTGGAACCAAATGGGGTACAAGGTGGTACCGAAAGTGCTCCCCAATCTAATTTAAGTGAGTTAAATACAAGCAAAAGTAATAAAGGCGAGTATGTCGCCGATAAAGAGTTTTTTGCCACGGTAGAGGAAAGAACTAAAAGAATACTTTTCCCAAAAGATTTTGAGCCAAGTAATGAGGTTGAGTTAGCGGCTTTAGAGGCTTGGAAAGAACTGGAGCCAAATAATCCATTTGCATTTATGCCTACTTACATAAACGCGGCTAAAAAAGGTTTACCCGTAGGTATGTTTTACCAATTTGTTAGCGAAATTAAACAAGACCCTAAAATTGAGCATAAAGGAAAGGTTTTTAATGCAAAAGTGAGCGAATACTTAGCAAAACAGGGTTAAATAATGGTATTTTAGACGCATTTAAAAAACAATTAGGCTCAAATTGGGGTTTTGCGGTACGGTACACCGAAAAACTATGTTGGGGAGCGATTGTGCAAAAATGGAGTTGCAATCAAAAAATGACCTGTGTATCGTCGATATAGCCTGTAGGCTTCGGTATAAGTTAGCAAGGCTATTATGGAAAACAACAAGGTCAATTTAAGGGATTTATTAGCAGAAGCGCGCGCAATACATTTAGCAATGAAACACGGTGCGCTAAGTTACGAAAAGGCAAAAGTTATGACTAAGCCCTACTTAGATACAATCAATAAAGAGGTAAGGAAAATGGCGCGCCAGTATAAGGTAAGCCCAAAGGAAATTAGGTTTAGCGACCTAAACAGGGGCATATAAATTATGAAAACTGCCTACATTTATTTACGTGTATCAACCGATGAACAAGCTACCGAGGGCTTTTCGTTAAAAAACCAGGAAAATGCTTGTAAAGATTACGCCCGTAACCACGATTACCACGTAAAGCGCATATTCCTTGATGACGGCAAAAGCGGCAGGACTACCCACCGCCCCGCGTTCCAAGACTTACTTAAAGCAGTTGAAGATTTTAAGGTTGATGCCTTAATTATTTACAAAATTGACCGTTTTGCCCGAAATGTTTCGGACTTTAGGGACACCCGTAAGGAAATTGAGGCTAAGGGACTTGAAATGGTATCGGTTTTAGAGGGCAACGTAACTAAAGGCTCAAGTTTAATTGCCAACATATTAGCTAGCGTTGCCGAGTGGGAAAGTGATGTTAATGGACAGCGTACCCGTGATGCGCTAATACAAAAGTTTCGCGAGGGTTGGCAACCCACCCCACCACCCACTGGTTACCGAACCGTTGGTGGGGATAGGGAAAGGAAGACGTGCGAACCCGACCCATACACAGCACCAATTGTTAAGGAATTATTTGAGCTTTATGCCACAGGTAGCTACTCCATTGTTGAAATACAGGAGTGGCTAAGTGAGCGCAATATCCTTTCAAGGACGGGTACAAGCTTAGGACATAGCGTAATCCACTCAATACTACATAACCCCTTTTATTACGGCATTATCCGTTGGCACGGTGAAAGCAAAGAGGGTAAACACCTACCTATTATTACTAAAGAGCTTTACAACACCTGCCAGTATGTACTTGCCAAAAACCGTAATTTCCTTTTGAGGCGGCGAGTTTATGACTTTTTATTACGGGGCTTTATTATTTGCGGCGATTGTGGGCAAAGATACACCGCCGAGTGGCATACAAAGCCTAGTTTAAGGGCAAGAGGCGGAAAAATAGCCTATTACCATTGCCAAAAGCGCGACCGTAACGGTTGCCCCTCACGATACGTTGAAATGGAAGATATTGAGGGACAGGTTGCCGATGAGTTTAAAAACGTACAATTTACTGAGGAGTTTGTTAATGCGGTGGTAAGGAAAACCCGCGAAATGGTTGATACTAACCGCGCCAACTCCACAAGCCTTAAGCAAGGCATATTAAACCAAAGGTTAGCTTTAGAGGGTAGGCGCAACAAGCTTGAGGACGTGCTTATTGACGGTAGTATTGAGCGGGATACATTTAAGCGCAAACACGCCGAAATACAAGCGCATATCGTTGGATTAGATACCAAAATGCAGGATATTGATAACAAGAATAAGGTGGATATTAACGTGATTGAGGAGGTGCTAGCTTTTACTCGTAATATTTACCAAGCCTACAATGATGCACCAGGTTTTTTGAAAAGACACTACTTACGCTTCTTTTACGAAAAGCTAATTGTTAAAAACAGGGTGATTGTGGAAGTAGTGCCAACACCGAT
>MGJA01000002.1:0-1212 GCA_001794025.1 Candidatus Yanofskybacteria bacterium RIFCSPHIGHO2_01_FULL_41_21 | reverse complement strand
TCCCCCGGGAGGACTCGAACCTCCAACCCTTCGCTTAACAGGCGAGCGCTCTACCATTGAGCTACAGGGGAATGTTAACAAACAAAGCTATTTTATCTTATCTTCCATAATTTTTCCCTACTCTGCCTTAGCCTCGGAGCTCTAGTTATTCCCCCTTCTACTTCTCTGTGACAATTGGCGCAAAGCAGCACGCATTTTCTCAACTCATTCCTAATATCATCCCATGAGCGAGTATACCCACTGTCGCCAATGCCAAATACTTTCCTACCAACATGGTGTAAATCCAAAGCCCCAGCGTACTTCCGATAACCACAAATCATACACTTCCCTCCTTTGTATTTAATCGCCACGAGCTTTACTCTCCTGCGCTTCTCTCTCACAGCTGCAAGTAGCACATCTCTCCTATCCCTATACGTTCTAGTCTCGGGCATCACTTCGTATTTTATTCGGTTTATAACTGATTGGCAACAGGAACCTCCCAAAATCCAAAACTACCCATCACCATCCGCTCTATTTGCTTTTCTCCATTCTGCCCGGATAAAATACTCCCCCACCCCAAAGCTATGCTGGAAAGCCAAATCGACTCCCTTCCCCCCGCTCCAGGATTCCTCCAAGATCATAGAAATCACGCTACTTGGATTGCCGCGGCCGTTTCCGGAATCCCCACCGGTGTATGGACCGCTGTAGACCAGTTCTCCGACGGAAAACTCTCATACTCCGGAGAGGAAACCTTAATTTTGTTCATGTTTACACTAATCTTCGGATTAGGATTGACCTTTGTGAATACCCAGGACTGGACACCCCGCATCTGACCCCATCCCCCAATATCCAAAGCCAACCGGACCATCTCAAAGCACAAGTGCCTATTCCCCAAGCGTGAGCATCTAAAAATCAGCGCCGATAAACCTGCGTTTTAAGGAGTTTGCGCAGACGATAGTTCCAAAATAAAAGGCCATGCAGACATTTTGCAAATAGCATCCCGAGCCGCGAACGTCCGGCAACGACCAGGCAGTCGAGAAGCGCATGTGCAAACGTCGAATGGCCTAGAAACCTTAATCCAAATAATCCTGTAATTTCTTTCTCCTACTCGGATGCTTCAGCTTCCTCAACGCTTTAGCTTCAATCTGCCTGATCCGCTCCCGGGTCACCCCGAACTCCCGCCCCACCTCCTCCAGTGTCATCGGATTCCGGCTGTCCAGCCCAAACCGCATC
>MGJA01000001.1:275-6065 GCA_001794025.1 Candidatus Yanofskybacteria bacterium RIFCSPHIGHO2_01_FULL_41_21 | reverse complement strand
ATTTTGCCGTCTGGTTCATATCCGTCTCCGTCAATCTTTATTTCTTCTCCTTCGAAATTTACTTTCTTAATAACCATTTTGCCTGTTGTGATAGTGCCGGTTTTGTCAACAAGCAAAGTATCGGCATTGCCCATTGCCTCAACCGCCGCCATCTGCCTGATGATTGCTTTATTTTTGGCCATACGCCAGACGCCACCGGCAAGAACAATAGTTACGGCAACCGGCAAACCCTCGGGAACGATCGAAACGGAAAGCCCGATTACTGCCGCCAATATTTCCCTGAGTTCAATTCCCCTAAAAACGCCAACTAGAAGAGTGACTGCCGCGATCAAAAAAACGGCAAATGCGATAAAATGGGTAAGTTTTAAAACTTTTTGAGCTAAGGGCAAGGGCACATCAGAAGATTCTTGAATGCTTTTGGATATTTCCCCAAGTTCGGAAGAAAAACCCGTTTCCACAACTACAGCCTCACAAAATCCCGAAACCACGCTGGTTCCGGCAAATACCATATTTTTCTGGTCTCCCACAACCAAATCCGTTTTGTCGATAACATCAGCGGTTTTGGTAATGCTTTCAACTTCCCCAGTCAAAACTGCCTCATCAACTTTGAAAGATTCAGCCTTAAAAACCCTGGCATCGGCACCTATTCGGTCTCCCTCGTGCAGAATTAAAATATCGCCGGGAACAAGTTCTTCTGCAGAAATTAGGTTTTCCTCGCCTGCACGCCGCACAAGAGCCTTATGTCGAGTTAAACTTTTCAGTCTTTCAAGGGAATTTCTGGCTTTGCCCTCCTGAACTGTACCGATTATCGAATTTAAGATAATTACAGCCAGAATGACAATCGCATCCGTTGTTTGACCAAGAGAAATAACAAACCCTGCTGCTAAAATCAAAATGTAAATTAAGGGACTTTTGAATTGCCTTGCGAAAATATCGAGAATCGTTTCTTTTTTCGATCGCGCTAAAACATTAGGGCCGAATGCTGTCCGCCTGTCATTTGCCTGTCTATGATTTAAACCTTCCTCCGGCTTTACACTAAGTTCTTCAAAAACATCTTTGTAAGGTTTCTGGTACCAATTCATGGGCAGTTGCAGATATTATTCTAAAGCTTTAAGGGCCGGTAAGGTTTTACCTGACAGAAACTCCAGCATTGCGCCGCCGCCCGAGGAAACAAAAGAAAATTTCGAAAGAAAATTGTTTTTTGCTAAAAATTCAACAGTCTCACCACCGCCGACAACAGAATATGCACCAGAATCAATTACTGATCCTGCAATTTCCCTCGATCCCTCATTGTACCCTTCTTCAAAAAGCCCTAAAGGCCCGTTCCAGACCACTGTTCTGGCATTAGCAATCTTCTCTTTGAACTGATAAATCGATTCATCGGATATATCCTTGACATCTGCTGTTAAACTAGCAACCAAAACGTTTTGAGGAAATGTCATTTGTTTGTCTTTTGTCTCAACGGGCAACTCCCCTCCGACCAAAACAAAATCCGCAATTTTGGCAAGATGTTCAACCAAAGGCAGTTTTGTTTCGATCTTTGCCCCGCCGACAATTGCCACGAAAGGTTTTTGGGGACCCTTGAGGATTTTAGACAATTCATCTACTTCCTTGGCTAAATGCAGACCGGCTGCATGCGGCAACAATCGAGGCAATGCCACCATCGATGCATGATTCCTGTGGCAATTACCGAATGCCTCGTTGACATAAATATCGGCCAAGGATAATAATTTTACGGCAAAAGCGGTATCGTTTGCCTCTTCACCCTGAAAGAATCGTAAATTTTCCAAAAGTACTAAGTACCCCTCAACTTGCTTTTCTAAATTTTGGGCAAAATAAACGCTTCTTAAAAGGATTTGCTCCAGAATGAACCTAAGCTGTTTTGTTGATAATTCCGGGTCAGGTTTCTCTGGTCTATCTATATGACCTGCAATAATAATTTTGGACGCACCCTGTTTATATAAGTAATCAATCGTATTTTTTAAATTTGTCAGCCTTGTTGCTCCTGAGTACTGCGAACTTTTAACCGTGAACTCCTTAACGGGCACATCCAAATCCGCCCTCACAAATACCCTTTTGCCTGAAACATCAAGATCGGAAAGTAACTTCATCTACTTCCAGTATCTTTCAAAAACAAGTAATGAGGCAAGGTTTACAAACTTATTTGAATTTGTTGAATCTCAAAAACATACCTGCTTCGTCAAAATATATAGCAATCGCTTTACCCTTTTTTATATAGTCAACATTATTAGCTAAGTTTAAAGTGCTTGGAATTCTTTTATCTCGATACAAATATGTCCAAAGTAGGAGAATTAACGGGTCCCCGTGAGAAACTATTGCAAAATTACCCTGCGTACTCTTTAACTTCTCATCTACAAAATTTCTCATGCGTTTCATAACATTAGGAGCCGATTCAACTCCTTTTTCTGTGTAGTATCTACCGTAAATATCAAACCCATGAGGAATAATAATCTTAGCGAGTTCCAATTTGGTTTTACCAGTAAGAAAACTAACATCAATTTCTATTATTTCCGGCGTGAGTTCCACTTCGCATCCTAAAACTTCGCCCAAAATTTCTGCTGTCTGGAATGCTCTTTCTAGAGGACTAGAATAAGCTTTTGTAAATACAATTCCGCTACTCCGTATTCTTTCTGCAAGCCCCTTAACATTTCTTTGCCCATCCCTACTCAATTCAAAACCCGGAAGTCTACCATACATTACGCCCCTAGGATTTTCTACTTCCCCATGCCTGACTAAAAACACGCTTCTTTCTGTCATTTTTTTAATACTATCAAAAACTCTGTACCCTCATAAGTCAAAACTGAGGTAATTCCCAGATTGTTCGCACTTCCCCAACCAGATACAGCGAGCCGGTGATAAGGATTAGACAGTTGACAGTTGACAGTTGACAGTTGACAGCCTCGAAAACAGCACCGTGAGAATTGTTTTGACTTTCCACTTTGACTTTCCACTTTGACTTTATATACCTTGCTATTTCTTTTGGATCAACCGCCTGATGCTTGCCCATATCGGTCACCGCATGAAACTTTGTAGCGATGACTTGGTTGACAGGAAGATTTTTGACGAGAAGATCAATCATCTTCTTCCAATCCTTTCCCTTTTTAAAAGCGATAACCAAGATGATAGATTTTGGATTTTGGATTTTGGATTTTTGTATTTGTTTCGAGTTTCGAGTTTCGAGTTTCGAGTTTCTGACAAATTCGATCAAAAACCTGACTTTGTCCGCGTTGTGCGCTCCGTCTAAAATCACGCCTTTTTGAATTTCCTCAAATCTTCCGGGGAAAGTTAAATTAAAAACGTGATTTATTATTCGAGCCTGTCGAGAATCTATTTTTATAGGAACTTCTCGATTCCGCTTTGCTTCACTCGAAGAATAATGTTTATTATATGGTGAAATTCCCAAGACATTGACCACCGCCAGGGCAAGCAGTTTGTTTGAGAACGCAAGGCTATAATCAGTAGATCTAAATATATCAATAGGTAAATTACTATTACTAAAAACTACGAATTTTAAGGCTTTTTCAGAAGACTGAGTATTGATCGTGATCAACGGCGCATTTTTTTCTTTGGCAACTTTTTGGATAATCGCAAGTGCCTTACCAGTCGCTCCGGTAATTACCGGCACTCCTCCTATTCTTTCTTTAACTCTTTGACTCTCTAACTCTTTAACTCTTTTTATTATTCCGGCCTTCTCAAAAGCTATTTTTTCTTGGGTTTTCCCCAAAACATCCGTATGATCCAAACCGACGTTTGTGATAACCGTCAATTGTGGATTTAATACGTTTGTCGCATCAAGCCTGCCGCCTAAACCCACCTCCACAACCGCCCAATCGACTTTTTCTTGCGCAAAATACAGAAAAGTGCCAGCTACCAAAATCTCAAAATAGCTCGGAGTTAAATCGGGTTTTTCTTTTTTAATCTTCTCAACAACACTACGAATCCCATTCACCAATTTAATAAACTCACCCATCGGTATTAAACTACCCATCCGACTTCCGAATTCCGAATTCCGACTTCCGAATACTTGCATCCTCTCCCGAATATCGACTAAGTGCGGAGAAATATGAAGACCGATTTTGACTGTTTTCTGTGAACTGCCCTGCAATAACCTTGCAATATAAAACGCCGTACTTCCCTTTCCCGAAGTTCCGGCAATGTGAATTGACTTAAATTTGTTTTGGGGATTTCCAAGAAGTTTTAGAATGTAACTGATTCTTTCAAGCCCCAGCTCTTTTCTTGTCCACGTCTGAGGAATAAAATTTTCTAACCACTTACGGATTTCATAATAATTCTTGAACATAATTTACTTCAAAATAATTTAAAAGTACATCTTTTTTCTACAGAAGACCACGTTGTTTCAATTTGTCAGCATACCAAAGAGCAACCCTGTAGAGAGTACCAACGCCCAATTTTCGGATAATACTTTTTCGATGAACCAGCAAGTATGATGGAGATTCACCTATTTTTCTGGCAACCTCACCGGATTTACAACCCTCGGCTGTCATTGCTAAAGTCATAAACTCAACTTCTGACAGCGCTGGATCAGGATCGCTCGGTAAATTGTTTGCCGTAACTCGACCTTGTCGATATGCTTCAACAACCGTCTTGCACACCGCGCTTGCCTCTATATGCCCGCAGATCCTCTCTGCCATTGACAGTGCCTCATAACTCACCGACCGTTCTCTTATACCTTCGCCAAGCTTCCTTCCAATCTCGTCCCGGCTCAAACCATCAGCTAAACCCTGAATGATAACGATTTCTCTTGGTGTGAATGTAAACTGGCTTTTACCTGTTTCGCCCTGCCCTGTTTCCTCTTTCATTCTGCGGAATTTAGCACAAGATTGCCTCAAAAAGCAAACGACTTTGATTGCCATCAGCCTTGCTTCCTGCTACATTTAAACTATGGAAAATCTGCCCACCCAAACCACTGCCCAACCTCCGCTTCAAAAACCCAACTTTATCTCATGGCATTATGCTGTATCCCTGCCGGAATTTGTACAAAATAAAATCAGACAGATCCGGGAAACCCCCAAAACCTTTAACGTCGCCTCTATCCTTAAAAATTTCTTGGCGCCTTACAGAAGGCTTTCTGTGGAAGGCAAAGAAAAAAAGTTCGGCGCGTCCGGATTTTTTGATAAGTTAACCTTTAACTTAACCTCGATTTTTGTCGGTGCTTCGGTTCGAACCGTACTTCTGATTGCCTGGATTTTGTCCACCGTTTTGCTTGTGCCTATAAATGCCGTCCTGATTTTGGTCTGGGCGGCAATACCCGTTTTTTCCTTCCCCAAATACCTCGAATTTACCAAAAATACCCTTTTTGAAGGAGACTTTAAAAGTCAGGAGGCTTTTTTAAAAAAACTTACGGATACGGATTTTTTCCGGCTCCTTTATATTTTTTTCGACGAGAAATTAATTGAGACATTCAAACAGATTTCCGATTTGCAAAGTTTGGAAATCAAAGCCAGCCAATCGATTGCGCAGATTTTTTTAACACTTTCCCAAAAACTCACTCCGGCAAAAAACTATCTTGACCAAAAAAACATCAAGGCCAAAGATTTCGAAATTCTGATAAATCACCTTGCCCATTATCAAAACAAGCCACATGCCGCCTTCGGGACCCTAGGCAAATCGCTTTCTTTCGGCTACACCAATAACCTTGATAAATTCTGCATCGAGCTGACTGCCAAAAACCTGCCTCCTCCCCAAAAACAGCAGCTTTTGGTAAGAATCGAAAAAGTAATCCTTAGGCCTTCCGCGAATAATGTGCTT
>MGJA01000001.1:0-147 GCA_001794025.1 Candidatus Yanofskybacteria bacterium RIFCSPHIGHO2_01_FULL_41_21 | reverse complement strand
AACCGGCGAAAACATAAATGAGGCAAAGACCAATTTTGAGGCAATTCTTGCCGAAGCAAAACATGCCGGCAATGTGATTCTGGCAATCGACGCTGTCGATCAGGTTGTTTCGGCGCAGGAGGGACGCATCGACTTAACAGATGTCTT